>NZ_JAGYHC010000001.1:2687571-3359464 GCF_019837165.1 Virgibacillus sp. NKC19-3
AACTGTCATTATAGGGATTAGTTATTTTGTCCAAACACAAACAATAACTGCAAATGTTATCTGGGTATCCATTCCGGTAGCCATCTTCATTGGAAGTATTATGTTATCAAATAACATTCGGGATTTGGATGGTGACAAGGAAAACGGTCGTAAAACAATCGCCATTTTACTTGGCAGGAAAAACGCCGTTACCTTCCTGGCAGCATTATTTATCACGTCTTATGGTCTAACAGCTGTTTACATTATAACAGGAATACTACCATTATGGTCGATTGTCACATGTATTAGTATTAAAAAAGCAGTAGAGGTTATTAAAAAATTCCGCGGCAAGACGACTCCAATTGAAATGATGCCTGCAATGGCCGCCACAGGGAAAACAAATACATTCTATGGCTTTTTACTTGGGCTATCTTTATTCATTAGTGCGTTTGTGTAAAAAGGAGTTATTATAATGGCAATAGAAAATACGCTCATCGAAGCGCTTGGGATTGAAGTAGTATCATTAGATAAAAATTTAGTTGTCTTGACCATGCCTGTTGATAAACGAACCCATCAACCAGCAGGCTTTTTACATGGTGGAGCGAGTGCAGCACTTGCAGAAACCGCCGCCAGTATCGGTGCAACTGCACATATCGACACGCAAGAATCAAGTGTATTCGGCATGGAAATTAACGCGAATCATATAAAAAGCAAACGTAACGGCATGGTAACAGCTAAGGCAAGTCCTCTTCATATAGGAAAAACAACAATGGTTTGGGAGATAAAAATAGTGGATGAACAGGAAAATCTTATATCTGTATCAAGATGTACAATCAGAGTCGTTCCAAAACGGAAATAAAGAAAGGTGATTCAAATGGCCAAACATGAGGAACTGACAGATGAAAAGATAACCTATTTCAAAAGGCGCCTGCAAAAATGGAGAGAAGAAAATGAAGAAGAGATTGAGTCAAATCAAGGAACCAGCCCAAACGATGAGACACAAGAACTAGCGGACTATGATAACCACCCAGGTGATATAGGAACAGAACAATTTGAACAGGAGCGTGATGCCGGAATTAACCTTATTCGAGAAGATCGTCTTCAGGATATCGATGATGCCTTGGAACGCATTGAAAACGGCACGTATGGCCTAAGTGAAAAATCAGGTAAACCGATACCACTGGAACGATTAGAAGCCCGTCCGGAAGCACGAAATTTAGTTGAGGAAGAAGAAGAATAAAGTCCGCCCTCTTTTTACAAGAGGGCGGACTTTATACAATAGACAAGTTTTCAATCGACTAAAGGAACCATTCTGGTTTGATTTCTCCCGATTTGATATGGGGCTCTCCCATTTAAGCCGTGGGCTCTCCCGATTTGATGTGAGGCTCTCCTATTTAAGGCGTGTGCTCTCCCGATTTGATATGGGTACCGTTCTGACTACTTTTTGCTAGCTTTCACTCGCTAAGCCCTCATCCAAAAATAAAGCCAACCCAAAACGGATTAGCTTTATTCTATCTTATATTATCTTTGCTTGCTGCTGTTCTATCCAACTTCGCATTTTCACAAATAGAGGAACAAACAGTAACCCTACAACAATCCCTTTAACAATATTAAATGGCAGTACACCTGCAATGACGGAAACCCATTTCACCTGTTCTGTCATATCCCAGCCCATGAACCATGCATATGCTGGTAAAACAAAAAAGTAATTTAATACGCTCATCCCGACAGCCATAATAACCGTTCCTGTTACCAATCCGGACACAATACTTTTTACCCCTTTGAATTTATGGTATAACAAGGAAACAGGTACAACAAACATAAGTCCTGCTAAGAAATTTGCAGCTACCCTATCGGATCACCCGCTCCGGAAACAAGAAAATAAAGAATATTTTTGATAGCTACGACAATAATTCCCGCAACAGGTGAAAATATAAGTGCTGCAATCAATGCTGGTACCTCACTAAAATCAATTTTTAAGTAAGCAGGTAAAAATGGCAAAGGGAAATTCAAGAAAAATAGTACCAGCGAAATAGTTCCAAGTAATGCTAGAATGATAAGTCTTAAAAGCTTTGATGATTGTATATTCTTTGTTTGCATCATCATTCTCCTCCTTCATCTTTAATCGATTCCTATCTCGTTCGATGAAGGATGAACCTTTCTCCTATTTTACAAAATACATATAAAAACCCTAAAGCCTAATGGGGCTTTAGGGTAATAGATTATTCATAGGAAAATTAAAGCACATAATGTACTATAATTGGCTCGACATCTTCTCCCATCCAGACTATACTGTCGGTCCCGGAGTTTCACCAGGTCAACCACATTGCAATATGCGTTGTGGGTCACGGACTTAGAGCACTTACAAGCTCCTTACCGTCGGTCGGGAATTTCACCCTGCCCCGAAGATATGGAATCGATTATTTATTTTATTATTACTTTGTATTATACATCATTTCGCCACATTTGCAAGTAATTTATTTCAAATTAAAAGAAAGGACTTATTGTCAGTCTTGCCGCCTTTAAATCTCCTCCGTTGATGACACTGCGACGTATCTAAGTATGCTTGTTAACCCACCGCTACGGCGTTGCGATTATGGCACACTACGTCGCAATTTCTATTTTTTGTGTCAAAAACAACATGCTATTTAAAAATAATCAAAAGGAAAAGGTGCAGAAGTGATCACTTCTACACCTTTAAACGAGATATGATCTAAATTATTAGCTATAAGCGATTAAATCATTACTCTGCATTAATAAATAAATTACCTTCTGCCTGTTGGCGTGTTTCGTTACCAAAGTCATCCACAATTTTCACCTCAATAACAGCACCTTCAGCCTCTATATTTGTTCCTGTCCACCATCCTTCATAATGGCCTTCTGACGTTTCCATCATCGGAAGCTCTGTCGCGTTGGCAACACTGTTTCGTTCATTTGTTAGCGGCATATGGATAAAGAATGTGGCTCTTTGCCCTGGCTCACTATCAAATTCGATATGCACACTTTCACCAGCATTGATATATACATCTTCCGTTGGTGTCAGATTAGCTATATCAGGTGCAGTGAAGTCCACTTCAAGACTAACCGACTCTGTTTGACTATTTCCAGCTAAATCCGCTGCAACAACTTCGATTTCATTTTCTCCGTTATCCAGCAAAATTCGCTTGGAATACGTACCATCTGAAACATCTGCCTCTTGGCCGTTTACTTCCACATAATCAAGGTTAGAATCTGATACAGTTCCTTCAACCGTCACTGTTTCTTGATTCGATTTTTCCCCATCTTGTGGATTATCGATGGTTAATTCAGGTTCTTCAGTATCCAGCGTTACGGTAACAGGATCAGATTCTCCTATAGAAGTCCCATCAATGACAGATACTGCTGTAAGTTCATTTTCACCTTCTGTTAAATCGGCTGGTATCGAAAACTCCCCATCATCTCCAATTTCTTGCGTACCAACTTCTTCCCCATTATTCATCAATTGAACAGTGGTTGTAGGTGAAGCGGTACCCTCTACGCTAAGATCTGCTTCATTTGTAATAAGATCTTCTGCTGGTGTGGTAATAACAGGTTCCTCTGCCTCGTAGCTGACACGAGCACGGATCATATAGTTTCCTTCTATAGCAGGGGACGGTGACCATGCTCCATCAACGAATTGATAGCTACGCTCAGCATTTGGACTATTTTCATCTGTTGCCATCCCTGGAGCTTCTGTATTGGCTTGTGTTTGAATATATACCATATAGAAATCTCCATCCACTGTAATTCCATGCTCGGATAAGTCAACGACTGTCCATTCATCCGCATCACGTACCGCTTCTGCTTCAATTGGACCAGCGATTTTCTCACCAGGATCTCCATTAGGACCCGACGCGTCCCATACTTCTACCGCAAATTCCGTTCCACCAGGAACCGGGAACTCTTCATCCCAGAATTTAAATACACCATCGGTTACGACAGCAGATTCTTCATCCTCTGGCAAGGACATTTTCACTGCCCAGCCATTTCCTGCATCGTAGAAAGCGCGCGCATTTTCGGGCGTACCGTCATCATACCCGATTTCGCCACCTGGAACCGTGTAAAATGGTTCAAGTGCTACATCTGCTTCCGCGTCTTCTTCTAGGTTAACTTCCATCTCTGTTGCATGATAACCACTTGCTATTACACGTAATGTGTACGTTCCTTCGTATGCAGATAGATCATAATTACCGTCTGCATCTGTTTCTACAGGGGCAATGTTTGCGTCTTCGGCAAGTAGAACAGTAGCACCCTCTATTGGTTCACCTGTTGCTTCATCTGTAACTGTTCCACTTACGGTATACTGATCAATTTCATCTAATGTGAAATTCGTTTCCGTCGTTTCATCATTCTCGATTGTTACGGTCTGTTCATCCGAATGAAATCCATAAGCTTCAGCTTTCACTGTAAATTCTCCTGCACCATGAAGCAAAGAATAGGTGCCATCAGCCGGATCTGTATTTACAGATCGACCGGTTTCAAGCACACTAACCTGTGCACCTATAGGCAGAACAGCCGGATTAACGACTTCTTCCTCAATCGGAGGGTTTTCATTAGGCGTTACCGGCACAATATCCGCTGGATTCACTTTCTCTTTCAAAGCTGCTTTATCATCGCTTTTTTCTACTCCAAGCTCATTGTTTGCCGTGGTTAATGCGTTCACAGTTAGACGATCATTTAACAACCCAACAGTCTTACTATTATCAGAAGCGACCTCCAATGATACAGTATCGCTTTCCGGTGCATCAGATAGCGCTACATCATCAATATACCAACCATCTTTAGTGACACTAAGATCAGAAGTAAGATTGAAACCAATATATATTCTTTCACCACTATAGTCAGATAAATCTACTTCTGCACTTTCCCATCCATCTGTTAGACCTTGCATTCTAGTAAGCTGTGTCCATTCCTCTTGATCTGTTGATACAAAAACATGACCAAAATCATATGCGCCACCTGTTTCATAGGCTTCCAAATCATGCCATTGTTCAAACTGCAAGTAAGTATCCCCTTCTGGCAGATCAATAGGCGGCATCATAAGTGTTGCATTGGCATTATTATCATATTCACCATCCAGATTAGTTGCATACACATTATCACCGGATGCAGCTTCCCCAGGTCCGGATGTTGGCTCACCCCATTCCCAGTTGTTGTTTTCACCAAATGAAGTCCAACCAGCCGGACTAGATTCAAAGTCTTCGAAATATCCTGTTGTAATACCTTGTTCAACGACCACATTGTACTCATCGCTCGTTACTTCATTATCTCCGAAGTCC
Organism: Virgibacillus sp. NKC19-3; assembly: GCF_019837165.1. Classification (NCBI taxonomy): domain Bacteria; kingdom Bacillati; phylum Bacillota; class Bacilli; order Caryophanales; family Bacillaceae; genus Virgibacillus; species Virgibacillus saliphilus. The sequence goes on from NZ_JAGYHC010000001.1 coordinate 2,692,848, forward strand.
TTCACTGTCCAGTAATATGTCAAAGAATCTCCTTCGATGTCTTCCCCAGGAATAGTCGCAATATACTCGCCATCTGTAAAATCACCAGAGGTTCGAGAGGCTTCTACCGTTTGCCAATCATCATCATTGTCCTGATAGCTTAATGCCACAGTAGCGACACTGACGTTATCACTAGCCTGAATGGTTAAATCCATATCCATACCAGCGTACGTTTCTGCTGGAGCTTCATGTTCAAAAGTCGGTGCTTCGGTATCGTCACCTTCTTTTGTAACTTGTCCTTCCAATGTTCCAAGTCCATCTACAAGCGATGCTACCGCATCATGGGCATTAACTAATCCATATCCGTATCCATTATTTGGAGCGTCCGGATATTCGTCATCCGTCAATACATTAGCAGTAGAGGTTAAAATTTCTTCCATCTCATCAATAGATAAACTCGCATCCACATCTTTTAACAGTGCTGCTACACCAGCTACAGAAGGCCCGGCCATGGATGTTCCATTCCAGCCACCTTCATATCCGCCTCCAGGTACAGTAGACCGAATATTGACACCAGGAGCAGATATATCGGGTTTCACTTCATCATATGGGGAAGGCCCACGTAATGAAAAATCTGCAACCACGTCATCGATGTCTGTTGCTCCAGTAGCAAATGATTCCGGATAATTTGCCGGGACTGCTATTGACTCAGGTCCCCCTGGATTGGTAAGTGTTGTATTTCCAGCCGAAAATTCCGGAAAGATATCCGCTGCTCTCCAGTTCTGAACAACGTCACGATACCACTCATCAAGACCGGGACCGCCGCCCCATGAGTTATTAACGACATCTGGAGCCATATCCACATCCGTATTCCCTTCTGCATCCATTGGTGCTAAAATCCATTCTGCAGCTGCTAATAAATCTGCATCAGCTGCTGTTCCATCTTCTCCAAATGCCTTAACAGAAATCCACTGAGCACTTGGAGCTACACCGACTTGATTCGATCCGTCCGGTTCACTTCCTACCATCGTTCCTGTCACATGTGTACCATGACCTTGGGGATCATAAGGTTCACTTTCTCCATCTGCAGGATCATACCAGTTAAAATCATGATCGACTTCATCCGTCTGCGCGTCGTAACCACGATATTTTTCCTTCAATGCAGGATGATCCCACTCGGCACCTGTATCGATACTTGCTACAACCGTCCCTGAACCATCAGCACCCATGTCCCAGGCTTGTGGAGCACCTACACGTTCCACGTTCCACTCCACATTTGCAATTTCGGATTCAGGTGTTTCCGCGTCTTCTGTGACTGTTGTAAACAATTCACGCGTTTCGTTCGGTAAAATTTTTTCAACTTCCGCAAAGGCAGCGACTTTTTCTGCAACTTCTTGTGTAGCCGTTACCGCCATACCATTAACGATATAATAGGATTTGATATCTTCCACATTCCCATTTTCAACTTCTTGTTCCAGGTATTGTTTTACTTGTTGCTGTGAGGTTATGGAAGTTGATTTTAATTCAGATACAACAGCCGATCGCTGTATATGTTCTTGTTTTTGCGCCGATAGATTTGCTTGATTCGCATTTAATTTCGCATCTTCAGCTATTTTCGCTGTATCCGCCTTCTCATTAAATTTAATTAAAAATGTTGCTTTATCGTTTTCATTAAACTCCTCCTGAAGACGATCAGTCACCTTTGCTTGTGCTACCTTTTGAGAATCATTTACAGATTGATGTAACTTATCGTTTGTTTCCGCATGTGCCATTCCTGGTGCTATTAAAGAAAAAGTCATTAGAAACGATGCTGCAATACGAAACGCTTTAACTTGACCTTTTTTCTTTTGCCTCAAAAGCTTGTCCTCCTCTCAATTTAAAAAAGCCATCTTTTGAACATGTTACAAATCCTACCCCCCTTTGCTGAAAAACTTAGTGTTATTTAACGGCTGTTCATGGTGATGTTTGTAGAATCTGAGTTGTTGATGTGAGTATAATAGATTTCAGGAAGAAATGGTGTCGTAATTTGTCGATTTTCAATTGAATTTTCAAAATTGATAGATTAGTATTATTTTTTATAAATTTACTTCATGGGTTAAAGGCCCGATTCGTAACGTTTATTTTTACAAATCATTGGTGTAGAAGTGTTCTATAACTCAAACATCGTAATATAATTCCCCTACGTTACAAAAAATGAATAAATAGACCTGCTAAAATAACAATTATTACAAAAATTTTTCATATAAGTGGAAATTCTATTCCATATGACCTAGGTAAAATTACAATGCAAGATTCAATTATCGATAATTTGAAATAGTATACGAATTACTCCATCCTTAAGTCCTACTAGCTGTAATAATGACATCTCCTTGTAAAATAAAAAAGAGCTTCATACCTGACTTGACTAGCGTCCCGGCATAAAGCTCTATTTTCTGTTTCGAATTAATCTTCCAATGGATTCAAACTCTCTTCTCCTGTCAATGTTGAAATCATTGTTACCAGCAATTCTATTTCTTCATCAATATCCTTCAGACTCACTGTCTCTACAGGTGAGTGCATATAGCGCAGTGGTAAAGATACCAGGGATATCGGGACACCCGGACCAGTTAAACGCATCCGATCTGCATCTGTTCCTGTTGCCCTTGGAGTTAGTTCATACTGGATATTCATGTTTAATTTTTGCGCCACATTCTCAAACAGTTTATTGATTTTTCTATTAATCGGTGCGCCTTTAGCTAAAACCGGGCCACTTTCGAGGCGAATATCACCATGTTTGTTTTTATTAACACCCGGATAATCTGTTGCAAATGTGACATCAACTGCAATAGCCATAGTAGGTTCAACACCTGCAGCAGCAAAATAGGCTCCACCCATGTTTGTCTCTTCATTAACCGTACTCGCGGCATAAACACCAACACTACAGCCTTTTTCTGCCAACCGCTTGAACACTTCTGCTACGATAAACGCTCCTGTTCGATTATCCAATGCACGCCCGGACATGTACCGATCCATCAGGATTTCAGGTTCTGTCTTATACACGCCAAGGTCGCCAATTTGAACATGTTCCTCTGCTTCCTTTTTTGTTTTATACCCGCAATCGATAAATAAATCCTCCAGATTAAAGTCATCTTTTAAGCCGCCATGATGCTGTGCATTCACACCAATGACTCCTATAACGGTCCGGTTATAGCCGAGCACCGTTACTTTCATACCGACCGCAGCCTTTGGATTAATACCGCCCATCTTATCAAAATGCAGAAATCCGTTTTCATCAATACGGTTGATCACAAGTCCAATTTCATCACTATGTCCTGCCAGTAATACTTTAAAGGGTGCTTCCGGATTCAATACCCCAATAACATTCCCGGCATTATCTGTTCTTATTTCATCCGCGAAACCTTTTACATGATTCATCCATTTCTTTTGGATTTCCATTTCGTTACTTGACGGTGATGGCGTCTGCAAGAGCTCTACTAAGAAATCCTTATTTATTTGTGACATGCTATTCCTCCTTTATCATTCAATCATAGCAAATTTTTGTACAAAGAGCATATTAATTTACGGTTATCACACATCTAGGTAAAATAAACTATAACAATGTGAAAAGGGGCGGTTAACCATGAACTTAAATCAATGGTATGAAAAAGCAATGACACCTGATACATATATTGAATCCATGAAAGAACATAAGGAAAATCTTTTGCATATTTACGATCATTTTACCTTACCAGACGATGAAGCTTTTTTTCAGGAAATAAAGCGTAAAAATCTCCGTGCTATTGTTTTAACAGAGGATTGGTGTGGGGATGCGATGATGAATATTCCGATTTTGCTGCGTATAGCAGAAAAGACGGATATAGAAGTCAGGATGCTGCTTCGGGATCAAAACCTGGAACTAATGGATCAATACTTAACAAATGGAAAAGCACGTTCCATCCCTATTTTCATATTTATAGATGAAGACGGGAACGAAGTGGCAAAATGGGGCCCTCGTTCTAATAAGGTCCAGCAATTTAGCGACGAAGCCCGACAGTCACTTCCTGACAAAGACGCAGATGATTACAAGGAAAAGATGAAAGAAGTGCTTGTATTTATGACAAAATCATTCCGTGACAATACAGATTTCTGGAATGATGTGTATACCAGTATGAAAGAAACTTTATTAGAAAATTAGGAGTTCCTTTCGTTGCACGTACACAAGCAAGGACGCTTTTATACTTGAACTTACCTGAAAATAGCTAAATTCCGCAGAGAGACTGAGGCATATTGCATCAGCCTCTTTTTGTATAGCCTGATAAACCTTTTGTCCATACTAATGAGACATAAGGAGATGAACGGAATGAGTATAAAATTAATTAAAAATATCTATTACCGGCTTCCTATCATAATCAGGCTATTAATCACGATTCTACTATTGATGGTTATCTTTGGCTTTATTATCTACCTTGTAGAGCCTAAACAGTTTCCAACTATCTTCGACGGCATATGGTGGGCCTTTGTAACAGCTGCTACAGTAGGTTATGGGGATTATATTCCCCTAACTACTCCAGGTAAAATGGTCGCTATCCTGTTAATCTTAACAGGTGGAGGATTAATCGCTTTTTATATCACTACCTTTGCTTCCGTTTCAATTAAGCATGAACGAGATTTGGAAAGCGGAAAAATTGTTTTTAAAAGCAGTGGTCATCTTATCTTTATCGGTTGGAATGAACGAACAAGACAATTACTTGATATCACGATAGACAACGACCCAGATGTTCGTATCGTTCTCATTGACCGTTCACTGGATCATTTAGCATTCCAACATTATCCTGTCCATTTCATTCACGGGGATCCTACAGAAGATGGGACGTTAAAGCAAGCAAATATCACACAGGCAAAATGTGTCATAATAACTGCTGACATCAATAAAAATGAACGCCAATCAGATAACAACACGATATTAACCACTGTTGCTATTCGAGGGAACAACAAAGACATCCCGATCATCGCTGAAATATTATCAAAAATACAGATTGAAAATGCCTTGCGTGCGGGAGCATCTACGATTATTAAAACCAATGATTTCATGAGTGCATTGTTTTATCATGAACTTTCAAGTACAGAGAATGCAATGCCATTTGATACGGTTCTACATGTATTAAAAAAACAACAATTCAACCAATTCAAACTTCCTGAATCACTCATAGATAACTCATTCCTACAAGCTTCCATGTATTTATTAAAAGAAAAATACCTCTTGCTCGGTCTGATCCGAAATGAAGAATGGTATATCAATCCAGAGGCGGATTTCATGCTTGAGGAAGAGGATATTTTACTAACGATGATTGCTTGGTAATTTAATCATTTTTGCCTGATGAAAAAACTTATGATAAAATATTTCATTGACAGTAAGAAAATATAATTACTCCCTACTGCATAAGGGTAACAAAGGCATATATCTAAATGCTGGTATACGCCACGTTTTTAATGTCAAGAAATGAATACAGGTATAGGAGTTGTTCAACATGACGAACAAGTTTGAGGTAGGTCAAATTGTTGAAGGAAGAGTTACAGGCATACAGCCATATGGGGCATTTGTCGCTTTAGATGAAGAAGTTCAAGGGTTAGTCCATATTTCTGAAGTAACACATGGATTTGTGAACGATATTAATGACTATTTAACCGTTGGAGATGACGTGCACGTTAAAATATTAAACGTAGATGAGGCCAATAACAAATTTTCATTATCCATTCGAGCTACAGAAGAAGCTCCAGCAAAATCGGCAACAACCCAAAAAAGCAGTACGAATAAACAGCAAGATACGGAAGAAGCCGGCTTCAACACATTAAAAGATAAACTCGAGGAGTGGATTAAACAGTCCAAGAAATAAGAAGGGAGGTATATGCAGGTGGTACTTGCGTGTGCCTCTTTTTCTTGATTTCAAGACATTACTTGGGTAAAGTTAAATTGTATGAAAAGACTTCAAAGGAGGTAACGAGAGTGACACATGTTTCGTTTAACTATGATAAGGCATTACGTTTTTTTAACCAGGAAGAATTAACTAACATGAATAGTTTCATACAAACAGCTCATAACGCGCTACATAATCAAACAGGGGCAGGTAATGACTTTTTGGGATGGATGGATTTACCTGAGAACTACGATAAAGAGGAATATGCCCGAATTAAAGCGAGCGCGGAGAAAATCAGACAAGATACAGATATTCTACTCGTTATCGGTATTGGTGGATCCTATTTAGGGGCCCGCGCTGCCCTCGATATGCTAAACCATTCGTTTCAAGATCTGTTATCCAAAGAAGAAAGAAAAGCGCCACAGATTATTTTTGTTGGTCATCACTTAAGTTCCACCTACATGCGTGACTTGTTTGATGTGTTGGACGGTAAAGATGTCTCGATCAATGTTATTTCAAAAAGTGGGACAACCACTGAGCCTGCAGTAGCTTTTCGTATCTTTAAGAAATATCTGGAAGAAAAGTATGGAGCCAAAGAAGCAAAAAATCGTATTTATGCAACAACAGATAAGGAAAAAGGGGCACTTAAAACAAGTGCAGATCAGGCAGGCTATGAAACATTCGTCATCCCGGATGATGTCGGTGGACGTTATTCGGTTTTAACAGCAGTAGGTCTGTTGCCTATTGCCGTAAGTGGTATTTCCATTGATAACATGATGCAGGGAGCTAGTAAGGCCATGCATGACTTTGCTGAACCGGAACTTGGCAAAAATGCAGCTTACCAGTACGCAGCTGTTAGAAATATTTTGTACAATAAAGGCAAAGTAACAGAAATGCTTATTAGTTACGAACCAAGTTTAAGCTATTTTGCTGAATGGTGGAAACAGTTATTTGGAGAAAGTGAAGGAAAGGATCAGAAAGGGATTTATCCATCATCCGCTAATTTCACAACAGATCTCCATTCCTTGGGTCAGTATGTACAAGAAGGTCGCAGAAACATTTTTGAGACCGTACTCCATGTTGGAAAGGCCAACAAGGAAATGACATTAGAGGCAGAAGAGTCGAATTCAGATGGACTTAATTACCTAGCAGGGAAAACTATCCATGAAATTAATGATAAAGCTTTTCAAGGTACCTTATTAGCACATACGGACGGGGATGTCCCTAACTTAATTGTCGAGGTACCTGAACTTGATGCTTATACATTCGGTTATTTGGTTTATTTCTTTGAAAAAGCCTGTGCAATCAGCGGTTACCTGCTTGGTGTAAATCCATTTGATCAGCCCGGTGTGGAAGCATATAAGAAAAATATGTTTGCACTACTTGGTAAACCTGGATTTGAGGAAGCGAAAGAAGAACTAGAAAAGCGACTATAAAAAGTGGAAGAAAAAAATATTAAAATGATGTTTATATTTTTATCTATAGGGTATACTAATAAATGTAAGACTTTCTCGTATTCCCCCTGTAAGCAAGGCGTTATTACGCTTTGCTTTTTTTTGGCCAAAATGCTTTTCTACATATATTTTCACATTGTTTGTTATAATGGTATTACGAATGCATAGGAGGCTTTTTTTATGAGTATATTTGAGGAATTACACGATCGAAAAAATACACGTTCTGTTAAATGGGATATGCTAAAATCCGTTTTTCAATCAGAAGATGTTTTACCAATGTGGGTTGCTGATATGGATTTTAAAGCACCTGAAGCCGTAAATAACGCATTAGTAAAACGCGCCCGTCACGGGATTTATGGTTACACTGTTATTGATGATGATGTTACAGATTCGATTATGAATTGGATTGAAAAGCGCCATAACTGGACAATTGATAAAGAATGGCTATCGTTTAGTCCAGGTGTGGTCACAAGCCTGCACCTGGCTATTCAGGCGTTTACAGAACCAGACGATAAAATAATCATTCAAACCCCTGTATATACGCCCTTTTATAATGTAATTGAACAACACGATAGAGAAGTCGTTAAAAATCCGCTTGTACTGGAGAATGGTTCTTATACCGTTGACTTCAGCGACTTTGAGGAAAAATTAAAACAAGGTGTAAAGGCATTTCTTTTATGTTCCCCACATAATCCGACTGGGCGTGTGTGGAAGCGAGAGGAACTAGAGGAAATAGCTAGGTTATGTTGCAAATATGATGTAATAATTTTATCTGATGAAATTCATGCAGATCTCATTTATCCAGGTGAGCAGCATACTCCAATAGCTTCCCTTTCCGAAGAAATTGCAGATCGAACAATCACTTGCATGGCTCCATCCAAGACATTTAATTTAGCCGGATTGCAAGCTTCATATGTTATTACAACGAATAAGGAGAAACGCGCTAGATTTAATGAACATCTAAGCAAGCAAGGGCACGGTATGTTGAATACAATGGGAAATACAGCTCTAGAGGCAGCATATGTACATGGAGAAGCATGGCTTGATGAACTGATGACAGTTATAAAATCCAATCAGGAATATGTTACGGAAATGCTCGAAAAACATACAGATCTTAAGGTCACCCGTCCAGAGGGAACGTATTTATTGTGGATAGATTGCAGTGCATTAAATTTGGAGAAAAGTGACCTGAATAAATTTATGATCGAAAAAGCCAAAGTGGGACTTAATGCGGGAGCCTCTTACGGCGATGATGGTGCGAACTTTATGCGGATGAATATCGCCTGTCCGAAATCAACTGTCAAAGAAGGCGTAAAGCGTATTATAGATGCGCTAAATGCTACATAATTTCTTAGGTTGATGTTGAAAAGAGCCATGTGTTTATGGACGCATGGCTCTTTTTATTTTTATTACTCCTCTAGATCTTCATTAAATTCAGTAGGGTCTGTAGGTTGCTCTCCTGAGTCTTCTCCTGCTTTTATCTCACCACAAGCAATACGAGGCCCTCCATCTCCTCCTGGCTGGCTCACCCCATCATCTTGCCCTTCTTGAATAACTAATGAGGTCCCATCCCCACTAAGGATAGACATTCTTCCATCTAGAAGTGTTGCATTATCCAGTGTTAATTCAGCTTCCACTAGACCGTCTTCATCTGCCTCAATATTGGGTAAATCCCCCAAATGTGACCCTTCCGGATGCATGAGACCATGTTCGTTGCCCTCCGGATTAAAATGACTTCCGGCACTTTCAAAATCGGGAGCCTCACACTTCGGATATTCATGCACATGAATCCCGTGAAATCCCGGTTCCAGTCCTTCTAAGCTCAATTCCACCTGAACACCATCCGGTTGTTCGGATAACGCAGCAGTACCAATTATGTCTCCTGAAGCATTGTACATATCCACCGATCTCGAACTCGGATCATTACTTTGACACGAAACTAAAAAAAGAATCATGATAATTAGAATACCCAGCAAGCACCAGCTCTTCTGAAGACTATCATTAAAGCCTGTACCGATGTGGAAAGAAAATATATTTTCACCTGGAAAAAATAAACGCATGTACTTTCTCCTTTTAAATGCTTTTCTTACCAGTATCAACAAATATACATCTGAATAAACATAAATAAAATTTGACACTTTATTTGGTTAACGATGGAGGTATGCCTTCATCAAGAGCTCATAAGAGGAGAAACAAAGCATTTATTTTAGGTGTTTTCATTTAATCGATCGAATCACTTTCCTCATTTTTATCAGGCTTATTTAGCTCGTATTTTTCATTAAAAATTCGTTCTTCTTTTTTTGATTTTTTATATAGGAGGTACATTGTTCCAAAAGCTAATATCATAAAAATGACCAACATGATAACAGCTGGAATATATTCCGTTTTATCTTCCGGAAAATACAGGAATTCCATCATAGGTGACCACTTCCTTTTACGATCAATTATAACAAAGTTTCTACTTTTACTAAACGGAAATGTTAAATATTCGCTTATTCCTTATACTTTTGGGACAATGAAAGAGAAGGAGGAGGATGAAAATATGGCAGATGTAGCTATTGGTACCACTGTACGCGCACATTACAACTCAGGCACTTACATAGGGGAGGTGAAAGAAGATCGTGGAGAACGTTACTTGATCGAAGTACTTGCCGTTGATAAACACCCGATTCAAGGTGATCTGCATAACCCCGGCCAAGTGGAAGATGTGTTTTTCCATGAACGAAAAGCATTAGCGCATCATGAAAAAATGAATGTAAAGAAACCTGCAGTACGTCCATTTGATGAAACCATTCCCCCGTACAGTGAGTCTCTAAAGCAAGCGGTGGACAACTATAAAGAAAAACTAAAAGCAGAAGATACAGCATTCAATAAAAAAGCATTGCACACTTTAGAAGGGCTTGAAGACAAATACTATATAAAAAGTTATTATTAAGTTAATGCCCCTATGAAGCTTCCTTGACTATCTGAACCACGTTACATAGTCTTGGACGCCATACATCTGAATACGAAATAAATTGGGCATACATTCCGTTAATAGAATAAACGTGAAAAACGCTCAGAAATAATCTGAGCGTTTTTGTTTAGGTTGTGAATGTTATTCACCCAAATGTTCTTTTAATACTTCTTCTACACCTTGGATAGCTTCTTCTTCATCACTGCCGTTTGTCGTAATAGAGATTTCTGCTCCTTTTGGAATTCCTAGTGACATAACACCCATGATTGATTTCAGGTTAACCTTCTTGTCGTTATAGGAAATCTCAACATCTGATTGAAATTGTCCTGCTTTATTTACCAGCAACGTAGCTGGGCGTGCATGTACCCCAGTATCAGCTGTAATTGTAAACTTTTTTTCCTGCATTTTCTTACATCCTTTCAAATCGATTTTATAATGTAATACTATCCACTATATAGTGAAATATAGAACCTACTTTATTATATACAAAAATAGGCGGTTTTGAAACAAAAACCTACTACAAACCTAGAATTTATTAAAGAAATTGACATTCTTCACCTGTATTCAACAATCGTTGGTTATAGTAACACTAATTATTTTTCTGCTTATCCTCTAGCATCTCTTTCAACGCATGCTGTTCTTTTCGTAGTGATACAACTTCCTGCTCCAATATATTTAATTTATCGGTTATAGGAGTTAATGCCTCTTGTAGCATTTTTTGTAAACGTAGTGATTTTTCGTTTCCTTCCTCCATAAGCTTGGCTCCTCCTTTGTCCAATGTCTATTTAATGACTCAATATAGATAGGATAAACCATCAACAAATATATTTATTATAGCTTAAGCAGTATGAATATTGCTTCAGGATCTTCAATACTGTAAAATTCATGTAGTGTCACTCTAAGAGAGTACCATAATTGCCTTTGTAGAGTCAAACGCCTATTCCCTGCACCGCAAATTACATTGTGGTTTACAAATATAAACATATTTCAGTAAATGGAAACAATAAAATAACAATCCTGAACGATGGTTAAAACAAGCATGCACTTTACTCGAATGAAATACAACCTGCTCCCATTAAGATAATTGCCTTTACCCAACTGTTATGATACCGTTATTTTGAAAGATCCACTTTTTGTTGGGGAGGAATAGGTATGAGTGTACATATTGGAGCTAAACAAGGAGAAATTGCTGATAAAATTTTATTACCAGGAGACCCACTAAGGGCTAAATTTATTGCAGAAACATTTTTGGAAAACGTCACACAGTATAATCAGGTTCGTGGCATGTATGGGTATACCGGCACCTATAAAGGGGAACGGGTTTCCGTACAAGGGACCGGAATGGGAGTTCCCTCTATTTCCATCTATGTAAATGAATTGATTCAAAGCTATGATGTACAAAAGTTCATTCGCGTTGGAACATGCGGGGCTATTCAAAAAGACGTGAAAGTTCGCGATGTTATTCTAGCACAAGGGTCGACGACAGATTCACAACTTAATCGTATGGTATTTAACGGTATTGACTATGCACCACTCGCTGATTTTGATCTTCTGAAAAATGCGTACGATGTTGGTGTCGAAAAAGGAATGAACCTGCAAGTAGGAAATGTATTTACAAGTGATACATTCTATCGTGACAATGCGAAAGAAATCAATGAACTATTGGCAAAATATAAAGTGCTTGCCATTGAAATGGAAACATCAGCACTGTATACATTAGCAGCTAAATTTGATCGGCAAGCACTATCCGTCTTAACCGTTTCCGACCATATTTTGACTGGAGAAGAAACCACATCGCAGGAGCGCCAAACAACGTTTAATGAGATGATAGAAGTTGCATTGGACGCAGCACTGAAATAAGCCAAAATTGTCAACTTGTTTTAAAATAGGTTGACAATAATCCCCCTTTACCTTATTATCAACGTAGAGGGGGGATGTTTTTATGAAGGGGTTACGTCCAATTGATTTAACATTTAGTGCCGTATTTGTCTGTTTAATGGCAATTGGTGCTAATATTACAGTTTGGTTTCCATTCCTGGCTGTCCCAATAGGAGGGACATCTGTCCCTTTATCTTTGCAGACATTCTTTGCTATTTTGGCAGGGTTGATGCTTGGAAAAAAGCTTGGGACCATATCGATGATGATCTATACACTTGTTGGAATAGCGGGGGTTCCCATCTTTGCAGGACTTAAAGCAGGACCTATGATGTTAATCACCCCTACAGGCGGATTTATTCTTTCATTTATGTTTGTCGCCTTCTTTACTGGTTTAATCGCAGAACGTAGCAAAAGTAATTCTGTATTTACGTACGGTACTGCGTCCTTCATTGGTTTCATTGTTAATTATGGAATTGGCGTTTCTTATATGTACATGATCATGAATACATGGTTGGAACTTGATATCTCCTACTGGCTTGCTTGGGCTGGAATGCTGCCTTTTCTCATAAAAGACGCTGTGCTATCTTGTTTAGCTGCTACATTTATGGTCCATATAGCCAAGCGTATTCCTGCACGCTGGTTAGGTGCGAAAATATAAATCATTGCTTTACATGCGGACTAAATGTGATAAAATAATGGGAATCACAAGAAATGCAGCCCTATTCAGGATACATAGCAGGAAGGATGTTTTTACATTATATGGAGTTGTTTTTAAATTTTCCATTATTAGCCGCAGTAACTGCCATTATTTTTGCACAGGTTGTGAAAGTTCCTATTAGACTCCTTTTGTCAAAAGAGTTTAAACCAAGCTTAGCGTTCAGCAGTGGTGGTATGCCCAGCAGTCATTCTGCGGCAGTAACAGCATTAACTACCGGTATAGGTATCGTCGAAGGTGTAACTTCCAGCATATTCGCTGTTTCCTTCGTTTTCAGTATTATTACCATGTACGACGCAACTGGCGTACGCAGACACGCGGGCGAACAAGCTGTAGTTTTGAACAAATTGATCAATGACTTTCAACACTTCATTGATGGAGCAAAGGATTGGAATCAAAAAGCGGAATATGAAAAGAGGAAAGAGTTAAAAGAGATTCTAGGGCATCAACCAATTGAAGTATTTTTTGGCAGTTTAACCGGTGTTGGCATCGCATTTCTGCTATTTCCGTTTTATTAAGAAAAATAGAACCCGTCTTTCTAATAATCATATGTCGGAAATCAAATTGGTAGAAACCTGTGAAATTACTGCTTTTATGTTTTTCTTATACGTGGAACTTTACCATTTTTCCTATGCCGAAATTCTTCAACGCTCTAATTTTATACTTTCCTACAGTTAGAAAGACAGGCTTCCTAACTAAAAGCCTGTCTTTTTTAATTATTAATTATCTGGTGATTGCTCTCTAAATACCTGTAAAGCTTCATTTTCATTCAGTTCCATAAGGGCTTCTTCGGTTAAATTCCCATCACCCATTTCAACGATGTACACTTCTACTTCTTTTTTACCCCAATTATCATAGACGTCTTCTACTGTCGGGTAGTACAGATCAATATCATTTCCGGTAATAGCGCTTCCCTTGTCAGCTACAACCCCGTAACCATAATCCGGAATATACATGATTGTTCCGATTGGGTAGACATCTAAATCAGCTGCAATAGTAGAATACAAGTCTCGTTTTACTTGTACACCAGAAAAAGTAATGCCATATTGTGGATGATCCGGCGTTTTATCTGTAGACTCTACGCCAGCTGTATACCCTGTTGCTGATACTGTAGCGGTTGGATACTGTTCAAAATCAATTGCTTCTTCCAATGTTTTCGGACCTTCTATTTCATCACTAGAAATATACGTTGTCTTCTCATTTATGGTGCTTAATCCTTTTTCCTCTAGCGCTGTATGTTTATACTCCGAAGCACTTGCTGAACGATCGGATATTTCCGCTTCTCCCCCTACCTGAATATCTGTCAATGTGACATTTGAAATAGTAGTTACAGTTACATAAAAAGCACCTGCAAACAACAGAATCATTCCGGTTCTTCGAATAAAATTTTTGATTTTCATAATAACACCTCTCTCATGTCATCATTACCAATCTTTAAAATTTTATTCATTAATAATTTTAAAACATTTGATATCCACTCTTGCGCAAAATTTTAATAACAATTCCAGAAACAATCGTACCAGCAAACCCGGATAACAGGATAGTTATATCAACTGGTGTAATTTCCGTAAACCGCTTGATTGCTGTTGAAAAAGCCTCCCCCGGATTTGTAAAATATTCCCAAGTCGATATGTTATCCACGATCATAACCACGATGATCGGATATAAAAAAGACATTAACCACGTTCGTCTCAATAGCATATTTAAAATAAAAGCGATACCGAAAAAAATAACGAAATACAATAACACAGAAACGATTAATTGAATCAATGCTGCAGCTCCTTTACTGACGAATCTTATCTACAAACCTCATCCTCATTTTATTATAAATCATAGAAAAAGCAAAGACAGAGTCTGCCTTTGCTACATTTAATTAAAAACATTAAACTTACCTTTCTTCAATAACAAGCCAATTCCACCTAATTTAAACAGGTAGCGATTGTCGATTATTTTTTTCATCATGGCTGCTTTCCAACCAAATAGTTTCCAATTATTCATCACAACAGCTATGGCGTCATTATTCCCTAAAGAGGCAACAGACCCTGCGATGTTCGGTTTGAATATTTCCATTTTTCCATTACTAGCTAGCGACTTTATATTGTTTGCAACTACATCCGATTGTTGAATAGCAATCTGTGCGGTCGGCGGATAAGGAATACCGCTCTTTGGATCTAAAACCTTCGCACAATCTCCAATAACAAATACATCATCATAATTAGGTGCGCGCATGTCCGGACGTACTTCTACCTTGCCTCGATTTGTTTCTATTTGGGACTTTTCCACGATGCAGTTAGCACGCACCCCAGCTGCCCATAGAAAAGTCATTGTTGGTATTTCTACTTGTTTCCCGTCTTTTTCGTACACGATGCTTTCCGGCTTGCATTCTTTTATCATCGCACCGGTTATAAATTCAACACCTCTGGATTCCAATGAAGTCATCGCATATTCAACGAGATGGGGGTCAAAACCAGGCAATATTGTTTCTGAACCTTCTATGTTAATAATCCGAACCTGCACCTTTTCAATATCATATTCCTCACATAACGCTGGAATACGATTAGCTAACTCACCTGCAAATTCGACACCTGTAAATCCGCCACCACCAACAACAATGTTCAGACGCCCTTTTTTCTTATCTTTTTCATTATGATATAAAGCAAAATTGTATTCCAAATGCTCTCTCAGCAAACGAGCACTGTTAATGTTACCTATTACATGAGCATGTTCTTCCAGTCCCGGAATGCCAAATGTAGCGGATTCAAATCCGAGGCCCACAACAAGGATATCATAATCTAATTCTCTATTTTCAAGCTTGACCTTTTTTTCATCAGGCTTAATGGAAATTACTCTATCCTGAATAAAGTTTACTTTTTCCCTATTGATAACTTCTCTAATCGGAATTTGAGTGCGATCATGGTGCAGTGTGCCCGCAGCATTTTCATGTAGCCAAGTTGCTTGATAATGATAATCGTTTATATTAACAAGTGTCAAATTTGCCTCGTTTATTTTCATGGATCTCTGTAATTTAATGGTCGTCATCATGCCACCGTAACCTGCGCCTAGAATGACTATATTTGGTTTGTTCATAACAAATCACTTCCAATTGTGTATTTCTTTATGTACTTATTCCTATGTGACGTTTTTCACTTAAATGACATTCGTGTATTCATCAATCTTAATGAAAATAATAGAATTATAATCTGTTTGTAACATAAATGTAATATGTACATTGATAATAGTAGACTTTTTATCGTAAATTTTCAACCCTTGATTTAACTTCATACGAATGTTGTATTATTCATAACCTTTTCACCTTAGGCTTTGTTAGTACACAGTGCATATTTATTTATGATAATATAGGAATGCTGTACAATTTAATATGAGAATTGGGGGGATTTTCCTTGGCAGATAAAGTTTTTGATGTCACTATAATTGGCGCTGGTCCAACTGGTTTATTTACTGCTTTTTATGGTGGCATGCGGCAAGCCAGTGTAAAAATAATTGAAAGTTTACCACATACTGGAGGGCAATTGACAGCCCTTTATCCAGAGAAAGATATATATGATGTAGCAGGATTTCCGAAAGTTCGCGCACAGGAGTTAGTCGATAATCTGGAGGAGCAGGCAAATTTGTTTGACCCAACCATCGTTTTAGAACAAGCAATAGAAAAGGTCGAACGCCTAGAGGATGATGTATTAAAACTCATTTCCAACACAGGGGAGGCTCACTATACAAAGACGATTATTATCACAGCAGGTAATGGTGCATTTCAGCCACGTCGTCTGAATATAGGGGAGTGTGATGAATTTGAAGGTGTAAATCTGCATTATCATGTAAAAGACATGAACCAATATAGCGGACAAAATGTTGCACTATTAGGTGGCGGTGACTCTGCGGTTGACTGGGCATTAATGCTGGAGCCAATCGCAGAAAAAGTCACACTTATTCATCGGCGGGACAAGTTCCGAGCACATGAACACAGTGTTGAGAAGCTTATGTCCTCAAGCGTAAATATTTTAACACCTTATACACCTAAAGATATCGTTACAAGTGACAAGATTGATCAATTAATTTTAGAAGAGGTTAAGGGAGATAAAGAGATAGAACTCGAAGTCGATTCCGTCTTATGTAATTATGGATTTGTCTCCACCCTTGGACCAATCAAAGACTGGGGACTGGAAATCGAGAAAAACAGTATTGTAGTTAATACGAAAATGGAAACAAACATTCCCGGCATTTACGCAGCTGGTGATATTTGTACCTATGATGGAAAAGTTAAACTAATCGCAACCGGCTTTGGTGAAGGTCCTACAGCCATTAATAATGCCAAACAATACATTGATCCAAAAGCCCGAATTCAACCAAAACATTCAACAGCAATGTTCTAAACGAAGAGCGTAGTTGACTGGTCAGAGACAGAGCTAGACAGCGAAGTCTAGACGATAAAAAAGCTAGAGACTGGAATTTATGCCACCGTCTCTAGCTGCTTATCTTTCACCCTACCAAAAAAGCTAGAACACCCTACAAGCATTCTAGCCCATCTCATACTTAGCAGTCACTTGGTGTTCCTGCTCTATCTTTTGCTTTAAACGAAGAACCGCACCCGCACGATACAATCGCGTTTGGATTATCAATGCTGAATCCGCCGCCCATCATATTTTGTTTAAAGTCGATCGTCGTACCTTCGATGATCGGGATATCCTGATTATTCATGACAACAGGAATTCCATTAATTTCTTCAACTTTATCAAGCTCTTCATTGATCTCACTCTCGAATCCCAATGCATATGATAATCCGCTACATCCACCGCCCTTAACTCCAAAGCGTAGACGAACATTGTCTGCTTCATCTTTCATCATTTCTTTAATTTGTTCACCAGCACTATCTGTAATCGAAATAGACATACCACGGATCCTCCTCTTTCCATTAAATTATGTTCTTGTTACCTATAATTATACAAACCAGCATGAAACTGTTCAATCATTTGATACTATTTTTCAGAAAGAACCTTAGGGTTTATTATTGTTTAAACAAGATCAACCCGCATCCGAATCTTGTTCGCAATCCATAAAATGAGCCAGCATACGCCTACAGCGAGAAAGAGGTAAACAACATTAAAAACATATCCTAATAAACCTAAATATGTGAAACTCGTTATGAAAAGTCCCAACATCCCTCCGACCATAATAATAATCATATAGACCAAAAACGTTAATCCCCACTTTAAGACAGGGTGATTTAGTAATGTAAACATGGCAATAGTGATAGGTGCAAGCACCATCATGGTTGCAAACTGTGTGGTCACGTGCATGAAAATATCCCCTAAAGAGGCGTCACCAATTCCGATTATTCTACCGAACGCTTCAAAAATCAACCAGAACGCACCGATAAAAATCAAAAAGAACGTTCTTGCTTGGAAAAATGTTTTCAGTGGCAGTGGTAAGGACAACATGAACCTTCTCGTTTGTTGTTTTTCATCCATTTGCGTCAATGACACACCCATGATAAAAATCAATATCAACCCAGTCACCGAAGCGTCTGTGTAAAACAAAGCCCCTGCAAACGGTGCAAAAATCAACATAAAAAGCATAGCCCAGCGCATCAGCCAAAAATCCAGCTTCATCAGTGATATCATTCCGCGTCACCACTCAAGTAATAATCATGCAACTCCTCCAACGTGGCCTGTCTCATACCTTCCTTAGCCGCTGCTTCTTTATGTATGGTACCATCTTCAGCCACAGCATGATTCGCCTGTAGGTCATCCACATCCCCATGAAGGAGGATTTCCCCTTTATCCATCAGCCAAACTGAAGTAGCGAGCTGCTCCATATCGGATAGAATATGAGATGAAAAAATAATCGTCGTCCCGTTCGTTTCATGCTCCTTTTGCAAGCGTGTAATCATTTGTTTTCTAGATTTGGTGTCCAAACCGGATGTCGGTTCATCAAGTAGTAACAGATTCGGATGGTGGGCAAGAGCTACTGCAATACCAGCTTTCATACGCATACCCCGAGAGAATTTTTTAATCTTTTTCTTTGTATCCACATCAAATTTTTCCAATAAGGAAAAGTAATAGGCATCATCCCAATCCGGGTAGACCTCACCCAAAAATGAAGCAAGTTTCGTTAAATGCATGTCCTCATACACGGATAAATCATCAAACACAAAACCTACATCATGCTTCCAATCTTTTAATGACGGCGCCAAATCACCGTCTATATACCGATTAATCGTACCGCTCGTAGGCTGAATCAATCCGAGCACCAGCTGAATCATCGTAGATTTTCCAGCACCGTTATTCCCAATAACACCTAGAATCTCGCCCTTTTCTATTGTCATTTCGGGAATACTCAGCATAAATGCATCCCTTTGCTTTGTCACTTCTTCAAACTGCAAATTCACAGGCATACGTTCACCTCTTCTTTTCCTATATATATGTATTAGACTAATTAAAGTAAATTACGAAGTATTTAAAATATTTCTTCTGCGTTGTATATAAATCTATTTTCTCTTTAACATTTTCTTCTCATTTTATCCTCCATTCTCTCCCTTAAAGGCTTTGCATCTATGAATGAAATTAATTATCTTTCGTTATCATTTTCATCTTCTTCCGGCGGTAGCTTTTCCAACATCACTAGTATAAATGTTGCTATCGGGCCAAAAAACAAAGATAGGAAAAACCAATTAAGACCCGATCTGTTTTTTCCTTGAGCTAATCCGGCGTTAATAAGGGTTAGCGTTCCCCAACCAACAAAATATTGCTCTTCCACGCTAATCCTCCTTTGAATCTATATTCTTGAAACTTACTATTTAAAAAAGTTGATATACTTCTCTCTGCTGCTTATCTTTATAAAAAAGGATAAAGTAATGTAACGACACAGAACAAAACAGGAAACAAACTAAGCAGGAGTATGGGAGTAATATCAAAAAAGATGCTGATAAGGAGCGGTGACAAGACGATAAAAGTTAATAAACTGTTTCTGATTCTTGATTTAGGTGTTTCATATTGTTTTTCCCCGCAATCAGGACATATCATTGCCGGATCCAGCGTGAAAGACGTTTTCAACATTTGCTTCCAGGTCCGAATATGGCCACAGTTTTCACAAGTTGGCATCTTTTAATCTCCCTTGTTTTCTATGCTATCAGATTGACCCGCTCTTTTTAAGAACAAAATGCTAGTTCTCTTTTTAGACCCTATTTTAAAAACGAATCTACAACACACTGGGTTCCATAAGCATTATTCGCTTTTCCTCACAATTTACTTCAACTGGAACCCCTAATGGAAGAATTGACATTGGATCTGTATGTCCGAAATCAAAATTACTAATTATAGGTAGATCATATTGATTAAATTCCTGTTGAATAACACTTGTTATTACATTATCTAATTGATCCCTTTCTTGAGGTGAGTAATCTCTAGCCCTGCCGAAAATAAGTCCTCGTATACGTTCAAAAATTCTTTGAACACCATAATTTCTTAGCATCCGTTTTATTTGATTAACTGTAGTTGTTCCTTCGCCATTCTCTAAAAAAAGAACCTTATCATCAAAGAATTCATCTTCAGGAAAATATGTTGTACCTTTCATCATTTCAAAAACTTCAATATTACCTCCGAACAATCTTCCGCTTTTTATACCGTCACCTTGTAACCATTTCCATCCCTCGGTATTTTGGTTTTTTTCATTGATTTTTCCTATATTATCTGTATTAGACCAGTCCGGGTAACCTTGCGACCAATAATCGAAAGGAGAGTATTCATACTTATGATGTGGCTGAAACAACAAATCTACAACGTGTCTTTTATAAAGAGGATCCAAGTTTCTAATTTGAGAAATTCCTGCCATAACAGTAGGTCCATAAAAGGTAACTAATCCTAATTGATTTAAATATGCTAGAAATGTTGTATTATCCGATGAACCAATAACAACTTTGGGATTTCTAAGTATAAGTTCCTTGTCTAAATAAGGAAGTATTCTTATGGCATCATCCCCACCGATTGAACAAAAGATACCTTTGATGTTTGGATCTGCAAAAGCTTGATTGAGATCTTCTGCCCTTTGTTTTGGATTATTATAAAGCCGTTCCGGAGCCGCGCGTACAGTACTCATTTCTTTAACGTTCAAATTAAATTCTTCCTGCAAAACACTTATTCCATAATTGAAAATATGTGGAAACAAATTAGGTAAACCTGTTTAGGGAGATATTACTGCAACTGTATCTCCTGGAATTAAACGTTGTGGAGTGGTAAACTTCATTTTTAATCATCCTTTTATCAATAATTAATATTCGGTGTGACCGGTTCAAGAACGGAATAATTCACACACCAAAATTGCCCCTCCGTTAAATTGTTAAGGTGCTACAAGTTCCACCTTTATCCTATCAGGGTCTTCAAAGTAAACTGCGTAATGGTCATCTCCCCCAGCGAATGGGTGATCATTTGTATAAAGGATCGTAATTCCTTTATCTACCAATTTCTTTGTTATATTATCGACGTGTTGCCGTGAGTCTGCGAAAAATGCTAGGTGATTAAGACCGACTCGACGTCTATGATATGAAACATCCAAAAACTTTTCCTCCGTTTGTACAAAGACGATATAGGTATCTCCTAACTTCCAGCTTTGCCCACCATCCCATTTCTAAAATGTGTTATATCCAAGTTCTTCGAGGAACCATCCCCACAATTCAGTTGACTTTTTTAGATCTGAAACGTATATTTCAATGTGATGCAGTAATCCTTTAGGCAAGAATCAACCTCCTTATTACGTTTCAAAGTAATCTCCCAAAAGAAGCGCATTTATTCCATCCATTGCGCATGATTAGAAACAATCACCAAAGCGGTTCTTCTTTATTAGATAGTTCAATAAAAAAAGGATACGTCACGAGAAAAAGTGGTAATACACTTATTATAACAAAGAAAAAAATGTATGAAGGTCCAAAGAAAAGATTACTAAGCATGAATAATGCGATTATGATAAAAGTAATTATTGTACTTCTTGTTCTTGTACGCGGAGTAATATATTGTTTTTCCTCACAATAGGGACACGTCATCCCACCACCTAGTGTAAAAGATTTCTTAAAGGTTTGTTTCCAACTCCATTTATGATGACAATTCTGACAGGTTGGCATGTTAATACCCCTTTCCTTAAAAGGTTAATATGAAGTATATAACTCATCTTTTCTCCAGACTTTTAATAAGTCGTATAAGCCAATATAATACGATCCAAGGTAGAATAAATTTTGTCGCCCTTCTATCAAACTTGGAACTACAGTTGATGTGTTTACTCCGATAAATTCCAGAACAAACCAAAGTACCAATATAAGTGCTATATCAATGATTATATTTATAATTGACCTCTTATCAATTTATTTAGAATGTTTAGTCATAACGCGAAAAACCGACACAATTAATACAATGGTTAAAATTAGAACCGCAAAATAACAAGTTGGAGTATCATATCGCCCCAAATGATTTCATTCATATATAACAACCCCCTCGTCTGTCATGTTCACTTAACATCTCAATTTCTCGAATAATTTTCTCCGGCATAGACATGTCATTCACCTCCATTAAGATATAATCTCATAATATCTTATAATTGCGTCAACATAAATTGTTCAATAGCTCTGATAACCGAGGGTCTGATAGCGCAACTTTCATATCAAATGATTTTTCGTAGCTGAGTCATCAAAAGCACAAGTCACACTTGCTGATATCGACAACCATGTGAATATTGTTTGGGTGTTAATAAAGTTTCACAGCTTACCCATTAGGATGAATGTAGCTGCTAAACTAAAATGCATCTTAATTTGCCTGTCCAAATGCTTTTGTTTTAATATTTTTCTTATCAAGAAAATCTACTATTTTTGCCTGTCCCTTTCCATTCTCCACATCAGCTTGATCCATTGTGGATGTAATGTTTATTTCAGGAAATTCACCTTTACTTGCATCTTTCATAAAATCATTAAACATCTCGTCCATTTCATAAAGCATCTCATTTAAAGTGGTAATGTACTAGCTAATTCTTTCAGATTCTACTCGAAACTCTTCAGGCAACGTATTATTTGAGATATAGTCAGAAAAATTTTTCTCGTCATTTTCTTTAGTAAGTTCGGTGATTTTAACCTTTCTAATTCATTCTCATTTAATTCTTTCTCTTCATACATAGCAACTTGAAATAAATAATTTACTCAACTGGCGGACTTTTTCACCGGATTTCTGAATATCCAAAAATTGTAAGGAACTGTTTCAATCCCTTACATCATAAACCTTATAACTTCTAAATTTGTTCATTCCATGCATCCCTATTAATCCTGCAACCCAACACCATGTTTATCTAGCTCTTTGTAGATCGTTTTCAATCGTGGTATTCCCTCTGCAACCATTTCTTCATTCACAAATACGATTGGATAAAATAAGTCTTCTTCCACAATCCGTGCCACAAATTGTTGATGTTTCTCTTCGTTTGGAGGATGATCAATATCAACATATTCATATTCGATTACATCGTCATCATACTTTCGTCCAATGGCAGCTTGAAGCCATTCATAGGTATCTTTTGAACCTGGCGCACCGACACAGCTCGCGCAGATTTGCTCTGCACCATATATGGTAATCACAACTTTCGTCTTTCCCATTTTGAACTCCCCCTTTTTAGTTACTTTTATTTTACATAATCTTTATAAAGAGGTAAAATATAATTAACTGGAGTATATGTTATTTAAGTATTAGATAGATTTTTCTACAAATATCCTTTATAATTAGTATCTGGAAGGGAGAAGATGAATAATGGAAGAACAAGTACAAGAGGTAATCACCAAGCTTCGTCCATTCTTACTGCGTGATGGTGGGGATGTAGAATTAGTTGATGTTGATGATGATGGCATTGTTCTTATTCGTCTCATGGGTGCCTGTGGTAATTGCCCAAGTTCTACAATTACGTTAAAAGCTGGAATTGAGCGTGCACTAATGTCTGAAGTACCTGGCGTTAAGGAAATCGAACAAGTATTTTAATAGTAGAAAACCTAGTTTATCAACAAAGCATAACACATATAAATAAAGCAGACAGTTTTTAGAAAAACTGTCTGCTTTTTGTTTTTTACACAGGCGTCTTCGGAGCATTTCCAGAAAAAACTGCTGCAATATTATCCAGGCACAGATTTAGCATCGCTGATCGGGTTTCTCCTGTAGATGAACCGATATGTGGTAGACATACAGTATTATCCAATTGAACGAGGGAATGATTTGCTTGGATCGGTTCTTCTGTATAGACATCAAGCCCAGCTGCTTGTATCTGATTTGTCTGTAATGCCTCAAATAACGCGTCTTCATCAACCGTAGCACCACGTGATGCATTAATGAAAATAGCGGATGATTTCATTTGCTCAAATGCGTAGCGGTCAAATATTTGTTCTGTTTCCTTCGTCAATGGCACGAGGGAAAGAACAAAATCAGATACCGTCAACAGTTCGTTGAAATCAGCATAGGTTGCCTGCAGCTCTTTTTCCGTTTCATAATGCCGTGAACGATTATGATATAATATCGACATGCCAAAACCCTTCGCACGTCTGGCAACTGCTTCACCAATTCTTCCCATCCCGACGATTCCGATTGTTTTATGATGAATATCAGATCCTGCAAGTAAATAAGGTGCCCAATTTTTCCATAAATCTTTTTTAATATAGCTGTCTGCCTCCACGATACGTCTTGCAGTCGCCATCAATAAAGCAAATGTTAAGTCGGCAGTTGTTTCCGTTAACACATCCGGTGTATTCGTCACAGTGATACCGCGGTCTTTGGCTGCTGCCACATCAATATTGTCGTAACCAACTGCCAAGTTTGCAACAACTTTCATTTGGTTTGCAACATTCAAAAGCGCTTCATCAATGTTATCGCTTAACATGCACAACAAACCATCTGCACGTTCGACTTCTTTTAGCAAAATATCCCTTGGTACTGGTTCATCTGCTTTTTCCCACATTTTAAAATCAAATTGGTCTGCATATGGATGGATGATTGCATCTGGGATTTTTCTCGTAATATAAATGTATGGCTTCGTCATTTTTGAACACCCCTCAAACGTTTGTTACAGCCAGTGTAACACAGGAATATGTAGTGAATCTGTTTCAATGTTCGCCATCTGAAAGAAATGGCTTAATCTTTCCTCATAAATTGCTTGCTTGTCGAGAAGCGCTGTCATCTCTTCATGGAGTTGTTCTGCGGGGATCTGCTGGAGGAATCCTTTGCTGATCGGATCAAATAAATGGATGGGGAAAATCAACCTTGCATACAAGAGACGCCAACTAAAAACCGATAGTGGCCGAATGGATTGATAGTCATTTAGAAATGTAACAATATCTTGTTCATCCTTACTTTCAAGCATTAACTGACGAATATATTCAGCCAAATCTCTTGTTGGATGATCATATACCAAATCATTCATCCATAACACCGGATTCACTAAATTACCTGTATATCTCCGAAAAGCAATCGTACCTTGATCAGCATCATGGAATCGATAGTCCTTCTCACTCTCACCTATATATTGAATCGCATTCTCGCTGATCCCTATAATGTATGGCAACACATCCATCAGCAAGCGCGAATAATTTGATGAATGTTCCATGGCGTCTTGCTCAATTTTCGTTTCAAATACGGTTAATTTATCAATCCACAATTGCTTCCATCCGCCATAGCTGGAAATAGCCTGTGGTTCATAGCTATATGCAGCACCTATATGATGAAAATTGGCCAGAACCTCCCCATTTGGTAAATCATTTTCCTGCTGAGTATACTGAACCTGTAAAACGATATACTTCTTTTCTTGGTATGGGCTAAACCATTCACCATGAACGTTGGGAACTGGAATAGCAAGATGGTGATATCCATTTTCCACCAAGTAATAGGCAAGTGCCGCCTGCTCCATATAGATAATTTCCTTATTATCGGCAGAAATGGTAAAATAAACATATTCGCCCTGTCTATAGCCTTCCTTACCATCCAGCATCAATTTCTCTTCTGTTTGGATAGCGTAATGTGTAGTAAGTAATTCTCTCAAAGGCAACATTATCTCCCCCCATTGCTTTTATCATTAGTGTATGAGCAAATCAGGCGATTCTTAACTTAAATTCGAAAAGAAAAGGTGATTATAGTGGAGAAAAATACAAATAAAAGTGAATTAGAATTAAAAGCAAGACAATGGTTAACTGAGCGCGGCGTTCAAATAGAGGATATTGCGGAGCTTGTCTATTACTTGCAATCCAACTATCATGACAATTTAAGTATGGATGAATGCAGATACAATGTTGATCGTGTATTAACAAAAAGAGAAGTTCAAAATGCTATTTTAACAGGTATACAATTGGATGAATTAGCCGAGAAGAACATGCTGGAGCAACCACTACAGAAAACAATTGATACAGATGAGGGGTTATATGGCATTGATGAAGTAATTGCCTTGTCCATTGTGAATGTGTATGGATCCATTGGTTTTACGAATTATGGTTATATTGACAAACAAAAACCAGGAATATTAAAAAAGCTAAATGATAAATCGACAGGTGAGGTTCATACGTTTCTGGATGATATTGTAGGAGCTATAGCAGCATCAGCTTCAAGCAGACTCGCTCATAGTAATGTCGATGATGAGGATATCGATGATTAGAAACAAGTAGGAAGAGCTTCCCCGAGCTCTTCCTATATATTTTCAGTCCATTCCATTAGACGCTGCACATGATAGGTCGGCTTTTTTTCCAAATGAGGAAGTTCTTCATAGGGCGTTACCCCGGTAAAAACCATTAGTGTATCAATACCTGCATGAATCCCGGCAAGAATATCCGTATGATAATTATCCCCAACCATTAAGGTATCTCGCCTTGGGAGGTTTAATATCTGCAATGCCTGTTCCATGATGACTGCTTCCGGCTTTCCGATAAAAATCGGCGTCCTTCCTGTACTCACCGTAATCACAGAGGTCAGTGCACCATTTCCCGGCAAAAGCCCACGCTCTGTCGGAATAGAAACATCGCTGTTTGTAGAAATAAATGTAGCGCCATTTCGAATAGCTAAGCAGGCCTTTGCAAATTTTTCATAAGTGACATGTCGATCAATGCCAACGACAACAAAATCACAATCCTCCTCCGTAATGGTAAGACCTTGTTCCTGCAACGCTTGATGAATACCCTCTTCCCCAATGACATATACCCGTGCATTCGCTTTTTTCTGTTTAATATACGTGGCTGTTGCCAAACTTGTCGTAACCACATTGTCAGGGGTCGACCTAATGCCCATCGCATTTAGCTTATCCGAAACATCTTCTTGCGTTTTCGACGAATTATTAGTTAAAAATAAATAGGGAATACCATCATCATGCAAAGCATCGACAAAATCAGCAGCTCCTTCAATAGGATCAGTCCCTTGATACATTGTTCCATCCAAATCAATCAAATAACCTTTATATCGTTTCACCTTATACCCTCATTTCACTGCGACTTTAGAAAACTAGGCTTAAAGGGATTCTTATGAAAGCGTTCTGTGCAGTTTTAGAAACCCTTATGCTTTGGAATGCATGCTCCTTACGCAAAAGCCTTAGTTGCACTTATACAATGAGGCTGGGACAAAAGTATTTTTAACAAATAAAATCCGAACATACATCGCTTCGGAAATATACTTCGCGCACCTTAGGGCGGCTGGTGAGCCCCTTGTGCTCGTCGTGTTGCAAGCGACTTCGAGGAGCAGCACTCCTCGCAAAAAAGATTGCTATCGCACTTCGGTGTCTCACCTATGCCTTTTCTCCCGCTGGAGTCTCCGCATATTTCCTACGCTAAGCTTGATAATGTTCGTCTTTTTAATGAAACACGTTTGTTTTGTCCCAACCTCAACTGCCATTTGTAAATGCGTTCGCAACTCCTAGTTCATTATCTACATATGTTCTTATATGGGTGCTATACATTTCAAAAATAGTTTGATTTCCAATCATCGTTTCTTTTAATTTGTTATGATCGATGCTCATGTAGTCATGTACAATCATTTTGCGCAGTCGAATCATCGCCTTGTAGGCCTCCTCCTCATCCTTCGGTAGCACCTTCTCATCGATTAAAATAGTAATGATATCTTCATATCCACCCGGATCACGCATAATAAATCCATCAATCATCATATTCCCTACATCAAGTGTAGATTCAATGAAAACATGAACCATTCTTTCCAAACTTAATTTTTCCAGGAAAGAATCATAGGTATGCTTGTTTATTTCCTGTATTATTTCATCCATATATACAAGCTTTTGCTCCATTTTACTTCGATCAACAAAATACATTGGTAAACCTCCGATCATTATTACTACCTCTTTAGCATACCATATTATGAATAGATAATAGAAGAAACCTGATATGGTTAGTGAAATAAAAACGAAGCAATACATTATATGATTTATAAAACGGTCGTCATGAATGCTTCTTGACGACCGTTTCTCCGCTCATTACCTGTTTACTATGGTACTATCGTTTTGGTGTAGCACGACACGCTTACTTGTCGACTGCCCTCATTCGAATTTGATCCAGTTTCACTACTCCTCCTCAAATTCCAAGTTATATTCTTCTACCAGTTCTCCCAGTTTCTGTTCTACTTCCATTCCTATTTCATCGGACTCATCAAGTTTCTCGTCTGATTGTGCAATAAGTTCATCTACCTCTTGGTCACTCTCATTATTTGCCATTTTTTCTAATGCTTCGAATCTCAAATCAAAAGCCTCTTCCCATATACTCATTTCTTCTGCCCTCATATCATGATATTCCTTCACATCATCTGTTTCCGGTTCCTGATCGTCTATGTATTCTCCTATTTCACTAACCATTGGCATAACTTCATTTTCTTGCATCTCTATCATTTCTTCCATAGTTTGAGCTTCTAATGATTCCTGAAACTTTTGATCAACCTCTTCAGTCTTGTTCACCACGTTTTCAACATAACCATTTTGGTAATCGACCAGTTCGTCTCCTTCTGCAGAGCTACATGCTGTAAAAAGACCTATCAATACGAATCCTATAGGTAAAAGCAATTTCTTCATTTTCTAATATCCCCTTTTCAGTTTTCTTAATTAATTCCAATGTATGGGTCTTGTTTCTACATCAAACTTCTATTCATTTCAAACTTACACTCCCTTCTTCTTGTACGGTAATGATTTATATGAATATTCATGCATTGGCTGAACTATTCCTTTACCAAGCTTGACTACATCTATCCATTTCACAATGCACAAATATGATTATATGAATTACATCATGTCAATAAACATGGAATGAACGAGTAAAAAAACAAAACATATATTTATCTCTTTTGGTGAAAAATAAGCATAGAAAGGATGATCCCATGAAAAAAAAGCCCAAAAAAGATTACTCTGATTTTTCCAATGTAGACAGTATGAGAAACGTGTTAATACCGGAAGAATATCCGGAAGGTGCATTTGGATCAGCTGTTAATAAAGATGAACAAGTCGAAAGTAAATCAACTCCATGGAAAGAAGGGCAAAAGCGCGATAGTGCCTTTGTCTTTCCTGACAAGAAATTGCATAACGACCTCCCCAGACAAACCCCGGGTGCACATCCTAT
This sequence comes from Virgibacillus sp. NKC19-3, assembly GCF_019837165.1. NCBI lineage: Bacteria > Bacillati > Bacillota > Bacilli > Caryophanales > Bacillaceae > Virgibacillus > Virgibacillus saliphilus. Next base: position 2,722,330 of record NZ_JAGYHC010000001.1, read on the forward strand.
CCACGATGAGCCGGGCAACCCCAAAGAGAGTGAGTAGTAGTTCCTAATCAGAACTACTGCCCCTTCTATTTATCCACCTTTTTTAAAACAAAATAGGCACAGCCGAAGTTACAGTACTCATACAAATAATCGTCCAGGGCAGCTATTTTCATATCAGCAGGTGCTTTTTTATTGTAATCATCATAAAAGCCCTTAAGCCTCAATTGTTCGTAACCCCAATCACCTACAATATAGTCGTATTTGGACAAGATATCTGAATAACGCTCTTTAAAAGCCTCTTCTTCAAATCCCTTTTTTATGTTCTCCATAATTTCGTAATGATTTCCGTGCAATTCAATCAAAGCTACTCACCTCGTTTAAGCTATCTATAGTTTATCATAATTCACATGCGGGCGACTAGAAATAATTTCATGCATGAATTAGCGTATCTGTACAGACACTATGAAGGAAAATTAACCAATCTACCTGGAGGAGGGACATAATGTATCCGAAACTTTTTATACCAATTGTTCTAATTGCACTTTTTGCATTAACTGGCTGCGGAAGTACCGACAATGCCGGAGATGATCCAAATGATGCTGAACCTTTAAATCCAACTAGAGAACAGCAACAAGCACCTGTAGATGAAGAATTAGACGAAAAGCTGGGCTACGTTCGTTATACGAATGATCAAGTAGATAATGACCAGGAAGGAAACCGTAATATAACCATAGACCGTAACGAAATGGCCAATATGATTACACGTGTTATTTTACGAAACGATGGCTTTGAGGAAGTAGCAACGCTTGTTACAGATGGAGAAGTTCTCATTGCTTATGAAAAAGAGCAAGATATGGATGGTGCTACCGCAGCGGACATTGCGAAGAAAACAGCAATGTCAATCATGCCGAGATTTTTTGAAATATATGTTTCAGAAAACGAAGTATTAATGGAAGATATAGAAAGTCTGTCGAATTCAACCACTGAAAACCGGAATTACGATAACACCATTGATCGCATTATTGAAGAAATGAAAAAATCACCACAAGGAAATGAATAAACCAATAGGCGGACCGAACAGGGGGTGAAATATATTGTTCTACAAACAAATGCTCATCGGTTTAATTCTAATAACGACTATTTTCACGTACGCCGGGACTGTCTATGCGGATGAAGATATTTATGATAAGCGGATGGCACTTTTTAAAAAAACAGAAGCATTAACACAAATTCCATGGTATTACTTGGCAGCCATTGATAATTTTGAACGAAACATCAAGGAAGACCCCGATGATGAACAGGTCATTTCCATAGATATCCCACCAGAAATTTGGTTTGGAATTGGAAATAGTTCGATGATAAAAGATGAACGGATCATTGAATTTTTTAGCGGGAAAGGGAAAGACGGAAATGGCGATGGTAAAGCGGACCCGGAAAACGCGGAAGATGTATTGTACACGATGGCTAATATCCTGCTTGAATACGGACAGGTAGAAGACGATATAAAGATCGCACTGTGGAATTACTACAAACGAGATCTCACCGTACAAACCATTATGAACACTTCCAAAGTATTTAGACAGTTTCAAGAAATCAACTTAACCGACCGAGACTTTCCTGTTTCCACCCAATATAATTACAGCTACAATAGCACATGGGGAGACAAGCGCGGATTTGGCGGTTTACGGATCCATGAAGGAACGGATATATTCGCTGACTACGGAACGCCGGTAAAATCTACAACCTATGGAGTTGTTGAAATGATGGGATGGAATTTATACGGCGGCTGGCGCATCGGCATACGTGATATTTTTAACGTCTACCATTATTACGCGCATATGAGCGGATATAGCGATGACTTAGAAGTAGGCCAAGTCGTACAGCCTGGAGATGAACTAGGAAGCGTTGGTTCTACCGGTTATGGTCCACCCGGAACTTCCGGAAAATTCCCTCCACATCTGCATTATGGGATGTATCAAGATAACGGAGATCGTGAATGGTCATTTGACCCTTATCCTTTCTTGAAGAGATGGGAACGAATGATAAACGAATGAAGAAGCCTCTACCCACACGGTAGAAGCTTTTTTCTTCTCTTGTACGTTAGAAAAGGTTAAGAAGTAACATCAAATTCTAAGGGTAATGCAGTACTACGCCTTCTTCACTTTTGATTTCGTTATAAAACCAACGAATATGCCTACACCAATAATGACAAAGAATGTAACGAGCAGGGCTAATAATATTTGATTAGTGAAACCGATAATCAGATAACCAACACTTGCAGCGACTGCGGCTATAATAGCATATGGTACTTGGGTTACAACATGATCAATATGATTCGCACCTGCTCCGGTTGACGAGAGAATCGTTGTATCAGAAATTGGGGTACAGTGATCACCGAATACAGAGCCAGCCAATACTGCAGCTAATGTGGGAAGAAGCATATGGATATCCGCAATAACCGTTACTTCAGCAGCAATTGGTAACATAATCCCAAATGTTCCCCAAGAGGTCCCTGTAGCAACTGCCATAACCCCCGCAATGATGAAAAACAGGAATGGCAGCATAGACGCACTGATTGAAGCGTCACTAACCAACTGCGCTAAATACTCCCCAGTCTCCAGGGTCCCGATAATAGAACCGATCATCCATGCCAATACTAATATATAAATTGCCGGCAACATTGTTTTTATACCTTCGCTACATATTTTAATTATATGTGCTCTGGGTTTCTGTTGCTGGAAGTGAAATACGAAAGAAGTTAATACGGCTATTAACCCACCGCTGAATAAGGATAGATTCACATCTGTATTAGCAAACATAGTTAGTATTGTAACATCGCCTTCGCTCGCATTTGCTCCTGTTATGAGCATGGACACAACCGTTGCTGCAATAAGCACACCAATAGGTACTAATAAATGGTATACTTTCCCCCCTTTATGCGAGTCTAACGTATTCCCTAAATCACCAGGTACATGATGCTGCTTAGGATCAAGGAGCTCTCCTTTTTCAACAGCTCGCTCCTCATGTGATCGCATTGCTCCGATATCCATTTTAAAATAAGCTACCAAAAAAACAAGGAGAATAGCAGCCAGCGCGTACAAATTTAAGGGAATCATTTGAATAAATGCAGTTATTGGTTGAATATCTGTAACACCATTAACGGCAAATAGACCTCCAAGAATACCAATAATATAAGCACCCCAGCTTGAAATTGGTGAAAGTACAGTTACCGGAGCCGACGTTGAATCAATAAAATACGCAAGTTTCGCCCTAGAAATCTTATGACGATCTGTTAATGGTCTAGCAATTTGACCGACAGCCAGACTGTTAAAATAATCATCTATAAAAATTATCAAACCAAGAATTGGAGTTACAATCTGAGCTCCGGTTCTCGTCTTCACATGCTTGACCATCCATTCACCAAACGCTCTACTTCCCCCCGATGCTTGCAGGAAGGCCGTCATAATACCGAGTAATAACAGGAAACTAATAAGTAAGATATTTCCCGTGTTCCATGCTCCATCCAAGACAAATATTTCATAAAACACCACACCTATTTCTTTTAGGCTGCTTCCGATCGCAAAATGATGAATAAATAATGCGCCAATCAGAATCCCTAGACCTAATGAAATTAATACTTTTCTCGTTAACAAAACAAGAACGAGCATAACAACAGGCGGAATAATTGAATAAATAGTCCCTTCCATTACGCTTACCTCCAATAATTTTTATGATTATGCATGGAGATAAAGTCACGCAGAGCATTGTGCTTCTTAAAAAAAGCCATAAAAAAGACAATGATAGAAAATAACCTACCATTGTCCTGCAATATACGTTATCCTCCATTTCGATCGATAGTTCTCCATGCAGATGATATTCAAACATGACAGTACATCCCTTATTCAAAGATATACCAGCAATAATAAGATTGACGCTTATTATGCTTCGGCAAACAATCCTTTCGTCAACAATCACAGTTGTCATTCTCCTGTTGACTACTTCTATTATTTGCACCTCTACCTCACCGATCTGAGGTTCATTATGAAATTTGTAATTATATTATACTAAACTTTTATTCATCCTGCAATTCATCTTTTGGTACCGCGATCGACGGGCCATCACCATCTCCTCCATAGAATTCCGGAACATCTCCAATAATAGTCCCCGAGTCGATATGAATTCTTGTACTTACCTCTTTCACCTCGGTTATAAAAGGGATAACAATTTGCACGTCTGCTTCGACCATTAAATAAAGATTAACCAACGCACCATTAATACCGAATGGCTCTATTTCATGAATGACATCGGTTCTAACACTTCCCACAAGATCAAGATTAACGGGAACTGTCGGACCTAAATTGGCAAGAATGGTATTACCGGTCGCTTGCCCGATGGGAATATCTACTACAGTTGGATCCAGTTCAACATAGGTAGATTCTTCATCTTCATCAAGTGGTTCTTCCAGTGGATTGTCAAACGTAAGTGGCTCTCCTCTATTCATCCTGTAAAAAAATTCTTCCACACGATCCGTTGATACCCGGTTTATTTCATTTATAACGTTGGAGTTCCAGCCATATATTGTTACGTTTCCTTCATTATCCGTGTTAATTTCGGCAACTTCCTCAAAATCATAATCCTCCGAAAATCGAACAGCAGAATTGATAGCACGTGTTGCAAATTCTTCTGTTTTTGTATCTGCTATTTCCATTAATGCTGGTGTAATTCCCCTATTAATAAACCATATGCTCAAGCTTACAACGAAAACGAAGACAATCATTGTAATAACAAGTAAATTTTTACCTGGAGGTGGTGTTCTATTTTTACGAAATCCCATCCGATGCCTCAACATAAAAACCCCCTTAAAACAAACTTATGCTTGTTTTTAAAGGGTTAGAATTTAAAATATTTTTTAAGCAAAAATGCCTCCCACAACCAGAGAGGCACCATCTATCTATGATATTTTAACCAAAGCATCCTTCCCCGTCATGCCTTCTTCCCATCCATATATCTCTTTTGAAGCATCTGTAATTTTTGCCAGTGGAGCATTTAGTAATTCGTCAATGGTACGTACACCTTCCGCTCGACCAGCGATCACCTCACGCTTTCTCAATTTTTCATTTTCATTAAAGAAATCCACATCCAAGGCCGCACACATAATATACCCTACATCATTCGAAATCATTAATAAATTTGTCTTCGGCAGTTCTACCCGGACAGCTGTAAAAATAATCCCCTCTACTTCTAACGGATTTACTGTAATCATTTAAATGAGATGCCTCCTTCGTGATAACACTATAAGTGTATGCACAGGTAACCCAAAGTGTCACGATTCATCTCCAAACTTATCTCGCAACGTATCAGCCAATAAATCACGCAAAAATTCAGGTAAAAAATAGCGCTTTGTTTCCGATTTAGCTATCTCAGGCAGCAAACGCCCAAAGGTGAATGTATCTGCGGTTGCAACCGAGTAGATATGGTCGGATTCCAACGGATAACCTTGAAACGTCACGTCTCGAACATACTCTTCCCCAGTCTCACGCATATCCGTTTCCACCTGTAACCCGGCGAATAACATTCGTCCAAGAACTTCGCCGCGGAAGCCAAACCCTTTTAACTTCAATTCCATGAAATCCTTTGTGAAGGCCGCGCGAATCACCTCCAGTAATTCATCTCCTGTAAGCTCAACGACCACTGGATTGATGGGATGTGGACAAATACGATGAATATCCTTGTACGTAACATCACCTGCAGGAAGTTGATCCAATAGCAATCCTGAATTTAACATAGCACAATCCGCTTTCGTCCAGTCTTTCACCGTATTTGTGAGTTCCTGCATAATTCTCGTATCCGTAAACCATCTTATTTCTATCGGAGATGTAATGTGAACAATCTTCTTCTCTAAAATCTCGTCTGCACGTTCCTCAAGTTCGTATAAATTTTGCTCGGTTTGCATATCTTTGGCAATATGGGTAATGTCTGTCGTATATGCTTCCTTTTTAACAAGTTCTTGACGCGTATGATCCCATGTTAACATAACCTCTCCGACAAAGGCGCAGTGCTTACCAGCAGCTGTTATCACCGTATTATTGATGTGTTCTCCGGTGCGCAACAAATGATGGGTATGTCCACCAATAATGACATCAATGGCTTTAAACCTGCGAGCAATCTCCTGATCCTCGTTAAGCCCTAAATGGGACAACAAAATAATAATATCTGTTGTCTGTTTGAGCTGATTCACATACTTTTCCAGTGTTTTATATGGAGGAGCTACATGCCAGTTAAGCAACTCATAAAAAGCATTAAACGGGGCTGTTAACCCAATCACGCCTACTTTCACTCCACCAACGGAATGGATGTTTACCGTTGGCTGAAGCCAGTCAGGTTCATCATTATTCATACTGTGTAAATTTGCACATACCACTTGGAATGTAGCATCATCATATAAATGAAAAAGCTCATCATGTCCTAATGTAATTCCTTCATTATTGCCGAGCGTTACTAAATCATAGCCAACATCATTCATTAAAGCGACATTCGCCCTTCCCATAAAGGCTTCTGCAATTGGATGAACACGATCAACATGATCCCCAATATCAATTAACCAGCAGGATTCATTTGTTTCTGCCCTACTTGCCTTTGCCTCTTTTAAAAAGCTAGCAACACGCGGCCACTGGTCAAAATTACTATGTAAATCATTGGTATAATAGAAATAGAGTTTCTCCTGCATATGTCATGCTCCTCAACCTAGACCTTGAAAAATCATTCGTACTCCGATAAAAATCAATAAAATACGTAATATCCATACAAGCGCCTGTCCTGTCAGTTTTTGATTTACAATCACACCAAGTTTAGCCCCAATCCATGCACCAGGAATAAAAAGGAAAACATATTCCCAGGCAATGTGACCAAGCGCAATATGTGTACTGGCACCTATAATACTTACAAATAGAATCATAAACATGGAAATCCCTGTCGCAATATGTATTGGTATTCCAAATAGTAATATCATAGCAGGCACCATAATTGCTCCGCCACCAATTCCAAATAACCCTGATAATGTACCAACAAATAACGATATGAAGAAAGCAAGCCAGATAGAGACACTGTATATGGAAGTTACGCCATTCACATGAAATTCTCTTTTCATTTGTCCCTTAATCGCAACAGATTGTTCCCTTGGCTTCGGTTTTACAAAAAACAAGAAGGACATCAGAATCATAACCAAACCGAAATAGAGTAAAAAATTATCCGTATTAAAAAATTGATTTAACCAAGATCCCAATATACTACCTGGAATACTACCTGATAAAAATAACAAACCGGTTTTATAATCTAACCGCCCTATTTTATGATAAGCAATCGTTGATGATAATCCTGTAAAAATCATGGTCACCAGCGAGATACCTACAATAGTTTGGGGTGTTGCCCACGCAAAGGAATCCATTATACTACTAAAAAATAATAAACTGGGTATGAGGATCATTCCTCCACCAAGCCCCATTAAACTGCCTAAAAAGGCAGTCAGTACGCCGATCAAAATACATATGATAAAAACCAATAGTCAACCCTTCCATCTTTCATATACTTCCTACCCTATATTAGCATTGATTATTTATAATTCCTATTCAGAAACATTTTACTTTGTTTAAAAAACAAAATAGCCCTCAACGTAAGACTATTTATTTATAAAAATAGACAATTAAAGCTCTGCATTACAAATACGGCTAGTCCACCATGACACATAGCCAACTCTCCCCTTGTACTCAAATATGCCGGTTGAAACTCATCTTATCATTAATTCACAACGCACTACTGTTTGAAAAATGATAAAAGTGTGTTGACAATACTTTTATAAACGAATAAACTGAAATTTATACATAAATACAACATAAGTGTAAATACGTGTAGCCTTAGGCATATAGGCTGAAACACCAATAGACACAACAACTACGATGGGGAAATGAGGGAAACAAAATGTTAAATGAACCCGTATTTGCAGCTATGTTGCTGATTGCATTATTGGCAGTAGGAGAATTGTTATCAATTATATCAAGAGCAAGAATTCCAATGCTTCTTGTTGCTTTGTTCGGCTATTTAATTTTGATCTGGACAGGCGTTTTTCCAAAAGATCTTATTGATCAATCCAATCTCGCAGCCTTCGGTAATGTGATGGTGGCACCGCTCGTTGTCCATATGGGAACAATGGTGCCTTTTCGATTGATAAAAAGCCAGGGAAAAGCGATACTCATTGCCCTTTTCGGCATGATTTGTTCGACTATTCTCATCATTCTTGTAGCTACTCCGCTTTTCGGCTATGAAGCGGCTGTTTCTGGTGCGGGGCCGCTATCAGGTGGCCTTGTTGCAACCCTTATTACGTTTGAAAAGCTTGAAGAGGTAGGATTAGCAGCCATGGTGACGGTTCCGGCACTCGTATATGGTTGCCAAAAATTGTTAGGTATGCCGGTTGCCAGTAATTTTTTGCGTCGTTACGCCAATAAGCTTCAGGCTTCGATCGATGCAGGCACATTCACTTTTTCCGATAAAGCGAAGAATGATACAGCAACAGAAAATAAAAAGGGCTGGATTCCAGAAAAATACCAAACAAACATTATCTTATTATTCCAATTATTTATTGGTGGAGCACTTGCCGTTTGGCTTGAAAGTCTAACAACCATTCACTACAGTCTTTGGGCATTGATTCTTGGAGTTGCTGGAACCTATGTTGGTTTTTATCAGACCAAAATGATGCAGCGTGCAAACACATTTGGCATTTCTATGGTTGGGCTCCTTTTTGTCATTATATCAGCAATGAACGATATTACGGTTGATATGTTTGTCGATTATCTTCCGACCGTTCTCGTAATTCTTGCCCTAGGAGCAATCGGTATTTTTGCTGGGGGATTCCTTGCTTCAAAACTATTGAAATGGGACCCGTTTTTAGGGGTTCCGGTAGCACTTACAGCTATGTTTGGATTTCCAGCAGACTACATCCTGGCAGAAGAAGTAAGCCGTAGTGCTGGTAGGAACGAAAAAGAACAACAAGCCATTCTCGATGAGATTTTAACACCAATGCTTGTCGGTGGTTTCACCACAGTAACAACAGCTTCAATTATTATTGCAACAATACTTATGGGAACACTTTAAACCAGCACCATTGATATAGAATCATGCACAAGCTCTATAATAATGAATGGGAAACAATTATTGCTGATACGGAAAGAAGGAAATACAATGTTTTCACCTGAAATATCAAATTTGATTACACAGCGCAAAGACCAATATTTGCAGCAATTATTCACATTGTTGCGACAAAAAAGCATCAGTGCTCAAAACATCGGTGTCAGAGAATGTTCAAGCTTATTAAAAAACATGATGGAAGATATAGGCATTAATACCCGCCTGATTGAAACAGACGGGCACCCGGTGGTCTACGGGGAAGTCATAAAAGATCCTGAAGCTTTTACCTTATTAATTTATGGACATTATGATGTTCAACCGCCGGATCCGCTTGATGAGTGGTTATCTCCACCATTTGAGCCAACCATTCGTGACGGGAAAATTTTTTGTCGCGGTGCCGGTGATAATAAAGGTCAATTGATGGCACAGATTTTAGCAATTAAAACTTATTTAGACACGTACGGCGAATTACCAATTAATGTAAAAATGGTATTTGAAGGTGAAGAAGAAAGTGCCAGCGCCAATCTTTCTTCATTCGTTGAGAAAAACAAAGATCTTTTAAATGCGGATCTTGTATATACCTCGGATGGCCCGATGCATGACAGTGGTGCACCGTTCGTTTTACTCGGCGTAAGAGGAATGTTATATGTGGAATTGACTGCAAAAGGGGCTAAATGGGAAAACCATTCGGGCAATAAAGGAAATATTGTTCCGAATCCCGCATGGAAATTGATTGATTTGCTAAGAACGATGCGCGATGAAAACGGACGAGTATTAATCGAAGGATTTTATGATAATATCCGTGAACCAACGGAGAATGAAAAAGAGATTATAAAAGGGTTACCTTTTGATAGAGAGCAAGTGGCTGAAAAAATCGGCTATGAACAATTAAACATGAATACAGAAGAATATTATCATAATTTAACGATGGAACCGACATTTAATATTGCCGGATTTACAAGCGGATACGGCGGTGAGGGGTCAAAAACGATTATTCCCGCACAGGCTACATTAAAAATGGATATGCGCCTTGTTGTCGATCAAGACCCAGATGATATCTACAAGAAATTTTGTGATCATGTGCAAAAGTATGCACCTGATATTGAAGTGAACCATCTTGGAGATATGCAACCTTCTAGAACGCCAGCTGACCAGGAGATTGTCAATGTCGTTACAAAAGCAGTAGGTGAATCCTTCAATCAAAATCCAGTTCTACAACCAAGTCTTGGCGGAAGTCTTCCAGATTATGTATGGACGAAAATATTAGGTTTGCCATCTGTTATCGTTCCCTACGCAAACTTTGATGAAGGTAATCATTCTCCAAATGAAAATATTGGAGTAGACAACTTTTTCGATGGGATTAGATGCACATGTCAAGTTATTCATAGACTGGGAGAATATTCGAAACAGCGGTAAATGGTAAGCGCATATAAACGGAACGATTGTAATACATCTTTGAATCAATAGCTGCATATTTTTTTCTTATCCAGGGGGAAAGGAACCTGGCCTTTTGAAGCCTCGGCGGCGGACTTTGTTAGTGCCAATTCCAGAAGCGTATGCATGAAAATCAGTAATGTAAAGAAGCTGGGACAAAACAAACGTGTTTAACTAAAAAACGACCATTTCCGAAGCAATGTATATTTGGAAGTTATTTGTTAAAAACACGTTTAGCCCAGCTTCTTTTTAACAATTATTCGATGGACATTTCCAGCTTAACGTTGATTAAACAATGTATAAAGAAAATCAAATCGTGTTCAAAAGTCTCTAATCCTTAACAAGAAGTGTAAAGCATGTATTCTCTATAAGTATCCCTTTCAAAAAGACCAGGCAATTATTTTGCTCTTATGCTCCGTTCGCAACATTTAAATCACTGAATTTTCACACATAACAGTAGTATGCATTCACCTCAGCGCTTCTCTCGCCATCTGTTCATACGCTTCCAACCCTGAGGCTATCGCAAACTCAGCAACAGCAACCGGGTATGCCGCACTAAGCTCAATGATATGTTCTTTCATGGCAGGCCAGTAGATCCCCCCTGCTTGCCGATAATAGCTAATCAGTTTCTCTAAAGCTGTTTCGCCGAATGCTTGGTATTGGAAAACGAAATCATTTGATACATCTGTTACTTTTGCTTCAGTCCAGTCGATTAGACCAGTTACGTTCGTATCTTTATCAATCAACGTATGGCCTGCATGAATATCCCCATGAGTCAGACCTGTTCTCAGAGGCCACAATTCCTTATTATTCACCCATAACATCCAACGGTTCCACAGAGATTCGCCTACACCAAACTTCGCTTTAACCTTTTCCATACGCTCAATCATTAATAATCTTGCTCCCTCTGCTGTCTGAACAGAAAGACCAGCTTTATGAGCCTCTGCTCTCGGAAGGGTGTGCAGCGAGGCCAAAGCTTTGGCTAGTGTCTGATGAAATGATTCAGGCACATTTTCATGATTCATCTTCCACACATAGTTATGCATCTCTGGATCGATCGTGCCGGCTGGTATGCCTGTTAATTTTTTATAAGCAATAAGATGATCCTCATAAATAGACCAAACCGGGACTTGAAAAGGGACATATTTATGGATGAAATCCAATGCTTTCTTCTCAACAACTGCCCTGGGCATTACATCGTCCCGTCTAGGAAGTCTCAGCACCCATTCTGTTCCCTTATCGTCTTTTGCATAAGCGACTAGAAAATCTAAACCAGACTCGTTAAATGAGATCGAATCCTCTTTTACTTTTAAGCCATATTTCCGTGCTGTTTCCACCACTTGCTGTTTGTTCAAAATGATCACTTCCCTTTCCTCATTTACTGATTAATGGAGCAATGCTACACAGGCTAACATCTATTTCAAAATAACAAAAGCGAGTCATTTTAAAAATTTTCGATTTTTTATCTTTAAAATCATACAGAGATATTTCGTAATATAGAACAAACAACAGGAGTAATCGAACCGTTAAACTTTATTTTAACACAAAAAAGCAAACCGCACCCTGAAAATAATGCGGCTAATCAGAAAACTAATATCCAGTAACAGCACCAACCTTCCAGCATTATCACCACCATGCGTTACGCCATACGACGGTGCATCTCCTGGAAAGCTGGTGCAAATTTATAAATAGAGGTCTCCGAAAAACCCAGCCACGCTATTATAAAGATAACAGGGGGTACCTTTATTACACATTATGAAAAAATCGAAGATGACACTTTATCCCTTCCTATGAAATATGTCCCATTTTCGTAACCGGGCATAAATCGGGCAAGTGTCACCTTCGATTATTCAATCTCTATAAAACAAGGGTTAACCTATACTACCTTCCATTTCATGTTTGATCAGACGATTCATTTCTACTGCATATTCCATTGGAAGCTCTTTTGTAAATGGCTCAATAAAGCCCATTACAATCATGTCCGTTGCCTCTTGTTCACTAAGACCTCTACTCATTAGGTAGAAGAGCTGTTCTTCAGAGACTTTAGATACTTTTGCTTCGTGTTCCAATGAAATATTGTCATTGTATATTTCATTGTATGGAATCGTATCCGATGTTGATGAATTATCCATAATTAACGTGTCACACTCAATATTTGAGCGGGCACCTTCAGCTTTACGTCCGAATTGAACCATTCCACGGTAGGATACTTTACCACCTTTTTTGGAAATGGACTTCGAAACTATGGAAGATGACGTGTTTGGCGCCAAGTGATACATTTTTGCTCCAGCATCTTGGTGCTGACCTTTACCAGCAAGTGCAATAGAAAGTGTCATCCCACGTGCACCTTCTCCTCTTAAAAGCACAGATGGATATTTCATGGTAAGTTTGGATCCCATATTTCCATCGACCCACTCCATTGTGGCATTCGCACCGCAAGTTGCTCGTTTGGTAACCAAGTTATACACGTTGTTTGCCCAGTTCTGGATCGTTGTATAACGACAATAGGCATCTTTTTTAATGAAAATTTCTACAACTGCACTATGCAGAGAATTTGTTGTAAATACCGGTGCCGTACAACCTTCTACATAATGAACAGAGGCACCTTCATCGACAATGATCAATGTTCTTTCAAATTGTCCCATATTTTCCGAGTTTATCCGGAAATAAGCCTGTAATGGGGAAGATGTATGAACCCCTTTTGGTACATAAATGAAAGATCCACCAGACCATACTGCCGTGTTTAATGCCGCAAACTTATTATCAGCAGCTGGAATTACTTTACCGAAATATTCTTTGAATAACGCTTCATTTTCTTTCAGTGCTGTATCTGTATCTTTAAAGATAATCCCTTGTTCTTCTAATTCTTTTTCCAAGCTGTGATACACAACTTCTGATTCATATTGAGCTGATACACCAGCTAAATATTTCTGTTCGGCTTCTGGAATTCCCAGCTTATCAAATGTTTCTTTGATTTCTGCTGGAACTTCATCCCACGTTCTTCCTTGTGATTCGGAAGGTTTCACATAATAAACAATCTCATCGAAATCAAGTTCTGATAAGTCGCCTCCCCATTGAGGCATTGGTTTACTATAGAAAACATCCAGCGCTTTTAGCCGTTTATCCAGCATCCACTCCGGTTCTTCTTTTCTTTTTGAGATTTCCTCAACGACTGACTTCGTTAAGCCTCTCTCTGTGCGGAAAACCGAAACATCCTTGTCATGGAACCCATATTCATATCCTTCCATTTCAGGTATTTCTTTAGCCATAATTAAAAACCTCCTATTAGATATTCGTACTCTTTATGCTTACGTACGCTAATCCTTTGGCTTCCTACTCTCCATGAACACCTTTCTCCATTGCCTTCCATGGAAGTGTAGCACATTTAATACGCGCCGGGAATTTAGACACTCCCTGCAAGGCAGCAATATCTTCCAAGCTTTCCGTATCAACATCTTTCCCAATCATCATTTCTGAAAATACATGTGACATATCCAAGGCATCATCAAGTTTCATACCCTTTATTGCAGAAGTCATCATAGAGGCGGAAGACATACTGATGGAGCAGCCTTCCCCTTCAAATTTCACATCTTTGACACGATTATCTTCAATTTGCAATTGTAACTGTATTCGATCCCCGCATGTCGGATTATTCATGTCAACAGTTAATGTATCACCATCGATAGCTCCCTTATTGCGGGGATTCTTATAATGGTCCATAATTACCTGCCGATAAAGTGTATCTAAGTTATTCATAGGACATCACCGAAATACTCCTTCGTCTTTAAAAGTCCTTCTACCAAACGATCAACATCTTCCTTCGTATTATACAGATAAAAACTGGCTCGTGCTGTTGCTGTTACATCCAACCAGTGCATCAGTGGTTGTGCACAATGATGACCAGCACGAACAGCTATCCCTTCTGCATCGAGTACCGTCGCGGTATCATGGGGGTGAACGTCACCTAAATTAAACGTAACCAAGGCCGCTCGGTTCTCCGGGCCATATATGGTTAAACCATCAATGGTTTTCATTTGTTCCATGGCATATGAAGCTAATACTTTCTCATGATTGGTAATAGCATCCATTCCAACATCATTTAAAAAGTCTATCGCCACGCCAAGACCAATAGCCCCAGCGATAACCGGTGTTCCACCTTCAAACTTCCAAGGGAGCTCTTTCCATGTTGAATCATATAAGTTAACGAAATCAATCATTTCGCCTCCGAATTCAACTGGCTCCATTGCATCCAAATACTGTTTCTTTCCATATAGTACGCCAATCCCTGTTGGTCCACACATTTTATGACCGGAGAACGTATAGAAATCACAATCCAAGTCCTCGACATCCACCTTCATATGTGGAGCCCCCTGTGCTCCATCAACAAGAATAACGGCACCATTTTCATGTGCAATTTTTGCAACGTCCTTTATAGGGTTAACAGTACCAAGCACATTAGAAACATGGCTAATGGCCACAATTTTAGTATTGGAAGTAACCGTTTCGCGTACATCTTCAAGTGAAACGGTACCATCCCTTTGTAGGGGTATATATTTCAATGTTGCCCCAGTGGCTTTTGCTGTCTGTTGCCATGGAATAATGTTACTGTGATGTTCCATTGGCGTGATCACAATTTCATCCCCGGGGCCTGTATTTTCACGTCCATAGCTGTAAGCAACGGTATTAATTCCTGTTGTTGTTCCACGGTTGAAAATAACTTCAGCAGTACTCCCCGCGTTAATAAAGCGGCGTACTTTATCGCGGGCGCCTTCATACTTATCTGTTGCCCTTGAGCCCAGTGTGTGAACCCCCCGGTGCACATTCGAATTGTCCTCACGATAATATGCATCAACCGCACGAATGACAGATTCAGGCTTCTGGGAAGTCGCGGATGAATCTAAATATACTAAAGGATGTCCATTAACTTCCTGATCTAATATCGGAAATTGCTGCCTGATGGCTCCTACATCCATTAGTATACCTTCCTTTCAATGAGTTGAGTTAATTGCTCTCGAACAGATTCAATCGGCAATTGATTAACAACTGGTGCAAGGAATCCAAAAATAACCAAACGCTCTGCTTCCGCTCTCGAAATCCCACGGCTCATTAAATAATACAATTGTACCGGATCAACGCGACCAACAGATGCTGCGTGACCAGCTTCAACATCATCTTCATCAATTAAAAGAATGGGGTTTGCGTCACCACGTGCTTTTTCACTCAGCATTAACACTCGTGATTCCTGTTCCGCGTTAGACCTTGATGCTCCATGCTCAATTTTCCCGATTCCATTAAAAATGGATGAGGCTTTATCTTTCATTACACCGTGCTGTAATATATGAGCTTCTGTATCTTTTCCAAAATGAACACTTTTCGTTGTAATATTCTGGATTAGACTTCCGCGACCTACGGTAACGGTTTTCGTATGACCTGTTGAATTGTCACCAATTAAGTGTGTAATATTTTCAAAAACCGTATTTCCATCGTTCATTTCACCTATTGCCCAATCGATAGATGCATCCCGGTATGCTGCCCCGCGACGGTTCGTGTAGGTTGTTGTTCCAGCTGCAAAATTATCGACACCACCAAATGAAACCTTAGCATTGTCTAGGGCGATAACTTCTGTAACTACATTAGCGATTGTTTCCTGTTCATGATTATGGGAGATATAATTCTCTACATAAGTTAACGAACTACTCTGTTCCGCTACAATCAGTACATGGTTAAACAAGGCCACCTCTGGATCTTCCTGCCAAAAGATTGTCTGTATAGGGGCTTCTATTTCAACGTTTTTTGGAACATAAACAAAGATTCCACCATTCATCAATGCAGCATGCAATGCAGTCAAACGATGCTCATCAACGGAAACAGCATCTTTCATATAATATTTTTTCACTAAGTCTCCATGTTGTTGGAGTGCTGTGAAAATATCGGTAAAAATTACCCCTTTATCTTTTAATTCCTGGTTGAGAGACGCATATGCAACCGAGTTATTACGCTGAATGAATAAGTTTTCCGGTGCATTATCCTGATCAAGAAAATCCTGTATTTCGGATGGCAAATCATTAATGGATGAAATGGATTCACCTTCTGCCGTATGTTTAAAGCGACTGAAATTCCATTTGCCTATCTTTGTTTTTTCAGGTTTAGGCATTTCAAGCGTATCTGTCAGTTCTAGAGCTTGAAGGCGTAAGGAACGCATCCATTCCGGTTCATTTCTAGCTTGAGAAAACTGTTCAATATAGTCTTTGTCATATGGTCGTTTTGTTTCTACAGTCATCTTACCCCTCCTAACGTTTAAGCTTCTTGGCCTTCGCCTACGGTTTCGTCTTCAATGCCTAGTTCTTCTTTAATCCACTCATAACCTTCAGATTCCAATCGCTGCGCAAGTTCTGGTCCACCTGATTTAACAACGCGACCTTGCATCATAACGTGTACCTGATCCGGTGTGATATAATTTAACAAACGTTGATAGTGTGTAATGATTAAGCAACCGAAATTATCATCACGTAGTTTATTAATCCCTTTGGAAACGACTTTTAATGCGTCAATATCCAGTCCTGAGTCAATTTCATCCAAAATGGCAATTTCCGGTTTCAATAACATTAATTGAAGAATTTCATTACGTTTCTTTTCTCCGCCTGAGAATCCCTCGTTTAAATAACGTTGTGCCATGTTTCTGTCGATTTCAAGGAAATCCAACGCATTGTCCATTTCTTTAATAAATTTCATTAAAGGAATTTCGTCACCTTCCGCGCGACGTGAATTAATCGAAGAGCGTAAGAAATCAGATGTTGTTACACCACTGATCTCACTTGGATACTGCATACCTAGAAATAAACCTGCACGAGCACGCTCATCTACCTCCATAGCCAGTACGTCTTCCCCATCAAGGTGTACACTTCCTTCTGTGATTTCAAATTTCGGGTGTCCCATAATTGCAGACGCGAGTGTCGATTTCCCGGTACCATTCGGTCCCATTACTGCGTGAAATTCGCCACCATTTATCGTAAGGTTTACACCTTTTAATATCTCGTTACCTTCAATGGTTACATGAAGATTCTTGATTTCCAGTGTTGATCCTGCCATTGTGATACCTCCAACTACTATTATTTTTATTTCGAATGGGTATGTATTCCATTCTCAATCTATTCTCATTACAATCTTATATCATTTTGAATTTAATATCAACTCTTTTAGGCTATCAAGTTAATGAGCGTAAGCAACTTTAAAAGGTCCATATCTTCTACAATTGTATCGCTTTTCATTTAGAAGTACAAAAAATACAAATACTGATGCTCGAATGATAAGAGCATCAGTATCCAATGGTACCATTATAAGTTACTATTTTTAAAGTTGGCTTTCGAATTCAGCGGACAAATGTTTACATTGAACATATTCTTGTTCTCTACGTTTCTCAACTGCAATGCGTTTATCTAACCTTCTCTCGTATTCGGCATAACCAATTTTATTCGACTGCTGCATTGCTTTCTCCATTTCTGGAGTATAATTCATCCTTATTCCACTATTAATAGTGAACCATCCTTTCGCTTGATTACAAAAACTAGTTTAACACAAGGACAGTTTCAAAAACAAAGGGTGAATAGACGCGTCAGTAATAATTATTTTGTATATAAAAGGCTGAAAATATGTTAGTCACCTTTCTCCATTAACATGTTTCTAATTGCTGGCTTATTCTATAAAATGCTCCAGATTTGCTACAAGATGTTTTAAGATCACCGAAAGATCAACGAAACGAAGTCCAAAGGTGTGACGAACTCAACCAACATGGTCCTTTTTATTCTTCTTTTGAATACATACTTATAATGCACCTAAAATTAATTATCTCCGCCAACCGGAACCACGGCTCCATCGTATGTTTCTAAGATATAGTCTTGTATCTCATCTGATTGCAATACGTCAACCAGTGTGTTCAATGTTTCATCTTCTACATCTTCCGAACGGACTGCAATCACATTCACATATGGAGATTCATCACCTTCAATAAAAAGCGCATCCTCTAATGGATTTAAATCCGCATCAATGGCATAGTTTGTATTGATCGCAATCAGTGCATCTTCTTCAGCAAAATATTGTTCTGGTAAAAGTGCCGCATCAACATCTGCTGAAAACGTCAGGTCATGCGGGTTTTCCTCAATATCGCTTACTTCTGCTTCCACTTTATCTACATCTTCATCCAGTGTAATCAATCCTTGTTCTTCAAATAATGCCAGAACGCGACCATGGTCAGCGACAGAACGACTTAAAATTACCTCTGTTCCATCTTCAATGTCATCAATACTGGAAATGTTTTGCGAGTAAAGACCCATCGGTTCAATATGAATGCCGTCAATGTAGTCAAAGTCATACCCGATTTCTTCTATTTGATTCTCTAAATAAGGAATATGCTGGAAGTAATTTGCGTCCAGATCCCCGCTTTCCAAATCATCATTAGGCAGTACATAATCTTGATACTCTTCAATAGTAAGGTTTATTCCTTCTTCTTCAAGAAGTGGCTTTGCTTCTTCTAAAATTTCTGCATGTGGTGTACTATTTGCTCCAATAGTAATTTCTGTCGTTTCAGAATCACCCGATGAATCTCCACCACCACAAGCTGCCAATACAAGCACTACTAATACAGATAGAAACAGTAAAGTCTTTTTCATAATAAAAATCTCTCCTTTTTTCTTAACCCTTTTCGTACGTTTTATTGCTTTTAAATCTTCACAATTGATATAAACTGCGACGTAGTGTGCAATATTTGCCACCGTCCGGGATCGTTACGGGCAATCGCGGACCTTAGGGCACGGCCTCAGCCTCCTCGGAAGAAAACTGCTTCCTGCGGGGTCTTCGGACACGTGCTATTCCCGCAGGAGTCGATTGCCCTCCACTCACCCGGACTACTGACAGCATGAAACTGCTTCGTTAATAATACAGTAAACTCACTGCCAGCGGAGGAAATACATGTAGACTCCTGCGGGAGGCAAGGCCTAGGTGAGACCTCGAAGTGCGTTAGCATGAGAGGGCTCACCAGCCGCCCGCGGAAAGCGAAATGTATTACCGGAGCGGGGGCATCATACTTCAAGTTACGTCGCAGTTTATATATTTTGTAGTATAAAGAAACAATTTTTTAGAAAAACAGCCTTTATCTTTTATCTAATTTATTGGAAATAAAGTCTCCAATGAATTGGAAAATGAATACAATGATTACAATTAAAATGGTACAAACTAACACTACATCAAAATCACGTCGCTGAAACCCAAAAAAGTATGCATAATCGCCTAAACCTCCAGCACCGATTACGCCGGCCATAGCCGTATAACCAATTAAGGCTATTCCAGTAACCGTAATTCCTGACACCAATGCTGGCATCGATTCCGGCAAGAGAACACGAAAAATAATAGTCCGTGTTTTCGCTCCCATGGATTTCGCTGCTTCAATCACTCCTTTATCCACTTCTTTGAGTGCGATTTCCACGAGCCTACCATAAAATGGTGCGGAACCAATAATCAATGCAGGCAACGCAGCAGAAGGGCCACGAATGGTTCCAATGAGGAAGTCAGTGAATGGGAATAACAATAAAATTAAGATAATAAATGGAATGGCTCGAAACACATTCACAATCGTAGAAACGATAAAATGAAAAACCGTATTTTGCCACATTCCATCTTGTGCTGTCAGATATAAGAGTAATCCTAAGATGATTCCTAAAATGACCGTTCCTGCCAGCGCAATCAATGTCATATAAAACGTTTCATAAGTTGCAACCACCAAATCCTGAATATCCAGATTCGAAAAGAAATCAGTTAGCATCACGTACAACCTCCACTTCTACCGAGGTTTCATCACGAATATAAGTTGTAGCCTTATCCGTTTCGACTGTATCTCCCACAACCTGTACGAATAACGTCCCGTATGCACCAGCTTGCGTCTGTGTTATTTTACCTTGGAGTATATTTATGTCGAGATCGAATTTCCTAGCAAGTTGACTTATCAAAGCCTGATTTGTCGTCTCACCAATAAAATGAAGCCGTATTATCCTTCCTTGCTCATACGTATGGATTAAATGAGAGATGCTATCATCCTCATTCGCACCCATAACCTGTTCTACGAATTTCTTTGTCACAGGTTGTTTTGGATGCAGGAACACGTTTAATACATCTCCTTGTTCCACAATTTTCCCTTCGTCCATCACCGCAACTTGTTTGCAGATTTTGCGTATAACATGCATTTCATGAGTGATCAGGATAATGGTCAGGCCCAGTCGCTGATTAATATCAACCAGTAAGTCGAGGATGGAATTGGTCGTTTCCGGATCCAGTGCGGAAGTTGCTTCATCGCAAAGTAACACTTTCGGATTGTTTGCTAAAGCACGAGCAATGCCTACACGCTGTTTCTGCCCCCCGCTTAGCTGAGATGGATATGCATTTTCTCTTCCAGAGAGTCCTACCAAATCAATGAGTTCCCGTACACGTTCCTCGCGTTCCCCCTTTGCAACACCAGCTATTTCTAGTGGAAATACAATATTATCCGTCACCGTACATGACCAAAGCAAATTGAAATGCTGAAAAATCATTCCAATCTCCTGCCGAGCCAAGCGAAGCTCTTTGGCATTTAATTCCGTTATTTCCCTATTTTCAATTTCTACGCTACCACGGGAAGGATCTTCCAAACGATTAAGCAAACGAACGAATGTACTTTTTCCGGCCCCACTATAGCCGATTACGCCGAATATTTCGCCTTCTTTTATGGTAAGGGTCAGATCATCCACAGCTGTTATTTTCTTATTGTTTGTTGTAAAGTATTTACTCAAACCCTTAATTGAAATCACGTCTCATCCTCCTTTTGATACAAGTTTCGAATGCCTTGCTAAACATAAATAACGTCCTTCTGTAAGAGAACAGAAGGACGTTATAATTTTACCTTCGTTCCCTCATCTATCAAAGAATTACACTTTGCAGGAATTGGCACCTTTCAGACATAAAAATGTCGAGGTTGCCGCGGGTTCGTAGGGCCAGTCCCTCCACCGCTCAAGATAAGAGATACATTTTCATTTTATTCATCAATGATATAGATCGTAGCATGCTATGCTTTTTATGTCAATTCTATTTTCTCTCTCAGTCAACTCTTCACAAATAACTCAGGCTTATAATCCGTTAGATACGTATAGATATTTGCAATAGAGTGAAAAGCATAGATTTTTTCTTTTATCTCATTGCCTTCCTTAATTAAGAGACATGGAACACTCTCAATTTGCTGTTCTTGCATAAAAGTAGCATGTAGGGATGCATTCATCTTATAAAAAATGTCTTCTTTATGCACGGATTCTATTTTCGTTAACATTGTTTGTGCCAGATGACATGTGCCACAAAAAGGGGTGTAAACAAATAATAGATAACGTTCTTGCTTTAACAGCTCATTTGTTATTTCTTGCAAAACTACCACCCTAAACTAAAAAAATTGGATTCACCGCAAATCCCGTACGCACCAGAGCAGCAGCAAGCATGTGTCCAGGAGTTGTTGCTACTTCGCGGTATTCACTACTGACATATAAATGTTTGGCAAGTGGAAGCTCCCGCCTCAATTGTTTCCGTAATTTTATGCCTGCAGGGTCTTCATCAACCATGATAAAGACATCTTTATTATCCAAATCATAGGTTTCCAGAAGATCATCAAAACGCTCAACACCAAGTGTACCATTTGTGCATAGAATCGTGACATCTTCTGTAAGAACCTTCTTGATTTCTCTTTTATCGGTCAATCCTTCAACAATAATAACTTTATTTGTTTCATGATCCATGATCCCACAACACCCCTGATAAAATCAACCAAAAAAGCTTCTATACATGTGTTTATGATCAAGCTATTTCTAAACGATCCTTGCTTTTACACCGTCGCAGTTTCGATCATTTGTGTAAAAGCTACAATACGTGAAAAAAGCTGTGATACAAATAAGGCTGACTATACAACTATTTTCATTGTTGTAAATCAGCCTGTCTTTCGTAACTATAAGCACGAATTAGCTTTCATCTTCGTCCGTAATCGCATTATATTGTTCAGACGTTAATAGGCGATCAAGCTCCGATTCATCAGATGGTTCAACAACAACCATCCATGCTTTATCATACGGAGAATCATTTACGAATTCTGGACTATCCTCCAAATCTTCGTTTACTTCCACAACTTTCCCGCTTAACGGCGCGTATAGTTCAGAAACCGTTTTAACAGACTCAACGCTTCCGAAAGGCTCATCTAATTCAATTTCGTCCCCTACCTCCGGAAGTTCCACAAATACAATATCTCCCAGTTCATCCTGTGCAAAATCTGTAATCCCAATACGCACTTTATCGTCTTCTTGTTTTACCCATTCATGTTCTTCTGAATACAATAAATCCGTTGGTACACCCACATAAATCCCTCCATGATATATTATAATTGCACCATAACTATACAAGACTATACAAGTTATGTACATATTTTTCTAGTATTCCGTTTTTTACAGCCAATTTTCATTAAACGCTTCTTCTGTGAATCCCACAGTGACCTTTTCACCGTCTGTTACGATTGGCCTTTTAATCAGCATTCCGTCAGAGGCTAGAAGTTCTGCCATTTCCTCTGTACTTGCATCTTTAATTTTATCCTTCATATTCAACTCACGGTACTTTTTCCCACTCGTATTGAAAAATTTCTTCGCAGGCAAACCACTTTTAGCGATCAGATCTAACAGTGTTTCTTTTTTTGGTGGTGTGTTTACGATATGTATGGTTCTATAATTGATTTTATTCTCATCCAACCACTTTTTCGCTTTTTTACATGTCCCACAATTCGGATACCAATAAAATGTTACCGCCATTTACAACCCTCCCTTTCCGATCTATTTATATTTCATTTTACCATGACTCGTGGTAATTATTCATTGTTTTTGCAGGGAAATATGTAAACATTTGAAACTATATTCAACTCCACGTCTTGTTTGTGTTCCTTTTACAATAACGCAAATAATAGATAATATCCACTGATATCAAAGAATAACAATAAAGCTGGGACAAATAGTGTCTTTAACAAATAAATTCCAAATAAACATTGCTTCGGAACATATTCGTTTGTGATTTAAACACTTTCATTTTGTCCCAGCCTTGGTAATAGTTATACGAGATACTTTTCTTCTTCAATGATCGTTGCAGCTATTTCTCGTTTTTTCGCAATCACATTTGTTGGTGTATGACGTGTTAGTTTTCTTAGTGATGACAGCATCGTGCGCAATGTATCACCTTCTTCCACCGCAATTAATGTTTCTTTTGCATGTGCTTCAATACGATTGAATGCTTCCTGTACATATACTTGTGTATAAAGCAGCTTTTGTTTATTTGACTTCTCCCCTGACGTATTGATTGCTTTTTCTGTGCGGAGAATAGTTGCTTCTATGTTGTATACTTCGGCAACCATGTCAGCAAGATTCACTAAAATTTCCTGTTCGTTTTCAATCTGCTGCATGTATTTCTGTGCAGCAAGGCCTGCACCAAGCAGGACAATTTTCTTTGCATTTTTCAATAGGTGTTTTTCTTGTAATAACGTTTCGTCATCAACTTCCTCATGATTCATCATCATTAATTCTTCTTGCAGGCTTTGTGCTTTTTGCAGCAATGGAAGTTCACCCTTCATTGCCTTTTTCAGCAATGTGCCCGGAACAAGCAAGCGATTGATTTCATTTGTTCCTTCAAAAATGCGGTTGATCCGTGAATCGCGATAGATCCGCTCCACCTCATACTCCTGCATGAATCCATAACCGCCATGCATTTGGAGCGCTTCATCGGCCGTATAATCCAGTAATTCTGTAGCCATATATTTTGTCATGGAACACTCAATTTGATATTCGGCAATGGCACGCGCTACCTCACGCCCGTCTTTTAGTTGTTCGTCTGTTAATGCCCCCATACGTTGCTCAAACAAACCAACCGTACGATAAACGGAACTTTCATTCGCATATATCCCCGCAGCCATCGTTGCCAATTTTTCCTGTGTTAATGAAAAGCTCGAAATGGGTGTGTTAAACTGTTTACGCTGATTGACATATTTGGTCGCTAACTCCAATGCACGTTTGGAACTACCAACACCCCCAACCGCAAGCTTATAACGACCGATATTTAGAATATTAAAGGCAATAATATGACCGCGGCCTTTTTGGCCTAATAGATTTTCCACAGGTACTTCCGCGTCTTCCAATACAAGCGTTCGGGTTGAAGAACTCTTAATCCCCATTTTTTTCTCTTCCGGACCAGTAGATACGCCTGGGAATTCACGCTCAACGATGAATGCTGAGAAGTGCTCCCCATCAATTTTCGCATATACAATAAACACATCTGCAAATGCTGAGTTTGTGATCCACTGTTTTTCTCCATTTAAAAGATAATGCGTTCCGGCTTCATTTAATGTAGCCGTGGTCTTTGCGCTCATCGCGTCAGAACCGGAGCTTGGTTCTGTTAGTGCATACGCAGCTAAAAGCTCTCCTGTCGCAAGTTTTGGCAAATATTTCTCCTTCTGGGCATCATTACCGAAAAATACAATTGGAAGGGATCCAATTCCCACATGCCCTCCATGCGTTACCGAAAAGCCACCTGCGCGTGAAAATTTTTCCGTAATTAAAGATGAACTAATTTTATCCAGTCCCAGACCACCATATTCTTCCGGGACATCGGCTCCCAACAATCCTATTTCACCAGCTTTTTTCAATAAAGCCACGGAATGCTCAAACTCATGATTTTCTAAGTTATCAATCTTTGGTACTACTTCACCTAACACAAAATCTTCCGTCGTTTTAGCAATCATTTTATGCTCTTCTGTAAAATCTTCTGGTGTAATTACATCATCTGCCGTCAAATCTTCCGTTAAAAATGCCCCACCTTGGAAAATCTTTTCCTTTGTTTCACTCATCTGAATCTCCCTTTCCAGTTTGGAATTATTTTTTAAAGCACATGGAGTTATAAAAGTTCAAATACGCCTGCAGCCCCCATTCCGCCACCAATACACATCGTAACAACACCATACTGCTCCCTGCGGCGTTTCATTTCATGGATGAGGCTCAGCGTTAATTTTGTCCCTGTCATCCCAAGCGGATGGCCAAGTGCGATTGCCCCTCCATTGACATTCACTTTATTTATATCCAGGTCCAATGCTTGAATGACGCGCACAGATTGAGATGCAAATGCCTCATTTAATTCAAATAGGCCTATGTCTGAAAGTTCAAGACCAGCTATTTTCAATGCTTTTGGTACAGCTTCAACAGGGCCTACGCCCATAATTTCCGGTTCCACACCAGCTACTGCAAATGAACGGAATTTAACAAGGGATGCTAATCCTTCTGCTTCTGCCTTTTCTCGATCCATGACGAGAACAGAAGCTGCTCCATCACTCATTTGCGATGCATTTCCAGCAGTAACAGATCCCTTTATGTTAAAAGCTGGTCGAAGCTTCGCAAGCACTTCTGTCGTTGTCTCCGGACGCACTCCTTCGTCTGTTGTGAACTGAAATGTTTTTTCTTCCACTTTATGCTTCTTCCCAACAACACGATTTGTTACGTTCACTGGTACGATTTCTTCCTCAAATTTCCCTTCTTTCATGGCTTTTGCTGCACGCTCATGGCTTTGGACTGCAAATGCATCCTGATCCTCTCGTGAAATATGGAAGCGATTCGCTACTTCTTCTGCGGTATGCCCCATTTCCATATAATAGCCAGGAGCATTTTGAACCAACCTAGGGTTTGGCTTAATAACATGGCCACCCATTGGAATGAGACTCATCGACTCCGCTCCACCTGCAATGATCGTATCACTGGCGCCAATCATAATCCGCTCTGCGGCAAAGGCTATACTCTGTAAGCCTGATGCACAATAGCGGTTAATTGTAATCCCCGGTACATCGTTTCTTAAACCGGCAAGCCCTGCGATATTACGAGCCATATTCATGCCCTGTTCTGCTTCCGGCATGGCATTTCCAATAATCACGTCATCAATATTTCCATCATAATTTCCTGCACGCTTAAGCGTATCTTTAATGGTCAATGCCGCTAAATCATCCGGGCGACTATTTGCGAGTGATCCTTTATTGGCTTTTCCTACAGGGGTTCTTGCACCTGCAACAATTACTGCTTCCTTCACATTTTCTCCCCCTATCATTTAGTTACGTAGTGGTTTTCCCTTTACAAGCATATGCTGCATCCTGGCTTGAGTCAGTGGTTCCTGGATTAAGCTCAGGAATGCTTCACGTTCTAAATCAAGCATGACCTGCTCATCAATCATGGTTCCTTCCTTCATTCGTCCGCCTGATAACACATACGCTAATTTTTCAGCTATTTTCACGTCATGATCAGATGCATATCCACCGAATCGCAGCGATTTTGCACCAAGCAGCATCGCCCCGTATCCTGCATCCCCTACGACAGGAATTTTTTCACGCTTCGGTGCCCGATAACCGGCTTTTACCAAAGCCAATACCTTCTCTTTTGCATCATAAAGCAAGTGATCCGGATTTGTGCTTATACTATCCTGATTATTCAAAAATCCATTCTCACGCGCTTGGACAGCTGATGTAGAGACTTTGGCCATCGCTATTTTTTCAAATACATCATTCGCTACTTTCGTCAGATCAAAATGAACACCTTCAGGCAAGTTGCGAAGCGCTTTTAAGTAAAGTTCCTTCGTTCCACCACCGCCGGGGATTAAGCCAACGCCAAATTCAACCAAACCCATATACGTCTCCGGGGATGCTTGAATAGCTGCAGCCGGCAGAGAAACTTCTGCTCCTCCCCCGACAGCCATATTAAACGGCGCTGCTACAACGGGTTTGTCAGAATACTTAATGTCCATCCCCATGTTCTGAAATTGACGAATAACCATATCCAATTCAAAGATGTTATCGTCTTGTGCTTCCATTAACATCATGGCAAGGTTTGCCCCAACAGAGAAATGTTTCCCCTGATTTCCAATAACAAGCCCTTTATAGTTTTTCTGCACTTCTTTAAGTGCAGAATGAACCATTTGAATAATGTCCAGACCAATCGCATTGCTCTTCGAATGAAATTCAAGTCCTAAAACGTCGTCCCCTAAATCTATTAAACTTGCGCCGGGATTCTTTTTAATCACCCCGTTTACGTCTTTTAGCTTTTGAAGATGGATCTCTTTTTTATTAAATGTTTGCTCCTTGTACTCGCCTTGATCATAGTAATAGACAATGCCATTCTTCTGTTTATAAAAAGACTCCCGCCCCTCTTTACGCATTTTTTGTATCCATTCTGGAATACGCTCGCCTTCCTCCTGCATACGTTGCACTGATTGTTGCAGCCCAATCACATCCCATGTTTCAAATGGGCCAATCTCCCAGCCAAATCCCCATTTCATTGCTTGGTCGATAGAAACGATATCATCAGCAATATCTCCAAGTAGCTCTGCTGAATAGATTAGTACCGGCTTCAGCACTGACCATACGAGGTCTCCAGCTCTATCTCCCTCCGATTTTACAAGCGCTTTCAATTTACGGCGTGGTCCTTTTTCCTGTTTCGCCATTTCCGTCGCAGCTGTATTTAATGTTTTGCGATCCTCGTATTCTAGTGTTTCCGGATTTAATTCATAAATGGTACTTCCATCTTTGCCTTTCTTCTTCAGGAAAAATCCTTGAGCCCTTTTTGCACCTAACCAGCCTTTTTCCTGCATTTTTTTCATAAAATCAGGTACGTCAAAAACTTCTTTTTCCGCACCTTCCACTTGATCATGGACATTTTTTGCTACATGGATGAACGTATCTAAACCAACGACATCCAATGTTCGGAAGGTCGCACTCTTTGGTCTGCCGATCATCGGACCTGTGACAGAATCTACTTCACCGACAGTGTATCCGCCTTTTAACATCGCTTTAACCGTTACAAGCAAACCGTAAGTTCCGATGCGATTGGCAATAAAGTTTGGTGTATCCTTTGCTTCAACAACTCCTTTGCCTAATACATTTTCACCAACTTTTTTCATAAATTCGAACACTTTCGGATCTGTATCTTTGGTCGGAATTACCTCAAGCAATTTTAAATAACGGGGTGGATTAAAAAAATGGGTTCCGAGAAAGTGCCTCCTAAAATCTTCTGAACAACCTGCAGCCATGTCCTCCACTGAAATTCCAGATGTATTTGAACTTACAATCGTCCCTTCCTCGCGGTATTTTTCAACACTAGCAAATACTTTTCTTTTCACATCCAGGTTTTCAACAACGACTTCAATAATCCAATCTACATTCGCAAGCTTCTCCATATCATCCTCCATATTACCAACCTCGATTAAATCAAGGCTTTTCTTTGAGGTAATGGGAGATGGGTTTTGTTTGATAAGTGCTTTCTTGCTTTGTGTTGCCATCCGGTTACGTACAATCGGATCCTCGAGTGTCAATCCCTTTTGCTCCTCTTCCTTCGTTAGCTCCTGTGGTACAATATCAAGCATAATCGTTGGTATTCCTACATTAGCCAAGTGGGCAGCAATGCCAGAGCCCATCACACCCGATCCAAGCACTGCAGCACGCTTGATTGATTGCTTCATGTTTTGTCCCCCAATCGTTATTTGAATGAATACTCATTCATTTTTTGAGAAAAAAGAAAAGATAGTCGCCTATCTGTCTAATCTTTAGTATAAATTATAATCAGATATTTCGCAATAAAAATGTTCCTATTTTTTATAAAAGGGGCAGGTCCTTTGCCTCAGAAAGCCTCTCCGTAAAAAGAGCTCTTTGATCAATAGATCCAATAATTAAGGAAGAAATTCAGATAATGAAATCGGCCAGCCCTATGTTCTAGATCCGACACTCACGCTTTGGGATTCGTTATTAATTAGCATCTATTCAAGCCGATATACACCATCTGCCTCTCTTGAAAAACCACGCAAATTCTTTCCTATACTACAACATCATAACCTTGATCTTCCACCGCCTCGCGCATATCCGCTACCGTAACCTGTACATCATCATAGGTAACATCCACTTTTCCAGTACCTATGTTTACCTCTACACTGGTTACACCATTTAGCTCTCCTAAAGCATCTTTCACCACTGATTCACAATGACCACTTGTCATCCCTACTACATCTAGTGTTGTTTGCATTTATAATTTCCCCTTTCGTATTTTTTGGTAACTAACACCTATATCAGCAATTGTTCGTATAGGCGCGTTATTTATACTATCACTAACCATTGCAACTTTTTTGCCTTGTCATTTACTATATCCTTTTTTTCCTCTAGTAAAACCTGTGAAAGCACGGGAACGTTTTGTTCACTTTCCCAATAACCAATTAGAAGGGAGCGCTTACCGACCACTGTATTTTTCCCCTCCATATGATCCTCTCTCTAGTACATCATTTCCCTAATTTTTGCCCGTCCATGTACTTGAGTGCTTCTCTCTGATACATCGCTACCCTTATTTTGCTCATCCATGTACTTGAGAACTTCTCTCTAATACATCGCTACCCTTATTTTGCTCATCCATGTACTTGAGAACTTCTCTCTAATACATCGCTACCCTTATTTTGCTCATCCATGTACTTGAGTGCTTCTCTCTGGTACATCGCTACCCTTATTTTGCTCATCCATGTACTTGAGTGCTTCTCTCTGGTATATCGCTACCCTATTGCTCATCCATGTACTTGAGTGCTTCTCTGTACAGTTGAGTGCAATATGTTCATTGTCTCTTGCCAACACAATAGTTTCCATATCCAAACAACACCATTTGCTTCGGATACGATCACACATCTTTTTTATAAAATCGTAATCATTCTTGTTTACAAAACGTAACCATTACGATATGATATGTAACGTATTACATGAAATGAGGGAATGATACGTGAGAATAATTCAAGGTCTTATTATTTTAATTACAATAGGAATAGTTGCTGTTGGATGTTCATCATCCGATGGAGCATCTGATGATAATGAAGGACTTAAACTATATGCCTCCGTTTATCCGATCCAATATGCGATTGAACGGATTGGAGGACAAACCGTTACTGTGGAGTCGGTGTATCCGCCAGGGGTAGATGCACACACCTATGAGCCTACTTCAAAAGACATGACCTCTATTGCCAACAGCGATGCATTTATGTATATGGGTGCTGGGATGGAAGGTTTTGCAGAAACGGCAGCAGAGGCACTAGCCACGCAGGACGTACGTTTAGTAGAAATAGGACAACAAGAAGAACTATTTCATACCGATGAACCGGAAAAAGACGGCAACGCCGATGAATCAGATAACCACTCACACGATGGGCACAATCACGGTGATCATGATCCACATATATGGATTGACCCGCAGCGAATGATTGATATGGCAGCTATTATTAGAGATGAATTAATCGATTTAAATCCCGATCAAGCAGAACTTTACAACGATAATTTTAACACACTAGAAAAAGATTTAATCGAACTGGATGAAAACTATAACGAAACATTACAAGCAAATGATAATAAAAAAATCTTAGTTTCTCATGCAGCATATGGCTACTGGGAGGAACGATACGGAATTGAACAGATTGCAATCAATGGATTATCATCAAGCAATGAGCCCTCTCAGAAAGAATTGACACAAATCATTGATCAAGCCGAAAAGCATAACCTGGATTATATTATTTTTGAACAAAATAGTTCCAATCGTGTTTCAGAAATTATCCAGGAACAAATCGGTACAGAGAGCTTAACCATTCATAACTTATCGGTTTTAACAGACACCGATATCGAAAATAATGAAGACTATCTTTCCTTAATGGAGAAAAATCTAGAAATACTGAACAAAGCAACGAGTAAATGAAAGGAGTGAGGAGATGGCAGAGCCAGTCGTTTCCATGAAAAATATAAGTTATGCCTATGAACAAAGTAATGTATTGCAACATGTTAATTTTGAAATCCCTCGTGGTGCATTCATGGGATTATTAGGTCCTAACGGAGGTGGAAAAACAACCCTGGTTAAACTCATTCTTGGAGTTTTGAAACCAGACAGCGGATCCATCCAACTTCTGAATCAACCGATAGAGAGATTCAAAGAATGGGATAAATTCGGATTTGTTTCTCAAAAGGCCAATTCCTTTAATAAAGGATTCCCTGCTACCGTGTATGAAGTTGTTTCCATGGGGCTTACAGCTAAAGTAGGCTACTTGAGGTTTTTCAAAAAACAACATAAAGAAAAAATTCTTCAAGCCATTGATCAAGTAGGGATGCTTGATTATGCTTATAAAAACGTTGGAAACTTATCCGGGGGGCAGCAACAACGTGTATTTATTGCGCGTTCATTAGTAAATGAACCGGAGCTCTTAATATTAGATGAGCCAACAGTAGGTGTGGACAATGAAAACGTCCGCCGCTTTTACGATCTGCTGCATCAACTCAACGAAGAACGTAACATCACCCTACTACTCGTCACGCATGACACAAGTACTATGACAAAGCATGCAACAGATATTGTTTGTTTAAATAAAACACTGCATTTTCATGGGAATCCGGATGAATATACGTCCTTATCTGAAAAAGACCTATCCGGATTTTATGGTTACCCCGTAAACATTGTCACACACGCAAATTAGTTGGAGGAACGCTTATGTTAACAGATTTTTTTGAATATGATTTTCTACGATATACATTTTTAACAGGCCTACTGATCGGGATTATCGCTCCGTTACTTGGTACATTTATCGTTGTAAGGAGGCTCTCACTTATTGCAGATGCCTTGTCCCATGTTACATTAGCAGGAATTGCATTTGGTTTAATGTTGGAAAAGTTCGCGATCACATTTTTCGCACCTTTATATAGTGGAATGTTTTTTTCCGTCATCGGTTCGATATTAATTGAGAAATTACGAAATGTGTACAAAGCCTATCAGGAGCTGGCGATTCCAATTATTCTATCTAGTGGCGTCGGATTAAGCGTCATTTTCATTTCTGTTGCTGATGGATTTAATACAGAGTTATTCAATTATCTCTTTGGATCGGTTTCGGCTGTTAGCCAGAATGATTTCTTTACAATATTGGGTATTTCTATCTTTATCATCTTTGCTGTTATACTATTTTATAAGGAACTTTTTACCCTATCCTTTGATGAAGAACATGCAACAATATCCGGTATTCATGCCAAACGCATCCATATGCTTTTTATTGTTTTAACAGCATTGGTTATTGCAGCTTCCATGAGTATCGTTGGTGTGCTGCTCGTATCAGCATTGATGACATTACCTGTTGCTGCAAGTATGCGACTTGCTAAAGGATTCAAGCAAATGATGTTCTTATCTATTGTATTTGGTGAACTCGCTGTTATTATAGGATTAATAACCGGTTATTATTTAAGTATCCCACCGGGTGGTACAATTGTTATGGTAGCCATTATTATTTTATTAGCCTCCATTGGTGTCAAACAATTTAATTTTAAATTTAAGAAAGGCAGGGAAGCGAAATGAATGTAAATGAAGCAGTCGATCGTTTAAAAGAAAAAGGATATAAAACAACCGGGAAGCGAAAAGACATTTTAGAATACTTTGAAGAAGCGAATGGATATCGTACGGCTAAGGATTTAATTCAACATATGGAATCCAACTACGAGGGGATAAGTTTTGACACAGTTTATCGCAATCTCCATTTGTACGATGAAATAGGAATATTAGAAGCAACCGAATTAAATGGTGAAAAACAATTTCGTCTGAATTGCACCGACCATCACCATCATCATTTTATTTGTAACGATTGTGGAAAAACAAAAGAAATAGAAGTTTGTCCCATGGATGAAATAGAAAACACGCTCACTAATTATGCGATTGAAGGACATAAATTTGAAATTTATGGTTTGTGTCCGATGTGTCAAAGCAGATGAACGTAAAGGTTTATATTTTCGTTGGAATCGGTGGAATGATTGGAGCTGTAATTCGTTATAGTATTTCCACCTTGCTTATGTCGCAACATGGGTTTCCATATGCTACGCTAGTAACTAATTTAATCGGTTGTTTTTTACTTAGCTTCATCGTAAATCATGAAATACTAAAGCGAAAACTGTCACCGGAACTCTTTACAGCGCTTAACGTCGGACTGATTGGGGCTTTCACTACCTTCTCTACATTCGCTGTTGAAACTATGGAATTATGGAGTTCCAATCGCTTTATAACAATGAGCTATATTTTAACCAGTGTAGTTGGGGGAATCATATGCTGTTATATGGGGTTTAGATTCGCAACGAAAAAGCAAAGGCAGACTTCTATATGATAATTTTATGGATTGCCTTAGGTGGATTTGCTGGAAGTATTGCACGATTTTATATTTCCGTAAAAACGAATAAACACGTCATCGGCACATGGACTGCTAACGTTACAGGTTCTATTTTGTTGGCCTTATTATTCTATTTTCACATGACAGATTCTATCTCAGAATGGATTTGGTTCTTTTTGGGTATTGGATTTAGTGGTGCCTATACAACTTTCTCCACCTTTGGAAATGAAACCTTACAGTTCATTCTCAATAGAAAATATGTACATGCAGCAAGTTATGTTACCGCCTCTCTTACTATCTCCCTTTTCGTTGTTTTTATTGTGTTTTCTTTATTTACATCATCGTAGAGCTTGAGACTTAGCCTCAAGCTCTACGACTGCCTTAGCCAAATACTTCCTGCAATACATTCGACTCCTCATGATCCAGCATATTCTTTTGAATCACTTCATAGACAGGTTTATTCATCTGTTCTTTCAATTCATTTGCGGGATCGGATTCACCGATTATATAAATCTTCTCCCAACCTTTGTCTTTTGCTTGCTTATCCAATTTCGGAGCAATTTTTTTATACCAACGCTGCTGATTTGCCTCAATTCTATCTTTGAATTTATCCGTATATTGATTAGTCGATGAAGCCCCTATATCTGTAGTCGTTTTTTCACGCCAATTATCTGTATCAATATCCAACTCATAAGAATAGGTATTTTTTATTTCGTTTAAATAAACATCGATGACTTTTATCTCATTTTGTTGGACGAGTATGATTCCTGAATTCGGATATTTGGCGCTCAATTGCTTCAATTGTTCTAATTGTGGTGTCTCTTGCCAATAAAATGCTGTCTCTAGTGGCATTTGTACCCGCGTTGCAAACCATACTTCTCCGTCCGCTGTAGCAAATAGTACAATCCCCTTTAAAAAGTTCTGTTCATTGCCCTTGACGAATCTTTCCACCTTTTCTTTAACCGCTTGAAAATTCTTCTGTTCTTCCTTATCATCATCTTCATTCAGATAGTTTTCAAAGTTACGTAATCCGTTTTTTAGATGAATTTTCCATTCTCCACCCTGCTGGTCAGGATCAGATGGATCAGTGTTTAAATACATCGTAAATACTTTGTTGGAATTATCATTTCTTACAGTCTCTAATTTTTGAATTTCCTTATTTAAATCCATAGTAGACCTCACTCCTGTACAAGATTATTCCTTTGCCTAGTAGTATATGTCCTTTACGCCTTTGATTTAAACATACCATTGCAGTAATTTGTGGTTATATATCGGATTTCAAGAAGTATCGGCCATTATTCTGGATCCATTTTATACCTCGTATGAACACTTTTCTCTTGCTACAACTTTATATAATATCATCAAATCTAACGATATTTGTGATTTATATCCTATTTCAAGCAAGAGGAAGCGAAGGTTTCGGTACCGATTCATTATTTTTTATCGATCATCATACATTGTAAAGGAAGTATTGGGACAAGGTGGTTAACATGTGATTAAAAAAATGATTGTCATCATAGCAGGTAGTTTCTTGATTGCAATTGGCATTAATTATTTTGTTATCCCACATCAATTATTGGATGGTGGAATCATTGGTCTCGGATTAATAGGAAAATATGCATTTGGGCTGCAGCCAGGGCTCATGATTATTTTGCTGAGCATTCCTTTATACGTGATTGCCTTTCTCTGCAATCGGAAATTCTTTTACAATGGTATACATGGACTTTTACTATCTTCATTCTTTATTGATATCATGCACCCACTAGTTTCATTTGAAGGAACACCACTACTGATTAGTTCATTAATTGGCGGTATCCTTATCGGCACAGGAATGGGACTCATGCTATTAACAGAGACAAGTACAGACGGGATAGAATTGTTTGCATTAATGCTCTCGAAACTAACTGCCATTAATGTTGGCGTTTTGATTTTTATGATCGATGGTATCGTCCTATGGTTTGGCTGGGTTGTAATTCCAGACATAGCAATGATTTATTCCATTTTATTGATTTTTATGATTGGGCTGACGACGTCTATCATTACAAGTGTATGGGACAGACGTAGAAAAGGCAGCTAAGGATGATCGTCTTTCACTGCCTATATTGTTATTTCCATTTCACATGTAGACGTTATTTCATACATAGTCTAAAGCAAGTTTATACAAACGTTTTTTATCATCTTCATTAAAACTTGAGGAGCATCCTAGTATGAAGATCAATTCCAATGGTTCTTCCCAAGTGTCGGCGGATATACAACCATTATGGAAGAAGTAGGTTTTCGAGTAATCTTTGCAAATCACTTTGGTAGAAGATCGACACCATTAGTTGAAAATAATTTTAAAAAACCATGTTTAACGAAACTAAGGGGATTGCAGATTATAAAAGAATCAGCGTTATCGAAAAGAAGGTGTGAAACAAGGAGATCCCTATATTTCCCTGCTTCACGCTTAGACTTTTATCATGAAAATTCACTAGCTGTAGTTGATTAAGAAATAGCTATGGCAATTACTCCAATTACCATAATCGCCGCAGCAATAATTCGTCGTCTTCCAAAATTCTCGTTGAAGAAAACGACTCCAAGTACTGCGCCAATTAAAATACTCAACTCTCTTACCGGCGAAACATAACTCACCGGGGTAGTCACCATTGCCATTAATATCAAAATATAAGCCAATGGATTCAAAAAACCTACACCAATCGTCTCCAGCTTCAGCTGCTTCCAGTCTTGACGGACTTCCTGCCAATGTTTTTTAGCAAATGGAATAAGTAAAAGTACTTGTCCAAGAATACTACCATAACTGAGTAAGATTGGATGGATTACCGTCACACTGACAATATATTTGTCCAAAAGAGAATAACTCGCAATTATGCATCCAATCAAGAGCCCATACAAAATCGCAGGAAGCACATTTTTTTCTTGTAAAATCCGTAAGCCCCCAGTAAATATAAACACACTGAAAATAATAAGTAAAATACCTATCTGCCCCACTCGATTCAGCTCTTCTCCCAATAAGAAAAACGCTGATATCGCAATCAGCATTGGACCAATTCCACGGGCAATCGGATAGATCAATGAAAAATCTCCTACTCGGTATCCCTTTTGTAAGGCTACTGCATAAAGCATATGTAAAACAGCACTTGCCAAAATTAATGTGAGTTCTAACCATCCAAACTTCATATCAGATAATACGATAATAACAGCAGCAAGGGGGCTATAAATTACAGCACTCACAACCATATAGAGCCATACAAAAGCAGTACCCCCTGATGACTTTTTTGCTAAGAAATTCCACATTGCATGAATAACAGCGGAAATTACGACAATAATTAATGCCCAAGTCGCCATTTGGTGCTCCTCCTTCACCCAACAAGCTTCATACGCTATCAAATTAAGATCATTCATTTTCTTATCTATGTATTCATCCTATCACTTTTTGCTCCGTAAATCATACTACATTAACAATCAGATAACAGTTTTAACATTTGTTACTTATTTCCCTTGTTATTGGGCTGGGACAAAGGCGTTTTCAACAAATAAATTCCGAACAGACATCGCTTCTAAAATTATCCTTCGCGCACCTTAGGGCGGCTGGTGAGGCCTCTTGTGCGCTTCGTGTTGCAAGTGACTTCGAGGGGGCAGCACTCCTCGCAAAAAAGATTGCTATCGCACTTCGGTGTCTCACCTATGCCTTCCCTCCCACTGGAGTCTCCGCATATTTCCTACGCTAAGTTTGATAATATTCGTCTTTTTAATAAAACACGTTTGGTTTGTCCCAGCCTCATCTATTTCTCTGCTAGAAAAGCGAAGAAAGTTATACGTTCTAATCCATTAAAACGTCCCCTTGCCTTTTTGTAGACAAGGGGATAATAACAATAATATAGTAATAGCCTCCAATGAGTTAGCTCCCAGGATCGTATCATACGGTTCTGGTTGTGATTTATAAATTAAAATTGCCAATATAGAAAAAGCCTACTCTTCTAATCTCAAAAGAGTAGGTTTCTAGATTTACAATTAATTAACACGACGTACATGACCGTTAAATGCACCACTCCAATATGAACTGTTCATATCAGCTACGGCTAATCCTGTAGAATTTTGTGAACCAATAAATTTATCGCCACCGAGATAGATGCCTACATGAGTATTTGATCCAGCAGTGTCGAAAAATACCAAATCACCGGGTTGTGCTTCACTGTAAGATACTTTCTT
Organism: Virgibacillus sp. NKC19-3; assembly: GCF_019837165.1. Lineage (NCBI taxonomy): Bacteria > Bacillati > Bacillota > Bacilli > Caryophanales > Bacillaceae > Virgibacillus > Virgibacillus saliphilus. Next base: position 2,760,388 of record NZ_JAGYHC010000001.1, read on the forward strand.
GCCTGTACCTGCTAATGCTCCTGTCGTGGATGGAATAGAATATCCTCCTTGTGCGAATGCCCATGATACAAATCCGGAGCAATCAAAACCACTTGGGGTCTTCCCACCCCAGCGATATGGGGTACCAAGATGTGGATTCCCTGCATTTATTACAGCGCTCATGCCGCTACCACTTGGAGTTGATGGTTGCTTTGGTTTGTCACTGCTATCATTATTGTTGGTATCACTGTTATTGCTCGTATCGTTGCTATCATGATTACTGTTGCTATTCGTACTATTGTTATCATGATTACTGCTACTCGTATTAGTAGCATCATGATTACTGTTGCTACTGTTATCGTCCGTATTACTGCTATCATTATTATTGTCACTACTGTTACTGTTCGTACCGTTGCTGCTATTTTCTTCACTGCTTACAGTCGTAACATTAGCATCTGATTCTTCATCAGCCGATTCAGAAGCCAATTCAACATCTTGTGATGAAGGTTCTGGTTGATTTTCTTCCGCAATGCCCTTCTTGACTTTATCTTCAAGTGCTGCTAACTGGCTATCTTCCATTTCCAGTCCTTCTTTTAGTTCTTCTAAATCACTCTGTCTGGTCAATAATTCTTCTTTGGATTCCTCGTTTTGTTGTTTCTGATCTTCAATTAATACAGTCATTTCGTCAAGCTCTGACTTTTTATTTTTTAATTCTTCTAAATTAGCTAGTACTTCTGCTTGTTTTTCTTCCACTTGCTGCTTATCATTTTTCTGTTCTTCTACCAAGGCTGCATCGGAATCTGTAATCTTGTTAACCGCTGAAACACGGTTGACAAGATCCCCAAAACTTTTGGAACCAAATATTACTTCCAAATAATTTACATCCCCACCATTTTGTTGATAGGAAACAAGTCTTTCTTTTAAAATCTCGAACCGTTTTTCGATTTTTTCCTCTAATTTACTAATTTCTTCTTCTAATGAATCTACTTTATCTTGCTTTTTTGCAATATCTTCTTCTGCTTCATCCATTTTGCTCTGGTTATGTTCCAATGCTTCATCAACTTGTTCGATTTCCTCATTTAATTCTTCTAGGTCGAATAACACGTCTGCAATTTCGGATTCTGCTTCTGATAGATTTGCTTTTAAGTCCGAGCGATTATTTTCGATTTGCGATTGTTGGTGTTGTAACTCGTCTATGGGCTCTGCATAAGCTGAAGCACCAAAAAACGCACTACCTATACCAACGGTGGCCACTGTTGAAACAGCTACTATTGTTTTTTTCAATTTTCTCCCCCGTTTCACCACATCTGCAAACCATGCTTTTATGTATTATCATGTATGTTTATGTCATCTTTCTTTTAGGTATACAGTAATGTGATCGTTAATATTTTTTATGTAATCTATTTAACTAGGCAATTTGTAGTATATCAGAGAAAAATGACAATTATGTAATAGTAATATTACAATTATATTTCAAATTCGACATTAGTAGCATATAGATTAGGGCTTAACTTTTTCCATCCTATTTTGAACAAGCAGCTTAAAAGAATATATTTTCCATTATGACGCACTTTATATCATAACTTCATTTAATTAAAGGAATAATGATGATATCCCCTTTTTTTAAAATGTTGTAAACGTGTTATACTAGTAAATATGTATCAGACTGTTAGAGGGGATCAGAAACGTGAGACGATTTCATTTTGTGGGTAGCCGTGTTGCCAAAACGGGGGTATCTATTTTCCTTACGGCATGGATTTGTGAATTACTAGGCTGGCCCCCGGTATTTGCGGTTATTACAGCAATTGTTACCATAGAGCCTACTGTGTCGGATTCTATAAAAAAAGGAATCGTTCGTCTTCCTGCGTCTGCTATTGGATCGGCATATGCTGTACTATTTATTGCTTTATTTGGTAATTCTCCGCTAACGTATACGCTCGCAGCCGTTTTTACAATAACTACATGCTTCAGATTGAAATTGCATGCGGGCTTACTTGTTGCAACACTTACAGCTGTTGCTATGGTCGAGGTTATTCATAGCAATTATTTCATTTCATTTGTTATTCGACTCGGAACAACAACAGTAGGAATATTGGTTTCCACCGTGGTAAATATGTTTGTATTTCCACCAGATTACACGGAAGACATCATGAAAAATATTCGTGCAATGGGCAAGCGAACGGGAAAAATCACAGGCCTTGTTTTCCGGGGTATCCTAGAAGATAAACAGAACGTCGCTGAAAAGGATATGGTGGATCAGCTTGAAAAAAAGATGATGCAAACCGAAACCTTAATCCGTTTTCAAAAAGAAGAAGCCAAATATCATCCGCTTGTAGGAAGTGAAAAACTTCAGTTTGATCATGCACAGAATCAAATGGTGCAATTACGTTTAATCCATTACCATATCGATAACTTAATCAACACACCATTAACGACGAACAATTGGTCAAAAGAGGAAAAATCTATCATATTACACGCTGTGACGAAGCTGTCTAAAGCATTGGAAGACGAATCATACTACAATCCAGTAAAACACCAACAGGAGCTGCGGCAAATAACGGAAATCTTTTGGGAGGATAATGAAGAAATCACAAGGAGCAGCAAACAATACCCGACGAATTTCCCACCGGAGTTGATTATCTTGTACGAATTGCTATCGATTTACAATCTTGTTACAAAATTTTACAGGAAATAGATTACAAAGAGGCTGGGACAAAACAAAAGTGTTTAATTAAAAAGACGAACATTATCAAACTTAGCGTAGGAAATATGCGGAGACTCCAGCGGGAGGGAAGGCATAGGTGAGACTCCGAAGTGCGATAGCAATCTTTTTTGCGAGGAGTGCTGCCCCTCGAAGTCGCTTGCAACACGAAGCGCACAAGGGGGCTCACCAGCCGCCCTAAGGTGCGCGAAGTATATTTCCGAAGCGATGTATGTTCGAAATTTATTTGTTAAAAACACTTTTGTCCCAGCCTCTTTATAACATACACTTAGGTTAATATTTCTACTTTAAGGTTGATTCCCACGTTTTTCAACTAAATCACTGAATCAAATCATGCTTAAACGCATAAATCACAGCCTGTGTCCGGTCCTGGACTTCCAATTTTCCTAAAATATTGCTCACATGTACTTTTACCGTTTTTAATGCGATATATAATTCATCCGCAATTTCCTGATTTATTTTCCCCTGAGCGACTAATAGCAAAATTTCCATTTCACGATCTGTCAATTGTTCATGCAGATCCTCAGCAGGTTTTTCCCGCATGCGATTCATGATTTTCCCTGTGACTTCAGGTTCCAAAATCGATTGCCCTTCATACGTAGCACGGACTGCTTTAGCAATTTCGCTTGCCTTTGATGTTTTCAACATATAGCTTGTTGCTCCAGCTTCCAGTGCCGGATAAACTTTTTCATCATCAAGAAAACTGGTGACAATAATAATCCTCGCTTCCGGCCACTGTGCAATAATATGACTTGTTGCTTCAATTCCGTCCATTTCTTTCATTACAAGATCCATCAAAATAATATCCGGTTTTAACGCCAATGCCTTTTCAACTGCAGGCCCACCATCATCTGCTTCAGCAACAACCTCCATATCAGGTTGAGCAGAAAGGTATGATGACACACCAATCCGTACCATTTCATGATCATCGGCGAATAGAATTTTAATCATTAGGCTCAACCTCTTTTCTTAGGTTCGGGACTTTTACCTCTAACTGTGTACCTTCATTAGGTACACTTATAACTTTAAAGAAACCTCCTACTTCATAAGCACGTTCACGCATATTTTGCAGACCGTAAGAACCCGTTCTACTATTTTCCATATCAAAGCCCTTTCCATTATCAACTGTTCGTAAAATCACTGTCTCATCACGTTCAATTAACATAACATGAAACGTGACAGCTTCTGCATGTCGAAGTGTATTCGACATAGACTCTTGCAGAATGCGAAAAAGTTGATCCTCGACACCTTTATCAGCCCTGAATTCCTCAATCTTCCAATCAATCTCCATTGGCACTTTTTGCGTCATCTCAATCAGTAGTTCCTCGACACCTTTCTGTAAGGATTTCCCTTTTAACGCGGCCGGACGTAGATGAAGTAATAATGCACGCATTTCAAGTTGAGATTGATGAATCATGTTTTCCACCATTTGCATTTGTTTCTTTATCGAATCGTGTTCCGGTGGATTCGATTCATTTATAGCTGACATCATCATCGATGCGGCAAACAGCTGCTGACTAACCGAGTCATGCAGCTCCCTTGCTAGTCGATTTCTTTCCTGGACTACAATTTCCTGAAGGCTTTGCTCCCGTTCGTTGGCTCTTTCTGTAGCCAACCGCTGTGAATATTCCGTCTGGTTCCTAAGCTTCTCTTGGAGCTGCTCCATCCGCATCTCGATGTTGCCTAATTCTTTGTAGGTCACGTCTCCTGTTGTGAATTTTTGACCTTTAACCATTTCATCCAGTCTATGTTCAATCTGATGAAGTCGTTGCTTCCAATACCGTCCTATGGATAGGCCAAGTATCGTACCCAATGTGATTGATATTCCTATCACCAGTAGTAGAAATGATACATTACCAATTTCCTTTTTTAAAATAAGTGACCAATCGTCTAAAGGAAAAATTAGCAGCGTTAAACCTACTAATATCAATGCCAGGAATAAACTAAATAGGACTGCGGTGAAAACATGACGTATCATTGTACTCATATTCGTTTCACCTCAATATCCCCGGAAAATATAGACGTAATGATTTTTACACGTGGGTATGTACCACCATAGTTTGATGTTTGATACAAAAGTGATTTATTCATTAATTTCCAGTGATGGTTTCCAAAAATATATGCCCGACCAAAAACAGAACTGTGATGGATACTCACTTCCACTTCGTAGGGGACGTAAATTTCAATATTTCCCATTATATGCCGGATGGAAATGATTGCAGTATCCTTAGGCAGAACTGTGTTGCTCAGATCAATCATACGATCCCCAAAAGCTCCATGAATATTTACATCTCGCCATTGGTATGCAGTATTCTCTGTTTCCTGATCTTCAAATAATTTATGATCAAATAATGGTTTCATTTCTATTATTGAATCCATCGTTTCTTCATCAACATCAGGAAACATCGGGTTTATGTGTTCTGTCTCTTTTTTGGACTTTGAATAATTAAGGATGAATAAAACAATTGCTGCAATTATCAAGAAGCGAACCGCAAGTAAGTTCAATACAGCAAATACCAGACCAACTAATGAAATCCAAAATAAAATTTTCCCCCATAGTTGGTCAAATTTTTTCCAGCCAATATACATAAAAAAACCGGAGAACAGTGCCGGGATGATAGTACCTCCAAAAAAGAAGACAATTTCAAAAATAAAGAGGACCACTCCAATGATCAGGATCCAGTTATACGTATCTGTTGTCAACCGTTTAAACATGAGAGTGAGCCCCCTTTCTAATTATGTAAAACAGGCGCAGCGGGCCGCACCTGTTCTTAGTATATCACTTTTTCCTTAAACATTGGATAGACTAATTTGCTTTATCGTCCATTTCCTGCTCAAGCTTGGCAATTTTACTATCAAATGTGCTTCGATAGTAGGAGCTATTTACTTTATACTCCAAGCCCTCGATATATTGTTCCATCTCCTCGAAGCGGGAAAAGGGTTTGTCAGCCGTTTCTTCGGTGACTTTATTTATCTGATGGTTCGCATGTGCAATATTCTCACGTCCCATTAATTCCATGCGACGCAGATGCATATCTTTTAGCTTATGCTTCATTTCTTCATATTTTTGTTCCAGTGTTTCCAATTGTTCCACCGCTTCTTCTCGGGAAGCCTTCATACGCTCAGCACGTACTTGATATTCCTCATGTTCCTTCATCGCAAATTCACGCATTTGTTCTTCGCCGGCTTTTTCTGCAATATTTGCCTGCTTTCGTCGCTTATCTGCAAGATCCTGTGCCATATGATACTCTCTCGTGAATTCATCTTTCAATTTGTACTGACGATCTACTAATTTTCGAACTTTATCTTTTTCCTGTTCACTTTGACGCAGGTATTGATTTAAAGCAGCTATTGGGTTTTTCTGTTCCTTTTGATCCATCATATTGTGCAGATCTGCTGAAATCGAATCTTTCATCCGTGTAAATATGTTTGTAGCCATTGAAATTCTCCTTTTTTAATTATTTATTTCCGACCATTGTCTTTCAAAATTGGTAAACGGGTCATCATCATGTACCACATGTACAACCGGGTCACTGTCATCCTTTTTCCAACCGACATAAATTAAATACAGTGCATATGCTGCCACTAAGCCAATAACCGCAAATATATTGGATAGAGCGACGCTAAGTACAATCAAACCAACAATGACCCATCCAATTTTTGCTGCTGTTGAATCACTCTTAACGAATTGCTTAAAAGCGACATACAGTAGCCAGACACTAAGGGCTAAAAAAACCATTGGTCCGAGGTTAGCTAATAAGATGATCAAAGCAACTAACCCACCGACAAACAACATAAATTTCTTCATTACTTCCGCCTCCTTTCTTTATCCTGACTTTCATTTTACCGAGGAAACGGGGTATCAGTAATGAGCCTGCGCCATATTTTAGACTAGGGCTTCAGACGTAGGTGGATGTCGTTTTTTTAAAAGAAAAGAATAAAAAAGCCATTAAAGGGAAGCTGTTAATCCCTTTAATGGCTCTTTAAAATGTATAGCCGAATTCTGCTGCAATCAATTCATACGATTTTTTCCTTGCCTCATAACTATGGGTGATTGTGACAATCATGAATTCTTCTGTCCCGTAACGCATTTGTAGTTCTTCTAGCTGTTGCCTCACCTCAACGGGGTTTCCGATGATCGTATTATTTCGCATATCCCGTATGGTTTCTGTCTCTTTCTCAGAAAAGTCATATCCCTTCGCTTCCTCAATACTAGGAACACCATCTTTTCCCCCACCTTTTCCCTGTTGAACTTTCCAAAGCAAGTGACTTAATGCGAGCTCTTGTGCTGCTTTAGTGGTTTCAGCACAAATAACAGATACCGCAATAATTGCCTTTTTCTCATGCTCCACCGTCACATTTTCATGATATTTCTTCACAATACTGGGTCCGGCCTTGTCCGTCATGAAATGGCCAAACGCATACGGTATCCCTTCTTCTGCTGCTAAAATGGCGCTTTTTTCACTTGTACCGAGTAACCAAACTTCAGGTGAAGCGGATGGAACTGGGGCCGGCGTAATCTTGGAATACATATGATCTTTTGGAAAATCCCGATCATGGTATAAAAAGGTTAACAGCTCCGTTAACGATTCAGGCATTTTACGAACCTGCTCTAAAAAATTATCCGATAATGCCATGGTAACTTCTGCAGATCCACCTGGTGCTCGCCCAATACCCAAATCCACCCGACCGGGAAATAGTGTGGTCAGCATGTTGTACCTTTCGGCAACGTTATACGGTTTATAATGTGGCAATAATACAGCTCCTGCGCCGATTCGAATCCGCTTCGTTTGTGAACCAATAAGCCCCAGCATGATATCCGGAGCAGGTGACGCCAGTCCTGACAAATCATGATGCTCGGCAACCCAATACCGAGTGTAGCCTAATTCATCAGCTCTCTTCGCAAGTTCAACTGTAGCCGTTAATGCTTCTTGAGGGGTTTTCCCAGATGAAATAGGTGATTGGTCTAATATACTAAGTTTCATGATGTCATCCCTTCTTTCTTGCTATTCTTCTCCCTTTTTCCCAATTTCATCCACGATTTTCTCTGCTGCTCTGCGGTAAAAATTACTCATACTTGTAAGGGTTGCTACCATCAACAACTGTTGCAAGTATTCCGCATCGGTATCTTCCAATTCTACTATCTCTTTGTTAACCTCCTGTTTATGGGTTTGAAGGTCCTCCTTAAACATATCCACATTCGTTTCCGAAAGCTTAACATAATGCTTGTACAGATGTTGTAAATCAAAGTCATCTTCCGTCAATTTTGTATTTAATTTATCCAAGGTCGTTTTCACATCATTGATCGATAACGCACCCTTCATCTGATAAATCATGCTTATAAGAATCAGATGGTCTTTGGAGTATTTTTTATTTTGAACGGGAAAAAACAATTTACCCTTGGCATAATTGTTGATCATCGTTTTCGTCAAAACCTTTTCATCATCATTGCGCTTGGAATCCGCAAATTTATTTTCAAATAATTGTATAACCTGATCCATGTACAAATCAATATCCGGTATTTCTTCGAAGGATAAATGGTTATCCAAGTCCAACGCTTCTAGTAAATCATCCATATTCTTCATAACGAAAACTCCATTTTTTTCATTTGAATCTATTATAGTGCAAACATTTTTTAAAGTAAATATTGACTACTTAATGATATGCATATATGATGGTAATATAGTTTTAAAAACTACATAGTAAAATAAGGGTGTTGATAAATTGGGGATATATATACGTGAACCAGTAAACGGGTTTACACATTTATTTGGAGCTGTTTTATCGTTTTTCGGTTTACTTGCATTGGTTATTAAAGCTTCCATAACCACAGAATCGATGCTTGCAATCAGTGCAGTAATTATTTTTGGTGTCAGTATGATCTTGTTATACACGGCATCAGCCACCTATCATATGGTGGTTGCCAAAGATCATGTCATTGCTTTTCTAAGACGGATGGACCATTCCATGATTTTTGTATTAATTGCCGGAACCTATACACCGTTATGTTTAATCAGTTTAAATGGCGTAACGGGATGGGTGCTTTTCGCCGTGATAAGTGTGATCGCCATTATGGGGGTTATATTTAAACTGGTCTGGTTCCATTCACCGAGGTTGTTGTCAACTAGTCTCTATGTAGCAATGGGGTGGCTTGTTGTTTTTTTTACTCCTACGCTCTCCCCAATCTTAGGTGCTGGTGGAATGACACTCCTTATTACCGGTGGTCTGTTTTACACGGTCGGAGCTGTCATTTATTGGCTTAAACCGAAGTTTCTATCATTTAAACATTTCGGCTTTCACGAGATTTTCCATGTGTTTATATTATTCGGCAGCCTGTTTCATTTTTATTGTGTGTATGGGTATGTGCTTTAGCTTTGAGGTTCTTAAAGGGAAAATCAACTGGCTGGAAATTACCCTCGTCTGTGAGCGTCATACCCCTCACAGCATGTAGGATTGTGGATCGCACATAACCGTTTGTGCGTGTCTTGAAACAGGGTAGCAGGGATTACGCAACCTATGCATACTGGACACTGCAACGGTGTGAGTTGGTTTACATAGGAAGAGGTTACTGGATTACTCGGAAAAGTGTGGACATGTAGACAAATCATATCTCTCTGGTACATGGTTGTGTCGATTCTAGGCCTTGCATGTACCATAGAACCATTCTCAAACTCATGATTTGCCTGAAAAAGCTCATCCATGTACCGTAGAACCGTTCTCAAACTCATGATTTGTCTGAAAAAGCTCATCCGTGTACCGTAGAACCGTTCTCAAACTCATGATTTATCTGAAAAAGCTCATCCGTGTACCGTAGAACCGTTCTTCATGCACATGGTTCGTCTGAAAAGCATAGGATACTCATTTTTCCTTCCCCATTGAGAGATATATAGCGACAAGTGCTTTCTTTTGATTCTTGCAGAATTCTTTCAAGAGGCCAGATCCAGATCCTGCTCAGCTTTTGTCCATAGTGCAACATCATCTGCAAAATGGATAAAACGCCATATAACCACCTTTTATTCCTAAATGTTTCCACGCCTATATCAGGAACAATAATTCGTATCCAATCAATGCTTAGAAAAATGCTTTAACACTCAGTACCAAACTCACTCCAGCCACAAAAACAATAGAAGGACCAACAATCCATCTTCGAAATCGCGGCCAGACAGCATAGGTTACCTCTTCACCTCCATAAGGGACAACGACAAAAAAAGGGCTTTCTATCAATTTTAAGTAAATACTCTTTGTCCAGGTATTTAAAAAAAAGACAAAACAGATGCATAACATCCACTTCAACCAAACGGGCAGAACAATGACTCCAAATATCGTAAGACCGACTATCTGGCTTAAACTTACCATGTATCCTTTATGACGCAAAAAAGCTTTTAATAAAAATTCAAGCAACCCATTTTCTTTATTCCGCTTCTGAAACATGTGCTTGGAATTCGGAAAAAGCATGGGAAGTTTACGTTGCTTGACGGGAGCTTGCTCCACTTCCTGGGAGAACATTAAAATAAATTTAATATAGCGCACACGCTCCGTTTGCTCAATCACTAATTCCTGTAGAAAATAGCGATTGGTTCTGACAAACCGGGTCACATGAAAATAGCAAACACCACCGATAACCACGACGCTTGCAGCAGCCAACAACACACCATTCACATGTAAAATCAGCATATAAGTCACCATAAAAACAACAGGAAAAATCATCCATCTTGTTATCACACGCGTGATTACTTTTTTTAATGTTAACATAGAAAAACGACATGCATTTACTACTATGAATAAAAACAGAATATCCATCACGACAAAATCATACATGAATAGAAGAATTGGTAGTATAACTATAAATATAACAGCCGTACTTAAAATAATTTGACAAATAGAGTAAAGAAAACCCGATAATTTCAGTTGATAAAGGACTTGCTTTCGTTGCATGAGAAACAGCATATCTGCTTCCAAGAGAAAGGTCCGGAAATTCCCAATAATGGACAGCATTAGTATGATTCCAATTAATATAGATAATGGAATTTCTTCACTCCAATAGATGTGAATATCCTGCCACATCTCCATATACACCAAAGGAGCAACGATAAATGCTGGTACGACGGCATATAAAATAATAGACCAATCAAAAACAGAACGCAAAACCTTCCATTGAAACTTCCATTCTTCCACAAACCGCCTGCGAAAAAGCTGTCTACCAGTCATAGGAAATCACGCTAGTTAGAACATCGAAGCAATCAAATAATGATCCCTGTGCTAACCCGCTATCCGTTTGAATTTGTGCAAGTGTCCCTTGCGAAAGCACCTTTCCATTTGAAATCAGGATAAAACGATCGCAAACCTTTTCAGCTGTATCAAGTACATGTGTGGACATAAGCACCCCTGCACCACGCTCTTTTTCCTGATGGATCATTTCCAATAACTTATTAATGGCAGTTGGGTCTAACCCCATGAAAGGTTCGTCAATGATATATAAACAAGGCTGCTTCAATAAAGCAAGCACAATCATCCCTTTTTGCTGCATTCCTTTTGAGAAATTTTCCGGATAATGGTTAACGACATGAGACAGTTGAAACGCCTTCAATAGATCCCGGGCTAGAGGGATAAATTGCTGTTCATCCACTTCAGTAATAGATAATAAAAAATCAATGTGTTCCCACAAAGTTAGTCCATCATAAAAAATCGGTCTTTCGGGAATATAAGCGTATTCAGTTACATGAATATCTCCATTTATATAATTTAAAATTCCGAGTATTGCTTTAATAGTTGTGCTTTTACCAGCCCCATTGGGACCTATCAACCCGACAATTTCACCTTTATCCACAGAAAAGGAAATATCTTGGAGTACCTTAGCATCTGTTGTATACCCACCTTCTATAAGGTTAGCTGATAATACATTACTTTGGTTCATTTATTGAATTACCTCCATTTAGCCCGTTCATAATAAAATTATAACATAAAGAAGATATACAAAAATGCCCTCATATAAATATGAAAGCATTTTGCATGAATTGCTTTATTCTCCCTCTTCAATTTGCCAGGAACCATTTCTGCGTGGATCTCCCCCACCATACATTCCTTGTGTTTGCCCTTGTTCATTAAGAATAACCCCAAGGCCTTGTATACCTCCATAGAATAGTGGAGAATCATGTCCGATAACAGAATACCCCATATCCCGGAGTTTTTGCATCGTTTCTTCGGGAAGCGCTTCTTCCACATAGATAACTTCTTCTTCATTGTAAAAGCGTGATGCCTCAATGGCCTCTTGCAGACTAACCCTTTCATCCTCTTCGTTAAAAGCATACTGGTACTGCATAATTGCCTGAAAGAGCATAGCCGGAATACGTTTTCCACCGGGAGTCCCTATTCCAAGAACGGGTTGACCACTATCTTCAAAAATCAATGGTGATACGAATGACCTCGGCCTTTTTCCAGGTTCATATCGGTTTAAGGATTCATCATCCGGACTGAAGTTGTCCATTTGATTATTGAGGAAGAATCCATTTGTATACCTTCCCGATCCATAAAACTCCCCTAACGAATGTGTAGCTGAGACCATCCTTCCCTCTTTGTCTACAATAACAAAGTGTGTAGTATGTCTGGAATCTGCTTCTTCGGAAGGTGAATCAAATAGCGTAGATGTATCTGCTTCTGTTATTTCTTCATACGAAATTTCATCAAACATCTCATCAATATAAGCATCACTAGTAAAAGATTCATGATCAATTTGATCAAATTCCGGATCACCTAACGTATCAATACGGTGACGGTACGTAATTTTTGTGATCTCGTTCATAAGATGCATATAAACATGTTCGAGTTCATCATGGTTCACCAAGTCTCCAAAATCAAGGTTCTCCGGTATATCCTCATCAGGAAACATTTCCGTGAGGTCTATTTTGTCAGCTAATTTTAATGCCTGAAGTACAACCGTTGCTGATGAAGGTGAAGCACCACCATAAACGATCTGATCTCCAACTTCTGCCTTAACCGGTTCGGATACTTGTGGTTCATATGTTTCTAAGTCTTGTGCTGTAAAACCTAATTCCTCCTGAAGCGATTCTCCGATCGGTCCGCTATAAAATCCCTCTGATCGGTTTTCCTGGATAAGCCTTAATGTTTCTGCCAGCTCATCTTGCACAAGGGACTCATTAACGGCTAATGCCTGGCCTCCAGGGAAAAATAATTCCCTTTCCTGTGGATCCAACTGAAGATAACGATCAGCACTACTTGTCTGCTGGTTAAAAATCTCCCCAACCTGAAACCCTTCCTCAGCTATTTCAATCGCAGGCTCTAAAAGGTCTTCCCAAGCCATCTCCCCATAATTTTCATGAATGGAGTCCATCCCTTTGACAAGGCCGGGAACGGCAACACCCCTATCCGGCTGCTCACCACTAATGGGAGCGGCCTCTCGGTAATCATAGCTGACAGCCCCTTCTTGCGGATCATGGTAAAGCATAATGCCACCACCGCCTATACCTGATCCATATGGTTCAACAACATTGAGCATAAATGAGACGGCCACAGCCGCGTCGATCGCATTTCCCCCATCTTCAATGATTTCCATACCGACATCTGCAGCTAGCGGATGAAGAGAACTGGTCCCGTAAACTTCTACACGTGGCTCTTCTGCATCACTTGCATCCGCCTCACTTTGACCTCCAACCGATTCCACTTGCCTATCCGTATAATCATCACCGGAATAAGGCTCTCTAAACGGGTCAAATTCATCTTCAAAATAATAATTCCAGCCAATTAATCCAATCAAGACAATTCCCGCAAAAATATAGGTGATTTTTAAATAACGTTTGACATTCATGATGTAATTTGCACTCCTTCAAGGACACCTGCTTTATCCAGGTCAATGTTTAGACGTCCATCTTCCACAGTCCACCATTCATTGTCCAACTCTTTCCTTAGGGTCCTAAAAATGCGGTAGTCTCGATAGAACTTCGTCCATCCAGCTGTTTCCCTCGGGCTGGTATTTTCAATATACATTGGTACAAACGAAAGTTGTTTAGAACCGTCATCCAGGAAATCGAATTGCGCCATGGCAGATTCCTTTGTACGGGTCCAGCCCTGATCGAAAACGAAATTTCCCATACCGTTCATAACAATGGCGCGATTCCCATCTGCCCCTTCTACAACAGTGACAGGTTCCAGCACGTGGGAATGATGACCAATAATAATATCTGCGCCATAATTAGCTAAGTATTGTGCCAGTTCTTCCTGCCGATCGTTGGAGCCAACCTGGTATTCATCCCCCCAATGGATATGGACAATAACGATATCTGCCCCGCCACCATCTTCTTCCTCCGGGACTTTTGCCTGAAGCAGGCGATTTCTTAACTCCATCATTCCTTGATTTTGTGGTGTGAATACGCCTCCTACATAGTCCTGAGCACTGAATCCTTCCACAAAAACATCCGTAAAGCCAATGATGCCTGCACGAACATCCTCATTGATATCAAAATAGGACATTTCAGCAGCATCCGTTGCTCCTTCTTCCTTTTCTTCTTCCGAAAGATTCATGGCATCACCAATTCCTACCGTATCAAATGGTGCATCTTCTGTATGAGCCAACGTCTGCTGAAGCGATAAATCACCAAAGTCAAGGGCATGATTATTGGCAAAGTTAACAGAATCGAATCCCGCAGAATCGAGCGCATCAATGGCCCATGGTTCTGAATAAATATGGATATCTTTATTGTGTAATTCCGCATCATCCATCATTGCTTCTACTTCCTCATCATCAACATCTAGTATCGGGTTCTCAAAATTTCCGGTAACATAATCCGATTCTTCAAAAAAAGGGTGAACATAGTCAAAGACACGCTCCATCGATTCACCACTTCTTACAGCAGCATCATGCACATGACGCCCCATCATCATATCACCGACAATGGACATTCGGTATTCTACATTATCCGGCCTGGTATCAGACGGCGGAGAAGCGGAAAAGAACAACTGATGACCAAAGAAAGGAATTGCCAATACAATAAGCGCAATGATCGAATGACGTAAAGCTCTGTTACGATGACGAATCGTCTTCAATTTTAATCTTTCTTTAAAGGATAATTCTTTAGCCATTTTCTAACGCACCTACTTTTGAAACTTGACTTTGTTAAGGGGGTTCTTAGAAAGCATTCTTTGCTTTATTAGAAACCTTTAAAATTTGGAGTGCAAACCTTTATGGTAAAGCCAAAGCTCGCACTTAGATAGATAAGAAAGGTTAACCTTTCTTATCTACTTAAAATAAATGATAAATCGTAATAATGATAAATGTACAAAAAGCAATAATGAATGTGGATGAGAAAGTAGGAAGAACTCCCTGTTTATGAATGGAATTGGCAATCAATCCTGGCACAATAACACCGATCCCCCTTAACTCCATAACTGGAAAAGGGGTTAATGGATAGAGAAAATCCATTCCCATTTTCAGCAAGACCCCTATGGTTAACATTGCAGCAAACTTGCGCCGTCCATATAATACAGTTACTCGACCTATTACCTGTGTGACAATAAGGTACGTCAGTAAACTGATCACCGCTACAACGACAATATACATAAACTGATCAAAAATGAGGGCAATATATCCCGGTACAACCAATCCTGCTGGGACAATCCCAGTTTTTTCAGCATAAATTAGTGAAAGCAGAACACCAATAATAATAGCAATATATAAATCTGTACCAAACACGTTTGTGCCAACTCCTTTATGCAAACCCTGCTCATATGTCTCCGAATCTCTATTAGAAAACTTGGCATTTGCCAAGCCTTAGGCAAATGCCTTAGTTGCACTTATACAGTAAGAGGGTAGTCATACTTTCTTAACTGCCTAAGAAAGAGATTCGGCAAAAGTTTTTTCTTTATGGCGTGATTGTTTGTTATTTTGTTTCTTTGTTTCTTTCGGCTCGGAAACATTTAATTTTTCCAATTCCAGTTGCTCTATAGCGTCCGCTAGTTCCTGACCGCCTCCGTGGATATTTCCAATTCCGTAAATCGAACTTTTCTCGGGTAACCCCCTAATATATGCCAACACTCGCTCTGTTGATTGTTTTTCAAGATTAATAAGCTTATTTACAGGCAGTTTTCCATTCTCATAAGCTTGTACAATCGGTGTAACACTTTTCCCTGTCAAAATAAGAGTATCAGCGTCTAATTCGGGTAGCACCTCTTCGGCAAATTGAATGGTTCGGTCGACACGGTCATCCCGACAGTTCATGATCACCACATTATTATCAACGGGATAATCTTGTTCCTGAATTTTATTCCAAATATTAATGGTAGAAGTCATATCATTTGCTGCAAAGCCATTAAAGAAAAAGCTCGGGGCTGTTTCCCTGCCAAATGCATGAACCCGCATTGCGCCAGGATCTACAGGGGCATTAAGCATGCCTCGGAGCGCAACATCCCGGTCAATCTCAAGGATATCAGCAACAGCTAAACCTATCGCAGCATTTTCAGCAAACATCATAAACGGAAATTCGGTTAGATATGCATCATCGATGAGATCTGTATTTGCAACAACTACTTCACTACCACGACGGCCAGCTATCTCAGCGAAATATCGATAATAGTGTGTAGGAGGAATAACAACATAACCATTGTGGGGAATGGTTCGGCCAAACGCTTCTGCAATCTGGTCAATGGTCGGCCCCATGGTATCTAAATGATCTTCCATGACATTCGTAATAATCGTGATCGTTGCTTTTACAAAACGTTCCTGAAAAACATGCTGATATTCGGGGTTCACAGCCATACACTCTGTTACAAATGCATCCACCCCACGTCTAGCAACTTTATTAACCATCACCTTTTGCTCGGAAATATTAGGACCTTGCAAGCTCCTGGTAATGGATTCCTCTTCTTCTTTGTCCCAATAAAATAAGCGAGGGGAGGTACCGGTTGTTTTACCAGCTACACGTTTCCGGTCTTCTTTGATAATTCCCATCACTAACCGTGTTACTGTTGATTTACCTCTGATCCCGTTCACAAGGATCCTTGTAGGAATTCGATTTATATTTCTATCCAATTTTTTTCTCTCACGTATCCCTATGTACAACACAATGACGGCAAATATTGTCAAATAAATCAACTCATTCATGTTAAACCTCCTAGTAATCTATGAAATTATACTACTTTCAACAAAAATCAACAACCCTTATGTCACTTTTGTAATATTAAAAATAAAATTCTTAGATTTCTGTTATCCACGCTTAAAATATACTTCTATCTTAATATACTTGCCGCTTCGACAAGCTTCAAATTCACGTATAGTATTATATGTCAAAGAAGGGAAGGAGGAAATACGATGGGATGGAGACAACGAAAAAGCAAGCATTCACAATCGAATGCGGATGCAAAAGGACATGTTGACTTTGATAGTGAAATCGAACTAGATAACGACAACGATAACGATAATGATTTAAAAAACAAAAATCGTAATATTAACCTCGCCAAACTAAAAGAAAGCGGAAATTCTTATGTTAAGGTCAATGTTTATCTTGACGATGATCAAAAAACAAGAGTCCACTCAGATGTAGACTTTGATAACAAATGCCATTAAGAATAAATACAAGACCGAAAAAAACGTATAACGAACACAATGAACCTATCGAATATAGCCGCTTCGATATTCTTTGTAGTTACAGGTCATCATCATATGTCAAAGAAATAAAGGAGTGCGTACTATGGGGAAATGTAGAAAAAGAAATTTTAATGAGCATGGCAATCAGGAGTTTTATATGTCAAGATCAAATGCGGATGCAAAAGCGAATGTTGACTTTGATAATGAAATCAACTTAGATAACGACAATGATAACGATAATGATTTAAAAAACAGGAACCGTAATATTAATATTGCCAAAGTAAAAGAAAGCGGAAATTCTTATGTTAATGTTGATGTTTATATTGACGCTGACCATAAAACAAAATCCCATTCAGATGTAGATAATGATGAAAAAAAGTGTCAAAAACAGGAACAAAATCGAAAAAAGCATAAATAATGAAGTGAGGAAGCTATCCCATTTCAATCTGTAAAAAGCGGGCAGCGTAAACGCTGCCCGAATCATTGTTAACAACAATGAATTTGCTACATATCCTTGCCTCTGCTATTAAAAGCACAACATGTCCATAGACAATTTCTGCGCCTTTAAAAGGAAAGCTCGAGCTTTCTTCTTACCAACTCTCTTTCCAAAATTCGAATGAAATCTTGATTTAAACCAAGATCCATTGCTTTTTTATACGAGTCAACCAAAAGCTCGTCGGATAAATATTCCATACTGCACCTCCTCCCAGAATCTATTTGAAAAAGTAGTTTCCGCATCACCTCCTTTCATCAAATAGCGAAATGAGAAGATTCTATGATCGTTTCTCAATTAGAAAACGCTACTTTTGTCATCCCCTTATAGCAAAATATAAATTGTATTTATGTACATAGATTTTTTACTTTTCCATTTGCCAAGAAAAAAAGCATATCAGAAAGAATAGGGTCAAGTTTATCCGTTTACAACTTGGCCTGATCCCTTGATATGCTAGAGATATAGAGTAATTCTTTGCATACGGGTAGCGATTTAATACACCAATTTTCTCAAAATCAGCCACTTCGCGCAAATTTTACAACATATTCCTATGTTCGACAGTGGGTCATGTTTTAAATGACTTTGAGTACCGAAAAAATAAAGGGACAGCTTCCCTGTCCCTCGTTCCACTATTATGGGAAAATTAATACAGAAGCATGCTTAGCCTTTGCTGGAAAGAAATCTGAATTAAAATTATAGATAAGTGTTTTTTATGGAATTTGTAATTTTTAGCTGGGGGGTGCCAATAACCGGTTGTACAACCTGGGGCTTGGTTGTGGAGGTTTTACATTAATCATTGTATTATTTATCCTTCTCATCATTGTTGCTGCGGAAGGATAGAGAGAGCATTTGGGACAATGGACCTGTCCCCTTGTCCCACAAACACAAAAAAGCCCACCAACATTATGTATTGGTGGAGACGGTGGGAATCGAACCCACGTCCAGAGATATCGCCACTCAGGCTTCTACACGCATAGTTGGTATATTATGATTCGCTGACACTAAAGCCTACCAACAGGCTCTAAAGAGCAGCTAGTCTGATTGGTTTCAACTATTATCCTCAGATGGTGGATAATAGTCAGAGCCCGCTTCATTTGAGACCCTTCAATCTGCCACACGGGCGATAGCAGGAAGGATCGCTTTAGTCAGCTTATGCAGCTGCTAAAGCTGGTGAATTGTTTTCTTTGCCAGTTATATTTAGGCGAGTAACGTTTTACGAGCCGTAACCTCGACGCGCAACCTGAGCTCAACCTATCCCTGTCGAATCCGTAACGTCCCCATTTAAAGAGGCGCTCAGGAACTATATTGAGCATATTCATATTTTTATCATCTAACATCATTTATTATATCATAAATTCCATTGAAGTCAAGCGAGTGACTGTTTATTCAGCGCATGCTGTACTTGTTTTGTACCCTAGTTTTTATCCAGCCCTCGCGCGTTCAGAACGTCTACATTTATCACTTCGCATGCTCTTTAATAGCACGATCCGCATCCCGTTTCATTTGTTTTCGTTTCAAATCTTCACGTTTGTCGTATTTCTTCTTTCCTTTTCCAAGTCCAATTAATACCTTTGCCACACCATTCTTAATATAAATTTTCAGTGGCACAAGTGCATATCCCTGTTGCTGGGTGCGTCCAATTAATTTGTCAATTTCTTTCCGGTGCAACAGCAATTTTCTTGTACGTGTTGGATCATGATTGAAACGATTTCCCTGTTCATATTCGGCAATATGCAAATTAATGAGTTTAACTTCTCCACGATCAATTCTTGCATGGGAGTCCTTGATATTCACTCTTCCCGCACGAATCGATTTTATTTCCGTCCCCTGTAAAACAATACCTGCTTCATAGGTTTCTTCAATAGAGAAATCATGGGACGCTCTCCTATTCTGTGCAATTGTATTAGCCTTTCCCTTTGGCATGGCGTTTCCTCCTACTACTCCGACGCGTAAAATTAATTCTACCAAATATAGACGACGATTCCAAGACCAACCCGTTCACTATAACAGCAGTAAACTTAACGCCATTATAGCCATCCCAATGATAACGCCATAAATGGAAGTATGGGATTCATCGTATTTTTTCGCAGCAGGTAATAACTGATCCAATGAAATAAACACCATAATCCCTGCCACCATAGCAAATATTATACCAAACATAACGCCATTTAGAAACGGCATAAGAATCAAAAAAGCAAGAAGGGCACCAGCAGGTTCAGCCAAACCGGACAAAAACGATAGTTTGAACGCCCTTTTTTTATCCCCTGTTGCATAATAAATAGGAACAGACACTGCAATCCCCTCTGGTATATTATGAATGGCAATTGCAATGGCAATAGCAACGCCAAGGGTAGGATCCTGTAATGTTGACATAAATGTTGCGATCCCTTCAGGAAAATTGTGAATCCCAATAGCTAATGCTGTGAATACACCCATTTTCAACAATGAAGGGTCATTGATGGCTGCCCCAGGTTTATCCATGTCTTCAACCTTCTTTACTTCATGCGGGTTGGAATGTTTCGGAATGAATCGGTCAATGAGTGCAATTAACACCATTCCTGCAAAAAAAGCGATTACCGTTAACCAGCTACCTGCTTGTTCCCCCACATCAGTAATCAAAGCATCCTGCGCTTCGAAAAATATGTCAATTAGTGAGACATAAACCATAACTCCTGCAGACAACCCTAATGCAAAGGATAAAAATTTCGTATTCGTTGTTTTGGCAAAAAATGCAAGTAAGCTCCCTATCCCTGTAGCAAGACCAGCAAATAACGTGAGTAAAAATGCTAATAAAATGTCATTCATCAATATAATTCCACCTTCCATCCAGAGCATGAGAACCATCATCCTATAGTACACGTCAAAATAATGTCTATTCACACCAACTTTTATGTAATTAATTCATATATATAAACCATCATTAACAACCATTTAAAAGGATGAGCCAATACGATTATCCAGCTCATCCTCGATTACTTTATCTTTTCTTCTTCTTCCGATTTTTTGTGGCTGTTGGCTTATTTTTTTTCTTACGTTGTTTTGGCTTTTGAGACTGAACTAGTTCAAAGTCTACAGTACGTTCATCGGTATTAACACTGGCTACTTTTATCTCTACTTCGTCACCAATACGATAAACATTAGCTGTTCGCTCACCAACTAGTGCAAGACTTTTTTCATCATAATGATAGTAATCATCTGTTAGATAACTGACATGGATAAGCCCTTCAACGGTATTTTCCAATTCCACAAACATACCAAAACTTGTTACGGAACTGATAACGCCAGTGAATTCTTCGCCAATTTTGTCCTGCATATACTCCGCTTTTTTCAAATCATCTGTCTCCCGTTCAGCATCCACAGCTGTTCGTTCCTTTTCAGATGTATGTCTTGCAATTTCCGGCAAACTTTCTTTCCAATATCGGATGGTATCCTTATCCATCTGTTTATTGATTAAATAGGTTCTGATTAAACGATGGACAACTAAATCAGGGTATCTCCGAATTGGTGATGTAAAATGGGTATAAAATTCAGTTGCTAAACCAAAATGACCAATGCTTTGTGGATCATATTTCGCTTGCTTCATGGAACGTAACATGAGCTTAGATACAATCATTTCTTCGGGCTCACCTTGTACCTTTTCTATTACTTTTTGCAAAGCTTGTGGGTGAACCTCGTTAGCTGTACCTTTAACGGTAAGCCCAAGACTTCCAAGGAATTCGAAGAAGCTTTGTAGCTTCCCTTCATCTGGATCTTCATGGATACGATGGATAAATGGTACATCCATCCAATGAAAATGCTCAGCAACGGTTTCATTTGCTGCTAGCATAAATTCTTCAATTAAACGTTCTCCAACAGAACGTTCCCGTATCACGACATCCTCTGGTTTGCCTTTTTCATCCACTAAGACTTGTGCTTCTTTAAAATCAAAGTCAATAGCCCCTCGCCCCATACGTTTGCCGCGTAATATCGATGCTAATTCTTCCATTTGTTCAAACATAGGTACCAAGGAGCTATATTTTGCTCTGGTTTCCTCGTCATGGTCGGCTAAGATTTTGTTTACATCCGTATATGTCATGCGCTCAGCCGTCTTTATCACACTTTGGAAAATCTCATGACGGATGACTTCCCCTTTTGATGTGATTTCCATCTCACAGCCAAGTGTTAAACGATCCACTTGAGGATTTAAAGAGCAAATCCCATTGGAAAGTCGATGGGGAATCATCGGAATTACTCTATCTACCAAATATACACTTGTCCCTCGCTCGAACGCTTCTTTATCCATCGGTGTGCTTTGTTCTACATAATACGTGACATCAGCGATATATACACCAAGCTTGTAATTCCCATTATCACATTTTTTAACCATAACCGCATCATCCAAATCTTTTGCATCCGCACCGTCAATCGTAACGATGACCTCATCACGCAGATCACGCCGGTTTTGAATCTCGCTTTCAGAAATACACTCCGGTGCATTAGCAGCCTGATCGAGCACTTCATCAGGGAAGTCTACTGTAATACCATGCTTATGAATGATGGAAATAATATCAATACCCGGATCATTTTTATGTCCAAGGATATGAATAATTTCGCCTTCCGCACTCTTACGTCCTTCCGGGTATTTCGTAATATGGGCAATGACTTTATGCCCGCTCACTGCACCATTGGTCCTGTTTTTCGGAATAAAAATATCATTTGGAATGCGTTTATCATCCGCTATCACAAAACCAAATGCGCGGTTATCCTCAAACGTACCGACAACCTGCAAAGTAGCACGTTCCAGAATTCGTATCACACTTCCTTCCGGGCGTTTATCACTATCGTCTTTCCTTTCCATTCGAACCAGCACTTTATCCTTATTCATTGCTGAGCCGAGATCAGCGGGGTTAATAAAGACATCTGTCTGATCTTCATCATCCGGAATGAGGAAAGCGAACCCTTTCGCATGCATTTGAATTCTTCCACGAATAAGGTTCATCTTCTCAGGTAAGCCGAATCGATTTTTCCGTGTTCGAACAAGCTCTCCTTCTTCCTCCAGCGCATTCAGTGCTTTGACAAATTCCTTAAAATGACTTGTATCATCAATTTCTAATGCTTCTTCGATTTCATCAACCGCCAAAGGCTTCGTGCCTGATTCCTTAAAAAATGTAAGGATATCATCTTTCATTTACTCACCTTCTTTACTCATTATAATTTCCTATCTCCTATTCTTTCCAATTTAAGGATTCTAAAAACTGATAAATATCTTCAAACAGCTGATCCTTTTCCTTATCCAGCGTGATCACATGCCCCGATTCCTCATACCATTTCATGTCTTTCTTATCTGCTTCTACATTTTCATAAATATACGAGGCGCTACTGGTGTTTATCATCTGATCCTTCCTTGCCTGCACGACGTAGGTCGGTGTATAAATCGTATCAATATTTGATCTCACTTCATCAATAAAAGCGGCAAGTCCCTCAAACACAGCAGTCGAATTTTCCATTAAATCTGACACTTCCTGCTCGATTTCTTCTTCCTCTTTCCCTTCCAGTTGCTTATATTCCTTTGAAAAGCTTTGAAACCCTTTGGTTAATTGTGTCGTATTATCAAAAAACATCGGGGTACACATTGGTATGATTGCTTTTGTCTTCTCGGAATAAGCAAGTTTTAATCCTAAAACACCACCAAGCGATAAACCTGCCACAGCTATCTCCTCATAACCCAGATCCTGTAAGTGGTTGTAAGCTTTCTTTACATCTTCCCACCATTCATCTGAATTTGTTTGGATTAATTCTTCCGGTGGCAGGCCATGGCCACGATAAATTGGTGCATGACTTGTATAGCCTTTCTTTTCAAGAAACCTTCCAAGCATTCGAACATCCGCAGAATGACCTGTGAATCCATGTAACAACAATACAGCACGCGGACCAGCTTCAAATGTAAAAGGTTCTGGTTGTTTTACCTTCAAAATAACGACTCTCCTTACTATTACTGATTCTTTACTATACCCACTTTCCATCATTATACAACATATTAGAAAGTAAAAACCCCTACCACGCTTTTGTGATAAGGGATCAGACACCTATGATATAATATATGCACTTAAAAACGCCAATACAAAAAACAATACGGCAGTAACAATCGTTCCACGGTGGAGGAAGTAATCCATTCCCCGTGCTTTTTGCTTCCCAAATAACTGTTCCGCCCCGCCGGATATTGCACCGGATAGACCTGCACTTTGACCTGACTGTAATAATACGAACACAACCATAATAATCGCATCTATGATTAATAGTATATGAATAACGCTAGCCATATTACACGGACACCCCCTATACGGACAACTTCTGTTCTTACTGTAGCACAATATCCATTTACATAGCAAGAAAATTTTTTGAAATTGGACGTTCTGCCTCTTTCCGTTTATCATTATAATAGAGATTCGCTAGAAATGAACAAAGCCGTTTGCATTTGAGCTTCCGAATGACATGTAAAGAAGGTTTACTTGATTACATTCGTGTAACACTATAAAATAAAGTAGAGTATATTTTTAACATAGAAAGGTCGGTCATTTATTATGACAACAACAATCCAAGGAATTGCTGCATCACCAGGCATTGCCATCGCAAAAGCCTATCATCTGACAACACCTGATTTAACGTATGAAAAAAGAGCCATTCATAATCCAAACGAAGAAAAAGAAAGACTGGATAAAGCATTGGAGATTTCCAAGCAAGAACTTGAAAAAATTAAAGCACATACGAAAAAGGAAATGGGCGATGAGCATGCAGAAATTTTCTCTGCACATCTGCTTGTATTAGGAGATCCGGAACTTATCAATCCAATGAAGGATAAAATAAGCTCAGAAAATGTCATGGCAGAAACGGCCTTAGAAGAAACAGCGAATATGTTTATTGATATGTTTAAAAACATGGACAATGAATATATGCGTGAGCGTGCCGCAGACATTCAGGATGTTACCAAGCGGGTTTTGGCACATTTAATCGGAGCAACTTTTCCGGATCCGGCATTAATCGATGAAGAAGTTATTGTTATTGCAAATGATTTAACCCCTTCTGATACGGCGCAATTAAATCGCCAATTCGTAAAAGGCTTTGCAACCAATGTTGGCGGACGCACATCCCACTCGGCTATCATGGCTCGATCTCTTGAAATTCCAGCGATCGTTGGATCCAAAGAGATTACAGATGCTGCTTCACAAAACGACATGATCATTGTCGACGGAAACGATGGGGTTGTTCTTGTTAACCCAACAGATAAAGAACTTGAAACATACCGTAAGAAACAGGAAACATTTGAAAAACAAAAAGAAGAATGGGCAAAGTTAAAAGATGAACCTACTTTTTCCGAGGACGGGGAGCAGGTTGAACTCGTAGCTAATATTGGCACACCAGAGGATGTCACAGGCGCATTAAGTAACGGTGGCGAAGGAATCGGGCTATATCGTACAGAATTTTTATACATGGGTAAATCAGAATTGCCTACAGAAGAAGAACAATATGACGCTTATAAAGCTGTCCTCGAACAGATGGATGAAAAACCGGTGGTTGTTCGTACATTAGACGTTGGTGGAGATAAGGAACTGAATTATTTAGATTTACCGAAAGAACTGAATCCATTCTTAGGCTTTCGCGCTATCCGCTTTTGCTTGGAAAATGAAAATGTGTTCAGACCCCAATTACGTGCGTTGCTACGTGCAAGCGCATATGGAAACTTAAAAATTATGTTCCCGATGATCGCAACATTGGAAGAATTCCGCCAAGCCAAAGCCATTCTTATGGATGAAAAAGAAAATCTAAAGCGTGAAGGTATCAAGGTTTCCGATGATATTGAGGTTGGCATTATGGTTGAAATCCCATCAACTGCTGTAATTGCCAAACAGTTTGCTAGAGAGGTCGATTTCTTCAGCATCGGAACGAATGATTTAATTCAATATACCATGGCCGCAGATCGGATGAATGAAAAAGTTTCCTATTTATACCAACCATATCATCCGGCTATATTGAACCTTGTAAACAATGTGATTGAAGCAGCACATCGTGAAAATAAATGGGTTGGTATGTGTGGAGAAATGGCAGGAGACCCGATTGCGATTCCGCTTTTACTCGGGCTTGGATTGGACGAATTCAGCATGAGTGCAACATCCATTTTACCAGCACGTACGCAAATAAGTAGACTTTCCAAAGCGAAATTGGTTTCCTATAAAGAGAAACTCTTATCGATGGAAACCGCAGAAGAAGTTGTAGAATTTATTAAGGAAAAAACCGAATAGAGTTGGATAAAAGAAGCACTCGGGCTGTTATCCGGGTGCTTCTTTTGGTTCTACAATATATGTTGGGGTGTGAATCATTTTCTGAATAATATAAAGCACGCGAGCTCCTTATTTGTTAAACTGAAGTTAGCGAAAAAACAGATACAAAAGGAGTGCGTGCAATTGAATTCTAACATTCATTTACCAGGATTTGAAGCCTTTACGATCCAAAAGTCAGAAGAAGTTGACGGCATCTATTATCTTCATGTTGATAGGGAAGTAAAAAACCATCGTTGTCCGGCTTGTGGTGCTTATACATCAAATGTCCATGATTACCGGGTACAAAAGATTCAACATACCCGTATATTTGGCAGACAGGTTTATGTTTTCTATCGTAAGCGACGCTATGTTTGCCGATCCGGTTGCGGGAAGCGTTTTTATGAGGATAACCCCTTAGTGGAGCGTTATCAGCGACAGTCCATGGAGATGAAACAGGCCGTAGCGATGGAGCTTATTCACGGAAAAAGTTTCAGGGATGTTGCTCATCGATTTGATACATCCCCAACCACCGTTATTCGACGGTTCGATTATATTACGGCCCCGCTGTTGGATGAAACACAAACATTACCGGATGTGATTGCCATTGATGAATACAAAGGGGATGCCGGTGGAGAAACATATCAGACGATTATTGCCGATCCCGTAAATAGAAAACCGTTGGAAATACTGGCAGACCGTAGGAAAGAAACGGTAAAGAATTATTTACGGAAACATGGTGAACGCGTAAAGATGGTCGTGATGGATATGAGCCATTCGTTTAAGGCCGCTGTTGATCAAGCTTTGGGGCATCCTATTATCATCGCGGATCGCTTCCATTTTTGTCGGTATATCTATTGGGCTTTAGAAAGGGTCAGAAGACAGGAACAAAATGCTTTTGATGATTATGATCGCAAAAAATGTAAACGGATGAAACATGTATTTTATAAACAGCCGGAGACATTAACAGACAAACAAGCCTGGTATCTGGAACGATACTTACAAAAATCCGCCTATTTGAAACGGGCTTACCAACTTAAAGAGGCTTATCGATTATGGTTTGAGACAGCTAAAGAGAATGGCTCGAAACACTTGGGTGCAACGAAAGCGCATCTTTATGAATTCTATGACCTAGTTCGAGAATCGGGTGTTACGGAATTTGAACAGGCCATCGGGACCCTGCAGAATTGGCAGAAGGAAATTATGAATACGTTTGGTTTTGAACTGCATAACGGCTATATTGAGGGGATTAATAACCAAACCAAGGTTCTTAAGCGTAATGCATTTGGCTTTAAACGATTTGATCGCTTTCGGGCGAAGGTATTACTGCATCATCAATATAAAAAGCTGGATATTCGGGTGGCATAATAATAAGGAGTGAGCATACGCTCACCCCAACATTTGACAGAGAACCCTTCTTTTATGAACAAAATGGACGCTTCCAAAGATGGAGATATTTATTTACTTAGTATAAGAAATCCAATTTCAAACAAACTATTAGCACATTAGGATAATTTATATGGTAAGAACTGTCGTACGTTTCTTGATTGTATTCTGTACAATGCAGTTTTTATATGCCTAAAAAGGGATACAGGAAATACCTTCCAATTTACGCTTAGGATTAATAAAAGGTGGTGCGACTATTGCAACCTACTACATCTACAAAAAACTATCGCAGCATCATCGGCTCTATCAGTCCGTCCATGGTCAATAATATCGATATAAAAAACCCCAAAGTGATCGCGTGGTGGTCTGCCGCATTTCCCGGTTATGGGCATCTAATCTTGGGTAATTATTTCATCGGAATTATTCTATTAATTCATGAAGGAGTGATTAATGCATTTAGCGGTTTAAACTTAGCCATATATTATTCATTTATCGGTGAGTTTGCTCAAGCGCTGCAATCGATTGATACAACTTGGTTGTTAGCATATATTCCTCCTTATATCTTCGCAATCTGGAACAGCTATCAACAGACCAAACAGCTGAATGAAGATTATATAATTGCTCGTCAACGAGGGTTTGACATATATTTGAGCAGTATGTCGCTATATAGCTTTAACAGACTGGAAGAGAAAAATCCATATGTCGCTGTTTTTTGGTCACTCTTGGCTCCGGGGCTTGGTCATATCTATATAAATAGAATTCTTATGGTTCTATTGGTTCCCTTTCTTATTCTTATCTTACATAATTCCGAGTTGCTTCCAGCTGTCCATTTTACCATGATCGGAGACTTTGAATCAGCTCGTAACGCAACGAATCCTCAATGGTTAATGAACCTCCCTTCGATTTATGGGTTTATGGTTTATGATGCGTACGTAAAAACGGTAGAGTACAACAAATTATACAAAATGTATCAACAGCGCTACTTGGAAAAAACATATCAACACCATCAATTTCAAATGCCTATTTAATGAGAAGGGAAGGAAATGCCATGTATGTCCTTGCTTCTTTTAAACTAAATAAAGACTTAGAAAGGGTTATCGCTGAATTGGAATATCTAGACATCAGCAGAAAGAACATCCTTGCTCTCCCGTTGGCAAAAACAGTGGGACAAGAAACACAAACATGCTACCATCAGAGATCATTTGAAATCATGCCCATACTGGGAACCATTATCATGTTGTTCGGTACCATTTATGGATTTATTTTATACTGGGGGCCTATCTTGTGGGGGCTTATTGGATTAGGCGTAGGAGTCCTCATTGGTAGCTTCATGGATATGCTTAGAATCAAAAGAATGAGAAGTATACATAAAAAAAATGATACATTAACAGAAGTATTTCTTTTGATTCATTGTTCGAATAAAGACCAGGCGCAGCAAGTAAAAAGGGTAATTTGGAAGTGGTCTCCGGTCGGGGTTGCAACATATACAAAGCAAACGGAGGATGATCGCAATGATCACCATTGATTGGATGCTTTTTCTCATGAATACGCTAGTTGTAACGAGCTTATCTCTAATCCTCAGCGTCTTATATGTTATTATTTTTGCTAGACCACTCATCAAATGGATATTCGCTCGACTAATAAAGCGATTCATGTCCAAAAAATATGAAGAAAATCTGTGGGAGTTGATCTCCGGCCTTACACGAGTAGGTCCAACAACAATTATGGAAAACAGCTTACGGGCTGCTTCGGGAACGATTATCAATCGTCCTTTTGGTAGCCCTCGCAAATTCCTTCATTTTGATGGGCTGGTTTTTTCTCCTGCTCAGTTATCAAAGTCACCCGCAAATAGCTGTGACCCCATCAACATGAAGACTACTATCGGTCCTAATGCGAAACATCCCCTCGTTATTGATATTCCATTAATGGTTGCCGGAATGGGATATGGCGTTGCACTTAGCGCAAAGGTGAAAAGGGCAATAGCCAGGGCTGCAACCGCAACAGGAACGGCAACCAACTCAGGAGAAGGAGCATACCTACCGGAAGAAAGGGAGCTGGCAGAACATTTCATCTTGCAATACGGACCCGGTCACTGGTCAAAATCTCCGGAAATTCTCAATCAAGCCAATGCGATTGAAGTTCATATCGGGCAAGGAGCTTCAGCTGCTTCTACAAAAACCTTTTCTCCTGAAGATTTGCCTGGGAACATACGAGAAATATTTCAGTTATCCCCTGATGAAACGCTTGTCATCCCTCCCGCAGTTGAAGAACTCAAAGAACCGGATGGCCTGAAAAGAATGGTAGATAGACTTCGAACAGAAACAGATGGCATTCCGATTGGCGTAAAAATGGTGGCAGGAAGTGAATTGGAGGCAGATTTAAAAATCGCGATAAAAGCGAACGTTGATTTTATCGCGATAGATGGTGGTCAGGCAGGAACAAAAGGGGATACGCCGATTTTTGAGGATGATTTTGGCCTACCAACCGTATATGCCCTTGCCCGTGCTGCAGCATATTTAAGAAAAAAAGGGGTCAAGAATAAAATAAGCCTGCTTGTTGGAGGTGGCTTTACGTCTCCTGGCGAATGTTTAAAGGCCATAGCTTTAGGTGCAGATGCCGTCTATATGGGTACTGCATTGATTTGGGCGATGTCCCATGATCAAGTCACCAAATCACTGCCTTGGGATGCTCCAACATCTCTTGTTTTCTATGCCAAAAAAAGAGTAGAAAAATTTGATGAAACAAAAGCCAGTTACCATTTAGAAAACTTTATCAATGCCTGCACGGAAGAAATGAAAACAGCTATTCATGCACTGGGTAAGCACTCCATTAAAGAAGTGAATAGAAGAGATCTTATCGCGCTTGATCAATTAACCAGTAACATTACAAACGTACCGCTTGGATATAAGAGAAATGAAGGGGAGTAATGCTTAACCTCTTCCTTTAACTCAGCTTCAACTTGCCTTTCCATTAGTAAGATTATTTTTCGCGGAAATCTGCAGCAATATTCCCAACGAAATCATCGAAACTAATGTAGACGAACCTCCGTAACTGATTAACGGAAGAGGAATGCCAGTTATCGGAAGCAACCCGGATACGGCTCCTAAATTAAAAATAACCTGCAGTATAATTTGAAAAGTAATTCCAATAGCCAACAATTTTGGAAACATACTGGTACACGCTTTAGCAATAGCAATTCCTCTAAACATAATAAAAATATAGGCACCGATTACCAAGATAAGTCCAAATGCCCCTAGCTCTTCTAAGATAACAGCCATAATAAAATCTGTATGTGCTTCTGGTAAAAAACCAAGTTTTTGAACACTGCCTCCGAGCCCATTTCCTGCAAATCCTCCTGTTCCAATAGCGATATAACTATTGAGTAACTGATAGCCATCTCCAAGTGGATTATCAAAAGGATTGGCGAAAGAAGTTAATCGTTCTAACCGATATGGGGAGGAATAGATAAAATAGCTTATACCTAAAATTCCGATACTTCCTAGCATCAAGAGATGTCTTTGCTTCACACCAGAGCAGAGGACAATCATCCCGCAGGCAATTAATATCAAAGCTGCTGATCCCAAATCAGGTTGCTGTAAAATCAATAAAAAAACTACTGCCAAAATAAGTAAAGGGGGAAGAACACCGTATTGAAATTGATTAATGATCTTTTGTTTTTTTGAATAAAAGTGAGCAAAATAAATGAGCATAAATAGCTTGATAAATTCACTTGGTTGAAACAAAAAAGATCCTAATTGGATCCATCGCTGTGAATTATTTCTTTCTACACCTATACCAGGGAGCAAAACCAAAATTAATAAAGCAATGGATATGAAAACAAATATAGGACTTAATTTACTGTATAAGTGATACGGGAGAATGGCAGCAATAGCCAGAAAAAACATACCTACCAGTAACCATTGCAACTGTTTCATAAAAAAGTGATTCGTTGTATCAAAGTTAAGATAAGAAAGCGTGCTACTGCTACTATAAATCATCATTAATCCAAATATCGAAAGAAAAAGAATGATAATCAGTAATGGATAATCTATGTTTTTTATTTTTTGTCGTACTGTGGAAATTGTATCCATAAACAACATATCACTCTTTCTGTTACGATATGATATCGTCTTTGCTAAACATAAACTGTTTGGAGCGCATTTGGACACTAAGTACTAACCCAAGCGCAATAAAATTGGTTAGAAGTGCGCTACCGCCATAACTAACAAGAGGGAGAGCTAATCCGGTAATTGGCATGACACCAATCGTCATGCCAATATTTTGAAAGACTTGTAAACTAATCAGTCCAATGGTCCCAACACAAATATAAGCACCAAATAGATTGTTTGCTTGCAGGGAAATGTGGATGATTCGATAAATCAGCAAGAGGTAAATCAACACTAAAAGGCTCGTTCCAATAAAGCCAAATTCTTCCCCAATAACGGCAAATATAAAGTCTGTGTGTGCTTCAGGAACCTTACCGCTCTGTACTTGTACCCCTTCATTAAAACCTTTCCCTGTTAATTGGCCCGATCCGATCCCCGTTATTGCTTGTTGTAATTGATATCCATAATCGGAACCATATTGTACGGGATCCAGCCATCCATAGATTCGTGATAATTGGTGTGGTTTAAAAACTTTTGTAAATAGATCATGATGAAAATAAAAGAAATAAGCAAAAAGTCCTAGAAGCGTTGTTGCAACCGAAAAAAGAGCTAGTAGTGCCTTGGTTGAAATATTAGAAACGAGTATTAAAGCTACCGCTATTCCCAGTATAACTAGCGCAGAACCGAGATCAGGTTGAGCAAATATAAGAATGAAAGGAATGAGAGAATAAAGTGCAACTTTACACACAACTGGGATACTATTTTTGAAAGTTAATGAAGACTTTCCCACCTTACTTAAAATAAATGATATATAAAGGATAAGAAATATTTTCATGAATTCAGAAGGCTGAATTTCGAAAAACCCAAAGCTGAGCCAACGCTGAGAGCCATTTTTTTCTGTACCAAAAAAATGAACAGCTAATAAAAGAATGACACCACCAATATATAAATATACTGCCCATTTCTCCAGCAGTTCATAGTCAAATTTTGCAACAAGAAACATTAACCCCGCTCCAATGAGATACCATACAATTTGCCGAATAAGAAAATAAAATGGTTCTTCCTGCACATATTGTCCAGAACCGCTATAAACGGCCAACAAACTATAAATAAATAAGCTGAAAATTAAAATTAAAAGTAATTGATCAGCTTTATGTAAATTTGATTGCATTTTTTCACCCTTCCAAGACACTAAAACCTTTTTTGCTTTCGATATGTTGGGAAATTACCTGAATGATTAATGCATCATCCAAAAATCCAATTGGTAATAAATAATCCGGTAGTAAATCCGTCGTTATAATAAAATAAAGTAAAGCCGCCCCCATTAAAGTAAGCTCACGAATAGTGCCTTGTTTAGTACAAAACCGTGAAAACATAACTCGTAACTTTACGATGTATGGGCCGAGAGCACCTGTCTTATCAAGTTTAGCTTGAAATTCTTGAAGAATCGTCTCCCTACCTTCATCTGACTGACTATAATTCTGATAATAAGCTATTTCTTGTTCTATTTGCTCTAATGTAAACGCCCCATCATATGTATTGGTTGTTTTCAATATTTTTTGTATCATCTCGATAGAATCTTGTATCTCTACATCTTTCTTCTTGTTGAATTCTGTCGTATAGCCTGCAGCTTCCATTAATGTCATTAATTCAACATCAAGACTCCTCGACAATTTTTGCAGATGTGCTATATTTATTTTCCGTTTTCCATGCATGATTTTCGAAATCGTAGCATGATCGATCCCTGAGATTTTACCTAGTTTTCTTATAGATAATGCTTTTTCTTCCATTAAATGACCTAAAAGTTCTCGTAATGTATCATGATTATTCATCTATCAAACAACCTACCTTGTATGATTGAATTCATGTAGCAATATACAGAAGTGGTGACAAAATGTCAACACAAATGAAGACAAGATATTAAACGAAGAAGCACATATAATCAGGCAAATAAGCCCATCATATCCTCATGCAGCTACCTGCACTAAGTTATTGTTCCTTTTATCAGTAGGCACTGTCTTATAAGAAACCAACATGAGTCACTTAAGAGAACCATCCAATTTCTTCTAGGTATCACCATGCTGAAGCATTTATCCCCGCAAGCTCCAAAAGCAGAACAAAGGCGCAGGGCGCCCGGTTAGCAACGTACAAACTGGAACACTTCGCAGTGAGATTAGATGAACTTGACTTATCACCAGTAGTGGTGAAAGTCAAAGTGAATCTTATGCTTGGAAAGCGAAAAGGAAACATGCCCCTGCATCAGGGGAGCCGTGCGTTGGCCGGCAAGGCCGTTCCTAGTCGGCCTTCCTTTGTCAAGTGAGCCGATGTTGACTTTCACCCCAAGGGTATAAGTGCGACTAAGCCTCTGGCAGAGCCAATCGGCAAGTCTTCTTTATCGTAATGGAGAAGTGTGAAGTTTGGGACTGCGCTAAAGCTCGTCCCACCAAAAGACTTGCTAGTTGCTGGGTGCTGGAGCCGGATGTGGCTACGTTTGGAAATCAAGTTATCCACAAGCAAATAATTTTATAATTTCCTAGCCAACAAAAAAAGAGGCAGCTTACACTGCCCCTCCATGATCTTTCCCTATACTATTTATTGCTTCAAATTATAAAATGCGTTCACCCCAGCATATTCGCCCATACCAGCTAATTCATCCTCAATGCGTAACAGCTGGTTGTATTTGGCAACACGGTCTGTACGTGATGGTGCACCAGTTTTAATTTGGCCTGCGTTTGTTGCTACTGCAATATCCGCAATTGTTGCATCTTCTGTCTCACCAGATCGGTGGGAGATGATTGCCGTATAGCCAGCACGTTTTGCCATTTCGACTGCCTCGAATGTTTCGGTAAGTGTTCCGATTTGGTTTACTTTAACAAGAATGGAGTTACCTATACCTTGCTCGATACCTCGCGCAAGTTTCACGGTGTTGGTGACAAATAGATCGTCCCCTACAAGTTGCATGCGATCACCCAGACGGTCAGTTAACATTTTAAAACCTTCCCAATCATTTTCGTCCAACCCGTCTTCCATGGAAATAATAGGATACTTGTTAATCATATCTTCGTACCAGTCAACCATTTCCGCCGATGTACGAACAACACCTTCACCTTTTAGATTGTATTTACCATCTTCATATATTTCAGATGCGGCAACATCCATTGCCAATTTAACCTCTTCTCCTGCTTTATAGCCGGCTGCTTCGATCGCTTCCACGATAGTTTGCAGCGCTTCTTCATTAGAGCTTAAACTTGGTGCGAATCCACCTTCGTCACCAACACCTGTATCGTAGCCTTTCGATTTCAATACTTTTTTCAACGAATGGAAAATTTCCGCCCCTGTACGAAGTGCTTCTTGGAAGGTAGATGCAGCTACAGGCATGATCATGAATTCCTGTATATCTACATTATTATCAGCATGCTCCCCACCATTTAAAATGTTCATCATTGGTGTTGGGAGTGTTTTGGCATTAAATCCGCCTAAATAGTTATATAATGGAAGCTCAAGAAAGCTTGAAGCTGCATGCGCTACTGCCATGGAAACACCTAAAATAGCATTGGCACCTAGGTTCGCTTTATTTTCCGTACCATCAAGCTCGATTAGAAGGCGATCAATAACATTTTGTCTCGTAACATCCAATCCGATTAATTCAGGCGCAATAATTTCATTAACATTATTCACCGCATTTAATACACCTTTACCTAAATAGCGTTCAGCGTCACCATCACGTAATTCCACTGCTTCATATTCACCCGTGGACGCCCCACTTGGCACTAATGCTGCTCCAAATGCTCCTGATTCTGTAAAAATTTCCACCTCTACGGTTGGGTTACCGCGGGAGTCTAATACCTCGCGCGCATAAACATCTGTAATATATGGCATAATACTCTCTCCTTTTGTATTTATTATGGAATTTCCATACTATTGTTGCTTTTAAAACTTCAGCATTGATAGAAACTGGCGTAATTACTGATGCAATTTAGCTATAGTAACCACACTAGCAGCGGAGGAAATACATGTAGACTCCTGGGGGAGCTAAAGGCTACGGTGAGACCTCGAAGTGCGCCAGCACGAGGGGGCTCACCAGCCGCCCGCGGAAAGCGGAATGTATTTCCGTAGCGGTGTGTGTCATGTCGCAGTTTATATCTAGTGTCAAAACAACAACCTTAGTTATTTACGTATTAACGATTCACCAGTCATCTCGTCCGGTTTAGCTATATCTAATAAATCTAGCAATGTCGGGGATAAATCAGCTAAGATTCCACCATCACGCAAACTAACATCCTCTTTTGTTACAATGACAGGCACCGGATTAGTGGTATGGGAAGTCATTGGCTTCCCTTCTGGCGTAACCACTTCATCCGAATTACCGTGATCAGCCGTAATAATCGCATGACCACCTAATTCGAGGATCTTATCAACAATTTCTCCCAAACACTCATCAACAGCTTCAATGGCTTGGATCGTAGGCTCTAATTTTCCAGAGTGTCCAACCATATCCGGATTGGCAAAGTTTAAAATCATGGCATTATGCTCGCCCGATTCCAGTTCTTCCAAAACAGAATCCTTCACCTTGTAGGCACTCATTTCCGGTTGCAAATCATAAGTGGCTACTTTGGGTGAGTTGATCAGCACACGTTTTTCACCTGGAAATTCGGCTTCCCGTCCCCCACTCATAAAAAATGTAACATGAGGATATTTCTCTGTTTCTGCAATACGAAGTTGATTCATATCGTGTTGCGCGAGAACTTCCCCCACCGTGTTATCTAGATTGACAGGCGCATATGCGACATACCCATCTACCGTTTCACTAAAATTCGTCAACATCACGAAATCTAAATCTTTAGGTGCATGTTCGCCACGATCGAAGTCTTGAAAATCTTCATTCGCAAACGTTCGTGATATTTGAATTGCGCGATCGGGACGGAAATTATAGAAAATAATGGAATCCTGATCCTGCACTTCCCCAACTGGGGCACCGTTATCATCCGTGATCACAGAAGGGATAACGAATTCATCATAGATGCCGTTCGCATACGAATCATCAATGACTTCATAAGGATCCGAATACGCTGGCCCTTTACCATAAACCATGGCATCATAAGCTTTCTTTACACGGTCCCAGCGTTTGTCCCGGTCCATCGAATAATAACGACCGGAAATCGTCGCAAACTGGCCAACACCGTATTCCTTCATCTTTTCTTCCGTTTGCTCAATGTACGTTTTAGCCGTTTGCGGTCCAACATCACGGCCATCCAGAAACGCATGTACATAAACTTTTTCCAAGCCCTGGTCTTTTGCTAATTTCAACAGCGCAAACAAATGTTTAATATGACTGTGGACACCGCCATCAGACAATAAGCCAAAAATATGCAATGCTTTATCATTTTCTTTTGCATGGGCCATCGATTTTAAAAATGCTTCTACTTCAAAGAATTCGCCATCCTCAATGGATAAGTTCACGCGTGTCAAGCTTTGATAAACAATTCGTCCTGCACCAATATTTAAATGGCCCACTTCGGAATTACCCATCTGTCCACTTGGCAGCCCAACCGATTCACCACTGGCCGTCAATTGATTATGAGGAAATTGATTCCAGTAGCGGTCAAAATTTGGTGTACAAGCTTGTTTCACCGCATTGCCTTTTTCCTCATTCCGGATACCAAATCCATCTAAAATAATTAATGCACCTAATCTATTTTCATTCATTTTGTACCTGCCTCCACGAGCTGCAGATAGGACTTTGCTTCAACACTTGCTCCACCAACCAATGCTCCATCAATATCCGATTTAGCGAGCAATTCATCAATGTTTGCCGGTTTTACACTGCCGCCGTATTGAATCACTACCTGTTCAGCAATTTCTTCAGAAGTAATAGCTCTAATAACATTTCGAATATGGCTGCATACTTCATTCGCTTCCTCACTCGATGCTGTTTTACCCGTACCGATTGCCCAGATTGGTTCATAAGCAATAATTGTATCAGCCACTTGTTCATTGGACAGGCCATCCAATGCCTTTTTTATTTGACTTTCTACATGGGGCATCGTTTCATTTGCTTCCCGCTGTTTAAGTGTTTCACCGACACATACAATAGGTGTTAATTTATGATTAAATGCTGCATGAGTTTTCTTATTGACCGACTCATCTGTTTCAGCAAAATGTTCACGACGCTCCGAGTGCCCAATAACGACATGTGTTACGCCAAGATCATGTAGCATAACAGGACTAACTTCTCCCGTAAAAGCTCCGCTGTCTTCAAAGTACATGTTTTGGGCACCAATATGAATTCCAGTGCCTTTGGTTTTTTCAGTAAGTGAAGCTAAAAAAGGAAATGGAGCACATACAATTGTTTCAACTGCACTCGTTGTAGGTGCTTTTTTTACAACCTCGTCAATGAAATCATTTGCTTCAGATAACGTCTTATTCATTTTCCAATTTCCTGCAATTACTTTTTTACGCATTCATTTCACCTCTCACGTTTATTTATCGTTTAAAGCTTGTACACCTGGAAGTACTTTCCCTTCCATAAATTCTAAGGAAGCACCGCCGCCTGTAGATACGTGATCCATATCTTCAGCAAAGTCGAATTTCTCAACTGCCGCTGCCGAATCGCCTCCTCCAATGATCGTATATCCTTCTGCATGAGCCAGACTTTCCGCAACTGATCTCGTTCCACCAGCAAAGGTATTCATTTCAAAAACGCCCATCGGCCCATTCCAGATAATAAGCTTCGAATCTTCTACAACACTGCTATATACTTCACGCGTTTTGGGCCCGATGTCCAGCGCTTCCCAATCAGCAGGGATTTGATCAATTGCGGTAATCTTCGTGTTCGCTGTTTCTGAAAAGTCATCTGCTACAACAACATCTTGAGGTAGAAGGAATTGAACACCTTTTTCTTCTGCTTTTTTCATGAAATCTTTGGCTAAATCAAGTTTGTCTTCTTCCAGCAATGACTTTCCGACTTCATGGCCTTGTGCTTTGACGAATGTGTAGGCCAATCCTCCACCAATAATCAAGTTATCTACTTTGTCCAATAAATGATCAATCACATTTATTTTATCTTTCACCTTTGCGCCACCGATAATGGCAGTAAAGGGGCGATCCGGATCTTCCAAGGCCTTGCCTAATACTTCTATCTCTTTTTCCATGAGATACCCTGCAACTGCAGGTAACTTCTCCGCGACACCAGTTGTAGAAGCATGGGCCCGGTGTGCTGCACCAAATGCATCATTCACATAGATATCAGCCATATCCGCAAAAGCTTGTACTAATTCGGGATCATTTTTCTCTTCGCCAGCCTCAAAACGCACATTTTCCAGTAATAAAATATCTCCATCATTCAATTCAGAAATAGCTTTATCTACTTCCGGGCCATAAACGGAATCGGTTTTTATAACATCCTTACCGATTAGGTTGCTTAAACTTCTAGCAACGGGGTCTAGGCGTAACTCATCCACAGCTTCACCTTTGGGACGACCAAGGTGACTTGCCAAAATCACTTTTGCCCCCTGTTTAGCTAAATAATCAATGGTAGGATGTGCTGCTTTAATACGTGTTTCATCGGTGACTTCACCGTTTTCCATCGGTACGTTAAAATCAACGCGGCAAAAGACCTTTTTGCCTCCTACATCAATGTCTTGAAGTGTTTGTTTATTCATTTTTACAGCCTCCCTATCTATTTATGTACCATATTAGGTTTTCCCTGAATTTGGGTCTACTAATCATAAAATAGGTAACGGAGGAGGAACCTTCTCCTCCTCCGTCGTTATTGTTATCTTAAATACCTTGTTTTTTAATATATGTGGCCATGTCTACACAGCGTGCAGAGTATGCCATCTCGTTGTCATACCAAGAAACAACTTTAACCATATTATCTTCAAGAATCATCGTAGATAGCGCGTCATAAATCGTTGAGTTTGTGTTACCAACGATATCTGAAGAAACGATCGGATCTTCTGTATATTCTAAGATACCTTTAAGTTCACCTTCAGCAGCTTCTTCAAATGCTTTGTTTACTTCATCAGCTGAAACATTTTTATCCAACTCTACAACTAAATCAATTAATGAACCATCTGATGTTGGCACACGAACCGCCATTCCATTTAGTTTACCATTTAGCTCAGGTAATACCTTACCAACTACTTTAGCAGCGCCTGTTGATGTTGGAATAATATTTTGTGCTGCTGCACGCGCACGGCGATAGTCTTTATGCGGCAGGTCAAGAATTTGCTGATCATTGGTATAAGAGTGAACAGTTGTCATTAACCCGCGTTTTAGACCAAATTTCTCATGAAGTACTTTGGCAAGTGGTGCGATGCCGTTAGTCGTACATGATGCATTGGATATTACATGATGTTTGCTTGGATCGTAATCCTGTTCGTTTACTCCCATAACCATGGTTAGATCTTCTTCTTTAGCAGGTGCTGAAATAATTACTTTTTTCGCTCCAGCATCAATATGCTTCTTCGCATCATCACGTTGTGTAAAGCGACCAGTAGATTCGATAACAACCTCTACGCCAAGATCTCCCCAACCTAGATTTGCAGGATCACGCTCGGATAATACATTGATTTCACTTCCATCAACGACGAGATTCGAACCGTTTACCGTTACCTCATCTTCCAATCTGCCATGGACAGAGTCATATTTCAATAAATGTGCCAGCATATTAGCATCTGTTAAATCATTTACTGCAACAACCTCTACATCATCATTTTTTAATGCTTGACGGAACACATTACGTCCAATTCTTCCGAAACCGTTAATACCTATTTTTACTGTCATGTAAATTCCTCCATGTGTTAAAATATTTATATTTAAAGAGGTAATGTACCCCTTAAAATCTCTTCTGCAGCTGCTTCATCTGTAATGAGCAGATTGCTACTCCCTTGCTGAAAATAAGATGCTATTGCCTGTCCCTTTGATTTGCCACCAGCTATTGTGATGACGTAATCAATTGAGGTTAGATCTTCTAATTGAATACCAACTGTTCTCACCTTATGAACCACATTTCCATCTTTATCAAAATAATAACCAAATGCTTCACTCGAAGCGTTGTTTAATTTTAATTTTGCAGTAACTTCCTCTTTTGTTTTTCTTCGCGCCGCCATTGTCAATGCATCACCAATACCATGTAATACAATGTCTGCACCTCTTATTTGCTGCAATGTTTCATTGATGGAGGGTTCATTGATGATCGTCTGATACGCAGATTCGCTTAAAGGATCCGGGACATAAAGGAGTCGATAATCGCCATTTGTTTTCCTCGCCATCTCCGCAGCAATGGTGTTTGCTTGAATTTCTACCTTTTCGCCAATGCCACCACGAGCTGGAACAAATAAGTAATTATTTTCCTTATTTAACGAGGGCATCACATTTGCCAGTGCAGCCATGGTTGTACCACCTGTCACTGCAATCGTACTGCTTGGCTGGACGATTTTTTTTAGAAAAGCAGCGCAGCATTTCCCCATTTCCTGCTTTATCCAATCATAATGATCGCTGTTTCCAGGAACAATAATAACATTCCCTACTTGTAATTTATCCTTGAGTTGTGATTCTAAAACACTTAAGCCCATTACCTCATTCATAAATTCAGCTAATTGTTCCAGGCTTAACTTGCCCTCTTTCGTCATATACATACCTTTACCTGTCACTTGGATAAGGCCTTGATCTTGCAAAAAGTCGACCTCTCCACGTACAGTACGCTCTGTTAAGTTTGTATTTTCCGCAAGCCCCCTTCTCCCAATTGGTTGAAAAAGATCTACACTATGCAGAATAGAATACCTTTGTTGCATAACATCTAACAGATCAGGTACTAATTTTTTCTGCAAATCAATCAAGTCTCTCATGAAAAGACTCCTTTTTATCGGTAGGACATAATCGTCCCGGATGGTTATATTATGTCCCAGTGCGGCTAAAAAAATTTACCTTCTTGCTATACTTTTATTATAACATAATGTGGGAAATAGACAACTATTAAGCAGTGGGATTTTTGAAGTTGATGATGAGGAGGATTGTGGTTGGTTTAGGGCTGATGTTTCGGGTTGTTTTTGTTCTACTTTAATTCATTTATCTCTATGTAAGACGCTTCTCCCTCCCACAACTCCTTCTATTATACATTTTCTCTTATTGCTTTCTCCAATGTGTCAATATTCAATTGCTCACCATCCAATTCCGTTTCAATTATTTTTACATATGGAATTAAAAGCTGATATTCTTCCAGCCAAGTATCATTTGTATAGATGTCTCGTTCTTCTACCGTAAAGGCATAATCATGTTGAAGCAATGTTAGCAATGCATTTGCTTCATCGCAAAGGGAGCAATTGTCTTTCCTATAATAAATCACATTTAACATTCTATTTCCTCCATTATTTTCGTTTTGTGGATGATGGAAGGTTTAATTGTTCACGATATTTCATCACTGTTCTACGCGCCACTTTAATACCAAACGCCTTATCTAATTTCTTTTTAATCTGCTCATCTGACAGAGGTTTTGTTTTATTTTCATATTGAATACATTCATGTATTAATTGCTTAATCACAAAAGAAGCGGTTTGCTTCCCGTTTATTTGTTTAACTCCAGGCTGCAGGAAAAATTTAATCGGTGTGACACCTTGATTGGTTTGCACATATTTATGGCTAATTGCCCGGCTCACTGTTGATATATGCATGCCCAGGTCACTCGCAATTTCGCGTAGGGTCAATGGTTGAAGCATAAATGCACCATGTTCGAAATACATATACTGCTTCTCCACTATATTTTTAACAATAAGTTCTAGTGTATTGGAACGATATTTAATAGCCTGCTTAAGGAAGTCTACTTGTTTATATTTTTCTTTTAAGTACATGGCTGCTTCTTTTTCTACTTTTAAATCCATGTACGTTCGGTTGATTTCAATTGTTGGTGAATTCCATTTATAAAAAGATACTTTCCACATTCCATCATCCTTATAAATAGTTGCTTCCGGAATAATATATTCAGGCTTTTCCGTTTCTAATAATTTTCCAGGTTTCGGATGACATGACTGAATATGTTTAATGATTTTTGCCGCCGTCTCTTCAGTTATTTGATAATGAGCTGCGATGCTTTCCGTATTTTCCTCAGCTATCCAGTCGAGGTGTTCTTTTAGTAAGTGCTCCATAAATGGTTGGTGGATATCCATTTGTTCTAATTGTAATAAAATGCATTCGTCAAGTGTTCTAGCACCGATGCCAACGGGATCTAACTTCTGGATCATGCCTAAAGCCTGTTCTACCATATTCTTTGTTGTATTACACTGCTGAGCCCAGATATCTAAGTCGACAGCTAAATAACCATCATCATTGAGAGAATCAATGCCAAATAGAATAATTGGCTCTAGTTCCTCCGATATCTCCAACGTATACAGCTGATTCTTTAAATGATCATACATGGTCAACTCAGTTTGGTTCATTTCGCCTATTTCAGGGGAGTTGGCATTCTCAGTTCTGTATTGTGCCATATTGTAATCATAATGAACCTCTTCTATCAGCGGATTTTCCTTAGCCACCTCTTTGATATAATCAATTAGTTCAACACTATCAAACTGAAGAATATGAATCGCTTGCAAAAGCGATTGATTCATTTTCCATTGTAATTTCTGTTCTTGGACAAGACTTGGCTTCATTTTATCACCCCTAATAAAGCGCCCTCACCCCTATTATCCCACACATGCACCGCCCTGTCACTGATGAAAAAAGATAAAATATGATCCAAGTCCTAATCTTCAGGTTTCAACGCATCTACATATTGCTTTCCTTCTACAAGTGATAGTCCTAATGCTTCTCTCGCCTCTTTAACAGCTCGTACCTCTTCTCCTTCTTTGATGAGTTCACGTAATTCATCGTTGATTGGGGGTTCAGGTACATCTACTTGTTTTGCCACCTGATCCAACCTATATCGCATCCCTTTGATACGACCTTCTAATTTATCTATTCGGTGCAGTAGATACATGATAACGATCAATAATAGTACTGGAAAAGTAAATTCCACCTAAACTCACTCCTTAACATCTAACGAATAAAAATAACAATTTAAAAATATCGCAAATTTAGCGGTATTTCAAGATGATTTTCTTTCAATTATAATAGTGATAAGATTATCTTTACATATTATTCTTGTATCATGAAGGAGCGTCACACAATTGATTGAAGTATACACAGATGGGGCATCGCGTGGGAATCCTGGTTTAAGCGGAGCGGGGATTTTTATAAAAGCTGGCAAACATAATTATGAATATTCCTTTCCACTAGGGAATTTATCAAATCATGAGGCTGAATTTCATGCGGTTATAAAAGCGCTTGACGTTTGCAAAGAGATATTTCCCAGTGAAATATTATCCTTTCGCTCTGATTCTAGAACAGTTGTGGACATCATTGAAAATGGCTTTACAAGAAACAATACATTTCTTCCATTGCTGGAAAAAGTACGCAAAGACGCAAGTACATTTCCGTATTTCTTTATGAAATGGATCCCGGAAAAGCAAAATAAACATGCAGATAGACTAGCTAGAGCAGCAATTAATATGAATGAGTAACAGCCGGTGAATACATTCAAGAACGAATACCTGATTCAAAATTAATAGCTTTTGAAAATAGGGCTCTTCACCAAAATCTGTGGTTGCCAAATCAGAAAGTGGCCGCTCCGGAAAAACACTACGCTTCCGCGGGCTCCGAGCTCATCTCCTCGGAAAAGTGAGTTCACTTTTTCCCTGCTCAGGCCTGCTCTTCGCTTTTCCGTAGGAGTCTTCGTGTTTTTCCTCCGCTAGCCAGTTGTCCTTACCATATTTATTCATATATTTTAGCCATAGATTTTGGTGTTGACCCGAAAATAGCAGTCATCTTTTATGTTTAGAGGAAACAGAGAAGTTCAATTGGGAATTAGATGTGTTTATCAGTAGTTTATAAAAGGAGGAGGCTCATCCAATGACGAGCCCTCTCCCTCTATTCTTTCATTTTCTTAACCATATTCTCCATCTGTCCTATTCCTTCAATTTCCATCGTAACGACATCGCCATCATTTAAAAATTGGGGTGGATCCATAGCGAATCCCACGCCATCGGGAGTTCCTGTTAAAATGATATCTCCTGGTTTCAAGGTCATTAAATTCGAAATAAATTCAATTAAATAAGGAACATCGAAAATGAAATGACGGGTATTGGAGGATTGACGTTCCTCTCCGTTTACATAGGAGCGAACAGTTAAGTCAGAAGGATCTGCAACCTCTTCAGGAGTAACTACCCATGGTCCAATGGGAGTACTTCGATCTAACGTTTTTCCCTGCAGCCACTGAGGCGTCCTTTTC
Source organism: Virgibacillus sp. NKC19-3 (assembly GCF_019837165.1). NCBI lineage: Bacteria > Bacillati > Bacillota > Bacilli > Caryophanales > Bacillaceae > Virgibacillus > Virgibacillus saliphilus. The sequence continues at coordinate 2,805,282 of NZ_JAGYHC010000001.1, forward strand.
TGCAAATCACGAGCAGAAATATCATTTCCAATTGTATAGCCGGCGACATAATCCAACGCGTTTTCTTTGCTAACACGCGTTGCCTCTTTGCCAATAACAACAGCTAACTCGACTTCATAATCCAGTTTGTTTGTAGCAGCCGGTTTTTCAATCATATCTTCCGGACCAATAAGCGCATTGTTAAACTTAGCAAAAAGCACAGGAAACTCTGGTACTTCTCCTTTCATTTCAGCAACATGATCCCCGTAGTTCTTCCCAACACATATGACCTTTGATGGGCTTGAGATCGGAGTGGAGAAACACAGCTCTTCTTGATGAAGAAAGTGGAAGGGACGATCGCTTACCATAATATAATGATAAGCTTCTGTTGCCCTGTCAATAGCCCGCTTTCCAATCGAGAAAAAATCATCTGGATCTGCTGGTAGAATGGTATCAATTTGGTTCACTAGATCCTTCTCCTGTTTATAAATCAATAATTGACGATAAGCTTCCTGTATATCATACACGCTATCGTTTACGATCCACCCTACTCTAAAATGTCCCGGGTCTTGCTTGAATTTGTAGCTTACTAGTTTCATCATAACGCCCCCTTGTATTAATCCTATTATGGAAATTTTACCAAAGAACCATTCGAAAATATAGAATGAGGACAAATTTAATTCGAAAACCGCTCAGCGTAAACCTTTTAATATGAATGTCCCCTATACACTTATACAGGTCGGATAATTTTAATTCTTCTTATCTTCTCATAAAGTTCACGTATTGTTCACCACGCATCGAAATTCACATGTTATACTGTACCTAGGTTTGTATGAAATATAAATAAAATTGGGGGAGATAGAGATGATACATATATCTAAAAAAATCTGGTTACTAACGGTAATATTAGCATTCACCCTTCTTTCTGCATGTGGGAGTGATGATAGCACGGAAGAAGCTGTCGAAGGAGACTCTGAAGAAGAATTACATGAACTAAAAGTAGAATTTGACGTTCCCGAAACTGCTGATGTGGATGAAACAATCGAAATGAAAGCAAACGTCACCTATGGCGAAGAAGACGTGGCAGATGCTGATGAAGTTGTATTTGAATTTTGGGAAGCTGGAAATGAAGAGGACAGTACAATGCTAGAAGCTGAAAATAACGAGGATGGAACCTATACAGCAGAAACAGCTTTTGAACAAGATGGCGTTTATGAAATGTATGCACATGTAACCGCAAGAACACAGCATACCATGCCAAAGAAAGAAGTTACAGTGGGAGAAGGAGCAAGTGAAGAGGAACAAGCGGAAAGTGAAAATTAGGCAAGGAACTTCCTTTATCCACTCAGGTAATTAAGCTAGTCAGCTGTCCATAAAGCCACGAAACTGGAGACGCATTAATCATTGTATCCCATATATGCGTGGCCCGGACAAAAGGATTTTTAACAGGGAAGGGAGTGCAGTTAATACTCCCCAATCCTCTTTCTTCTACGCTAATAATGTTCGTTTTTTAGTTAACCACTTTTTTATCCCAGCCCTATTATCTATTTCCCCATCTACTCAACGCTTCATCTTTGGATCAAGCGCATCTCTCAACCCATCCCCTATTAAATTAAACCCTAGCACCACTAACATAATAGCCACTCCGGGCACAATTAACGTCCATGGAGCCAGCTGGATAAAGTCACGGGAGTCTGCAAGCATTTTCCCCCATTCTGGTGTAGGTGGCTGAGCTCCGAGCCCAAGAAAACCTAAAGCTGCAGCATCCAGAATCGCTGTACCAAATCCAAGCGTTGATTGGACAATAATAGGTGCGGCACTGTTTGGCAATATATGATGAAAAATAATTCGCCCATTCTTCATTCCTTGCGCTTTTGCCGCCATGATGTATTCTTCCTCACGAAGACTAATTACTTTCGAACGAACAAGCCTTCCAAAAATAGGAATATTAATAATGGCGATCGCTATTAATGCATTTTGTAGAGAAGCACCTAAAATAGCTACAATGGCAATTGCCAGTAGAATACTAGGAAACGCGAGTAATATATCAAATACTCGTGATATCAACATATCAACCCAGCGGCCGAAGTACCCTGCTATTATTCCCAGTAATGTTCCGAACACAAGTGCACCTGTTACTGCGAAGAATCCAACTTGAAGTGAAACCCTCGCCCCATAGGCAATTCTTGTAAAAATATCTCTGCCAAGGTCATCTGTTCCCAGCCAATGTTGTGCGGATGGTGGTTGCAATCGATTGACAAGATTCTGTTCTGCCATACCATGAGAGGTGAAAAGTGGTGCAAACAAACCTAATACGATAAACAATACAATAATAATTAACCCCGCAAACGCAAAACGATTTTTCCTCAAGAGTTTCAATGTATCTTTCCAGGGAGAAATCGCCTCTATTTCCTCTGTATCAAATTGCTGATTACTTTCGGGGGTTGCTACCTGCTGCTCCAATTGTTTTTCCTTTTCCTTAGCTTCCATCCTAACACCCCTTAATAGTTAATCCTTGGATCAATAAATTTATAAAGTAAATCAACAATTAGATTAATGATGACAAAGATAAATGCAATGACGAGTATACCTGATTGAATAACCGGATAATCACGATAATTGATCGCTTCATACACATACCTTCCAATACCAGGCCAGCTAAAAATGGTTTCCGTTAAAATTGCCCCACCCAAAAGAACTCCCGTTTGCAAGCCAATGACAGTTAGTACAGGAATGATGGCATTTTTCAATGCATGCTTGTAAATAACCAAAAATTGCCCTGACCCTTTTGCACGAACCGTTCGGATATAGTCCGAATTCATCACCTCAAGCATACTGGAACGTGTCATTCTAGCTATAATGGCCATTGGAATCGTACCTAAGGCAATACTTGGCAGTACCAAATGTTTTAAAATCGTAAGCGTTCGTCCGAAGTCCAAATGGATGAGAGAGTCTAACACATAAAAATTCGTAATCGATGCCATTGGATCCTTACTGTTTTCCCGACCATATGCTGGTAGCCAACTAAGTTCCTGGGCAAAAACCCATTGCTCCATTAATGCCAACCAAAAAATCGGCATCGAAACGCCTACAAGCGCAAACAGCATCGCGAGAAAATCAAACCAGGAATTCTGCTTCCAAGCACTTATAATTCCGGCATTTACGCCAATAACGATGGCAAATATCATCGCAAATACGGTTAACTCAAAGGTAGCGGCAATGTATGGCCATATTTCTTTTGATATCTCTGCTTTTGACCTTAGTGAAGTGCCTAAATCCCCTTGGAGAAGGTCTGTTACATAAATACTATACTGAACAAGGTAGGCTTCATTTAACCCCATACTTTCTTCTAAATCCTCAATGGCTGCTGCAGTTGCCGTCTCCCCTAATATAACTTGCGCGGGATTTCCGGGTATAAGATGTACGATGGAAAATGTGATTAACGTCATTCCAATTAATACCGGAATAAGCATAAGTAAGCGACGCATAATATAGGCAAACATCATTTCACCCCAATTCTATGTATCTAACATGAACACGTATAAACAGCACAGAGGCTAGGACAAAAGTGTTTTAATAAATCCCGAACATACATCGCTTCTAAAAATATACGTCGCGCACCTTAGGGCGGCTGGTAAGCCTCCTTGTGCGCATCGTGATTTTGCGAAGTAGCACTCTTCGCAAAAAAGATTGCTAACGTGTCTTTAGATGCTTCACCTATGCCCACTGGAGTATTCGAATATTTCCTACGCTTCATTTGAAAACATTCGTTTTTTAGTTAAACACTTTTGTTTTGTCCCAGCCTCCTACCATTTTTAATTTGCTAGTTCAACTTCTGCCAACGATTCACTCGTTGATGGATGTGGTACATAATTTGATATGTCACTGGTTGTTGCTAAAACAGGAGTTGAATGCACTAATGTTACCATTGGTGAATCTTCTGAAATAAGCGCTTGTGCTTCTTGATACAATGCTGCACGCTCATCCTGTTCCACTGATCTTTTGGCCTGATCCAGCAACTCGTCAACTTCATCATTTTCATAAAATTCCCTGTTGCTGCTTCCTGCATTATCTCCATGCAATAAACTGCTTAGGAAATAATCAGGATCGCCATTTGTTCCTGACCAGCCTAGCATATACATTTGATGATCGCCTTGCATTGTCTTTTCTAAATAAGGAGCCCATTCTTCACGTACGACCGTAACTTCAATTCCGATTTCTGCTAAATTACTCTGGACAATTTCAGAAACTGTCTCCGGATCCGGCATATACGGTCTGGCTACAGGCATTGTCCATAATTCAATTTCCAGTCCATCTTCATAACCCGCTTCGGCTAATAATTCCTTCGCCTTATCCAAATCATAATCATATGCTTCCGTATCTTCGTTGTATCCCATATAGCTAGGTGGTAATGGATTTTTAGCTACATTTGCATACCCAGCATATAAGGCATCAGCAATTGCTTGTTTATCAATTGCATAATTAATGGCTTGACGTAATTCCTTATTATCTGTTGGTTCTTTTTGAGTGTTGAAACCTAAGTAACCAAAATTATTCTCTGCTCGCGTATACAATTGGAGCCCTTCTTCTGATTCAATCCCTGCTGCATCATCCGGATTTAATCCATCCATAATATCGATTTCACCGGAGCGAAGCGCAATTAAACGAGCCGCATTATCTGGTATCACTTCGAAAACGACTTGATCCAATTTCGGCAGACCATCTACACGATAATCTTCAAATTTCTCCAGGATAATGGAATCATCCTTGCTCCAGCTGACAAATTGAAACGGACCGGTTCCTATTGGGTTTTCGTTAATCTCAGCGCCATACTCTTCAAACGCTGCTGGTGACGTAATTCCAAAATAAGTCATTGCCATATTTTGTAGGAAAAAACCTAATGGCTGTGATAAAACGAATTCGATTTCATGATCACCTACGACATTAATTTCATCAATAACATGTCCATCATCTCCTTGATAACCACCAAACATCGTTCCATACATGGAATACACATAATTATCATCTGTAAAGGCATATTCATGTTCCGGATCAGCCCAACGCTCGAAGTTCGTCTTTACAGCTTCTGCATTAAAATCCGTTCCATCATGGAAAGTGACTCCTTCCTCCAAATAGAAAGTATAGTTTAATCCGTCATCAGAGACCTCCCAATCATGTGCTAACCCTGGTTTTAACTCAAATGAGTCTTCCTCAAAATTCAGTAAAGTTTCCAAAACCTGTTTCGTTACGCGGGACGATTCACCGTCTTCCGTACTTCCCGGATCTAAACTTTCGGAATCCCCTCCCCGTGCGAATACAAGAACCTGTTCTCCATCTGCTCCGGTGCCCCCTTCAACCCCTTCTTCCTGGGCGCTATCACCATTTTCCTCAGCGGCACCTGCTTCCCCTTCTTCTTCCGAAGAAGCTGAGTCTGCTCCCCCATCACCACTACATGCCGCAAGCACCAAGAAAAATGCAAACATCAGTGCAAGCAAAAACGAAAATTTTACTTTCATACCTTTTCCCCCTTGTTTCTATAATTGATAAATCTCATTGCACGTCCCTATAGAGATGACATGCAACAAAATGATTATCCTCAATTTCCTCAAACGATGGCCTAACTTTTTTGCAAATATCCATCGCATGTGGACACCTGGTATGGAATGAACAGCCAGCAGGCGGACTAGAAGGACTTGGTACGTCTCCTTCCAGTATAATCCGATCTCTTGGTATATCCGGATCCGGTGAAGGTACTGCCGATAAAAGCGCCCGAGTATATGGATGTTTCGGATCATCATATAAGGCATCCTTCGCAGTTAACTCAACCATCCTACCTAAATACATCACTCCAACCCGGTCACTAATATGCTTTACAACACTTAGATCATGCGCGATAAAAACATACGTTAACTGAAACGTGTTACGAAGTTCTTCCATTAAATTCAGAATTTGGGACTGAACAGATACATCCAAAGCAGAAACAGGTTCATCACAAATGATCAATTTCGGATTATTCGCCAATGCACGTGCAATCCCGATTCGCTGCCTCTGTCCTCCACTAAATTGATGAGGGTACCTGGAAGCATGATACGGGCTCAAACCAACTACCTCTAGCAAATCTCTCACACGCTCGTTCCGCTCTTTAGCAGAAGTAACCCCATGGATTAATAAGGGTTCACTTATTATTTTTTCCACTGTATGCCTTGGATTCAGAGAAGCATAAGGATCCTGGAAGATAATCTGCATATTACGTCTTAATTGACGCATTTCCTCCATGTTTAAACCGGTTATGTCCCGGTCTTCGAATGTGACTTCCCCTTCTGTTGGTTCAATTAATCTTAGGATCGATTTACCTGTGGTTGATTTCCCGCAACCGGATTCACCAACAATACCTAAAATCTCCCCCTCCTTGACAGAAAATGAAACATCGTCCACCGCTTTTACTTCCCCGATTTTTCTTCCAAAAACGCCACCTTTAATATCAAAGTATTTTTTCAGTGATTTAACTTCCAATAATGGACGTGTCATCGCTCATTTCACCTGCTTTCTTTTCGTCATATAAAAAGCAACGGCTCGCTCTGGCATTTCCTAAAGCATACAGCTCCGGACTTTCCTGGAAACAACGATCAAAAGCAAATTCACAGCGTGCGGCAAAGCGGCAACCGACCCGATCCATCTTTGGCTTTGGCACAGTGCCTGGAATGGAATATAGCTTTTGCTCCCTTTCGTGAATTTTAGGCAAGGAGCGGATTAGCCCTTTGGAATAGGGATGCTTAGGATCTTTCAAAATTTCTCTCGTCGTGCCCTCTTCCACAACCTGACCGGCATACATAACAACAACTCTGTCACAAATTTCCGCTACAACACCTAAATCATGAGTAATTAATAAAATGGATGTATCTTTTTCATTATTTAAATTCCGCATTAAATCCAAAATTTGTGCCTGAATCGTGACATCCAGTGCTGTCGTTGGCTCATCCGCAATTAACAATTCGGGATCTTGTGACATCGCCATCGCGATCATAACACGCTGTCTCATCCCTCCAGACAATTGATGTGGATACTCATCAATAACAGCGTCCGGTCTTGGTATACCAACAAGCTTCAACATATCAATGGATCTTTTCCGCGCCTCTTTTTTGCTGATTTTTTCGTGAATCCGAATCGCTTCACGCATTTGATTTCCAATCGTAAATAATGGATCCAGTGATGTCATTGGTTCCTGAAAAATCATCGATATTTCATTACCGCGCACTTTTTTCATACGTGATTCTGAAGCGCTTACAAGATTCTCACCTTTAAAATTAATCTCACCATCAACAATCTTCCCCGGCGGACTTGGAATTAGTTGCATCACGGATAAAGACGTTACACTTTTTCCACATCCGGACTCACCTACAATTCCCACCACTTCTCCTTTATGTATGTTAATACTAACGCCATCTACAGCTGGAATCTCGCCATTATCTGTAAAAAAATGGGTATGTAAGTGACGTAACGCTAAAACAACATCTGTGTCTGACATGATTTACCCCCTTTGAAAAACCTTGTACTATTTTTATGAAAATTAAGTAATATTATGTGTTATTAATATACTGAATTTTAATAAATATTGCAAGGAATTATTTACTCGTGTTTGAGGTAAATTGAATATTTACACCAATATCCTTTTTACAAACTACTAAAATTAGCTTATACTATTTTCAATCAGTATAATAGAAAGAGGCTTAAGATGGGTATGAATGAAGTTCCACTTAGAGAGAAAAGTATTGTCTTAATTGGGTTTATGGGTGTTGGTAAGACTTCAATTGGAAGAGCTGTTGCCAGGAGATTATATCGCGACTTTGTTGATATCGATGAAGTAATTGAACAAGAGTATGGCATGCCAACTTCTGATATATTTCAAACGATCGGTGAAGAAGCTTTTCGTGAAAAAGAGAAAGAGACAATCATAGACTATTGCAAGCAAAAACTAAAAATTATTTCCGTTGGCGGAGGGGCTTTCCTCCAGGAGGAAATTAGAGACACCTGCTTATCAGAATGTATTGTATTTTTCTTGGATCTATCCTGGGAACATTGGCAGGAGCGAATTAGCTTACTGATTGACAGTCGACCAGTTTTGCAGGGGAAAAATATCGATGAGATCAAAGAGCTTTTTCATAAGAGACAACCAATTTATGAAAAACATCATTCCAAGGTGGAAACAGATAATTTGATCATCGACGAAGTTGCTGAATTTATCACAGATTCTCTAAAAACAGCATGGGATATTTATGAGCCTAATTAAGCATAAGACAAGGGGTACGAAGATGAGCCCTTGTCTTTTTAACATAGAAAAATGCAACATGAAAAGAAAACACGTCCCTAATCCTGCAATGTCATCCAAGCCCTATTTCTATGCCACTGAACATGGACAGATGTATCGAAAAATTCCGACAAACATGGGCTTGTCAACAAAGCGGATCTTTCTCCTTTATCAAAGACCTTTCCTTGACGAAGTAGTAGTGTATGAGAGAAAACCGGCAATATTTCTTCAATGTGATGCGTCACAAAAATAATGCTTGGTGCATCTTTTTGAATTGCCAAATGATCGATAGTAGATAATAATTCCTCTCTGGATATAAAATCAAGTCCGTTCGTCGGCTCATCTAATATGAGTAAATCAGGAGACCCCATTAGTCCACGTGCAATCAGAAGCTTTTGTTTTTCACCTTGGGAACAGGTTTGATATGTACGTTCTGCCAAACGCCTGCAGCCAACCTGCTCCATAATCTGATAAGCTCTCTTGTAGTCTTCTTCAATCGGACCTTCGTATAATCCAATGGATGCATATTTGCCACTAACAACAACATCTTCGGCAAACTCCCTCCCCTTTATTCTTTCCTGTATAGATGAACTCACCCAGCCAATTGATTTTCGTAATTCTCTAATGTCCGTCTTTCCAAATTGCTGATCCAACACACTGATATTTCCGGTTGTTGGCCAAATATAACCGTTTACCATATTAAGCAATGTGGTCTTTCCCGAACCATTTAGCCCAAGTACCGCCCAGTGTTCTCCCTTAGATACGTTCCAATTCACATCGGATAGGATCGTTTCTCCTTGCCTTTGCCAAGAAACACCCTGCATATTAATAATATTCGTCAAAACTTCTCGCCTCTTTCTTTTTCATTTAAAAATTCTGTTCTCTTTACATTACAAGATTATCAATCTACTTTCCATAAATCAATCCAATAATAAAGCGCAATCACCATCAAAAGCTCTGAGACTGCGCTAAAATTCGTCCCACCCAAAAAACTGCTAGTTACTGGGCACTGAATCCGGACGTGGCTTGTTTGGCTACGAAATAACCACAATCACAAAAATTATATAATTTATGATGCTACAAAAAAAGCAGAAGGATGTAAATCTCCCCCTGCCTCATTCTTTTTTGTAGAACGTCTTCCTAACTACCTCTATACCCTGTATTCGCTCTTACCTTTACTTCAGCATAGCGTTCGATATCCTGATCTTTCGAAAGTATCGTTCCCAGATATCCTCCAATGAACCCTAATGGAACAGAAATGATAGCAGGGTTCGTTAATGGGAAAATCGGATCTCCAACAAAAATGGCCGCGCCTTCTGTTGGCGAAAAAACATTGGGACTCATAGAAACAAGAATTAGTGCTGATAGTAACCCAAGGAACATCGCCGTTATGGCTCCTGTAGTGTTAAAGCGTCTCCAGTAAATCGTATACAAAATTACTGGCAAGTTAGCACTTGCAGCTACACAAAAGGCCAAGGAAACCAGAAAGGCAACATTCATCGTCTGCGCCATTAAAGCTAGTAAAATGGAAAAAACAGATACCCCTAATGAAGCATACCGTGCTGCTAACATTTGCTGCCGATCAGAAGCCTTTCCTTTCTTTATGATTTGGCCATAAATATCGTGAGCAAATGCCGAAGCACCTGATAAGACAAGTCCTGCTACAACTGCCAAAATAGTAGCAAATGCCACAGCGGAAACAAAAGAAAATAGGAAATCGCCGCCAAGTGCTTCCGCCAACAATGGTGCCGCCATATTTCCAGCCGGATTTGCTGCTAAAATTTGGCTTTCCCCTACAAATGCAGCTGCACCAAAGCCGAGGAAAACGGTTAGAATATAAAAAATTCCAACTACCCATGTTGCTGTTACAACGGAGGTCCTTGCCATTTTAGCATTTTTTACCGTGAAGAAACGCATCAAAATATGTGGCAGGCCTGCTGTTCCCAATACAAGTGCCAGCATGAGTGAAATAGTATCTAAAGGAACTGTATATTGCAAGCCAGGGTTAAGATAATCCGCACCATGACTTGTCGCTGTTTTTACTTCACTGAACATATGCATAATATTAAAATCAAATCGTTGAAAGACCAGAAATGCAATGATCAATGTACCGATCATGAGTAGAACAGCTTTTATAATTTGCACCCAACTTGTCGCTGTCATTCCTCCAAACAATACGTATATTGTCATCATGACACCAACGATCAATACAGCGATCCAATAATCTATACCAAATAATAATTGTATGAGCGCACCTGCACCAACGAGTTGTGCAATCATATAAAATATGACAATCGTTATGGTACTTAACGCTGCCGCACCCCTAACCTTTTTAGCATCAAAACGTGCATTAATCATATCAGCAATGGTATATTTTCCAAGATTTCTCAAAGGCTCCGCTACTAAAAACATCACAACTAAATAAGCAATAAGAAAACCAATACTGTAAAAGAACCCATCAAATCCATACAATGCAATGGCCCCGGCAATTCCGAGAAATGAAGCAGCTGATAAATAATCACCTGCAATGGCCAGCCCATTTTGCCAGCCTGTTAAACCTCCCCCTGCTGTATAAAAGTCCCCAGTTGTTTGTGTTCGTTTAGCTGCATAATAGGTTATAATCAATGTTGCCAATACGATAATAAGAAATAAAACAATGACCGTTAGATTCATGCCGCTACTCCTCCTTCTTTAACTGTTCTTCAATAATTTGGTTTGACTGCTTGTCAAAGGAAGCAGATTTTTTTACATAAACAATGCAAAGAATCCAGGTCATCACAAATTGCGCAAAAGCATAAATCCACGCCCATGATATGTCGCCAATTGCCATGGCATTCATGAATGTCGTATAGGAAGTCAAAACAGGCAACATAAAATAAAAGATGAAGAAAAAGATCGTTAATGGGACAATGAATTTCTTCCTTGCTTTAATCAATTGTTTAAAGCTACTACTTTTAGCTACTTTCACAAAATCTGTTTTTTTCTCTGCTTCATATTCCATTTTGTAATCGCTTTCAATACTCATTATTAGCCTCCTTCCCATTTCTGACATTGTATAGATACTAAAATTCAGTAATGTAATACTATATCATCAATAAAAAAATTCAATCATTTATTGTTAAAATGAATCGAAAGTCATATAAAAATCAAATAAGCGCCCTCTCTTCCCGTTGCAGGAGAGGGCGCTTACCTAAATTAATGCGATAAGAAAGCTAGAATCCTGAGCAATTTTATTTTACCTTCATCTTTCCAAACAAGAAATCCGCGGCCCATTGTAGGAAATCATACCATCTACCAATGTATCTTCCAACTTTTCCAACCAAAGCGGAGCGTCCATATCAGCATAAATAATGTTACGATGTCCACAGGCTAGATGTACGGCTGCTGAAACAGAAATCGGCGATTCCATCATACTGCCGATCATACATGGAATGCCGGCAGCCTCAGCAATATCTGCTATTACAATTGCTTCGCGAATCCCACCAGTTTTCATCAGTTTAATATTAAATAAATCACAGGCAGCCATTTGAACCAGCCTAAGTGCATCTGCTGCAGAAAAGAGACTTTCGTCTGCCATAATTGGTGTATGGACAGCGTTTGTTACATAGGCTAATCCTTTAAAATCGGCAGCCTTCACCGGTTGTTCAATAAATTCAATATCAAGCTGTTCCTCCTCAAGCATCCGGATAAAACGGACGGCAGTCTTCGCATCCCAGCTCTGATTTGCGTCAATTCGCAACTGAATGGATTCACCAACTGTCTGGCGCAACCGCCTCATTCGTGATAAATCCTCCTGAAACTCCCCTCCAAGTTTTACCTTTAATGCGCTAAATCCTTGCTGTACTAATGACTTCGCTTTTGCAGCCATTTCAGCTTCTTCTCCGATACTCAGTGTCATATCTGTCGTAATTTCTCTTTGATATCCACCTAAGAGTTGATACATCGGAAGTTGATATTTTCTGGAAAACAAATCATACAAAGCGATATCAACTGCTGCCTTTGCACTTGTATTACCAACACAGGCATCTCTCACCTTTGTAACTAAATGTTCCAAAGACTTTAGCGGTGTACCGATAATTGCTTGTTTAATTGGACCTCTGACAGCACTCTGTATACTTTCTAAGGAATCGCCAGTTATTTTTAAAGTTGGCGATGCTGCTCCAACTCCATAAAACCCATCATCGGTTTCAACTGTTATGGTAAGTGTTTCTATTTCATCTACGCTCCGAATCGCAGTAATGAATGGCTCTTTTAGCTTATTTCTCGTATGTGTTACTGTTACATCTGTAATCATCGTTAACCTCCTGTAAAGACACTTGAATGTAGATGGGGTGATTGTGTGTTAACGTTTATATCATGGAAAGGATTTGGGAAACAAAAAGACCTATATAGGTGCCAAGGAATGACCCCAGTAGTGCCATGATAACACCAACGGGAATAAGGGCACGATTATAGTAACCGGCAAGCATTGGCGCAGATGCCATGCCGCCAATATTAGCAAGACTTGCAATTCCTAATGTAAACAAATCAAGCTTGAAAACTTTGCCTAATAATACCATTACTACTAAATGAATAAATAAAATTAGAAATCCGCTGATAATATAGATTGGTGCTTGGAATAATTGGCTGAAATCTGCATTGGATGCAATCAATGCAATGATGATATACAACATTACATTAGCAATATCCATGGATCCAGCCATTTTGGAAAATCGAGTCGTTGCTAATACAAGCCCAATGACAGCAGCAATCGTAATGGTCCAGGTAGTAGCATTAATCACGGTACCTATTTCTGGTAAAGCCTCTCCAATTCTAGCACCAATTGCTGAAACTAGTAGCCCAAATGCAAGCATAACCATCATTTCTTTAAAACCAACGGAGTTGTTCGTATTATCTTCTTCCAGTTCGACTTGCACCTGATCAAGATGGTCCGTCCTTGCACCTGTCCACTTATTAATCTTTGATGCAAATGGGACAAGCCAGAATAAAAACATCACCCAAACAGAGTAATTGACCGTATCCATAATCAAAGCATATCCAAATATATTTTCAGGGACATCCAGTATACCCTGGATGGCGACCATATTTGCAGAACCGCCAGTCCAGCTCCCGGACAACGCACCAAAAGCCTGCCATGTATCCGGAGCATACCAATTGCTGAAAATAGTGTAAACAGCGGTAAAACCCACCACAATACTAATGGCAGCCGTTGCATATCCAAGGAGCATCTTTCCCCCCAATTTACGGAGTTTACGCAGGTCACAATTGATCAGCATAAGAACAATCATAGCAGGAAGCAGGATATCCCTAAGATTCGAATTGGCCTCACTCATCACCTCCGTATCCCCAAACACGCCAAATGTCCGAAGTAGCGCGGCAGTAAGATATAGTAGGACAATACCTGGAACATACTTAAAAAATTTACTCGATGTTGACTTTTCTATCCAAACGATCACTGCTGCTAATGCAATTAGTACACTGATGTATAAAAACGTATCCTGTATCACTTGCAGCATTCCTCCTCTTTCATGAAGAAACCCAGTATATAACAAATGTGTACATTTGTTATATACTGGGTTTCACTTGTTAATGTAGTGAAGCAGTATCCGAAATGATTTGTTTATATTTCTTCAATGCATCTTTATACGCCACGATTATTCCTTTTTGGGATGAGCCGAAATATCGGGATTCTATCTTGTTAACAATCGTGGTAGTATCTGTCATGTTTTCTTTTATAAACAAAGACCTGAGAAAACGAACGGTTAATTCAATCGTAGCCGAACAATCAAAATCTACAATTTCATGTGTTTCTTTATTAATGACCAATCCAATAAAAAAGCCATTATATTGCTTTGTAATAGGATTATTGGAGGGAGCTTTAGCATCTCCAATAATGTAAATCATGTGGTCCCCATACATATCATTTAACCCCACCTACTATGTATGCGATTTCAACTATTTTAATAGTTTAACCTAATATGGAATAGTTGTCAAGGGAGATGTCCTTTCCGAGGCTTCGATTCCGATCACCTCCTCGTTTATTTGCTGCAATTATAGAATGAACAGCCATCTTCCCGAACACGTATAAGAACAGTAAAGAGGGCATTAATCCGGTCTGTAAATTTCCTCCAAAACAAGAGCTTGGTTGGTTTATTTTAATCTATATCAGCTATGCTATAATGTAATTAAGAAGGCAAAAGGAAGAAACTAGTGCTTAAAAGACTTGAGGCGTCACTTCAATTCGGTTTAACATCCTATAAGATTCAACCATTAACAGGCATCAATCGTTGGATAGTTACAAGGCTAAAGAATGGCGATAGAGAAGTTAAAAACCTTTCTTTAGCATGCGTTAAAATTATAGTCTATATAAACAGGATTTACAATATTTAAGCGTAGCTATCGATGGTAGACACAAATTTAAAGCAGGTGATAAAAGTGAAGGTAAAAAAACCAAAGTCCCCTATTTCAAAAGCTAAATCTAGTGTGAAGAGGAAAGTAAAAAAATCCATTACACCTGGATACGGTAAAGGTGGAGTGACAGCTATAACTAATCCGAAGAAATACGTGAAGAAAAAAGCGCTAGGACAGCCGATTTTAAAAAAGAAGAAAAAAAGATTTTGTTCATTGTTTAAATAAAATACTAATATCTTTAATTAAGAAAGAAAGAAACTTGACGTTTGCGATTTATTTGCAATCCGCTACTTTTATACACAAATGACAAGGGAATAAAAGTACTAACCCCTTGCCATTACTGATTTTATTCTTAGTGCGCCCAGAGGGATTCGAACCCCCGACTCCTGGTACCGGAAACCAGTGCTCTATCCAGCTGAGCTATGGGCGCATGTGATTTAAATTTGTCACAAAAAATATTATAACCTTTCTATCTAATTTATACAAGTCCTACGAAAATAGTCAGACAGGTTTATTTTTTTATCAGATGGGTATGCTGGAATGTAGTATTTTGGCAAATCAATTTGTTGAACGTTTTTGTTTGACCTTTATTGACCATTTAGGTATGATGAATATAGACGTTATGAATAAGGGAGGATTTTTAAAAATGAATTTAATACCTACAGTAATTGAACAAACAAATCGTGGAGAGCGTGCCTACGATATTTACTCACGCTTATTAAAGGATCGTATTATTATGCTTGGTAGTGGAATCGATGATAATGTAGCCAACACCATTGTAGCACAACTATTATTCTTGGAAGCAGAAGATCCGGATAAAGACATCTCACTTTACATTAACTCACCGGGTGGCTCCATTACAGCTGGTATGGCCATATTTGATACAATGCAATTCATTAAACCTGATGTATCAACTATCTGTACTGGAATGGCAGCATCAATGGGTGCCTTCCTGTTGGCAGCTGGTGAAAAAGGAAAACGATATGCTCTTCCAAATAGTGAAGTGATGATTCACCAACCACTAGGTGGTACACAAGGTCAAGCAACGGATATCGAAATCCATGCAAAACGCATTATTGAAATGAAACGAAAAATGAACGTGATTCTTTCTGAACGTACCGGACAACCAATAGAAGTTGTTGAACGTGATACAGAACGCGATAACTTTATGACTGCTGAAAAATCCGTAGACTATGGATTGATTGACAAAATTCTAGAACGTAATCCAAACGCAGATAAATAACATTTTAGGGTGCCTCAAATGAGACACCCTTTTATTATGTTTCCGAAACAAAACGTACTAAGTGATCTAGTGCAATTTCTTCATCATCACCATCTGCAATAATCATAATGTCCTCTCCACGGGTTATGGCCAAGCTCATTAGACCCATAATGCTTTTCGCATTGACTCTTTTACCTTCTTTTTCAAGAAACAAATGTGCACCATATCTGTTTGCCTCCTGCACAAATAGTGCAGCTGGTCTTGCTTGCAGACCTGATTCCAATTCTACTGTAACCGTTCGATCAACCAACATTCATCCCCCTCTACGTAAACGCTATCATTTTTATTCAATGATAACCGACAGCAACATATATAGCTACTGTCGATTTCGTATATTCTATTTCGATTATACCATAAATCCAATTTCTATTTTTGCTGTAATACTTCCCTATTTTTAAGTTTTTCGGCAAATTCATCAATTTTTTTCAAGCGATGGTTAATACCGGATTTGGAGATTTTCCCACTCGTTACTAATTCTCCTAATTCTTTTAACGAAACCTCCTGATGCTGGACGCGTAAAATGGCAATCTCTTGAAGCTTTTCCGGTAATTGATCGATTCCTACGGTATTCTCAATGAATTTAATGTTTTCAATTTGTCGGAATGCTGCACCAATCGTTTTATTTAAATTAGCTGTTTCACAATTCACAAGGCGGTTTACTGAGTTGCGCATATCACGGACGATACGAACGTCTTCAAATTTAAACAACGCATTATGGGCACCAATTAAACTAAGGAACTCCGTCATTTTCTCCGCTTCCTTAATATATACAATGTAACCATTCTTGCGTTGCAACGTCCGTGCTCGAAGGTTAAATTCATTTAACAAATCACATAATGAATCATTATGTTCCTGATGAAAATTAAAGATCTCTAGATGATAAGATGACGTTTCAGGATTATTAATCGAACCACCTGCTAAAAATGCACCGCGTAAGTAGGCTTTTCTGGAGTCGGTCTTCTCTATATACTTCCTTGAAATAGAACGCACTAATGTATATGGTTCCTGCAGTATATCCAAGTCTGATAAAAGGGTACGAACTTCTTCCTTTAAGCGGACGATATAGACATTATTTTTCTTCAGTTTCATTTTTTTGCGGACTAATAATTCGACTGGAAATCCGTAGAGCGACTTCATTAATGTATATATTCTGCGGGCAATAGCTGCATTTTCTGTTTGTATATCAAGCACATATTCATCTCTTGATACAGAAACAGCTCCATTCATACGAATCAATGCTGCCAGTTCTGATTCTACACATTGCAGGTCTTCTACCTCGATCCCTGTTAATTCTTTCTTTATTTCTGAAGCAAAAGACAATATGAACCCTCCTTTCTAATCATTGAGACGTCTCAATGATTGAATACAGTAATTTCGCCACTTTGATTGTGTCATGCCTTAGTGCCGCCTTTTCATAGTCAATAATATCTCCTTCAATAATCTCAAGCCCCATCTCGAGCAGGCGATCCGTATCATAAACAACCGGTTCTGCTTTTTCTTCGGCATAAATCGCACGAACTGTTTGTGCAATCGGCTCATTATGTACAACAATCGCATCCACACATCCATCTCCCACATGTTTAGTGATCGCTTGGACATGCTCAGAAGCGGTATATCCTGTTGTTTCACCGTCCTGGGTCATTACATTACACACATAGACTACGCTTCCGGCGGTATTTCTTATCGCTTCATCAACTTTGGGTGTGATCATTGCAGGTAAAATACTTGTATACAAACTGCCGGGAGCAATGACAACTAAATCTGCATTTTCAATTGCCCGAATGGCATTTGGTAGTGGCTCAACAGGTTGTGGACTTAAGAATACCTTTTCTATTTGCTTATTGGAAAGAGGGATATTGGATTCTCCTGATACAATGGATCCATCTGTCATTTTCGCATGCAAAGCCATATTATCATTAGAGATGGGATATATTTTTCCTTTTACATTTAAAACACGGGAAATTTCTTTGATCCCCATATTAAAATTACCGGTAACGGATGTCATGGCTGCAAGTAACAGGTTGCCCATGGAGTGTCCCGATAGTCCGTTTCCGACCGCAAAGCGATGCTGAAAAAGCTCCAGCAGCATAGGTTCAGCTTCAGATTGAGCTGCGATTACATTGCGTATATCGCCTGGTGCCGGGATTTCCATTTCATCCCGTAATCTCCCTGTGCTTCCGCCATCATCAGCCACGGTAACAAGTGATGTTAAGTGAATCGGCAAGTCTTTTAATCCACGTAATAGAACTGGCATACCAGTACCACCGCCTATAACAACGACGCGTGGTTGCTTCGTTTGAGTCATAATTAATTACCCTTTCTGTTATCAATATCACGATGACTGACGTGTGTTATATAAGTAAGCGATAGTTCTTTCGCAAAATATTCAGCGAGTGTTACAGAACGATGCTGTCCTCCCGTGCACCCTATTGCAATAACAAGCTGTGATTTTCCCTCTTTTCTATATTGCGGAAGCATGAACTGCAATAAATCGAGTACTTTTTCATTAAATTTTATTGTATCCGGCCATTTAAAGACATAGGAAGAAACTTCTTTATTCAATCCTGTCAATGGCTGCAAATGAGATACATAGTGCGGATTTGGCAAAAACCTGACATCAAATACTAAATCTGCATCAATCGGCAGACCGTACTTAAATCCGAATGAAACCATGTGAACAGAGAATATTTCCTGATTATCTTCAGTATATTTATTTATAATTTTTTCCCGTAATTCTTTCGGTTCTACATTCGTTGTATCAATAACTCGTTGCGCCCTTCCCCGTAATTCATCCAAAATTTCGCGTTCCTGCTGTATGCCATTTAATGGGAGCCCCTCAACAGCTAGCGGATGGGAACGTCTTGTTTCTTTATATCTGCTTACAAGCGATTCATCCGTTGCGTCAAGGAAAAGAATATGCTCTTGCAACCAATTTTCTTTCCCTAATAAATCCAAAGCTTCAACCAAGGAATCAAAAAACTCACGACCACGTAAGTCCATGACTAACGCTACTTTTCGAATATTATTTGTCGAATCTTTCATCAATTCAAGAAATTTCGGCAGCAATGTAGGCGGCAAGTTATCTACGCAATAATAGCCCAAATCTTCAAAGCTTTGAACGGCAACCGTCTTTCCAGCCCCTGACATTCCTGTAATAATGACTAGCTTTGTTTCCTGTTCTTCGTTGTTCATTGAAAATCTCCCCTTTGAAACCATTAAATGGAAGGAACTAGAAACATGTAAAATTGGTGCTTGAATTAATAATTAGGCTGTTTCCAAGAGATTATTGCATTTGACATGTAAAATATAAACTGTGTCGTGTGAGATCTCGACGCGCCAGCAATCTTTTTCGCAAGGAGTGATATACCCTAGAAATCACTTGCAACACGACGAGCACGAGAGGACCCACCAGCCGCCTAAGGTCCGCGTAGTGTATTTCTGAAGCGATAGGTTACGTCTTATTTTATATCAACTGAGCAACAACTCACAAAAGCCACTAATTATATCTATTACTATGCTGTGAAGCACTCACTACATAACTTATTATTATAATACTTCCATTATAATAGAAAACTTGTTATTTCGCCACGTTCTTGGTTCACTTGCGATGCAAAGGATATGCCAACGATAAATATAAAAGTAACAAAATGCGACTTCTACGCTAAAGAATGACACGATTGGACAAGATATGGCGAATACGAAAAAAATAGCACAGGTGACAAGCACCTGTGCAAAAAACTAATTTATTTATTAAAAGGGGGTCAATTAGTTATTCTCTATTATACCCCAAATATATTGCATGCGTGTTACAACAGCGTTAAAATGTTATTTCATTATTATGCTTCTTGCGCTTTTAAATCTTCCATCAAATCTTCCACATACTTAATTGCCGCTTCTGCTGCAATACTTCCATCACCTGTAGCTGTCACAATTTGTCGAAGGTTTTTTTCAAGAATGTCTCCAGCTGCAAAAATCCCTGGAACTCTTGTTTCCATTTGTTCATTTGTTGGAATATAACCCTCTTCATTTGTAATTCCAAGTGATTGGAAAGGCTCGCTTAATGGAACCATACCAATATAAATAAACACCCCATCAATTGGATGGTCATATTCTTCACCGTTTTTCACATTTTTGAGTGAAACACTATTCACTTTTCCTTCAGGACCATTGATTTTCGTTGCAACCGTATCCCAAATAAAATTAATTTTGTCATTATCAAATGCTCGATCCTGGATGATTCGTTGCGCCCGCAATTCATCACGTCTGTGCACGATTGTTACACTATCAGCAAAGCGGGTCAAATAAATACCTTCTTCTACCGCAGAGTCTCCCCCACCGATAACGACAAGATTTCTATTTTTGAAAAAGGCTCCATCACAAACAGCACAATAAGATACACCACGACCGCCGAGCTCTTCCTCACCGGCAACACCCAGCTTCTTGAATTGTGCGCCTGTCGTAATGATCAATGCCCTTGTATTAAATTCCTTTTTACCGGCAACGATTGTTTTGTAGTCACCATGATCGACCACTTCTTTTATATCACCATATGCGTATTCCGCACCAAATTTCTTAGCATGCTCGAACATTTTATTCGATAAATCTGGTCCCAATACATTTTCAAATCCAGGGAAGTTTTCCACATCTTCCGTGTTTGCCATTTGGCCTCCCGGAATGCCGCGTTCAATCATTAATGTATCTAAGTTAGCACGTGAAGCATAAAGTGCTGCGGTCATTCCTGCTGGTCCGGCGCCTGCAATAATAACATCAAACATACGATCTTCGGACATCATATCGCCCCTTTTTTCTTCAATTATAATTAAGCCATATATAGCTTATTAAAATCCATGCGATTCGTCTATTTTTTTGCTTATATTTATACCCAGGGATACACTTCATCCGATAGGCTTGGATGCTTTCTGCAGCCTTCTGTCCACAAAGCATATGCTTCTTCTTGCTTCCCGATGCGATATGCGGCTATACTGTACCCTCGGTAATAGGAAATATGGCTATTTACCAAACTTTTTGTCAGTGAGCGAAAACGGATATAAGCATCCTGATCATACCCTGTTCGTACTAACGTCACAGCTATTCGTAGTTTTTGCTGTTCATGAATAGGATATACATTTAATAATGTCTGAATATGCTTTTCATATGCTTGTTTTCGATTTAATTCATACTGAAATAACGCTAAATTCGTATGGCTGTATAAAGAAGCAGGGTCTTCCTCCAATATGTCTAATTCCATTTGGATTGCATCCTCTTTATGGCCAAAAAAGAATAGTGCCTGTGCATAGTCATGTTTTGCCGTTGGATGCCCCGGAAATAGTGTTATCATTTCTTCAATAAGCGGAAGTGCTTTTTCCCACTGTTTGTTTTCCATATGGTAAAAAACCGTCTCCTGATAGATAAGAAGTTCATCTTCTTCGTCTAAATCCCAGTTATCATCTTCCATATCTACTTCATCGATATCGATTAAATGAAGCAAGCTTTTGGCTTCCTCTGTAAAATCGCCTTCAGGCTCTTTATCAAGATATGTGTTCACATACTTTTTTGCATCATTTAAGAGGCCTAAATGGGCGTAATTATTCGCGATCAAATAATAGCAATCCGTATATTCTGTTGATTTTAAAAGATCGGTTAGTATCTGATTTGCTGTATGAAACGAACCAATTTCTGTATATATAATAGACATTTGACATTGATATAATGGTTCTCCGGGTCTTGCTTCCACCGCTTTTTTTAACCATTTCAATGCCATGTCAAATTTTCTCTTTTGAAAAGCTTCTACGCCTTTTGTGAAATAAAAATCACCTTCCGGAATAAAAGGGACAATATTGTCACCAGCTTTATCCTTCACTTGCTGCATTCGTAAGCCCCCCTTCATTCATTGCACACCACGCAAGTATAACATAAGGAAAGGGGGATTTATACGATAATTCATCAAAGATCAGTTATGAAATTCTTATTTCACCGGAGTTACAGCTTCTTGTAATAGTTGATCAAGCTCTTGTTTGTAGCTTTCTTTTTGGTTATCGCTCCAATTTAATGCTTGTGCCATATAATGGATCACGTTTTCTTTATGTGCTCTTACCCACTCAATTTCAAAGAACAATGCTCCCGTTCGACGGACAAAGAAATCCACTGGTTTGTAAGCTGATTCGTATTCCATGGCATAAATAAGCTCTGCAAAAACAATACTGTCAATACCCGCTTTTTCTGCTTCTTCCTGTTTATGTTGATAGATATCAAAAACAGTATCGCTATTTGCCCCATATGACTGAATAAGTTTCATCGCCGTCGCTTCTGTAAGCCCAATTTCTTTTCCTTCCTTTAGCTTATCTTGTTTAAATTGTTCAAATCCGTCCGAACCACCTACTTCTCCTCCGGAAATCGGTAAATGTTTCGTTGCAGAATTGGAGTAAAGAATTTCTTCTTCCTCTTTGAATTGCTTAACAATCAAATCAACTGTTTCTTTTGCCATTTTCCGATAGCCTGTCAGCTTTCCTCCAGCCATCGAAATAAGTCCAGAATCAGAAATAAAAATTTCATCCTTTCGGGATATCTCTCCCGGATTATCTTTTCCTTCTTCTGCGATTAATGGACGTAATCCTGCCCAGCTTGATTCCACATGTTCTGCTTTCATATTGACACTTGGGAACATATAATTGATAGCATCCAACAAGTAATCCCGATCAGCTTCCGTCATTTTTGGATGTGCAATATTTCCTTCATACGTAGTATCTGTTGTACCTACATATGCTTTATTACCACGAGGTATTGCAAAAATCATCCGTCCATCAGGTGCATCGAAGTAAATGGCTTGTTGTAATGGAAACACATCTTTTGAAAATACGAGGTGGACACCTTTCGTCAATATAAGGGATTTCCCTTGTTTCGACCCATCCACTTCGCGTAATTCGTCAACCCAAGGCCCTGCAGCATTAATAATTTTCTTCGCAAATATCTGATAGGTTGCACCACTTATATCATCTTTGACAACGACACCAGAAATCATGCCAGAATCCGCATAAATAAAGTCAATTATTTTCGCATAGTTAAGCGCATTTGCTCCTTTTTCTACTGCTTTTTTGAGTACTTCAATTGTTAAACGTGCATCATCTGTTTTATATTCAACGTAAAAGCCTGCACCTCTAAGATCTTCTTTTTTAATTAATGGTTCTCTTTTCAGTGCTCTTTCCGGCTTGAACATCTGGCGGCGTTCATCTTTTTTAACACCTGCTAAGAAATCATATACGCGTAATCCGACATTTGTTGTAAAAGGACCGAATGTACCTCCTTTATGAAATGGAAGCATCATCCATTCCGGTGTGGTTACATGTGGCCCGTTTTCATATACAATTGCGCGTTCTTTTCCAACATCTGCAACCATTTTAATCTCAAATTGCTGCAAGTAGCGCAATCCGCCATGAACCAACTTTGTCGAACGGCTGGAGGTCCCCGCGGCAAAGTCCTGCATTTCAAATACCGCCGTATTCATCCCTCTCATGGTGGCATCAAGGGAGATACCTGCACCTGTAATGCCTCCACCAATCACTAGTACATCCAGTTTTTCATTTTCCAGTTTTTTAAAAGCCGCATCCCGATTATAGCTTGAAAAATTAGACATTATTCCAACACTCCTCTTCACTATTTTCTATACCTATATCTTCCCTCATTATGCTTAACTCATGTGTTGAAAACGGACAAATAAAAAACCGCAAAATAGACTAATGTTTTTGACACTAGCTATCTGCGGTTTCTCCAATTCTCCGTCCAAACTTATTAACTTATCTTTAGTATAACATAGCATTCCTTCTTACGTATAGCAGATGAGCTTAATATTTCCATAAATTCATGTTTGATGTAGAAACAGCAATTGCACCAGCATCCAAAGCTGCTGTTATCTGCTCCTCTTTTGTTATCAGTCCACCTGCTATAACTGGTATGTTCATCCGCACCAGTACTTCTTCAATAATAGTTGGCATCAAACCGGGTAGTACTTCCACACAGTCAGGCTGAAACCGTTCAATCAACTTAAAATTATGATCGAGAGCTTGGCTATCCAGTAAAAATAAACGCTGAATGGCTACTAAGTTATGTTTCTTCGCCAAACTGATTACGTTTCCGCGTGTTGATAGAATGCCATCTGGTTTCACTTCCCGGATTAAAAATTCCATTCCATATTCATCTGCTTTCAGCCCCTGAATTAAATCAGCATGAATGAATGCTTTCTTATTCGCCCGTTTCGCATAATCCACAAGGCTTTTTAACTGGGAAAGGCGTGTTTCCAAAAGCACAATTATCTCATGAGAAGTCTCAAGTGCCTTATCAAAATCTTTCATTTTTCGTATTGCCGGGAGTATCCCTGATTGAATTTCCACTTCATTTCACCTACTTATCTGAAAGAGTTCGTTCACGCTTTTCCATTTCTTCCTTTGTATAAATAACCTTCATTGGATTGCCGCCGACAAAAGTTCCCGGTGCTACATCTTTATGCACCAATGTTGCAGCAGAAACAATCGCCCTATCTCCGATCGTCACACCTGGCAATATCGTCGTATTTGCTCCAATTAAAGCCTCGTCCCCAATCCGAACTTCCCCGATTCGATACTCCTCGATCAAGTATTCATGTGCTAAAATCGTCGTATTATATCCAATAATACTATTTTTACCAACCGTTATTTTTTCCGGGAACATGATATCTGGCATCGCCATTAGTGCAAAAGCTGTTTGATCACCAACGTGCATACGCAGAAAAGTACGATATAGCCAATTTTTCACACGTAAAAAAGGCGTATACCTTGCAAGTTGGATAACACTAAAATTTTTAGCGACTTTGAAGAAAGATACCGTCTTATAAATCTGCCACAGTGAATTTGCATTTTCTACGGGAAATCGCTTTGTCTTTCGCATTGGCTACACCTCAGTGATTTAGCTCTTCTCATACCTATTATTACTTTTAACATTTCGCGATTGATAGAAACTGCGACGTAGTGAAAGTAACTTTATGAGAAGGCTCTCGTTCTAATGATAGTTGAGCGTAGGCATTCGCTACGGAAACACATTCCGCGCACCTTAGGGGGCTGATGAGCCTCCTTGTGCTAACCGCACTTCGGCGTCTCATCTAGGCCTTTGCTCCCGCAGGAGTCTTCATGTGTTTTCTCCGCTGGTGGTCCCATTCCTATCGTTAAACTGCATTTGTAAGCATATCAAACATATCGAGGCCCTCTTACCAGTTCGGTGTTGAATACGAATGAAATTTAGCGACAGAAACTGTGACATTAGCGGAGGAAATACACGGAGCTCCGGCGGGAAGAAAGGCATCGGTGAGACCCAGGAGTGCGCACGTCAGGAAGGGGCTCACCAGCCGCCCTAAGGTGCGCGAAGTGTATTTCCGTAGCGGTATCCAAGCACTCAACCATCGGTCGCAAAGAGAATTCTACACTTACGTCGCAGTTTATATCTTCTGTATCAAAAGCAAAATCTTTTAAAAAGCAGCCGTGATTTTCAACAAATCATGCATTTCCTCAAGCATGTAGGTTGGATTGTATTCCAGAAGCCTTCTTTTGCCTTTATGCGTCCAAGCTACCCCGGCTGTCTGTATGCCCGCATTTTTGCCTGATTCAATATCATGATAATTATCACCAACCATTAATGTCGAAGCATGCTCTGCGTGTAATTTCTCCATTGCTTTGATAACGGGTTCAGGATGTGGTTTTGAATGCGTCACATCATCCAATGTAATCACCGTATCAAAAAAGGGGTCCAGTCCTGTTAACGTTAGCCCCATCGTAACAGCCTTGCTCATCTTTGTCGTAACGATCCCAAGCTTTACGCCATTATTCGTTAACTGCTCGATCGTATCAACAACTTGTGGAAAAGCTTTGACATAGTTATCGTGGTTAGCAAGATTATGAACGCGATATGTTTCTATCATTTGATCCGTCCGCTTTGGGTCTATTTTTCGAAATGTATCGACTAATGGTGGGCCATTGAACTCAATTATTTCTTCTTTCGTAAAGTCTAAATTATATTGCTTAAATGTATGATTGAAGGAAGCGATAATTAAATCATTTGTGTCAATCAATGTCCCATCAAGATCAAAGAGTATTGTACGAATGCTCATGGATTACTTCATCCCCCTTCTTGGAATCAAGCCGCTTCCATATAAATGCGATCGTCATCGTTAATATTGTAGCTGTAACCAATCGAATAAGAAGCAGCGGCCATACTGGAATACCCAACGGTAGAAAAATCAACGTGTCTTCAACGACCGCATGACAAGATACTAAGAATATGAGTGCAAGAGACATATCTCTTTTGGACACTCCATCTTCTTTCACCGCCTGGATCATTAACCCTGCTCCATAGGCTAAACCAATCGTTAATCCTGCCACAAGGGTCATGGATGTATTTTTTTCCATTCCCAGCAATTTTGTAAATGGGGCTAATTTAGTGGAGAGTGCAGTCAACCACCCTTTCTCCCGTAAAAATTGCATAATAATCATTAACGGAATAACAATCGCTGCCAGCTGGGCGACTGCGACAACTGCTGTTTGTATACCCTGGAAAGTAATTTCACCCCAACCTGCCGGTACCACTTCAGACGACGAAATAAGACCATATTCTGCTAGTTCCGCACCACCGTTCCACATCAAATTAATGATCAAGGCGGCAATTAACGCCAAACCAATACGTATTCCGGATATGAGCCACCAGCTTACACCTACTTTCGATGCCACTGCTGATTCAATAAATAAATTATGAGAAAATGAAAGCATTACCGCTAGTATAAATACTTCTTTTATCGTAAACTCAAAGGATACAATCGCGGCAATTCCTGCATATAAATTCAAGGCATTACCTAACACCAGGGGAACCGCAGCTTCCCCTGATAACCCAAGCAGCCCCATCACAGGCGTTATTTTGTCAATTATCCATGGCAGCACAGGTGTATATTGTAAAATAGTTACAATTAGTGTAATCGGGAAAATGATTTTGCCTAATGCCCAGGTTGTTTTTAAGCCTTGTTGCAGGCCACGATACATAATTGCAGACATATTTTTTTAAAACCTCTTTTCTATGTTAAAAACTTACACTCCAACGAATACATTTCTAAC
The DNA here is from genome assembly GCF_019837165.1 of Virgibacillus sp. NKC19-3. Lineage (NCBI taxonomy): Bacteria > Bacillati > Bacillota > Bacilli > Caryophanales > Bacillaceae > Virgibacillus > Virgibacillus saliphilus. The sequence goes on from NZ_JAGYHC010000001.1 coordinate 2,832,382, forward strand.
AAGCAAAGAATAGCTTAAGAAATTTCTTTCACAAAACCAAGCGAATGTTATTTATTTTTTTTCTTATTTTGTTTCTTTTTCTTATTCTGATTGACGTTCTTTTTACCAGGAAGCTTAACATCATTATACCGTTTTGTATCACTTGTTCGACGACGATAAATGAAAAGGATAATAGCCCCAACAATTAATACAATCGAAATCACTTGCGCCATACGAAGTCCACCATCGACAAATACATATAGACTATCCGTTCGCATCCCCTCAATAAAGAAGCGACCAATCGAATACGTAATCAAATACGTTAAGAAAACTTCACCACGTAATGGATTGTATCGCCTGAGTACAAGTAGGAAAATGAATACAAGTATGTTCCAACATGATTCATATAAAAATGTCGGATGGTACATGACCCCATCAATAGTCATTTGGTTCATAATGAAATCAGGTAGATACTGATGAAAATGCTCATATGTAGATTGGGCAATTTCTCCGCCATGGGCTTCCTGGTTCATAAAGTTCCCCCAACGTCCAATTGCCTGCCCAAGTATAAGACCAGGTGCAGCGATATCTGCTAATTGCCAGAAAGATTCCTTTTTCACACGTGCATAAACAATAGCTGTAAGAACGGCACCTATTAATGCACCATGTATCGCAATACCACCTTCCCAGACTGCAAAAACATTCCACCATGGACCGTTGGCATAACGTTCCCATTCAAAGATAACGTAATAGATACGAGCAAAGATAATGGCAACAGGAGCCGCAAACACTACTAAATCAATCATGATATCTTTTTGCATACCGAGACGATCTGCCTCTTTGGTTGCTACATACAAGCCAAGGAATAAACCGGCTGCTATAATTACGCCATACCAGTAGATGGGTAATGGACCAAGTTGAATAAATACAGGATCAAGCGCTGATGCACTGTCTGGCATTACAATCACTCCTATTCGATATCATCTGTTTCTTGTCTTTCGATCATTGTCGTTAATCGATCCGTGAATTCCTGTGCCGTGTTTATCCCCATTCGTTTCAGGCGATAATTCATTGCTGCAACTTCAATAATGACGGCAAGATTTCTTCCAGGACGAACCGGAATGGTAACTTTTGGTAAATGGACATCCATAATCTTCATGGTTTCTTCTTCGATACCAAGGCGATCATACTGCTTTTTCTGATCCCATATTTCCAGACTTACAATCAGCGAAATCTTTTTATAACTTCTGATTGACCCTGCTCCAAATAGCGTCATCACATTTATAATACCTAAGCCACGGATCTCCAATAAATGCTTAATAAGCGGCGGCGAATTGCCGATTAATGTATCATAGTCTTCTTGGCTGATTTCCACACTATCATCCGCCACAAGCCTATGTCCCCGTTTTACAATTTCAAGTGCTGCCTCACTTTTTCCAACCCCGCTTTGCCCTGTTATGAGTACACCGACACCATTGATATCAACAAGTACACCGTGAATAGCAGTCGTTGGAGCAAAGGCTGTCTCCAGGTAATTGGTTAATCTGCTTATGACACGCGTTGTCTTTCTCGGTGATTTCAAAATGGGCACGCCTGATTCATTTGCAGCCTCAATCATGACTTGAGGAATATCCATCCCTCTTGATATAACAATCCCCGGGGTAATATCTGTACAAAGATGTTCAACACGGTGCTTTTTTTGTTCTTCCGTAAGTTCCAGGAAATAGGCCATTTCTGTTTTACCAATTAACTGCAAACGCTCTTTTGGATAGTATTTGAAGTATCCTGTCATCTCTATACCCGGACGCGATATGTCACTCGTAATAATTTCTCTATGTATCCCATCTTTCCCTGCAACCAAGGTCAAATTGAAATTGTCCAGCAATTCTTTTGTCTGAACCTTTGACATCATGTACACCTCCTAAATTCGATGTATATAACTGTTTTTTATTGTAGCATATTTTTAAATAAAAAACGCTATTACATGATTGATTGGCAACATGCTTTTCCAAAAATAAAAAACGTAGGCAGGTTACCTACGCATGTTATCTTACCGTATCTTTAACTAGACTGTTTAAAAGCAAATTGATAATTGAAATGACAATAGAAGCTATAACCGCTGTACCAAATCCTTCTATCACAAAAGAAGCATCCATTAATGCCTGTGTGATCATCAGCGTGATGGCATTGATCACAAATAGAAATAAACCAAGTGTGAAAATAGTTATCGGTAATGTAAAGAGAACCAAAATCGGCTTTACAATAACATTTAAAATGGACAGAATGAAACTTGCCAATAGCGCTGTACCAAACCCTTCCAATTGAAAAGAATCAAATAGCTGCGCTACAGCAATAAGTGCCACCGCATTTAAAACAATTGAAATAATCCAGCGTAACAGCATTAATAAATCTCCCTCTCATTCGGTATGATGAAAATAGCCACTATATAGGCCAGTAAAAGCGGGAAAAATCCTGTCATAAATAATAAAACAACATATAATAACCGAATAATAGTTGCATCTATATTAAAATACTCTGCAACACCACCAATAACCCCTGCAACCATTCTGTTTGAATTTGATCGATAAAGTTTTTTCATAGGAACTCACCTCCTTCCCTTTTGTCTTTTCCCTTAAATTGTCGTCTTATAACTTTCCTAACCAGTATATGTTAGGTTGCGTAGGAATGGTTCTTTTTAACCGGAGATAGAGGGGTGAATTTGGGATTCACTTGGCGAGCTTACTGAAGTGAAGTCTGTCTCCCAATTGGGGAATTCGCTCTTCCAACTTGATACCGGTCTCTACCGGTTTGACGTTGTTGGCTCCTATTTCAGTGGTGCTCGCTTTCCCTACTCCCTCTCGCATTCCAATCAATCTCTAAATTCCCAAATAAAGAATTCCTCCGTACTAAATCTTCTTTTAATATCTTCATCAATATTTTGCTCTTCTGGTTCAAATTGACGCAGGATTCCACTAGCCTGAGAACTATGGGCTCTTATCGCACCCATTTTTGTATCAAAATAATCGGAAATATCATTCGTAATTTCAGGCTTCCCTATGTCCGCTTCATAATTATTTGAAATTGCTTGAGCCCAAACAACCGGGCGTTTCCGGACGTCCATTAACCGTACAGCCTCAACTGCTGCTGATCCTAATGCATTATGATCAGGATGTACAGCATAATCTGGATAATGTGTAATGACAAGACTTGGCTCGATTTCTTCCAGCATACCTTTTAGATGTGAGGCAACTTCAGCACGATCTTCATATTCTATTGTTTTATCCCGATAGCCAAGCATTTTCAAATCTACATCAAGCACATTACACGCGTTTACCAGTTCTTCCCTGCGAATCTCAGGCAATGTTTCCCGATTGGCAAATGGCGGCATCCCCATATTTCTCCCCATTTCCCCTAATGTTCCGCATAAATAGGTCACTGGAACGCCTTGCTTACGAAATTGCGTAATGGTTCCTGCCGCACCAAAAGACTCATCATCCGGATGCGGATAAATAACGACAACATGTTTTTCCACTTCTATCACCGTCCTGTTCTAATAATTAAAAGGAGTTTCACTTAGTTCCAACGCTACCATTAAGCGGCCTTCACGATCATGGCCTGCAAGTAGAAGCTTGTTATCTTCGGTCATTTCCCAATCTGTTAAGCCTTCTGCATAAATCCAGCCCATTTCCAGTTTTAGTCCCACGCGATGGATATTTCCGTCTTTAACTATTTTTGCTTGGTTAAAAGACACTTGTGCATTTCGTATGTATGCACCAACATTATATGCCTTTTTATTCAGATGACTTGCATAAGCCCCATTCGTTGTTTCCAAATGAACATATACCTGCTTATCTATAAAGTAGTCTAAGTTTTCCTGTACATGATTCATGTCAATTGGTTTCATTAATAGTTCCTCCCAACACACTTCTTTATTTACCTTACCGAATAGAAAGGAGCACGTCAAAAATTACGTTTCTAGGTTGCATTCCTGAATTCGGAAGAAAAACATCAAAAGATAGCAAGCACCCCTGCCTGCTATCTTCATTTCTTATTTCTTGGCGGATCCAGAACCAACCTTTTCCTTTTTGGCAAGGTCTTCTTCCATTCGTTTCCGATCTCGCTCCAAAACAGACTTTAAGTAATGTCCTGTATACGATGCTTTGTTATCAGCAATTTGTTCCGGAGTTCCAGTTGCGATAATTTCGCCACCTCGATCTCCCCCTTCAGGGCCTAGGTCAATAATATGGTCAGCTGTTTTCACAATATCCATATCGTGTTCAATAATTAAGACGCTATTGCCTTTATCAACCAGACGCTGCAACACACTTAAAAGGCGTTTTATATCGTCGACATGTAACCCAGTGGTTGGTTCATCTAAAATATAAAATGATTTACCAGTTGACTGTTTTTGTAGTTCACTTGCTAATTTTACACGTTGCGCTTCTCCGCCGGATAATGTTGTTGCCGTTTGACCGAGTCTAATATAGCCTAGACCAACATCATATATCGTTTGTAGTTTCCGTTTGATTTTTGGAATCGGAGCAAAAAAATCCAGCGCTTCTTCAATTCGCATATCTAGCACGTCAGCAATACTTTTCCCTTTATATTTCACTTCTAATGTTTCCCGATTGTATCGTTTTCCATGACATACATCACAAGGAACATACACGTCAGGAAGAAAATGCATGGCAATTTTAATGATCCCATCACCGCGACATGCTTCACAACGGCCGCCCTTCACGTTAAAACTAAAACGTCCCTTTGTATAGCCGCGTACCTTCGCATCATTCGTTTGAGCAAATACATCTCGAATATTATCGAACACACCTGTATATGTTGCAGGATTGGATCGTGGTGTCCGTCCAATTGGCGATTGATTAATGTCGATGATTTTATCTATCTGATCCAGACCTTTTACTTTTTTATGTTTTCCCGGTTTATATTTGGCTCGATATAGTTGCCTTGCCAGTGATTTATATAAAATATCATTCACCAATGTACTTTTTCCTGAACCGGAAACGCCGGTTACAACGGTTAGCAATCCTAATGGAAATTTGGCAGTCACATTTTTTAAATTATTTTCCGCCGCTCCGACGATTTCGATCTTAGATTTATTCGGCTTACGACGTTTTGTCGGTACGGGAACAAAATTTTCACCGGATAAATACTTCCCTGTCAATGAATTTTTATTTTCCATCACTTCTTGAGGTGTTCCACTGGCGACTACTTCACCACCATGTTCCCCCGCACCAGGGCCGATATCAACTAACCAATCCGCCCCGAGCATAGTGTCTTCATCATGTTCGACAACAATCAGTGTATTATCCAGGTCACGCATACGCTTCAATGTAGCAATTAACCGATTATTGTCCCGCTGATGAAGCCCAATGGATGGTTCATCAAGCACATATAGCACTCCAGTTAATGCAGATCCGATCTGTGTAGCAAGGCGAATCCGTTGCGCTTCTCCGCCGGAAAGCGTCCCAGCTGCTCGTGATAATGTTAAATAATCCAAACCAACATTATTCAAAAAAGCAAGGCGGTTGTCAATTTCCTTTAAAATCATCGAAGCAATTTGCTGATCTTTTTCAGTTAAATCAAGGCTCCGAAAAAAATCACTCGCCTCTACGATGGAGTAATCCGTTACCTCACTGATATGCTTTCCATCAATCAATACAGCCAGTGCTTCTTCTTTCAAACGGTGTCCTTTACAAGTGGGACAATTTTTATGAGCCATATACTTTTCCAAGGTCTCCCGGGTAAAATCGGAGGATGTTTCCCGGTAACGCCTATCAATATTATGCAAGACACCTTCAAAATAGATCATATTATCCCTGACTTTGCCAAAGTCATTTTCAAAGTAAAAATGGATTTTTTCTTTTCCGCTGCCATATAAAATTTTATCCATTTGATCTTTCGGAAGCTTATTAACAGGGATGTCCATATTAATATCATAATGCGTACAAACACTTTTTAGCAATTGTGGATAATACTTAGAACTAATCGGCTCCCACGCTGCAATCGCATGCTCATTTAAGGTGAGGTTCCAATCCGGAATCACCAGGTCAAGATCGACTTCTAAGTTTGTCCCTAACCCATCGCATGTCGGGCAGGCACCAAATGGGCTGTTGAAAGAAAATAAGCGCGGCTCTAATTCCCCAATGGAAAAACCACAAATTGGACAAGAATGGTTTTCACTAAATAATAATTCTTCCTGTCCGATAACATCCACCATTAATTTCCCTTCTCCAAGTCGCAGCGCTGTTTCGATTGAATCACTCAAGCGGCCCTCCACACCTTCTTTTACGACAATACGGTCAATCACTACCTCAATCGAATGTTTTTTATTCTTCTCAAGCTGAATATCTTCCGTCACTTCGTGCATTTCATGATCCACGCGCATGCGAACATAGCCTTCCCGCCTCAGCTTCTCAAAGGTTTTTACGTGTTGTCCTTTGCGTCCGGAAATAATAGGTGCTAAGATTTGCATTTTGGTTCGTTCCGGATATTCCAAGATACGATCCACCATTTGCTGTACCGTTTGTGAGCTGATCTCAATCCCATGATTCGGACAAGTCGGATGCCCAATACGTGCATAAAGCAAGCGCAAATAATCATATATTTCGGTTACTGTTCCAACAGTAGAGCGTGGATTTCTGCTTGTTGTTTTTTGATCAATGGAAATGGCTGGTGATAACCCTTCAATGGCATCGACATCCGGCTTATCCATTTGACCTAAAAATTGACGCGCATAGGCGGAAAGCGATTCAACGTATCGGCGTTGTCCCTCTGCATAAATGGTATCAAATGCCAGAGAAGATTTTCCCGACCCGGATAAGCCTGTCATGACAGTCATTTTATTTTTTGGAATGGTTACATCAACATCTTTTAAATTGTGTGCTCTTGCGCCTTGTACACTAATCGATTTACTAGGCATATCCTAATCACGCTCCTGCTTTAAGCTCAAGTAAAATATCACGAAGCTCTGCTGCTTTCTCAAAGTCAAGCGCTTTTGCAGCTTCCTTCATTTCTTTTTCCATTTGTTCGATGGCATTTGTTTTCTCTTCTCCAGATAGTTCGCTCACATTCTTTGTCTTTTCATTGTATTCTTCCTGATCCTCTGCTGCAACTGTTGCACGTATGACATCACGGACTTCTTTCTTGATGGTCGTTGGTGTGATATTATGCTGTTCATTATACGTCATTTGTACACGCCGACGTCGATTCGTTTCATCTATTGCTGCCTGCATCGAATCAGTGATTTTATCAGCATACATGACCGCTTGACCATGTTCATTTCGAGCGGCCCTTCCCATGGTTTGAATTAAAGAGCGTTCAGAGCGCAGGAAGCCTTCTTTATCGGCGTCCAATATGGCGACAAGTGACACTTCGGGAATATCCAGTCCTTCCCGTAATAGGTTAATTCCCACAAGTACATCATACTTCCCAACCCTCAGGTCACGGATAACCTCAATACGCTCCAGTGTTTTAATCTCAGAATGGAGGTAGGCAACTTTAAATCCGAGTTCTTTTAAATAATCCGTAAGATCCTCTGACATTTTCTTCGTTAATGTCGTAATAAGAACTCGTTCGTTTTTGTCATTTCGTTCATTGATTTCACCGATCAAATCATCAATCTGCCCATCGATAGGGCGTACATCGATCTTTGGATCCAGTAAGCCAGTAGGACGAATAATTTGTTCTGTCACTTCCGGAGCATGCTCCATTTCGTAAGGTCCAGGAGTTGCCGAAACGTATATAAGTTGATTTGTTTTCTCTTCAAATTCTTCAAATTTTAATGGGCGGTTATCCAAGGCTGAAGGGAGCCGAAATCCATGGTCAACAAGTACCTGTTTCCGTGCCCGGTCACCATTGTACATCCCTCTGACTTGCGGCAAGGTCGCATGTGATTCATCCACCACAACTAGGAAGTCATCGGGAAAATAATCAAACAATGTATACGGGGTTGCACCCTCCTCCCGAAGTGTTAAATGTCTGGAATAGTTTTCGATACCCGAACAAAAACCCATTTCCTGCAACATTTCAATATCATAATGTGTCCGTTGTTCAATTCGTTGCGCTTCCAAGAGTTTATTTTCCTCTCGCAGTACTTTTAAACGTTCTTCTAATTCTTTTTCAATATTGGCGATTGCCATTTTTAGTTTCTCTTGTCTGGTAACATAGTGAGATGCTGGGAAAATAGCAACATGTTCCCTGTCACCAATAATTTCTCCTGTTAAAACATCCACTTCCCGGATTCGGTCTATTTCATCACCAAAAAATTCAAATCGAATACAATGCTCCTCTCTGGAAGCAGGAATAACTTCAACTGAGTCACCGCGCACACGAAATGTCCCACGCTTGAAATCAATATCATTTCGTGCGTATTGAATATCGACAAGATCACGCAGCAGACGATCCCGGTCTTTCTCCATTCCCATCCTTAGGGAAAGCACCTGGCTGTTGTATTCTTCCGGTGAACCTAACCCGTATATGCATGAGACACTAGCAACAATTAATACATCATTTCTTTCAAAAAGGGATGATGTTGCCGAGTGACGTAGCTTATCTATTTCATCATTTATACTTGCATCTTTCTCGATAAATGTATCTGTGGAAGGTACATATGCTTCAGGCTGATAATAGTCGTAAAAACTGACAAAATACTCCACAGCATTGTTCGGGAAATATTCCTTAAACTCACTATATAATTGGCCGGCTAGTGTTTTATTATGGGCAATAACTAATGTCGGTCGATTAATTTCCTGTATGACATTGGACATCGTAAAGGTTTTACCTGTCCCTGTTGCACCAAGCAATGTCTGATGTCGCTGTCCGGCCTGAACCTTTTCAACTATTTCTTTAATTGCCGTTGGCTGATCACCAGATGGCTCATAGTGCGACACAAGCTCAAATTTATTTTCCATAATGCAAGCCTCCGTTCTTAGATCTATCTACAGTTTACCACACTCATGTAACATTTTAACATAATCGCGAACGAATATTCGACCTTTTTGCTTTAACATCCATATTACCCTTCACACCGATAAATTCCCCATGTGTTTCCTTCGCTGGTACTTCGGTTACTACCGTTAATATGCATTTGTAAGCCCAAATGACGACGAAAAAAGAAACAACAGCAACACATCAGTGCGTTGCTGTCCTCTGAGCATCTTTCCGATAGGGTTCTGTCGTAAAAATAATCCCTAATTCATGATGTTCCCCTTCATATAAGACATTTTGAACAAATCGGATTTCACCAGCATCATCCAGTAAACCCAACGTAAATGATGCACCAGTTGCTTGCAGAGCTTGATAAAATTCATCGTGATTGCTTATATTTTTTCCATTCACTTTTACAATGGTTTCACCTACATACATATCAAGTCGCTCTGCGGGTGTTCCTGGCATTAACCCCAACACTTTTAACCCTTTATCCTTTTGATGGAAATAAGCGCGGCCCGTTCGATCTTTTATACGATGACGATAATTTATATATTCCTTGCCTAAAATAGCGATTAAAACCGCCACCAATGATAACCAGGAAACAAAAATACTCAAGACGGCTAAAACGGTAATGATTAGACCTAAAAGCAAAACGGATTTTCCAAGCTTAACAGCTATTTTTTGCGGAAGGTTACCTCTCACCGTAAAGTCAAACCCAATGATAAATGGGACGAGCAATATACTATAAGACTCCCCACCTAGAGAAAAATATGGCCAAAATGGCGCAAAAGGGGTAATCATTCCAGCAGGAACCAGAGTAAAGAAAGGAATAATACTTAGCTTTTTCACATGATGTTGACCAATCCATCCCCCTCGGCTCCCCATAACAAGCTCAGGAAAGGTTTCATTACGCCTAATCCTACCAAGAAATATGGCTTCACCTATTAAAAATAGCCCTAATAAAATGCTTAAACCAGTAAAATTGACATTCGAAAATAAATTCCCATCAACATATGATTGATTTTCTATTAGGAATGGCAAAAATAAAAGTAGTAAATATGTAATTCCTATCGTATAACTTGCAGATAACATCGTAAATCGTAACGTCAGACTCAACACAATCATCATAATACTTAACAGCAGAATTGTTTCATATGAAAAAACAATCCCAACAACTAATGTAATCAGGGAAATAACAATACCTATCATGATTGAAGCCAGCCATGTATGGTTCCACTCTGAAAAAATATCAAATACTTTTGATCCAAAATCCATCCGTTCCCTTTTAATCCGTTTATATCCCGCTAACACGATCAATAATAAAGACCAATATACAAGCGGGTTCAGGAAAAAAATTCCAATCCCTTTTGCAATTTCAATGAACCATGCTTCTGTCATTCCTATCCCCTTCCAGCAAAAACCTATATTACTTTTAGTATTCGATATTTGTCGAATCATTTCCTGCTTTATTTACCGAAAATTATGTAACGAATGATACAGGGAAACGTAATCAGTGGGGATTCCTCCTCCCCACCAAATGTTAGTTGAACAAAACAGAAACTTACAGGTTTTCCATCCCTCCTCACGTGGTACCCACAGAGAAGGCATTACAGCCATAATGCGTGATAAGATCCGCGGGAGCAACCCGCGGACCCACTTATTCATATAATTTGTTTAATGCCTCTTCCAGCTGCTGATCATCTTCACCGTTACGGATATTTTCTACTACAATTGTCTCGATCATGCCAGCCGTTTCTTCGTCAACTTCCCCTGTTGCTTCCAGATCATTATCTGTCTGAAACTCCGTTACTGCTTCTTCGGTTTCTTCATTAAAATAACCATCCGTACGTCCGGTATCATAGCCTAAACCTGTTAGCATCACTTGAATATTTCCGATTTTTTCATCGGTCTGATCATAGGTGAAAGGCTCTTCAACCTGGACTGGATTCGTATAAAAGTAATCAGGTTGGGAAACATCGATCGTCGGTTCTACGCCAGTTTCATTAATCCATTCCCCGTTTGGAGAAAGCCATTTATCCGTTGTTAACTTAATCGTACTTCCATCACCCATTGGTACAGCTTGCTGAACCGTTCCTTTTCCGAAGCTCGGTTGTCCAACAACATCATAGCCCATTTCCTTCATAGCAACCGCAAGAATTTCAGATGCTGAGGCGCTACCTTCATCAACAACTACACTTATTGGATATTCCTTTGTTTCCTCTAATTGTGAATAATATGGGGTAACCTCACCATTATTATCTTCTATTTGCAAGTATGGTGTATCTTCAGGTACAAACAGGGACGCCATTTCTTCAACCACATCAAGGAGTCCACCTGGATTTCCACGTACATCAATAACTAGCCCTTCAATGCCTTCATCTTCCAGCATTTCTAGTTGCTCATTAAATTCTGTAGCTGTATTCTCAGAAAAATTGGTTACTTCCAACACTCCAGTCTTTTTTCCATCAACGGTTTCTATATCATTATATACCGTTTCAACTGGAATCTCATCACGAACAAGCGTCACTTCAAAAGGATCAGATCCTGATCGCTGAATTTCAAGCACAACTTCCGATCCTTTTTCCCCGCGTATATGTGCAACCGCTTCATTTAGATTCAATCCGTCCAAGTTTTCACCATCAACACTTAAAACTTGGTCATTGGCGCGTAAACCAGCCTCTTCGGCAGGTGAATCCTTTATAGGAGAAACAATGGTTACAATATCATTCACCATACTTACTTCAGCACCAATTCCCTCAAAGGATGATTCGATCTGTTCATTGAATTGTTCCATCATTTCAACGTCCATATACGAACTATGCGGATCTTCAAGGGTAGCGAGCATACCTTCAATGGCACCTTCAATTAACTGCTGGTCTTCCACATCTTCTAGATAATTTTGCTGAATTAAATTGAAAGCCTGGTCTACTTTTTGCATATCATCAGATTGACTCTCGCCTGACTCTCCACCTGCTGCACCTTGTAATACTTCGGCAATTTCCTGCTTTTCTGATTCCGCGCTATCGGCTTGTGCATATTTTACACCTGCATAGCCACCACCAAAACCTAATACGAGTGCAGCAACCAAAAGAATGATTATATGTGATTTTTTCAGATTCATTTTCCCACCTCTTATAACTTTGAAATCATAAACATATTATGAAAAAGGATATCATGATCTCTCCTTCATGACTATGGTTTTGACTTTTACTTTATGTAATTATTTCTTTTTTACTATTGTAAAAAGGCATCACACCATAATGGTAGATGCCTTTTATTATCATTTCATAAGAGGTAGCGGATCAATTGGATTACCATAACCACCTTTATGTACTTCAAAATGCAAATGTGGTCCAGTAGAGTTACCACTGTTACCTGTTGCTCCAATTGTTTCCCCTTCACTGACTGTTTGTCCAGAAGATACAGAAATACTGCTCAAGTGCCCATATACTGTTGTATAGGTTTGCCCATCAATGGAATGGGAGATCGTAATCGTATTCCCAAGTCCCCCCATGCTTCCAGCTGTTGAAACAACACCATCAGCTGCTGCACTTAAAGTCGTACCAGGAGAAGTACCAAAATCAATCCCGTTATGCATCCGTGCATCTCCGAATATGGGGTGAGAATCTCTCATTCCAAAGGTATCGGTTATAGATCCTGGTGCTGGTGCGCTAAATTTACCATTTGAGCTTGAGCTTGTTGTAGCTACCTTACCACTGGGACTGGGACTGGAATCAGAATTTGATTCCGGTTCGGAATTTGATTCCGATTTTGATTCCGATTTACTGTTTGAATCGGATTCTTCCTTCGCTTCCTCTTTTTCGGCCTGTGCAGCCCTTTCCCGTTCTCTTTCCCGTTCTTTTTCTTTTTCTAATTGCTCCTGTTCTAATTCACTTTTTTCATTCTGTGCCAATTCAATTGCTTTTTGATTTGCTTCTTCCTCAGCATATAATATTTCTTGTTCTTCATCCTTGGTAAGCATTTCTTCTTCTAATTCACCATACTCTTCTTCCAAGTCTGCCATCATTGTTTCCCGCTCATCCAATTGGTCATCCAATTGACTTTTTAACGCTACAAGTTCTTCCTTTTGGTTTTCCAATGCAACCTTTTTATTCTCTACCTCTACCCTGCTGTCTTCAACTTCCTGCTTATTATCTTCCAATGCTTTTTTATCTGCAGTATGTTCTTCCATGATCGATTTATCCTGATCCATAATGGTGTTTACTGCAGAAGACCGGTTAATAAAATCACCAAAGCTTTGGGACCCTAAAATAACCTCCAGATACTTCATGCCACCACCGTTTTGCTGGATGGAGACGAGACGATTTTTCAATAGTTCTTCTCGTTCTTCAATACGATCTTCCAAGACTACAATCTCTTCTTTTAATTCTTCGATTCGATTATTTAAATCTTCAATCTCCTGATTTGTATTATCAATCTCTGTTTCCTTTGTTTGGATATCATTTTGTGTAGTCGTTAGTTCCTCATCAATCGTGTTTATTTCCTGTTCAACCGAACTTTGTTGGTTCTCGTTTTCATTCATCTCATCTTCTGTTTTTTCCTTATCACTTTCGAGATTGCCTTTCTTACTTTCAAGATCATTTTGTTCTTCTTCGAGTTCGTTTACTTTTTTCTCTAATTCGTCAACGGATTCTGCAGAAACGTTATCTGTATTTACGAAACCAATTGTTGTAGCTAAAACAGCTACAAACACACCTAAGTAAACCTTCTTCATTCCCGTTTCCCCTTTCAGTCCAAAAATCATTCTTTCTATATCGTTAGACAAATTTCTCTATTATACTTTTAGGAATTTCCGTACACTCATGACACTTCCCCAAACACCAATGAGTGCTCCTATCCCTAAAATAATGAGCGAAAGTTGCCATGCAAATGGATAAAATGGTAAAAATTCCACAAAACCGTAATTAATTTGTCCACTAACATTCGTATCTATATAGTAGTATCCGGCCAGAATTGCTGCAATTGGAATAATTGAGCCTAACACGCCCAACAGTAACCCTTCGACAAAAAATGGCCATCTGATAAATCCATTTGTTGCACCAACCAGTTTTTGAATACCTATCTCTGTACTTCGGGCCATGATGGTGATTTTTATGGTGTTGGAAATAAGGAAAATCGCTGTGAACACTAGTCCAAGTATTAAAACCAGTCCAATTGTCCGGGCATATTGATTAAATTCGAACAATCGTTGAACAACATCCTGGCCATATTCTACTTCCTGTACACCTTGGAGATCTGTAATCTCTTCGGCTATCCGCATCGTTTCATCCGGATTTACCGCGTTCACAACATAAGCGTGATTTAATGGATTGTCTTGCTCAAACAACTGCCATGACTGCCCCTCATCGCCCATACTATCTATTAGCTGTTCTAATTGCTCATCCTTAGAGGAGAAAACAACGGAATCCACTCCATCAATTTTCTTAATATCGTCGCCTAAAGTGGTTGCTTCTTCCTCGTTTATGGTTGGATCAATGAATGCACTTATTTCGACATCATCTTCAATATTGTTGGCCATTTGATTTAAGTTGAGCACTAATGCAAGGAATACGCCAACTAAAATCAATGTTGTTGTTACTGCCCCAATAGAAGCTACCGTCATCCAACCATTACGTCCAATATTTTTAATCCCTTCACGTAGATGTCGCATTATCGTTCTAAATTTCATAGCCGTATCCACCTTGATCTTCATCTCGAACAATCATGCCATCTTCAATAGCAATAACACGGTGCTTAATCGTGTTTACGATTTCCTTGCTGTGGGTGGCCATGATAACAGTTGTACCTCTTGCATTAATTTCTTCAAATGTTTTCATGATGTCCCATGAGGTATCCGGATCTAAGTTACCTGTAGGCTCATCTGCAATCACTATTTTGGGATTATTTACAATGGCACGTGCAATTGATACGCGCTGTTGTTCACCACCTGATAATTCATCAGGAATGAATCGAGCTTTGTTTTTTAATCCAACAATTTCCAGTACATCCATCGCACGTTTACGGATATTTCGAGGGGATTCTTCAATAACTTCTAAAGCAAAAGCTATATTTTCATAGACAGATAGTTTGGGAAGCAGCTTAAAATCCTGGAAAATCACACCAACATCCCTGCGTAAATAAGGAATTCGTCGTTCTTTTAATTTACTAAGATCAATTTCATTGATAAAAATGGAGCCATCTGTAGGTTTAACTTCTCGATAGATTAATCGTATAAATGTTGACTTCCCGGCACCACTTTGGCCGACAAGATATACAAATTCACCCTGTTTTATATCAATATTAATGCCTTTTAGAGCAATAACCCCGTTGGCATATGTTTTATTTACATCTTTCATGAATATCATATATAAATATCACCTTTTTATTTATCTTTGTTCATATGTCATTCGTGGTTGGTTTCCACCACGAATCCCTAAAAAAACATTTATTGATTTTTATGTAGTCGATATGGACATTCCCATAATTACTTTTACAGTATAACATTTTTCTACACGATTTTTAGACACAATTATATTACAATTATATTTCAAAAATAATGGCTTTGTAATAAAAAAGAGCGCGTTGTTCTTTTTTGCGGATATAAAACACGAAAAAAAGCCTGACTCATGGAATGTTCCAATGAACCAGGCTTTTTATAAAAAATCACGATGTTATTGCATATCTGCTAACCAATTGGAAAGTGTATCAAGGTCTTCGCCGGATACATCTTGTGGAGGCATGCCACCTTGACCATTTTCAATAATATCAGCAATTTCATCTGCTGAATGGTCAGCACCAACTGAAGTTAAGTCTGGGCCTTGACCCCCAGAGAGGTCTGCACCATGACAAGCAGTACAATTGCTTTCATAGATCTCTTCAGCTGCAGCAGTGTCTACAGAATCGCCACCGTCAGAAGATTCCTCAGTATCACCATCATCTCCACCACATGCTCCAAGCACGAGTGCTGTACTGAATAATAGTGTAAGTAACCATTTCTTCATATATAACCCCCCCTTAAATTTTAATTAAAGGTTACCAGTGATAGTATACCCCATTTTTCCATTTTTTAATACCCTATTTCAAATAGTATAAAGGACCTTTCAAAGGAAAAATGCAGATGTCCCAACGCTTTTGACAATTTATTACATTTTTATTATTTTTTTGCAGAAGCTGGTTCTCAACTAATTTTTGCACGTAAATATGCATCAATAAACGGGCTTAAATCCCCATCCATGACAGCTTGTGTATTACCTATTTCGACATTTGTCCGATGGTCTTTGATCATGGAATATGGATGAAAAACGTAGGAACGGATTTGGCTTCCCCAACCGATTTCTTTTTGTTCTCCACGGATATCATCTATCTCCTGTTGCTGACGTTCAATTTCCTGTTGATATAACTTTGATTTCATCATTTTCATGGCAACTTCACGGTTTTTTATTTGGGAACGTTCATTCTGACAAGTTACGATAAAACCTGTTGGCAAGTGAGTAATTCTAACGGCTGAATCAGTCGTATTGACATGCTGCCCACCTGCACCACTTGCACGATAGGTGTCGATTTTCAGATCTTCTGCATTCAATTCAATCTCCACATCATCCGTTATTTCCGGCAAAACATCACATGACGCAAAAGAAGTATGGCGCCGGCCGGATGAGTCAAATGGCGATATACGCACCAATCGATGGACCCCTTTTTCAGCTTTCAAATACCCGTATGCATTATGCCCTTTAATCAACAATGTAACACTTTTTACACCTGCTTCATCACCAGGTAAATAATCGAGTGTCTCCACATTGAAATCTTTACTTTCCGCCCAACGTTGATACATACGCAGCAGCATGCTTGCCCAATCCTGTGATTCGGTACCACCTGCACCAGGATGGAGTTCAAGTATGGCATTATTTGCATCATAAGGCTCACTCAGTAGCATTTGTAACTCGAATGCATTAATATCCTTCATAACGTCTTTTATTTCTTTATTAAGCTCCTCAAATAATTCCGGATCCTGTTCTTCTTTTACAAGTTCATAGGATACTTCCAAATCATTCAAGTGGCTTTCTATCGCTTCGAATGTATGAACATAACTCTTTAGTCCATTGACTTCATTTATTACCTTTTGCGCATGCTCCTGATCATTCCAAAAATCCGGATCTGTCATTTGTAGATCTAATTCTTCAATCCGAGGCTTCTTATCAGCTAAGTCAAAGAGACCCCCTAAAGTCTTCCATACGTGCCTTCATTTTATCCAATTCGTTTCTAATCTCTACCAATTCCATCTTTTCACCTCTGTTTTCATTCCTAAAAATTGATAAAGAAATCGGCTAATCACCGATTTCTCATTAAGCTAGGCACTTACCTGACATCTATTCTACGCTCCGTGACAGTTTTTGAATTTTTTCCCACTACCGCATGGGCAAGGATCATTTCGTCCTACATTGTATTTCTTCACATAAGGTTTACGGGACTTTTTCTTTTCTTCCTGTCCTCCAGAAACTGCTTGTGTATCTTTTGCTACTTCTTCCCGTTGCAGGTTGTCACGAATTTGGGCTTTCATCACATATTTCGCAACTTCCTCTTCGATATCTTCAACCATCACTTCAAACATGGAATAGCCTTCAAGCTGATACTCGCGCAATGGATCATTTTGTCCATATGCCCGTAAGTGGATACCCTGGCGCAATTGTTCCATTTGGTCAATATGATCCATCCATTTTGTATCCACGGTACGGAGCACAATAACTTTTTCAAATTCACGCATTTGCTCAGGTGAAAGCTCTTCCTCTTTTTCATCATACTTCCTGCGAACTTTTTCCATGATTAACTCATTTATCTCTTCAGGTTCTTTGCCTTTAATAGCATTTATTGTAATATCTTCCGGATCTAACAAGTTACCATGGACATATTCGATAATTGCCTGTAAGTCCCAATTATCTTCATCATCATCCTGAGTGTGGGTAGCCACAACTCGGTTAAGTGTGGATACAATCATATTTTCAACGATTTCACGAAGGTTGTCTTCTGCTTCAATGACATCAAAGCGCTGTTTATAAATAATTTCTCGTTGTTCACGAAGAACATCATCATAGGATAATACTTGTTTACGTGCGTCAAAATTATTACCTTCTACACGCTTTTGTGCAGATTCCACCGCACGGGAGACCATTTTACTTTCAATTGGCTGGTCATCATCCATCCCTAATCGTTCCATCATGGACCTTAAATTATCCGACCCGAAACGACGCATTAATTCATCTTCCATCGATAAATAAAATTGCGTCAAGCCAGGGTCACCTTGACGACCGGAACGACCACGTAACTGATTATCAATACGGCGTGACTCATGTCTTTCCGTACCGATAACAGCAAGACCGCCTACGTCTTTAACACCAGGACCTAGTTTAATGTCCGTACCACGACCAGCCATGTTTGTTGCGATCGTAACCGCAGCTTTTTGGCCTGCATGCTCGATGATTTCAGCCTCACTAAAATGATTTTTCGCATTTAACACATTATGCTTTACACCAGACTTTTTCAGCAATTTTGAAATGATCTCAGACGTTTCAACGGCAACGGTCCCAACGAGTACAGGTTGTCCTACATTGTAACGTTCTTTAATATCTTCTACAACTGCCCGGAACTTACCTTCCATTGTTTTATAAATCATATCTGCCCTGTCATCACGTATGATCGGTTGATTGGTTGGGATAGCAATTACATC
Source organism: Virgibacillus sp. NKC19-3 (assembly GCF_019837165.1). NCBI lineage: Bacteria > Bacillati > Bacillota > Bacilli > Caryophanales > Bacillaceae > Virgibacillus > Virgibacillus saliphilus. The sequence continues at coordinate 2,851,028 of NZ_JAGYHC010000001.1, forward strand.
CATGTTATAGATATTTCGAAATTCTTCTTCTTCTGTTTTCGCTGTACCTGTCATCCCCGAAAGCTTATTATACATCCGGAAAAAGTTCTGGAACGTGATGGATGCAAGTGTCATACTTTCATTTTGAATTTGCAATCCTTCTTTTGCTTCAATGGCTTGGTGCAGCCCATCACTATAACGACGACCTTTCATGAGGCGTCCTGTGAACTGGTCTACGATTACCACCTCATCCTCTTCTACCACATAATCTGTATCACGATGCATGGATACATGCGCTTTTAATGCCTGATTAATATGGTGAATGAGGGAAACATTTTCCAGGTCAAATAAGTTTTCAACTTTAAAATAACGCTCTGCTTTATTAATCCCTTCTTCGGTAAGCTGCACCCCTTTTGTCTTTTCATCATACGTATAATCGCCCTCACGACCAAGTGTACTTACAAAACCATTGGCCTGTTGATAGAGAGAGGCAGATTTCTTTGCTGATCCAGAAATGATTAATGGTGTTCTTGCTTCATCAATCAAAATGGAGTCAACCTCATCAATAATGGCGAAATTCAGAGGACGCTGCACCATCTGCTCTTTGTATAACACCATGTTATCACGCAGGTAATCAAACCCATATTCATTGTTTGTACCATAGGTGATATCCCTATAATAGGCTTCGCGTTTCTCTTCTTTGGATAATCCATTACTATTTAGGCCAACAGTCAACCCCAAGAATTCATAAAGTTCTCCCATTTCTCTAGAGTCCCGATCAGCCAAATAATCATTCACTGTAATGATATGCACACCTTCTCCGGAAATCGCATTTAAATATGCCGGCATCGTGGATGCAAGTGTTTTACCTTCCCCTGTTTTCATTTCAGCAATATTACCTTCATGAAGCGCTACTGCACCTAACAGCTGTACAGGAAATGGCCGCATATCTAATACACGCTTGGCAGCTTCACGTACAACCGCGTACGCCTCGACAAGCATATCATCCAAGGTTTCCCCATTGGCATACCGTTCTTTAAATTCCTCTGTTTTTTGCTGCAATTCTGTATTGGATATCTTTTCAATTTCTGGTTCCATCGCTTCTATTTGATCCACTTTTTTTTGTAACCGATTAAGCTGTTTTTGGTTTCCATCACCAAATATTTTTGTCAATAATCCAGCCATAGCAAACGCTCCTCAATATATCTCAAAATTATCCATTTAAATTTATAGTCCATAATTAATAATAACACTATACAAACACAGATGACAACTACGCAACTAAAAAGGAGTAGCCTGAGGATAGGCTACCCTTGACTTTGGGGATATTGGAGATAATATGTAGCTACTTGTTGCGTGGAGATCATTTATGTAAGACTTGCTCACTGCTGTGTGACCCATCAACGATGTCTGTGATTCTTCTATTAGTAGCTGCGACAATTTTCACCAATTGGGTGATAGTATCTTCATGCTGCTGTACTTTTTTTACTAAATCATTAAATGCTACACGCTCACTTTCTTTCATAGTTGTTACACCCCCCTAGTTCTATTGCCTTATTTATAACACGAAAATAGGACTATAGTCTATTTTCTGTTTTTGAATTTTAGGTTGTAATTCGACAATATTTTTAATAAAAAATAAAATTTTTGAACCTCTTTTATGTCTTATTTCACAATTTTAAAGCAATTTATGATGCCAAATTTAAATTTTGGCATTTCTATCTACAAAATTCGACATTATTTGTAATAGTTGGGAGAACATCGGTCTTATGAAGTTCCAAAGCAAATGGAAGAGACGACCCCATTGCGGGATCGTCTCTGTTATCTGTGTATGATGTATAGTTATACATTAGGTTCAATCAAACCGTATTTTCCATCTTTACGTCGATAAACAACATTTGTGTCATTTGTCTCGGCATTTGTAAAGACATAAAATGCGTGGCCTAACATGTCCATTTGTAAAACGGCTTCCTCTGAATCCATCGGTTTCAGGTTAAATCTCTTTTGTCGTACAATTTCAATTTCATCATCTTCGTCTTCTTCTTCAGTTGCAACACTGTTTGCTTCCTGCTCCAGTTCGGCAAATACATGTTTTGGCGAACCTGCTTGGCGAAACTTACGATTTACTTTCGTTTTATATTTACGAATTTGCCTCTCTAGTTTATCAATAACTAAATCTATAGCAGCATATAGGTCGACGTGCTGTTCCTCTCCCCGTAATAATAGATCTGTCATTGGAATGGTTACTTCAATTCGTTGTTCATCATTATAGACACTTAAATTTACATGTACTTCAGATGTCGGCGGTGTATCAAAATATCTTTCCAGTTTATTAATCTTTTTCTCGGTATAATCTCTTATTGCCGCAGTCACCTCAAGGTTTTCCCCACGAATATTATATTTCATGAAAGTGTCCTCCTTTTTTTCCTTTGTATTTAGTATACTATATTTCCCGTCAGATTTCCTGCTTAAACTAGATAATTCGTTTAATAAAAATGCATACGTATATTAAAACTTGTTCCGATAGTGCTTATGACAACAAATAAAATTTTTACTATCCAGCACATTCAACATCTATCCTCGAATTAAAGTATATGCGTAAACCTTGGGACAGCCATGCCCCTGCAACAACACCCCTGCATGGCGTAAGGTAGTACCTGTTGTATATATATCATCGACAAGGATGACCGGTTTGTTAATAGATTTTGTTATTACGAATGGATTTTTTGTACCAATTCTCTCACGGCGGGTTTTCTTGGATTGTTTTTCTGTATGCGTACGTGTAATGATCTCTTCCGTTTCAACTGGCAAAAAATCCGCTAGCATCTTTGCTTGATTAAATCCACGTTCTAATAGCCTTTCTTTACTTAACGGAATTGGCACCGCGATGGCGTCTTTTTTCAAAAATGAAAATGTATCATGAAAGGATCGCCGGAAAATGGGTTTAAACGCATTCCCCAAATGATAATCTCCACGGTATTTCCATTTCGCAATCATATCTTGCATCTGGAGATTATATGAAAAAACAGAGAAATTAAATGTAATCGGGTCACTTGAGAAATGCCTGTCCCACCATTTGCAATCCGAACATAGCTCATCCTCATCGACACGGCTGCAACACCTACAACGCTTTCCCTGTAATATTTCCAATTCTCCTTCACATGCTTGACATAACCATTTCGGCTTGGTTAATAGAAATAGATTTCCCCAGCTTACTTCAGGAATAATTTGGGTGTTACACCATAAACAATACATTTCATAGCTCCCCCGTTTATTCATTTGACGAATGGATTGCACCGCTCGCATCATCGCCTCTGTTTTCCCATCATGAAAAAATATAACCTCTCCTGTTGGATCATCGGGACTTCTGCCGGCTCTTCCTGCAATTTGTACGAGGGCTGCTTCATCAAATACCTCATGACCTGTATCCAGAATAGCGACATCTACCGACGGGAAGGTAACACCTCTTTCCAGTATGGTTGTTGTAAGCAATGTGTCTATTTTCCTGTCTCTAAAAAGCTGCACCTTCTCTTCACGATTCGGATCAGATGCATGAACAGCTTGTGCCTTCTCTATTGCTTTAATCAGTCCTACATTAAGCAAGCAATCCGCTACTTTATCTTTCATTGTTTCAGCTAGTTGAATCGTAGGAACAAAAATTAATAATTGCCTATCTGGATTTTCTCTGTTTTTTATCCACTTCATAAAAGCTTGTGGGACTTTTTTGTTTACCAGTTCTCTTTTCAAAGAAAAGCTCATTTTTAGTTTTGGAACAGGTAGAGGGTGGCCGTGAAATCGAATCGGAACAAAAATATGAACAAGTTTTTTCTGCATGATCTGCTTGTGAAGATTCTTTCGTGGTGTAGCTGTTAGGTAGATCGTTGTACTGGTATTCGATTTTGCCCGATTCGTAACATAAGGTAAAGTAGGATCAGCATGAAAGGGAAAGGCATCGATTTCATCAATAATCAATACATCGAAAGCGGATTTATATCTGAGAAGTTGATGAGTTGTGGCAATTATGATTTGAGCGGTACCTTCTTTCTTCTCACTTCCTCCATATAACCCTTGAACCTCTATCGAACGAAAGGCTTTCTGAATACGTGGCAAAAGCTCGCGAACAACGTCTGCTCGTGGTGTAGCGATGCAGACACGTTTGCCAAGGTGAAGTGCTTCAGTTATGCCAGGAAAGAGCATTTCCGTTTTTCCGGATCCACAAACTGCCCAAATTAATAGCTCCTTTTCTTCCGTATTTATAGCCCTGGTAATGCGTTCAGCCGCACGTTGTTGGACTAACGTGAGCTCTCCTTCCCATGAACACGGGGTTTCATGTGGGGGCCAATGCGGCTCTTCTCCTGACCAATAATATAGCGGTTCACATTCCATTACTCGCCCCATTTCAATACAATTACGACAATAAGCGTGAGTCGTTCCACAAGACGCGCACGGCATCTGGGCAAATAAAGATCGCTGCTGGTTCCCGCAACGTTGACATTGATAGGTGAAATTTTTTCGTTTCATAGAAACAATAGGTGTGAAGTTTTTTGTAGAAAGCTGATGTTGAAAGGTAGGCTCGTCTAATGGTATTTCATTGCGAAGAAGTAATTTCCCTGAAAATAGATATGGAAAAATGGATGGTTCGTGGACAACTGGCCGCTCTGATAGGGGCATTAACGCACACACTCCTTTGGATTTTAGAATAGAAAGCTACCAACCAAAAGTGGCCGATAGCAAATATTAAATACTTAAAATTGCTATTTCATATACCAACAAATGCCAACTGAACCTTCTCCCAAATGAGTTCCAATCACTGGGCCAAAGTAGCCGATAGATGTATCCGCGGATGGGTATTTTTCCAAGAAATCATCACGCAGATTTATTGCAGCCGTTTCGTTATTTGCATGAATAAATACAACCTTCATATCTTTTCCTTTGCTGGCATCTTCCTCCAGTAATCCGCTGATACGATTCATTGCTCTTTTTCGAGTACGGATTTTTTCAAACGGAACGATCACCTTATCAACAAAATGTAAAATTGGCTTCACCTGTAAAATGCTTCCAACTAATGCTTGTGCACCATTTAATCGTCCGCCGCGTTGCAAATTACTTAAGTCATCCACCATGAAATACGCGCGTATGCTTTGCTTTATTTCATCAAAACGTGCGATAATCTCAGTTGGTGATTTACCTTCTTTCACCATTTCTACGGCTTCCAATACATAAAATCCCTGTCCCATGCAACTGAGTTCAGAATCATAGGCATATACATCAATTCCTTCAACCATTTCTCCAGCACTGTGCACCGCCTCATATGTACCGCTAATCCCACTTGAAAGGTGAATGGAGATAACAGCATCATAAGCTTTGGCTAATTCCTCTAACTTATTTGTAATATAGCCAAGCGAAGGCTGCGACGTTTTGGGCAGATTTTCTACCTCTTTCACCTTCTGATAAAATTCTTCTGTTGTAATATCAACTTCCTCTTGATAGGACTCATCCTCAAATACAACACTAAGCGGGACCATATGAATATGATGCTTGTCTCGAATCTCAGCAGGAATATACGCCGTACTATCTGTCATTACAGCAACTTTCATGATGAACCTTCTCCTCTATTCAATATCATCTTTCGTCATTCCTTATTTTACATGAAGAAGTAAAAAAATGCACGATGGAATACAAAGAAAAAATACGCTAATACATTCATGCATTAGCGTATTTCAAAAAGGTACTTTTATGGTTTATAAGGGGATTTTCATAACTAATATTGCTTTGAAACCTTCGCTCCTCCGAACTGGTAAGGGGCTCCTATATGTTGAATATCGCTTACAAATGCATATTAACGGTAGTAACCGAAGGACCAGTGAAGGAAACACATGGAGACTCCTGCGGGAGCTAAAAGCCACGGTGAGCCCCCGGAGTGCGCGGCTAGGGGGCTCATCGGCCGCCCTAAGGTGCGCGGAATGTGTTTCCGTAGCGGTATCCAAGCACTCAACTATCATTAGAACAACAAACGTTACCTGAAAGAGAGTTGTCTCTACGTCGCAGTTTCGATCTTTTGTATCACTATACAACAGACATTCCTTTAGTCTGCTTAATCTATTTCGTGTTTTGAAATAACATGAACGTAAGCGCTATACTACTTCTACCCAGCCTTTTTTAATGGCGGAAACAACGGCCTGTGTGCGGTCATTACAATCCATTTTTTGTAAAATATTACTAACGTGATTTTTTACCGTTTTTTCACTTATGGTCAGTGTTTCGGAAACAGCGCGATTACTTTTCCCTTCCGCTAATAATTGCAATACCTGGCTCTCTCTCTTTGTAAGTATATGAAATGGTGTATGATATGCTACGCCTCTTTCCGTTATCGTCGGCATTGTTTCTTTTGACAGACGGCGATATTCTTGAACCAGATTATGCGTTACCCTCGGATGAAGATAGGATCCCCCTTCACTGACAACTTTAATCGCTTCAATTAACGAGTCCGAATCCATCTCTTTCAATAAATAACCTTGCGCTCCGGTTTTCAACGCATGTGTCACATAGCTTTCATCATCATGGATGGAAAGGATAATAACATTTGTCTTCGGAAAATAGCGAACTAGATCCTTGGTAGCCTGTACCCCATTCATGTTAGGCATATTGATGTCCATTAAAACAACGTCAGGTTTGTTTTCTTTTACGAGTTTCCCAGCAACATTGCCATCATCGCCTTCTGCAACAATTTCAAATGTTGGTTCAAACTCTAAAATACGTTTGACCCCTTCGCGAAATAATTTATGATCATCAATTAAAACAATTCTGGTACGCTTCTCTGTAGTCATATATTCTTTCTCCTCCTGCACCATTTCTGTTTATTTTATTTACCCTATTACAACGTCTGTATATCTATCTCTACTTTCTAAATCGTATACGGGACTTTAATAAAAATGGTAGTGCCTTCCCCTTTTGCTGACTTGATATTTAACTCACCATCCAGCATTTCAACCCGTTCTCGCATGCCAATCAGTCCAAAAGATTTGTCTTTTTTCGTAGAAGGGTCGAAACCCTTTCCATTGTCTTTGATCACCATTGTCAAAAACTCTGTACAAATTTCTAATTTGACTTGTATTAAGGGAGCTTCAGCATGTTTCACCGCATTTTGTACTGCCTCCTGTACCAAGCGAAAAAAAGCGATTTCATACTTTTGATTTAAACGCTTGTCCTCCCCAATGGAAGAAAAATCAATTTGAACTCCGTTGTAATCTTCAATCGTGGAAACATATTTTTTAATGGTTGGTATAAGACCTAAGTCATCGAGTGCCATTGGGCGCAGATCATAAATAATTCGTCTTACTTCATATAAGGATGTTCGGATCATTTTACGGACATCTTTCATTTCATTTAAAGCTTCGCTCATGCTTTTTTCGCGAATCGTTTTATCTACTAGATCTGATCGAAGTAAAATATTAGCTAACATTTGCGCGGGGCCATCATGAATTTCCCGGGAAATTTTTCTACGCTCTTCTTCTTGTGCTTCAATTATTTTTAGACCAAATTCCTGTTTTTCCTTGGCTTCTTCAATCATTTCGTTTACTTGCCTAAAATCATCCTGCAAGTATGTTAGTATGACGGCAATTTTGGAAGCTAATCCTTCTGCATGTTCAATGGTCTGGCTTAATGCTATTAATCTTCTTTCAATCTCATCACGCTTTTCACGCAAGATTTTTTCCTCTTGTTGCATGATAGCTAAGCTTGTTTGCAGTTCATGTGTTTTCTCGTATACTCTACGAATCTCGTCTTCCGTGTATCGATCAAAATATTTACTTACCTCTGCTAAACGCCTTCTGGAAAACCTGACCTTCTGTTCAAGTTGATTACCATCCGTAATATGCTGAATTACTTTTTCTTTGGTCTCTTTCAGTTCATGTACAAGATGATCATGCTCCATACGAGACTCTTCACTAATATTAAATATCTCGTCTTTACTATTCTCCACTACATCAATCATCTCATTAATGACATAATCCAGCGCTTTTTCACTTAATTTTTGTGCCATCGTCTTCCACCAACCTATTATGCTATAATTATACGTGGATAATAAAACTTTTTATAGGGTCTTTTAGCATATTTTCAGGAAATTATATCCTTATTATATACTATATTTCACATTTAGACAGGGGGAAATTGTAAATGTTAGCAAATTATTTTACCGTAAAAAAAGAAGGAACTGACCAATTAATCATTCAAAAGTCCCGGTTTATTGGATATGTTAGGCGTGTAGAATCAGAGGAAGCAGCTCAAGACTTTATTCAAGAAATAAAGAAAAAGCATCATGACGCTACCCATAATTGTTCAGCGTACTTAATCGGGGAACATGACCAGATCCAAAAGGCGAATGATGACGGTGAACCTAGTGGTACCGCTGGTGTTCCCATGTTGGAGGTATTAAAAAAGCAAGGGTTAAAGGATACAGCCATTGTCGTAACGAGGTATTTCGGCGGGATTAAACTAGGTGCAGGCGGCTTAATCCGTGCATATGGAAGCACGACCTCGCAGGCTATTCAAACAACAGGAATCGTAAAAAGACAACGCATGCAAGGCTTCTCCATAACCGTGGATTATACACTGCTTGGGAAGCTTGAAAATGTGTTGCGGAATTCCGATCATATTCTTGAATCGATCCACTATCTGGAAAATGTAGCTTTCATTGTTTATGTAAAAAATGGGGAAGAGAGCAATTTTCGCGAGTGGATCATTGACCTGACAAGTGGCCAGGCAGAAATCACAGAAAAGGGTACCACGTATGTGGAAATTGATGTTGACTCTACTTCTTCGGATTGAAATGTTACCCCACTGTTAAAGAGCGGCTTTTTTCGGTGGGGTCTGATTGTTGTAGAGGAGAAGTTACTTTGTTCACTTTTATAATCTATGCTGGTTGTCCCCTCTACAACACATTCATCTTCTTGCTACGCATCTTCACACTTTCCCAAGCGCGGCTTCGTCCCCAATAATTGTTACATGTTCATGTTTTTGTAAAATAGAAGCAGGGAAAGCTTCCGAAACGTCACCATTCATTAACCTTGCAACCGCTTCGGCCTTCCCCTCACCGGAAACGAATAGAATAATGGATTTACTCTCCATAATTGTTTCAATGCCCATTGTTACTGCCTTTGTTGGAACATGATTTATGGAAGTGAAAAATCTCGCATTTGCTTTTCGAGTCGACTCATCCAGTTCAACGACATGCGTTCTGCTTGAGAAAGGGGTTCCAGGCTCATTAAATCCGATATGCCCATTTAAACCCAAACCTAGAATTTGTACATCCGCGCCTTTTGCCTCCCGGATTAGCTGTTCATAATCACGACATTCCTTTTGTAAATCGCCTGCCATACCATTTGGCACGTGCGCATTTTTGCTATCGATATCAATATGCTTAAATAATTTTTGATTCATATAATAACGATAGCTATTTGGATCCGTTTTTTCCAAACCGACATATTCATCTAAATTAAACGTTGATACATTTTGAAATGACACTTCATGCTGCTGATTTTTTTTAATCAATTCGGCATATAACCCCTCTGGTGTGGATCCAGTCGCTAATCCTAACACGGGATTTTCCAAATGCTGCATTTTGTTAATGAGTAAGGAACAACCCTTCTTACTCATTTCATCATAGGTTTTAGTTTTAATCATTTCCATGTCTAACTACTCCTCCTCAAACGTTAACATACCACGGCAGATCGTGTATTTTATATTTAAAGCATCATCAACAAGTAAAACGTCCGCATCTTTATATAATGCGATACTTCCCTTTTTAGAAAAAATTCCGAGCTGTTTTGCCGGATTAACAGAAGCCATTTCAATAACGTTATCTATGGAAACATCAGCTAATTGCAGCATCTGCTGTGCTCCTTGCTGCATTTTCAAAATACTTCCAGCTAATGTACCATTCTCTAAAACTGCACGATCATTGGTAACCGTAACCGGTTGGCCCCCAAGCTCGTAGTCTCCAGCCTGTAAGCATTTAGCACGCATCGCATCTGTGATTAGAATTAAACGTTCACTTCCCATATTGTTATAAATCAATTGAAGCATTTCCGGGGAAACATGAATACCATCTGCAATTAATTCTGCACGTATTTCCTTCAATTCAAAGGCAGCACCTACAGCGCCAATATCCCTATGATGAATCCCGTTCATTGCATTACATAGATGTGTCACCTGCCGTACACCTTGGGAAATAGCTTTCTTCATACCTGCAAAATGGATATCCGTATGCCCCGCAGAAACGTTAACACCCGAATCATATAAGTACGAAATAAATGAACCATCCCTATCATGCTCGGGCGCCATTGTGATCGTTTTAATTTTATTATTGGACAAACGCTGCCATCTGTTGAATTGCTCAATGGATGGTTCCATAATATATTCCAGTGGCTGTGCACCTTTTTTACCTGCCTCTATAAATGGACCTTCTAAATGAACACCAATGACTTCAGCCTGTCCTTGTTTATTTTGATAAGCGGCTACATTCTTTAGTGCGTGTTCAATATTTTCTGGAGACTGCGTTATAGTCGTTGCCAGGAAACTAGTTGTTCCCTCTTTCGGTAAGGCAGATGCCATTGTATCTAACGCCGATTCAGTCGCATCCATCACATCTGCGCCATTAGCACCGTGGATATGCTCATCAATAAACCCTGGAATAACATGTAAGTTGGTTCCATCTATTATTTTTAATCGGCTGGGGTAACTTTTTAATGATTCATTTTCTTGTAGAATCGTGTCTATTTTACCATCTTTTATTAGCATAGACCCGTTTATAATCGTTTCTTGTTCGGTGAAAATAGTTGCATTTTTAATATATAAAGCGGTCTGACTGCTCATATTTATAATCTCCTTTCTAAAAGTATTATTCCGTATTACCATCGTACAAGTATCATTCGTTTACGTAAATTTTATGTAACATAATAAAAAAGCCACATCCCTAGAACAAAGGCGCATGGCGCCCAGTTAGCAACGTACAAACTGGAACACTTCGCAGTGAGATTAGATGAACTTGACTTATCACCAGTAGTGGTGAAAGCCAAAGTGAATCTTATGCTTGGAAAGCGAAAAGGAAACACGACGAGGTACGAGCCGATGTTGACTTATCGTAATGGAGAAGTGTGAAGTTTGCTAGTTGCTGGGCGCTAGAGCCGGATGTAGCTACTTTTGGAAATCAAGTTATCCATAAGCAAATAATTTTATAATTTCCTAGCCAATAAAAAATGCAGCTTTACACCATTATTTTGCTAATGTTTGCGTCGTGCTATTCGTTTTTCCGCTTGTATGATGTGTTAATTCGTTAACGAGCGATTGGACTAATTCTTTAGAGGAACGAATTTTATGACTTTCTGTTTCGTCAATCAATTTTTTTAACATATTTTTATATTTCTCTTGCTCACTCATCACTTTCCCACCTTTACATATAGCATCAGATAGACCCTCGGATAAAATAATAGAAACTGCTGTCGAAATTCACCTTATTACATTGTATCATACAAAAGCTGATTATTCGTCATATATTTCGACATAATTGTTACATTTCTGACGGACCTCTTCTTTATTTCCGAACTTGAACTGTAATTGTTAGCTAAATGAAAGTCTCCCTCCGCCAAACCTGTAATAGCATATGCAAAAAGGAGGAAAAATGGAATGATAGGGTTATCGTGATCATTGGCAAACAGAAAAAACCGCAAGCCCACCACTCTACGGTCATTGTTTGTTTCGCCATTTATTAAATGCAAGGTACTCCCTGAATTGTTCTTTCGTCACACCAGAATCCATAGCTTCTTGAACAATATCTAACCACTCATCATCCAAACGCTTTGTTTGTTCCGAATGATCTTCCAGGATCAGATCATTTACAGAAACATCTAATACTGCACTAATCTTCTCGATAAATTGTATGGATGGATTACGTTGAATATTTCGCTCTATCGAACTTAGATAAGATTTCGCTACATTTGCTCTTTCAGCTAATTCGGAAAGAGACATTTTCTTCTCTTGACGTAAATGCTTTATTTTTTCACCGATCAAGCCTTCTCACCCTCTTTCCCTGGAAATTATAACATAAACCGAGTGAGAAGTTCTATATTGAGCACAGGACAGATTTCCTTCATTCATTTTTGCTTGTTTCTAGCCGTTTTCAAAAAAAGACGGATTTCATCTTCCGTTATTCCTAAACGCTTTGCTTGCTTGATTAGTTCAACCCATTCTATATCAATTGCAATCTTATCAGCCGTATTCTTCATTTACCCGTCCCCCATTTTCATATCGCGCAAATACGAGCGTCTTAAAAAAGAGACTTCTCACCCTCATTTTTCCGCAAATGTTTTCATACCCAAGACTATTATACTATAAAAGATAACTTAATAGGGTGTCTTGTTTTGTCGGAAAAAAACTAGTTTTGTATTGTCATTAACTAATGGAGTTGATCCCCATTTCATCATGCCGTTGTATATTCAACAACCTTACCACTATCATAAGTTTGACAGTGATTGCTGAAGAAGGGAATAAGTAGGATATCCAGATTAACATTTTTTTCATAACCATTTTCCTCTTTTTTATGGAAGTTATCATTTTGCTTCCACATTTTGTTTTTTCTCTAGGGTATTTAATGTTCTCCAAATTGTAAAGATAGAATAGCCAAATAGGAAAATCCCAGGCAAGATAAGCAATAATGCACTTCCTTCAGGAGACTGGGCGAAATTTATGAAATAACCTATATAAGGAATGGTGAATCCGTTATATACACCTACAACATTATCAGCTAACACCGGATTAGCGTCTACTGCATTATTATTATCGCCTTTTGTGGTATAAAGAACGCCGTTGTTCGTTGTTGTAACCTCTACTATCCGATGCGTAATTAACGTATTATCTTCTTCTATAAACGTGATAACATCTCCACTTTTAAAATCTGTACGCTCGTCATCAACAGATCTGACCGCAATCATCGAACCTGTTTGAATACCAGGCTCCATTGAACCTGATAAAACCGCCTTCAGCTGATGGCCAAAAACTTCCGGATCTTCTTCTGATAATTTTGTAAAGACAACTATGGCAGCCACACTGATTAACAAAACCATTAAGACCGTAGATACAATCCGATTTATCCATTTCCATACATTGTGTTTTTTCATCCTTCGTCACCTTCCTCTTCCCTCATGTTATTACGGGGATTTTCTTTCGTATCATTTTCTCTTGATGCACCATTGTCTTCATCATTCTTTGCCTTTGTATTCTCTGTCTGAAGATCCTTACTCTATCATGTTGTATATCTCCGTCACCCATATTAAGTCCCTACAGTAATCATTCCATTAGCATTCTTTCCATTGTTAAAGTAGGCAGAGGTGTTTGAAGTGAAGAAATAAACAAACTGGAGATTGGGAAGAGTGGATCCCCTCCCCAGTCTCTTTTTTTAGTTAAAGTTTGATCTACCTTCTCTTTGTTCAGCTACAAATTCCCAATTTAATTTCAATATATCTCCTTGAAAGTGATTTTGATCTTCCCCATTATCAACAAATTCAAATCGAACGGTGAATGGTTCCGGTTTACTACCAGCAGGAAATTCATCTAATACTTTTACAGGATTCTCCGCCAATTCAGAAAGCGTTACTTCCGAGATTACTGTTCCATCCCCATTCGTTCGAGACAAAAATTTCACTTGAATATGATCCCCTAGATCATCACCATCATTCACCTTATTGTTATCAATAATGTCGTAGGAAGAATGTAAAACAACCTCACTCATATCCACTGTACCATCATTTGTTAACTCAAAATTGCCGTTAGCCGTATCTCCCGGAATGATATCCTCCATTTCAATGATTGTTTCCTTGTTTAAACCTACATCAATCTCTCCTGTTGCAAAGGTATTCCGTGTAGATTCCGTATCATTAAAATAAGCATAGGTTCCTCCGCCTATTAACCCCAAACCCAGCACAGCAGTTGCAACGCATATCATGATTCTATTTTTGATATCCATATCTCCCCTCCTAAAAGTTATGAATCTATTTCATGCTCTCGTTGAAATAAATAGTTATGTATTAGGATTTAAAACATATAAATGTATATAGAGCTGGGACAAACGTATTTTTAATAAGTAAATGTTTTCGAATGTTTTCTGCTTCTAAAATATACGTCGCACACCTTAGGGCAGTTGGTTAGTCCCCGTTGCAAGTGATTTCGAGAGGCAGCACGCTTCGCAAAAAAGATTGCTACTGCACTTCGATGTCTCACCTATGCCTTTGCTCCCACTGGAGTCTCCACATATTTTCTGTTATAATTATGAAAATGTTCAGATTTTTAAATGATTTTCTTTTACCCCAGCCTTATTATTTTATTTATTTTCTTTCCCCATCTCCCTGTTTCCCTTCAAAGGTCCACTCAAGTTCTAACGAATCACCTTGGAAAATGTTTTGATCTTTACCGTTGTCAACAAATTCAAACTGTACGTAAAACCTATCTGAATCACCTGGCCCAAGATTTTCGCTTGTTTCAGCTAATACTTCAATCATATCCGGAGACATATTCTTTAAATCTGAGAGCGTCTCACTCCAAATCACAAGATCCTCGTCCGTTTGATTCATTAAGAAATTAACTTGAATATGATCACCAAAATCTTGCCCTTCATTGCTTTCTTCCGTTGAAACGTTATAATCCGTTTTCAAATTTATTTCAGCAATCTCTAATGACCCATCATTTGTCAAATGAAAAGGCCGCAGCATCGTATCTCCTGGCTTCATGTTTTCTATATCAATAATCGTAGTAGGATTTGTACTTAAGTCCAGTGTACCTGCTGTAAAGTCACTCGTTGCTTCTGCTGTATCATTAAAATAAGCAAACGTTCCTCCGCCGATTAATCCTAGTCCTAATACCGCTGTTGCCAAACTCATCCCTAATTTCTTCTTCATCCCTATTTTGTTTCCTCCCTCTATTATTTTGTGTTCCTGCACATTCTAAAATTTTCAATGCTCTTAAATCTCTGTACTAGTACACTATTTTCTACGACAATCCTTCTAGGCTTACCAAGGTAAGCTTAAAGCAGCAATCCCCCTTCTTACACGTATGATGGTAATCAATCGTTCTTTAAAAGATTTATAATTGTATCTAATAACGAACAATTAATAATAGTATAGGCCCTTTTCCTCAGGATGGAAACCCTCAAAACGGCGCATATATTCTATATAAAGAACAATTTTCTCTTTTTTACTGCGCGATGCTTTTATTTTCTTATTATTTCATTTTTCTTATTTTAATTTGTTTTATATAAAAAACAATGAGCGTCTTTGCAACAATGAATTTGCTTATTTTTTTAAATAAATTCAAATAAGCCTTTCAAATTATCTAAAAGTTTTATATACTATAGATAGAAAAAATATGAGGAGTTTGACCTATGAAATAGTTTTCTATTCTGTTGATCATGCCGGAATAGTGATTATGCTTTGGAGAGTATGAGTTACTGCAGCCCCATGCTCTTGACCGTTGCATGATTACCCCACTTCCGGTTACAGAAAATAACTGAAAGGAATAGACGAATCATATTTAATTCGATATAATTTATCTATGCTTTTTAAAATTGCCTTATTCAAACGAAATAGGGGCACAGAGGAGAATATGAGTGAGTTCAAGACGTAATAAAAGACAAAATCAAAAAAGACGCAAATGGCCTTTTTGGCTCGGCGGAATTATTCTTGTTTTACTTTTAGCTGTTGGCGGTTTCGCTTATTATGTGTATGATCAAATTGGTGATACTGTTGCAACAATGCATGATCCTTTGGAACGCGACAGCAGTCCGGAACGTCAGGAAGAGATAGATAAACTTTTTAATGATAGCGATTCGCTTAATATCCTATTACTTGGAGTAGATGAACGCGAGGGTGATCAAGGACGCTCCGACACGATGATTCTGATGTCATTAAATCCAAGAACGAATGCGATGGATATGTTAAGTATTCCAAGAGATACCTATGTTAATATTCCCGGAAATGGAATGGATAAGATTAACCATGCTTATGCATTTGGTGGCGTAGAATTAGCTGTTCAAACAGTGGAAGAGGCCTTCGATTTGCCGGTCCATTTTTACGCCAGTGTAAATATGGATGGATTTGAACAAGGGATTGACGCGATTGGTGGTGTGACCGTTACAAACGACCTTGCATTCTCACAAGACGGTTCCGATTTTCCAGAAGGAGAGGTTCGTCTTAATGGTGCAGAGGCCTTGGATTATATTCGCATGCGTAAAGAAGATCCACGTGGTGATATGGGTCGTAATGAGCGTCAAAGAGATGTAGTTACAGCTGCAATAGATAAAGCAGCAAGTTTCTCAAGTATTACAAAAGTAGGCGAAATTCTTGATATCCTTGGTGGGAATGTGAAAACGGACTTGGATATGGATCAAATGCAGACATTATTCAGCGATTACCGTGGTGTTCGTCACAATATAGAGACACTGGAGCTGGATGGCAATGGGGAAACCATTAATAGCATTTGGTACTATGTCGCACCTGATTCAGAATATAATCGAATATCAAATGAAATCACAGAACATATGGAAGCAAGTTAAAGCGAAAACAAAAAGCCACCTGGATTATTCAGCGTGGCTTTCCTTGATGCCAAATTTAAATAAAAATGATAGTCTATAGAAACTAGAGGGGGATCCATTTTGAAAAAAGGAATAGCATTTATTGTATGTATTGTTGCTGTATTACTCACAGCCTGTTCTAGCAACGAACCAACACCGAATGAACGTCTTGCTAGCTACATTGAGCAATGGAAAAACCAAGAGTTCGAAGAGATGCATGAAATGATTTCGTCCCAAGCAGCAAAAGCCTATCCAAAAGAAGAATTTGTTGACAGATATAGTAAAATATATCAAGATCTTGATATATCTGAGCTAAATGTAACGTTTGAAGAACTGGATGAAGAAGAAGTGGATACTGCAATAGAACAAGGTGAAGCAACCATCCCTTTTTCGGTCGAAATGGAAACAATTGCAGAACCAATCCAATTTGATTATGAAGCAACGTTAATTAAGGAAAATAAAGGTGAAGAAGAGGAAGAAAATTGGTATGTACAATGGGACTCCGGATTTATTTTCCCAGAAATGAAAGATGGTGGACAAGTCAGTTTAGAAACAGAAACACCTACTCGAGGTGAGATTCTCGACCGCAACCAAATACCGTTAGCGATGAACGATATCGTTTATGAAGTTGGTATTATTCCGGAAGAATTAGGAGAAAATCCGGAGCAGGCGAAGGAATCAATCGCTGAATCACTCCACATGAACGTTGAGGCTATCGATACTGCTTTAAATGCAGACTGGGTTGAACCCACTCTATTCGTCCCGTTAAAAGAAGTTCCTCAAACAGATGAAGATGTTTTAGATGAACTATGGGAAATACCCGGGGCGGCTGGACGCGAAATAACTGGACGTGTTTATCCATCAGATGAAGCAGCAGGACACCTCATCGGCAATATCAAGCAAGTCACAGCTGATGACCTGGAAGAACAGGAATCAGGTGAATACGATGAAAATGACATGATTGGAGCGCGCGGACTCGAATTATTATATGAAGATCGCCTTAAAGGGAAAAAAGGAATTAAAATTGTTGTTTCAAACGAAGATGATGAGGAAGATGTGGTGCTAGCAGAGCAGCCTGTTGAAGATGGCGAAAATATATCACTTACGATTGATGTAAATGTTCAAGAAGAAATTTATGATGCCTTCGATGGGGACGCAGGCACCTCAGCAGCAATTGATCCGAAATCCGGGGAGACGTTAGCACTTGTAAGCAGCCCATCGTTTGATCCCAATGACCTGTTATATGATAATTCCCAGGATCTATGGGATGATCTGCAAAACGATGAACAATCGCCGTTGACCAACCGGTTTAATGCCACCTATGCTCCTGGCTCTGTCATCAAACCTATAACAGCAGCGATTGGTTTAGAAAGTGGAAGTCTTGACCCGAATGAGGGGATAGAAATCGATGGACTAACCTGGAGCAATGGAGAAGGTTGGGGAGATTATGAAGTAAGGCGTGTATCAGAATCCGACGGTCCGGTTGATTTAAATGATGCATTAGTTCGCTCAGACAACATTTACTTTGCAATGCAGGGAATTGAAATGGGCAGCGAAACACTAACTGATGGTTTTGAACAATTTGGATTTGCAGAAGAAATTCCGTATGAATACCCGATTGAGACATCTACAATAGCTACAGACGAAACGATTGACGATGAAGTTTTACTAGCAAATACAAGCTATGGACAAGGTGAAATTGAAATGAGTGCACTTCATTTAGCGGCAACATATACCTCGTTATTAAATGAAGGTGATATGATTAAGCCCACACTTCTCACATCAGAAGATACGGAGCAAATATGGCGGGAGGATTTGATTTCTCCTGAGGATGCTACTCTAATCAGTGATGCTTTAAGAGATGTCGTAACAGATGGTACTGCCCAAGAAGCGCAGGAAGCAGATTTTCCTATTTCAGGGAAAACCGGAACTGCGGAATTAAAACTTACAACTGACGATGAAGAAGGAGAGATTAACAGCTGGTTCGTTGGTTATCCAACCGAAGAGCAAGATATTCTAATATCCATGATGATGGAACAAACACAGGATAAAGAAAGTGGCTATACTGTTGAAGTTGCTACCGATATCTTGACAGAACTGGAATAATTCATTAGAAAGAGGCTGGGACAGACTTAAAGTGTTTAATTGTCCCAGTCTCTTTCTATATCTATTCATGTTTTATATTGCATATACACCGTTTGCGTGATGAGAAAGTCTTCCACACCGTGTTTGCCATCTGTACCGCCTAATCCTGATTTACGTATGCCAGCATGATAGCCTTGCACTGCTTCAAAATTTTCTCGATTCACGTACGTTTCTCCGAATTTCAATTCATTCACTACCCGCATCGCTTCATGGAGATCGTCCGTATAAACGGATGATGATAATCCATATTCCGTGTCATTTCCATATGCAATTGCTTCATCTAGTGTAGTGAACGTCATAACAGGTACAACCGGGCCGAAAATCTCTTCCTGAATTATTTTACTGTCCTGCTTTACGTCCTTTATAATTGTAGGTTCCAGGAAATATCCTTGATCGACAGATGGGCGATTTCCGCCGGTCACAACTTCTCCTCCTGCATTGACTGCTTCCTGAACCATGTTCTCTACTTCTTCCAGGCGATCCCGACTAATAAGGGGTCCCATATCTGCAAATTCATTTTCACGAGGATCAGCGATGGATGTTGCTTCAAAAGCAGCTTTTAGCTTTTCAATAAATCTATCAGCGATCGATTCCTGAACATAAATACGCTCTGCATTGGTACAGGCTTGTCCATTGTTCGCTAGCCTTGATGTTTTAATATTTTCTACAGCCAAATCAATATCTGCGTTTTCAGTTACAATAGCTGGTGCCTTTCCACCTAACTCCAAATTTACTTTTGTAATGCTTTGTGCAGCAGCTTCCATCACTTTTGTACCTGCATGAATACTGCCTGTCATAGAAATCATATCCACATTTGGATGAGATGCGAGCGCATTTCCTAATTTGCCACCAGTTCCAGTAATCAAATTATAAACACCGGCTGGAACTTCATCCATGTCATCTAGCAATCTTGTAAATTTGGCCGCTGTGTTTGGCGTTTTTTGACTTGGCTTTAATACGATAGAACAACCGGTCACCAGTGCAGTAGCTACTTTACGTGCTAGAATGAAGACCGGAAAATTCCATGGAACTATTCCTCCAACAACACCGATTGGTTTTTTGAACATAAGAATATTCTCATTAGCACGGTCACTTGGAACAATCTCCCCTTCCATTCGACGTGCCCATTCCGACATATACTCAAAATAATCAATTGCTAAGTCAACTTCACCACTGGCTAAACCATAATCTTTCCCTTGCTCTTCTTGGAGAAGATCAATAAATGCTTCCCTATTTTCCCCTATTTTTTCACCAAGTC
Source organism: Virgibacillus sp. NKC19-3 (assembly GCF_019837165.1). Lineage (NCBI taxonomy): Bacteria > Bacillati > Bacillota > Bacilli > Caryophanales > Bacillaceae > Virgibacillus > Virgibacillus saliphilus. Next base: position 2,871,025 of record NZ_JAGYHC010000001.1, read on the forward strand.
TGCGTACGATTTTGCCTCGTTCAATGGCAGGTTTCTGTTCCCAGCCGATTTGTGCTTGCTTCGCAGCATTAACTGCTTTATGAACATCTTCTTCTGTTCCATTTTGTATTTTAGAAATTACTTCTTCTGTTGATGGGTTAATGATGTCGATGGTTTCACGAGATGTTGAATCTGTATATTCACCATTAATATAAAGTTGTTGTGTTTGCATGTTTAACCTCCTTAAAACATTCATCTATTCATTCTTTTCCACTTTCTTGTCGTGATTAAACAAAGAGATGTTAAGAACAAAAATACAGGAACGCCTGCTTAAAAACCTAGAGAAGAAAGCGGCGTAATTCGGATTAGAGGGACGTGACTTATCGCAGTAATCTTGATAAGTCAATGTAAATCTATCTATAAATCGTTATCCACAAGCAAATAACTTTATAGTTCCCTATGTAATAAAAAGAAGCATTCCAAAGACTGGAAATGCTTCTTTTTATTATTATAAATATTTTACGAGTGTATGGAATGCTTCTTTGTCTTGTTCATCCAGCGCTTTATCGATCAATCGTTTCACATTTTCATGTTCTAATTCGCGAACAATGATGGCGCTTTCATTTTTTTGATCAATAGCAGTTTCATTTATATAATAAGGTTCGGCGATGGAATGCAGTTGATCAACGAAATCCGGAAGTAACATTAATTCCGAGACTGTCATATATATGACTTCTTTTCCTTTTTGAAAAGCAAATTTTGCTTCGACGTTTTCAACTTTTCCTGTCCGACGATGGATGCGTATTTCTTTCGCTTCAACTGGAATAAATTGGTATATTTTTTGATTAATTAATACGGAAAAATATTGGTATGCTAGAATAATACGTAAATAATTATCTTCAGCTTTAATGTAGTATGGCTTGAGCATATTAACGGTTACCACTAGTCCCACCCCCATGAATAATAAATTTTCAGTTAATTAATTCTATACTATTTTTGTGTAAAACACAAGTAAAAGATGAAAAATTCATATGGCAAAGGCAACCTCCCTTAATTGGAGATTGCCTATTGCATACTATATTAATTTTCTAGCTATATCATTCATAATATCTTGCAAATCATTTTCTGTAAACGCATATTCCTTTTCCAGTAATTCCAAATTGTCACCTGCTTTTTTTAATTCTTGAACCCCTTTTTTCATGTAAAGCTTATAGGCACTATGGAGTCTGTTAATTTCTTCCGCATATTTTTCATCTGTTCCGGAAGAAACAGTTTCATATAGATCAATGATAGACTCCCCTTCCCGTTCTGGGAAAAATTCATGTGGGTCTGTACTATCAAACATACAGAAATCGAGTTCACGAACGAGCACCATATCAATACTGTTTGGATCGAAGCTACAGTGATACAGTTCTACATCAAAGCAGTGATCCTCACAAGCTTTTGCGATTTTCTTCATGAACGTGGATTTGCCTGTGCCGGCACGACCTTTAATAAAATATACATGTGATAGATTTTCCTTTAAATGGGGAACTATATTTACTACGCCATCCTGCGTATTTGTACCAAATAAGCGATGGTACGTATGCGATCTTTCTTTATTTTGGGGCGAATCTTTTAAGAGATTTGTAATAAATCGTTTAGCAATCTGATCTGCCTTCTCAAAATCCATCTCATTGATATAGATCTCCTCGAGATCATCATGAATCTTCAGACCTGTGGCGAAGTTATCGTATGAAGCTTGTGTATACCTATGATACTGATTGTTTATTTCCAGTAAATCGTCTGTTACTGATTTTTCGTTTATAAATAGACTCAAGTCGACCTCTATAGCCCCTGAGGTTTCAAGTGGGGAAATTTGGTCGCTTACCACAGCAAGTGACAGTCCACGTATGATAACCCCGTCTAAAAATTTATGACCTAATGTACTGTATAGGATTTCAAGATTAAAATCCGCTTCATATTTATTTATTAGTTGTTTTATAACTGCTGTTTTTAATGTATGTGAAGAATGTTTCAAAATGATAACCTGTTTGATATCGTTAATATTGGAATCTAAATAATTGATAAAACCTTCCGCCGTATTACCAGCCACATAATAATACTGATTAGACAAGGAGACACTTCCTTTTTAAAATTATTATCTTGCATTTTATGTATATATCGATTGTAGGTGCATTATTCTACATGAACATCATTTTATATCAGAAGTGCATATGAAAAGATTCAAATCGAAAAGCCGAGGCTGGGACAAAAACAAACGAGTTTCCTTAAAAAGACGAACGTTATCAAACTTAGCGTAGGAAATATGCGGAGACTCCAGCAAGAGGAAAGGCATAGGTGAGCCACCTAAAGACGCGGGTAGCAATCTTTTTTGCGAAGCGTGCTGCCCCTCGAAGTCACTTGCAGCACGACGACCACAAGAGGGCTCACCAGCCGCCCTAAGGTGCGTGAAGTATATTTTTAGAAGCGATGTATGTTCGGAACTTATTTGTTAAAAACACTTTTGTCCAAGCCTCACTATTTATCCATTCTCTGTCAACATCGCTTTTTCCTCCTCTGTAAAGACCCGTGATCTTGTCAGAAAACGTTTCCCCTCTGGCCCTTCCAATGAAAACATACCGCCACGGCCGTCAACAGCATCAATGATTAGCTGCGTATGTTTCCAGTATTCGTATTGGTCCTTTGCTATATAAAATTGCGTTCCTGCAATTTCACCTAGTAAAATATCCGAATCACCTGTATGCAACTCGCCTCGAGGATAGCACATTGGTGAACTCCCATCACAGCAACCTCCTGACTGATGAAACATCAACGGCCCATGTATAGCTTTTAATGTATGGATCAAGGCATAGGCCTCATCTGTTACAGTTACGCGTTCAACCATTTTCATTATCCTTTCTATATATGGTATGCGAAAAAGGAGTCGGGTTCAGTTTCATTCCAACTCCTCTTTTTCCCCTAATTAAAATAAGCCTGCTGTGTCTTCACTATAGCTGATCAGTAAATTTTTCGTTTGCTGGTAATGACCAAGCATCATGAGATGGTTTTCGCGCCCAATACCTGATTTCTTATAGCCTCCAAATGCCGCATGGGCAGGATACTGGTGATAACAATTTGTCCACACACGACCAGCCTGAATGCCACGTCCAAAACGATAGGCTGTATTAATATCCCGTGTCCATACACCCGCACCTAACCCGTAAAGGGTGTCATTTGCGATTGCCATCGCTTCTTCTTTATCTTTAAATGTCGTTACAGCAAGCACAGGACCAAATATTTCCTCTTGGAAAATACGCATTTTATTATTACCTTCAAAAATAGTGGGCTCTACGTAATACCCGCCGCCGAGTTCTCCATCCAGTTTATTCACATTTCCTCCAACAAGCACATTAGCGCCTTCTTGTTTTCCTATATCAAGATAAGAGATTATTTTTTCCATTTGTTCCTGAGAAGCCTGAGCTCCCATCATGGTTTCTGAATCAAGTGGATGACCTATTTTAATTTGTTTGACCCGCTCCATGACGCGCTCCATAAATATATCATAAATGGATGCTTGCACAAGTGCTCGGGATGGACATGTACAAACCTCCCCTTGGTTTAGGGCAAACATAACAAAACCTTCAACCGCTTTATCCAAAAACCCATCATCCGCATCCATCACATCCTCAAAGAAAATATTTGGAGATTTTCCACCAAGTTCTAGTGTTACTGGGATAATATTTTCCGAAGCATACTGCATAATCAGGCGTCCCGTCGTTGTCTCCCCCGTAAACGCTACCTTCGAAATTCGACTGTTGGAAGCCAGTGGTTTTCCCGCCTCTACTCCAAATCCGTTCACAATATTAACGACACCAGGCGGAAGAAGATCCTGAATAAGATCCATCAGCACATGAATCGATGCAGGTGTTTGTTCCGCTGGTTTTAATACTACACAGTTTCCGGCAGCTAAAGCAGGCGCCAATTTCCATGTTGCCATTAAAATGGGGAAGTTCCAGGGGATAATTTGTCCTACAACACCAAGCGGTTCATGAAAATGATAGGCGACTGTATCATCATCAATCTGACTTAGTCCACCCTCCTGTGCACGAATCGCCCCTGCAAAATAGCGGTAATGATCTGCCGCGAGAGGAATATCTGCAGCCAATCCTTCACGTACCGCTTTCCCGTTATCCCATGTTTCCGCAACAGCTAGCATTTCCACATTTTCTTCTATGCGATCAGCTATTTTATTAAGTATGTTTGCTCGTTCGCTGGCGGCTGTCTTTCCCCAGGATTCCTTAACGGCATCTGCGGCATCAATGGCAGCTTCCACATCTTCCTTCGTCGATCGTGCCATTTCGCAAAATACCTCGCCAGTTACCGGACTTACATTATTAAAATATTTTCCGTTTGTTGGTGGCCGGTATTCTCCACCCATAAAATTATCGTACTTTGCTTTAAAACTGACGAGTGAACCTTCTGTATTTGGATTTTTATACCTCATGAAATTCCTCCTTTTTCATTTTTGTAAACGCTTACAATTAGATGGAAAATACAGCTGTTTTGTTACTAAGTATACCAGTATCTTCAGAATAATTTCAACTATTAGATACCAACTTTCACCAAAAGCCTGACTTAGGCAGATCAACGTGTTTGTGCTAAGACTGGTTTTCTTCAATAAATACAGGACGCTGAATCTCGCCCAGCGCCCTGTTTAATACATTCATTTTCCCGGAAGAATATAAATATATCACTCCCGGGTTTTATCTATGGATATGATGTAAACTAAAAAACTTCTATACACTTCAAGGTTCCAGCAACTACGCTTTATTTTACTTCTGGAAGTACGCGTACTTCCAAAACCATGGTAGCTTGACAAAGTGGACATTTCGGCTCTTCCTCAAAGCTGTACGACTCCCTCATCCAGCCTTGACAATCATCGCTACTACAGGACCACACATTTGTTTCTACTTCTGGAATTGGCTCTTTTGGCCCACGAGAAAATGACATAATTGCATCCCCTTTCTTGGTACACTTCCTATTATACTCCTTTCTTGACAACAAAGAAAGGCTTCTTAGCAAAATCATTACTACTATAATGAGGATTGCCTATTAAAAGAACTTATATACATTTACCTGCATACGGAGATTGGATCACCTTTTTGACAACCTGTTCAAACACATGCAACGCTTTCGGATGAAACTCCTGGTGATTTTTTATAATGGAAAAGTTACGCTGCATCGGTGTATCTTCCACCTCAAGCTTTTGAATTAAATCCAGCTGTAATTCTTTTTTCAGTGTTAATTCCGATAGGAGACTAATGCCTAGCCCGGAAGCCACTCCTTCCTTAATAACTTGCGTGCTTCCAAATGTCAGGACACGTTCCGGTTTAATCTCATGTTTGGTAAAAAAATCTTCGAGCATTTTACGCGTTCCTGATCCCTCTTCACGAATAATCCATGTATGTCCCTCTAAATCAGCAGTCATAATTGTATCTTTCTTCATCAAAGCATGATTTCTACCAGCAATAACATACATGTCATCAATAGCAAAATGCTCTACAGCAAGTTGCCGATGGGAAAATTCACCCTCAACCAAGCCGATATCAATCTCATGATTGACCAATTTCTGGCCAATATCCTCTGTATTACCAATCGAAACTGTTGGTAAAATTCGTGTATAGTCACGTTGCAAATGTGCCAGAATCTGCGGAAGTAAATATTCGCCTATCGTGTAACTGGCGCCAATCCTTAATTCTCCGCCTGGCACATTTTTCAAATCAGAAACAAGTACCTCCATCTGCTTATAACTTCGCAAAATTTCCTTTGCATACTGGTAAACGATTTCTCCAGCTCTATTCTTTCTGACAAATTTATTGTTTCGCTCTAACAACTGAACACCAAACGCTTTCTCAAGAGCAGCAATATACTGACTAACTGCAGGTTGAGACATATGCAGGGACTCAGCCGTTCTGGAAAAATTCCCTCGTTCCACTACCTCTACAAATACAACTAAATGCTGGTCCAATTTGGTTATCTCCTTCCGTAAACACGCGTTATACCGTCATTTTTATAGTACATCTATTATTACGATAAGTAAAACTTATTGTATATATTATATTTATTTATTTTTCTTATCATAAAACGAGCTTTATAATAAACAATAGACATAGAAGGAGAGGCGCATCTTATGACATCATCCAGACAGGAAAAAAATTATTGGAATAAACTTATTCTAGGGATTGGCTTTACATTTATCATCGCCATCATCGGCTACTTGCTCGCATTAGTACCAGGTTTCAATCGAGTTGGTCCGCTCGCGAGTGCCATTATCTTGGCCATTATTTACCGGCAACTCTTAGGGTATCCGGAATTTCTACGTACGGGGATTCAATTTTCTTCAAAATATTTGCTTCGATTTGCGATTATTTTGTATGGATTAAAATTAAACATAGACGTGATTTTCGAGGACGGACTTGGACTTCTTGCCCAAGGAGCGTTAGCAATTACATTCGCGCTTCTTTTAACCGTTTCTTTAGCCAAACTTTTTAAAGCAAATCAGCAGCTTGCATTACTACTAGGTGTTGGAACTGGTGTATGCGGGGCAGCGGCGATTGCGGCTGTGTCACCAGTTATCAAAGCAAAAGAGGAAGATACAGCCATCGGTGTTGGTATCATTGCACTGGTTGGAACGATATTTTCCATTATATATGCCATTTTGCAGCCAATACTGCCATTAACAGACATAGAATACGGAACATGGGCTGGACTTAGTTTGCATGAGCTTGCCCATGTCGCACTAGCAGCAGAACCGGCTGGTGAAGATGCACTCGCCATTGCGTTATTAGCCAAGCTGGGGCGCGTTTTCTTGCTTGTTCCCCTCTGCTTTGTATTGATTTTTTGGATGAAAAATCGAAAGACTGCAGATGACAAGACGAAGGTGGGTTTCCCATGGTTCTTACTCGGATTTATTGCGATGAGTCTCTTTGGAAGTTATGTACTAGGAACTTATATCCCAGTTTCAGAAGGTGTTATGGATGGCATCGACGCTATGACAACATTTATCCTAACTTCTGCCATGGTTGGTCTCGGGTTAAATGTCAGCTTGAAGGATGTAAAAAATAAAGCACTCCGCCCGCTTCTGGCCATGCTTATTACCTCCGTATTGCTTTCCGGGATTATGTTTTGGATTGCAACACTATAAAGGTAGAGACTGGGACAAAAGTGTTTTTAACAAATAAATTTCGAACAGACATCGCTTCTAAAAATATACGTCGCGCACCTTAGAGCGGCTGGTGAGCCCCCTTGTGCGCTTCGTGTTGCAAGTGACTTCGAGGGGCAGCACTCCTCGCAAAAAAGATTGCTATCGCACTTCGGTGTCTCACCTATGCCTTCCCTCCCGCTGGAGTCTCCGCATATTTCCTACGCTAGTTTTGATAATGTCCGTCTTTTTAATGAAACACGTTTGTTTTGTCCCAGCCTCTCCTCTTTCTCTTTATAACGCAAACCGTTCAATTGCCTTTGCGACGCCATCTTGATCATTCGTATCTGTCACATAATCAGCAACATTTTTAATCGCTTTCTGCGCATTTTCCATCGCCACACCGATTCCTGCCTCTTGGATCATTTTAATATCGTTTAAACTATCACCAATGGCCATAATCTCATCCATCGTAATGCCAATTTCCCTGCATACAAAATGGAGTGCGGCCGCCTTACTAACACCTGCAGGATTTGCTTCCACGTTTGTCGGTAAGGAGTTCGTCAGCTCCAGCCCTTCAAAATAGGAAAGTTCCTCAATCATTGCATCAAGTTTACGCTTATCAAGCGAGCTGCAACCATATTTGAGCCAGTCATGATCATAAAAATTAGCCGGGCGAGAATCCCGATAAATTCCAGTTGTAGATACCATCCATTGTTGTACGCCCATTTCTTCCCCCATTTCCCACATGTTTTTTATTTTTTCCGTATCCAATAAATGTTGATCCAATAATGTTTTATCCATGGTAAAAATTTCTCCGCCATTGGATGTAACAAGATAAGATGTTAGATTTAGCAACGCTGCATAAGGATAACAGGTTCCCAGCGATCGACCTGTGCTTAACACGACATGTATGTCACCCGCCAACGCTTTTGCAATAACAGCTTGTGTCGGCTCAGAGATCTCAAGCGCATTATTCAGTAACGTTCCATCCATATCCAGTGCAATTAATTTTATGTTTTTCTTTTCTGCCATGAAAATGTGCCTCCAAGTCAATTATGTTTAGAGTCTCTTATGTTAGTTTATTATACTTCGATTAGGGTTACAATGGCTCAACAATCCCATTCCTTTTTCAATCGATTCATGCGCAGCAAAAAATAGCCAACGGTAACTAAAGGAACGATCGTGCTGAGGATAATCATCCATACCCCAAGTGTCCCATTCCCCTGTGCCGATTGAGCCATCTCCCAGGTAAGGAAAGTAAAAATTACAGCCACTTCAACATTTATTGTCGCCAACAACAACCGGGATTCCCTGTACAGCTTCGGCGCATTCCCCTTCGTCACTTTCACCGGATAATTATGGACATGTGGAGCTTTTCCTAAAAAGAATAACACCATGAACATGGGAATGGATATAAGTGGAAGTGTAAAAATAGCCCCCTTTCCACCCCAATTATCAGCCTCACCGGCAGCATTAAAATGGATGGGAACTTCATCCGGAAGCTGACTATACATGAAAATCGCATAGACAACCATCATAATCATTAATATAAATGCGACGAAATGAAAAAACTTCTCCCACATACTTGCCGGCACGTTTATATTCGGCTGATCTTTCATGTAGCATCACCTCCTATATACATGAAATCGAAGCACACACCTGCTATAAAGCTTTTCTAAAAATATCCACTTCACGTAAAAATTTTTCCATTTTTATAGCGCGTTCTTGTGCCACCTCAACAGATATAGGCTTAAATGTAATTTCTCCCTTTGGCACAAGCTGGGCTATTTTATGCAGATCGCTTGAAATAACCGTCCCTATGCGTGGATAGCCGCCAGTCGTTTGCCGATCAGCCATCAAAATAATTGGCTGCCCATTACTTGGAATTTGAACGCCACCAAACGGAACAGCGTCTGAGAAAATTTCCGCATCCTTTTTCACTTCAACTTTATTTGATGTAAGCCGGTACCCCATTCGATTCGAATTCGCATCAACGGTATGGATGGAGCTGAAAAAATGATCGTGCCCTTCTTTCGTAAACAGATGTGTGTGCGGACCTTCAACCACAGCTACTTCGATTGCTTTTTTATAAGTGGGGATAAACCTTTTCTGCAACCCGATACCACTTGGTGCGTCGACTGGGAACCCGTAGATATGCTCAGACCGTTCGATCGGTGCACCAAATCCTGCCTTCACATCTGTAGCCATACTTCCAAATACACCCGGAGCCTCAAATCCTCCTGCAACTGCAATATATGCGCGAACGCCGGATTGATGCTTTCCAAAAGTGAGCTTATCTCCTTTATGCATACTTACAGTTGTCCACAATGGAATGTTTCTTTCATTTACTTTTGCTTCCAGGTCAGCACCGGTTATCGCAATTGTAAGCGTCGTACATGCCTTAAGTACCGGACCAAGCAATGTTATCTCCAGGCATGCCGCACTCCGCGAATTACCTACGAGGATGTTTGCCAACTGGAGTGCGAATCTATCCATCGCTCCAGAGACGGGTACACCATATTGTTGATAGCCTGAACGTCCCATATCCTGGAACGTTGTAAGAATCCCCGGCCTAATCACATGGAATAGGAGTTGACTTTGCACTTGCATTGGGTTACCTCCTTTGCTTTTGTCTGATTGGGAGTGCTACCGCTCGGTCAATTACTTCCTAATCCTTGCTACTTCTACTCCTGCTTCCTCCAGCGCCTTCCGCAGTTTTTCCACAAAACACACAGCATTCGTACCATCCCCATGCACACATATTGTATCTGCTTCTATCTGCACAAGCTCCTCATTAGCCGCTTTTACCAGCCCTTCACGTATGATACGCTCCACCTGTTGAACCGCTACATCCACATCCTCAATGACTGCATCTGCTTGCCGCCTTGATGTTAAACTACCATCCGGCTGATAGGTTCGATCTGCGAAAACCTCAGCTGCGACACGTAAACCCTTATTACGCCCCGCCACTAAAAGCTCACTTCCAGCTAATCCATACAAAATTAAGTTAGAATCAAGATCGTAAACAGCACGTGCAATTGCAACAGCTACCTCCCGGTTATAGCTGGCTAAATTATACAACGCACCGTGTGGCTTCACATGCTGCATACTTACATTATGAATTTTACAAATTGCTTGTAAAGCTCCAATTTGAAAGACAACCAAACGATAAATTTCATCAGGGGAAAAATCAATCATTCGTCGGCCGAACCCTGCAATATCAGGGAAACCTGGATGTGCACCCACCGCTACGTGGTATTTTTTAGCCAAAGCGACCGTTTTATCCATCACATGTGGATCACCAGCATGGGATCCGCATGCAATGTTCGCTGAAGTAATATGTTTCAATAATCCTTCATCCGCGCCAATCGTATAGGCCCCAAAACTTTCTCCCATATCACTATTAAGATCAATGCGCATGTTTCAATCATCCTTGTCCATTTGTATTTCAAATTATCCGTTTTCCGTTTGCGTTATTATTTGTTCAAATTCCGTCTTCGACACACGATAAAAACGAATTCGATCACCTGCTTGGAATAAGAAAGCATCTTCAGCGTTTTTATCAAAGATGGGAATAGGCGTTTTTCCAATGATATTCCATCCCCCAGGTGATTCGACAGGATAAATACCTGTTTGTTCATGGGCGATGCCAACAGATCCGGCAGCCATCGATTTACGCGGCTCTTTCAGACGTGGCGTTGCAATTCTTCTATCAAGACCGCCAAGGTATGGAAAACCAGGTAAAAAGCCGATCATATAAACAAGGTACTCCGGCTTTTGATGCATTTCCACTACATCCGATATATCCAGTTTATTGAAAGCTGCAACACGTTCCAAATCAGGCCCATACTCATTACCATAGAAAACCGGAACATGAAAAATACGCGACTTTGCAGTTTTCTCAGGCAACGAATTTTCACGTAAACCCTTCACCTTTTCCGCAATCGCTTTATACTTTATTTTGTGTGGTTCATAATAAATCGTCACCGAATCAAATGCTGGCACCCATTCCACAACTCCAACAATTGCTAATTCCTCTAGTTTCATACAGAACCCTTGTATTTCAGCATTCAATTCCGGAGAAACCACACCGGGAAAATTCACCTTAAGTGCGGAATCACCAACAGCCTGCAATGAAAACATTCCGATCGACCCCCTCCTCTAAAAAAGAGTTACTACTCATATCATAGCACAATTCTGCTAGATTCTTCAGCATCATTAACATACCCGTGCGATGAAACCGCATTCTTTTTTCTTGCTGATTTTGTAAAATATTTGTATGATAGACGCACTTCATAGAATACAAGGAGGGAGATATATGTTATCAACCACTTGGAATTGGTTATGGGAGAAACATGATCAAGTAAAAGATCTATTTATCTTCTTTGTCAAACCGAATGCATCAGATATTGGAACTGGAAATTTGGATTCAGACAACCAATCAGGAGCCAATCATGGAAATGGAGGAAACAATCGCAATTACACGCCTGCACAATTAATCGGACTATTTGTAGGGCCATTATTGTTTCTTATCACCTACTTCTTCGTCTCTCCTGAGGGCTTGTCAGACGAAGGTATTGCTATACTGGCAAGTACTATCTGGATTGCAATTTGGTGGATGACAGAAGCGATTCCGATCCCGGCAACTTCTCTTTTACCCATCATTTTATTTCCCATGACTTCCGGATTGGATGTTGACGCAACAACGTCTGCTTATGGAAATGATACCATCTTTTTATTTATGGGTGGTTTTATGATCGCGCTCGCCATGGAAAGATGGAATTTGCATAGACGTATCGCATTGACCATTATCTCTATTATTGGTACAAGCATCAGTCGAATTATTCTTGGCTTTATGGTTGCGACGGGATTTTTATCGATGTGGATTTCCAATTCCGCAACAGCAATGATGATGGTTCCAATAGGCCTTGCAATTATCTATCAAGTATCAGATGCACTAAAAGATGATCCATCTGTTGATACATCCAAAGAGAATTTCGCATTTGGCAAAGCAATGATGTTAAGTATTGCTTATTCTGCTTCGATTGGGGGAATTGCAACGATTATCGGAACACCTCCGAACACGTTATTAGCCGGAGCAATAAATGAAATCTATGGCATCGAATTATCTTTCGCAACCTGGATGCTCTTTGGTATCCCGCTAGCCTGGGTATTTATTTTCATTGTATGGTTTTATTTAGTGAAGGTTGCTTTCCCACTAAAAATAAAAGAATTACCAGGTGGAAAAGCCGTTATTCAATCCGAGAAAAAGAAACTCGGTGCAGCGACGTATGAAGAAAAGGCAGTATTTATCGTTTTTATCTTAGCAGCTTTAGCCTGGGTTACACGTACATTTGTGTTAAATGAATATGTTAATGGAAATATCAATGATGCCATTATAGCGATAACTGCTGCGTTAATTCTATTTATCATTCCTGCTAAAAAGGAAAAAGGCGGGCATCTACTTAACTGGGATACTGCTATTAAATTACCATGGGGGATCCTATTACTCTTCGGTGGTGGACTTGCCATTGCAGCAGGATTTACAGAATCGGGACTTTCGGAATGGATTGGCGGACAATTGCAGGGACTGCAGGGGATCCACATTTTCCTTGTCATTCTCCTCGTAACAGCACTTGTGATTTTCTTAACCGAAATAACATCCAATACCGCAACTGCATCGATGATGTTCCCTATCATGGCTTCGTTAGCTGCAGCATTACATATTCATCCATACAGTGTAATGATAGCAGCTGCAGTAGCTGCATCGAGTGCATTCATGCTTCCTGTTGCTACACCGCCAAACGCTGTCGTATTTGGATCAGGTTACTTACGAATACCAGATATGGCAAAAGCAGGATTTTCCTTGAATTTAACTGGTATCATTCTCGTTACTGTTGGAATATATTTCTTCGTACCAATTGTATGGGGAATTGATTTAACCGTACTACCGGATGTTTTTAAATAACGATAGAAGAAGACTACTACACCATTAATGGCTGTTTTCTATGGGATTGTTGTTTTGAGACAACAATCATTAGAAAGAGAGACTCGTTGTGGAAGGAAATTTTCACTACGTCGCAGTTGATATCAACCGCACAGACTCACGGAAAGAATCTAATGAGGAGTCTCCTTTCTTTTATTCCCACTTCGAATGAAAATCACATAAGTAACAGGCAATATTCCTGTAAATAGCACTATACCTATCCATCCTGCAACATCCCATAACGGCCCAAGTGCAGAGCCACCGAGTGCTACTCCAATATAATATGCTACTAGATATAGGCTTGCAGCACTTCCTTTATGATGTGTTGCTTGCTCCCCTACATTTGTTGTAGTTAAAGAATGAGCAGTAAAAAACCCTAGACACGAAACACATAACCCGATAATAATGACAACAAGAGAGGTGCTTAACGTTAATAATATACCAATCGTTAAAATGATAACCCCAATAACGCGAATGTTTCGCAAGCCAAATTTTCCTGCAAACCATCCAGCTAGCGGCGAACCAATAACACCGAGACCATAAGCAAAAAAGGTATAGGAAATAGTCTGTAAAGATAACGAAAAAGGGTCTCCCTGTAAATGAAACGGCAAATACGTCCACATACCTGTAAAAGCGAATTGCAACACAATCCCAAGTCCAAAGACAAGTAATAGAGCGGAATTTTTAAAATGAAACAGAAAACCTTCGATATCCTTGCGAAAAGTTAAATCACTGGAATGAAAAAAACGTGATTTCGGAAGCATTAGATACACAGATGCAAGTACCAGCAGACCTACTACTGCCAGAACCAAAAATGCCACTTGCCATGAAAAATGGTCTGTAATATACCCAGTCAACACTCTTCCAACCATACCACCAAGCGCATTACTGGAAATATAAAGCCCTGTTGCAACACCAACACTTCTGGAATCAATTTCCTCATTTAGGTATGCAATCGACGCTGCCGGCAGCCCTGCCAACGCAAAGCCTTGAATAAAGCGTAGAACAACAATAACATAAAAGGAATCAACCATTGGAATAACCAGAAAAGGGATGATGGAGCCAATTAAAGAAAGTTTAATAAATATCGTACGACCAATACGATCCGAATAAAATCCGAGCACAATTAAACCAATAATTAAACCAATAATGGTTAATGAAAATGCCAAACTGGATGCAGAAACAGAAACACCGAATTCTTCCACAAATACTGGAAGAAGTGGCTGAACAGCATACATGCAAGCAAAAATAAAAAATGATGCCAATGCTAAGCCCCATGAAATTTTCCAGAAGTGCGCATCGCGAATAGTATATTTTCTTTGTTCCATCATCTCACTCCTATTTCACCTATTCCTTCTGTCCCCGTTCCCAACGTCATGACCAAAATTGCAACATTGATCAATGTGAATAATGGAACTGTCCAAACCTGCGTTGCACCGTAAATAACCAATAAACATCGTATCGACGGCGGCTAAAACATATTCCATCGACTGCGTCATTCCGGACAATTCTGCAACCTGACTGGCATTTCTTACATACATACTAAAAGAATGCCGATGTACACTCAATCGTTACAACTCCTCCGTAACCACTATAGCATACTGCATTTTAATAGAGAAAAAGATGACTCCTGGTGAAATATTTAGTAACGATACAGCCCCTTTTTTGTTTTCAAAACCTGGTTTTATGGTATACTATAGGTAGAATGATGCATATACTGAAAAAGACCACAGCTGTAACTGTGGCCCAGTGATAAGCGGTTCCCTTTAGGGGGGTTCGGCTATCCTTTACGAATAGACCTCTCCGAACAATGACTGTTAAGGGTTAATAGAGAGGTCTATTTTTTATTGATCATTCGATACACAAGTGTCAGCAATGCTATCAAAAAGGTGCCAAATCCAAACAGCACCATAAACACTTCATAAGTGCTCAAGTGACATCACCCCCTTCTAACTGTAGAAGGGTTAGCCGGCCTATCCCTAAAAGAACATTATCTGGTTATTAGTATATCATAAATTTGGTGAAAATAACCATGAAAAGGGAACATTTGTTTTACTTATTTTTAAATACTCCTCGAGCTGATACATCTATCATCGTTATACTATTTTGTGAATACCCTTCCCCTTTTTCCGGTTTTCTTTGATTTACAATATACTACAAGCCTCTAGTGCTTGTATAATTTAGTATATGCTACCGTTTTTTTGATTCGTAATGCAAATGACGGGAGAAAAGTAGAATCTTGGCAAATGGCAGGGTTTTAGTCAGTGTAGTATTCTTGTTTTGCTTGGTTTTCCCTATATCGAGCCCATGAAATGAATGTTTATACCAACTTTCTATCAATGTATACATAGAAGCTTGTAGATTTATGTGTTTTAAACTGCCTGTGCTTACGTAGGGAGGTCGTCTATCTGTCATACTTCTTGCTGTTTCTAAAATGAGGAAGTAACGAAGAAATGACAGATTGGGAACACAGAAACTTGATACATAACCAACTCCTTATTCGCTTGACCATTGGAACACATTCCTGCTATTCTAAGTCCATCATGAACGGAATACTGCTTGTAAAGCTTTTACCATTAATGACGCTGCGCTTCCTTGGAGGTTTGTGTTTTGAACGCTATCCTAAATAAATTAAAAAACATGACACCGATACAAATTGGGTTTTATATTGTCCTTGTCATTTGCTTTGTGGTATCGATTATTTTTGTAACACATAATCATGCACACTATGACTCTCCAATTGCTAAAGTCACCGAAGCTAATCTAGTCAATACGGAAGAAGTGACAGATATAAATGACAATCAGGATAAACGGTTTATGCAAGATATTATGGCGGAATTACAAAATGGACAGGCTAAAGGACAGCAAATCCATTTAGAAAACGAGTATTCATCATCTGGAGCATATGACCAGGAATATGAAGTTGGAGACGAACTGTTTGTTTCGATCGATGAAAACAAAGAAGATAACAATCTAACCGGCAGCATAACGGATGTAAAACGAGATAAATACATTGTGTTTGTTGCTTGGATTTTTATTTTTGTCTTGCTCATCGTTGGGAAAAAGCAGGGGTTATTTTCAATCATCAGTTTAGCCGTTAATGCTACGCTGTTAACCTATGCTTTGGATGTTTATGTGAATACGGAGAGCATGCGTTTATTGTGGGTATGTGGGATAAGCGCTGTTTTATTCACCGTGATTTCGTTGTTAATCGTGAACGGTTTTAATGAAAAAACCTATACAGCCATTATTTCAACGCTACTTGGTACGTTTCTATGTCTTGCCATCACTTACTTTGTTCTATGGATTACTTCCGAAAACGGACTCCGATATGAAGAAATGGAATTTCTGACCAGGCCTTATAAAGCTGTTTTCTTGGCCGGATTATTACTCGGATCGTTGGGGGGCGTTATGGATATCGCCATCACCATTGCCTCCTCCATTTTTGGGTTGTATGAATCAAATCATCAGATATCTATTCGCGAACTGAAAACATCAGGAATGAATATTGGCAAAGATATTATGGGAACAATCACCAATATTTTATTTTTCGTCTATATCAGTGGCTCCATCCCAATGCTTATTTTATATTTTAATAACGGTTCTCCCGTGGTATTTTCTCTTTCTATGAACCTTTCATTGGAATTAGCCAGAGCTTTGGCGGGTGGAATTGGTATCGTGTTAACCATTCCAATCGGTGTATACACAGCAATATTTTTCGTAAAACGAAAGAAGGCGAAATCATGAATGTACTAGTTGTTCTCGCAATTATATTATTCGTATTAATGGCTCTGATCGGCGGGGGGAAAGGAATAAGATCCTTCGTGGCACTTTTCCTAAATTTTGGTGTGCTCCTGCTTACCATCATTATCATGAGCATTCCAACCATTAATCCGCTTATTCCGACACTCATGGCATGTACGGTGATCAGCTGTATCAATCTGTTTTACATTAATGAAGTAAACCGTAAAACAAAAACAGCCTTTCTTTCTACTATGATCACGATAGTCCTGTTGCTCTTTTTTATTATTATGGTGACAGAAAAAGCAAAAATCCAAGGATTCGGAGAAGAAGAAACGGAAGAAATCAGCGCATTTTCCCTTTATGTCGGAGTCGATTTTGTAAAAGTTGCTGCTTGTATGATCATTATGAGTGCAATCGGCTCGATTATAGATGTTGCTATTTCGATAGCCTCGCCGATCAACGAAATATATCGCCATAATCCATCCATTAGTAGGAAAGCATTATTCACTTCCGGATTGAAGATTGGTCGTGACATTTTGGGAACCGATACGAATACATTGTTTTTCGCCTTTTTTGGGAGTTATCTCGGGCTATTGATATGGTTTAAAGATTTATCTTATACATTTGGTGAAATTATCAATTCCAACGTATTTAGTGCGGAAATAATCAATATTCTTTGTGCTGGTATTGGTGTAGCATTAATTATACCAATTACAGCCTGGATTACGTCGTACTCATTGGTAAAACAAGAGAGAAAAAGTAAGGGGATACGTAAATAGGATGCATGATCTCGGTATAACATAAGAACCGCTATTCATGATTATAAAATGTAAACGGATCACCTGCTAAATGAGATGGTCCGCTTACATAAGATATTTTAAGTTTGTTACTTTTGACACGAAAAATATAAACTGCGACGTAATGTGCAATTCTCATCGCCATTTGGTGTTAATTGCGAATATAATTTAACGCCAGAAACCGAAATACTAGCAGAGGAAATACATGGATACGCCTGTGGGAAACGATTAGCCTAGGCGAGACCCCTCAGCGCGAGGAGGCTCATCAGCCGCCTTTTGGTGCGCAAAAAATGCCTCAATGAATATTTCAGGTTATTATTTTACTTAGGATGGCATTCCGAGTACAGACTTAACTTCTAAATACTCGTCGATACCGTAATCTCCCCATTCGCGGCCAACGCCTGATTCTTTATAGCCTCCAAATGGAGCAGAGAAATCTGCTTTGGCATTATTGATGGTAATTCTTCCAGCTCGCAGACGTGAAGCTACTTTTTTGAGTTTCTCCTCATCCTCGCCGAATACATACCCAGCTAGTCCGTATACCGTATCATTGGCTATTTCAATGGCTTCATCGAGGTCCTCATATGTGATAATTGACATGACAGGTCCAAAAATCTCTTCCTGGGCAATTACCATATCATTTCTCACATCGGTGAAGACAGTCGGTTTCACATAATAACCTTCCTCCAGGCCTTCAGGTTTTCCGGTACCGCCTGCAACGAGAGTAGCTCCCTCATCCATACCTTTTTCAATATAGCTCTGGACACGATCCCATTGTTTCTTGGATACAAGTGGACCAACAACACTATTTTCATCATTTGGATCCCCAACTAAGAATGTAGGTAATGTTTCTTTGACTGCTTCTATAAAATTATCATGCATCGAACGTGGAATCAGGGTACGCGTCGCGGCTGTACAAACCTGACCAGTATTCATCAGAACATTAGAGACAGCTGTTTTTGCAGCCTTCTTCACATCGGCATCTTCAAGGATAACAAGTGGTGATTTCCCGCCAAGCTCAAGCGCAACTTTCTTAATCGTCTTGGCAGCATTTTCCGATACCTTTTGTCCAACTGCCCCAGAGCCGGTAAATGATACAAGATCAATCCCGGGATGAGAGCTGATGCCATTGCCAATTGTTTCTCCTGTACCATTCACAAGATTAAAAACCCCTTTTGGTACACCAGCCGTTTCAAAGATTTCTGCTAGAAGAATAGCAGCATATGGGGTAAGCTCTGCGGGCTTCAGAACAACCGTGTTTCCAGCTGCCAATGCACCGGCCAATTTCGTAGAGGTTTGGTTTGTTGGGAAATTCCATGGTGTAATCAAACCACTGACCCCAACTGGTTCTTTTGCAACCAGTGAATCTCCACGCTTTTCTGTGAATTCAAAATCTCTTAGCAGTTTTGCTGTTTCCCTAAAATGCTGCAACCCCATGTTATAGTGAACTTTTTCAGTCATAGAGACTGGAGAACCTAGCTCCTCCTTGATGACCTCAATCAACTCATCTTTGCGATTCTCATATTCCCTTGCAATACGTTCAAGCAATTCTGCTCGGTATTCCTTCGTTGTTGTTGAAAATGAAGGAAAAGCATCCCTTGCTGCTTTTACCGCACGATCCAGATCTTCTTTCGTTCCGAGGCTAATACGTCCAGTTACTTCCTCCGTGGCTGGGTTAATTACCTCTTCCGTCTCAGAACCTGTGGACTCCATCCATTTACCATTAATATAGTGTCTTGTATAATCACGCATGTGATCTCCCCCTTTTTAAGGATGTAAAGTTCGTTTATAGAGGACATTTCCCTGATTGGTCTAGTCCTAAACAAAATGACTCCAGCAACGATGCCAGAGTCATTTTGTTTATTAAAGATGTCTATTTTCAAGAATACCGTTCAAATTTATCAGCACCCTTGAATTACGATTCATCTTCTTCCTCTTCTTCATTTCCCCCGTAGAAATAATCATTATGATCTACAGGTTCCCAATCCTCATTCGGCGTGTAGAAACGTAATAGATCTCCATACATTACTTCATCTGACAATTCCAACTCTCGAACTGCAGTTTCACGCTGTTCCTTCATCTCTTCTGTTGGTTCCTCGATCTCTTCTTTCGTTTCATTATCATAATACACACCGTTAACGTAACTGTATTCTTCTGTCATAAAGTCACCATTTCGAAATGGAACAAAATCCTTGTGGTCCTCCGAGAACAAGTCTGTACCAAACTGAATATAATCTTCGGAATCAATACCCAAAAGATGTAATAACGTCGGCACAACATCCACCATACCAGCATATTCATGATTTGTGCCTTGTCCTTCAACACCCGGCACACGAATCATATATGGGACGCGTTGTAATTCTGCATTCTTAAGTGGCGTGATCTCTTCATCCATGATTTCACCCATTGCTCGATTATGGTTATCTGAAATACCATAATGATCCCCGTAAAGCATAATGATGGAATCCTCATACAATCCCGCTTCTTTCAAGTCATCAAAGAATTGTTCCAAAGCTTCATCCATATAGCGTGCGGTTTGGAAATAACGGTCAACCGAACCATCACCCGTTTCTGCTGGATCAATTGTAGCTTCCTCTTCATCAATTAAATAGGGGTGATGATGAGTTAATGTCATCATATGCGCATAAAACGGCTCATCCATATCTTCAAGTAAAGGAATTGATTCCTCCAAGAATGGCTTATCTTTTAGCCCATAGTTAATGACGTTATCTTCACTCATATCATAGTAACTAGAATCATAGAACTCATCAATTCCTAGATATTTGTAAACTTCATCCCGATTCCAAAATGATTTATCATCTCCGTGGAAAACAGCACTTGTATAATCCTGTTGCTGATTCATAATAGCAGGCAAGGATTGATACGTATTGCTTCCTTTGGTTACAAACGCAGCACCTTGAGGTAACCCATACTGCGACGTATCCATAATTAATTCCGCATCCGCAGTTTTTCCTTGTTCCGTCTGATGGAAGAAATTATCAAAATACGTAAAGTCCTGGCTCTCATCATTGACCAATGAATTTAAGAATGGCGTTACTTCCTCTCCATGTAGCTCATAATTGATTAAAAAGGACTGAAATGACTCCAGGTGTATTTTAATGACATTTTTGCCTTCCCCTTCTCCAAAATAATCCGGATTTGGTTCTGCATATTTACTATCCGTATAATTTTCAACTTCTGTTAGATCACTGCTATCAGCTAAAACACGTCTTGTGGAGGTTTCAGCACTTTGAATAGCGTCATGAATTAAGAAATTATAGACACCAAGATATTTCACTACATAATTACGGTCAAACGTACGTTCCAATAATTGTGGACGGTCTGCTTCTGCCAAACCAAGGTTCACCGTAAAAACCACAACACCCGCCATTAATACCATAACCGGTTTACGGATCTGCATACGTGTTGGTGACCAATTTGTACGCATCTTTACAAATAATACGATCAAAATAATTAAATCTACGGTATACAACAGGTCATGTATCATTGCTAAATCTGCAATACTACTACCCAAACTACCGAAATTACTTGTTTGAAATAGCGTCGGTATGGTAATAAAATCACTATTAGCACGATTGAAAACCACATTTGCATACAGTATAAACGTTAATATCGTGTCAATAATAATAACCCATATTCCCGCTCTTCTGCCTTTAACAAACAATGCCAATCCCAGAAAAATCAATCCGGAACTGAGTGGATTAAAGAATAATAGAAATTCCTGTATCCCATTGCTTACACCTAAACTAAATTCTACTGAATATATAATATACGTTTTTATCCAAAAAAGCACTACAGCGATCGCAAAGAACCCCATCTTCGTAGATAAAAATTTCTTCACTTTCTCCACCTCATAATTAATTATATTTTAATTTAATGCTTCATATTCGAATAAATTTTTATTATACGCCCAACGACGTAAAAAGGCAACATGAAATTTTTGGTGGTTTGTCTCCTCATTAGCGCCACCATGCGAAAATGGTGAGGTACCCTATAAAAATTCATCTATGATCCTTTTAAATGAAAAAACGTATTCTCCATTAGCTTGCACAAATTCCCCTTCGCTACTAGATCGATAAACGATTCCAACAATAATTAGCGCAGCATACCCCGTAAATAAAACATAATAAATACTATGTGCGTTTAACGCAACAAGTTCACACCATATTCCATAAATAGTACTGCAATAATAATGGCTAATCACATCGGAAAGCATCTGAAAGAAAAAGCAAATGTTCCAATACATTGAGTCTGCTTTCATGCAAAACCACATATAGCCTCGTTAAGAGAGGATTTATAATGACATTTTTCAGAAAGAATAACTTTTCATTTTTTCATAAGTTTTCATTTCGTATAAAGCTTATCTCATTTTATGTTAGCAGTTCTAGAGGTATGAAACAAGTAAAAAGGATTTTTAGGAACAAAGGCGCATGGCGCCCGGTTAGCAACGTACAAACTGGAACACTTCGCAGTGAGATTAGATGAACTTGACTTATCACTAGTAGTGGTGAAAGCCAAAGTGAATCTTATGCTTGGAAAGCGAAAAGGAAACACGGCGAGGTACGAGCCGATGTTGACTTATCGTAATGGAGAATTGTGAAGTTTGCTAGTTGCTGGGCGCTGGAGCCGGATGTGGCTACTTTTGGAAATCAAATTATCCACAAGCAAATAATTTTATAATTTCCTAGGTAGTAAAAAAAATAAGCCTGCTATATGCACGCTTTCTTAACTAACACTACGTATTATTTGTCTTTTTACCTTTGTTCTCATTAATGATTCTACTAAAATAAATTTCTGATCCAATTTCCGAAGGTTTTGCTGTAATCCAGATAAATCCGTTTCTATTTCGTTTACCCGATTTTCTGTTTTTAAAATAAGTTGATTCACATGATTGCCATTTTCCCTTATATCTTGCATTTCCTCCATCATCCCCGTAAAGCGTTCCAGCAATTCCTCCAACATTTCTCTGGTCAATACATACATCCTCCTTTGCAATACATAAAGATTAGCATTGGCTAAGGAAACACTACAAGAGTATTTCGAATTATCTTCGTGTCTGAAATAGGTCAAATTATCCTTAATTCATATGAAAATGAGTTCATAGTGAAACAACTGAAACCTATAAATAGGAATTCAGCGAGTTTTATTGATCATCCATTATAACATTTCATTTCTTTACTGATTCAGGGATACGGCTTGTTTAACATCATGTATAACAGGCCCAAAGGATTCTAAATCACTTTGGATATTTTCATTACTTCATTTTGTTTTTCTATGTTTGTGTCAATGGAGGAAAATGTGAAATAGTAATGGAAAAAATCAGCCCGCAAGAATGCACGTTTCAATTGGCTTCTTCCTGAAGAATTGTAATTTCTGCTCTTGCTTGTAGTAGATCATCCGAAAGCACGGTAACTTTTTTATCCAGGATATGGATATCATGTCTCATTTCTTTCATTTCCGTTTCCATATTTTCTACTCTTGTTTCTATATTTTCTACTCTTGTTTCTATATTACCAACCCTTGTCTCTATGGTCCCTACTGTCTCTTTAACCTCATTTAAACTTTCTCCTAATTCTTTCATCATTAAAAATAAATCCCTATTTGAAATATCAGCCATACATTCTCACTCCTCTCATTTGTTTATTAAGTGTAGCACCACTTCTATATCCAAACAACCGAACAAAAGGTGAAATTTCGACAGAAAGGGACAGGCAAAATGCCATTTCCTCCTAGGAGAAAATGGCATTTTAGCGTAGTTTTACGCCTATAAAACGCAATATTAACCATATTACAATTTTCTTCATTATTCCATAAGAAAACCGCTCCCGATCAAGGAAACGGCTCTGTCATTTTATTCGTTCTGTTTCCGTAACATGTTTCCGGCCAATGCATAAAGCACAGCATAGGTAACAAAATGCGAGGAGTTATCATTTATGTCTTGTTGTGGATAAACTTCCACATAATCCATTCCACGGATACCGAGTTTGGCAAATTCATGAACAAGTTCAAGCAGTTCAAAGGAGGTTATCCCGTTTCCATCAACCGGTCCCCCTGGATTAAAAGCAAAATCAAGCACATCACTGCAAATACTTAAATAGACAGCTTCTGTTCCTTCACTTGCAATATCATATGCTTGTCGTGCTAACGCTGGCAAATCATTTTCATTGCCGGATTTACGGACATCCCTTACGGAAATCGTTGCTGCACCAACCTCTTTTGCATATTTTCCCGTTTCAGGTTTATTACGTGGTCCATGAATGCCCATATGGACAATACTTTCATTGCGCACACTTTCGCTTTCATAAATGCGGTGAAAAGGCGTGCTGCGCGCATATAAATCACCTTCATAATCGGGATGGTTATCATAGTGCGCATCCAAATGAATGATCCCCACCTGTCCATCAATCTCTTCACTTAAGGCCTTTACAATCGGGTATGTTATCCCATGATCCCCACCAAATGCAACAGGGAATGTATTCGTTTTCCAAACATCACTTGCAACATTTTCAATACGGCGCATTGTTTCAATCGTATCTGCAGGAACCACATCGACATCACCTAAGTCACCTACAGCATAATGTGCTAATACATTGATATCATTTAATTCGGGCAGGTATCCTGAATAACGAGCCGAATTCAATCGAATCACTTTTGGGCCCAATTCAGCGCCTGTATAGTCCCCCCATGTGACAGAGCCTTCCCAAGGGACTCCGTATATCAACACATCTCTATCATTCGTACTATCATCCTTCAAATTAACTTTTCTACCACCTAAAAAACAAGGTGTATTGCCATAAATTCTTTCTTGACTCAATGTGGTATCACTCCTTATTTATATCGAATGTGTGAAAAATGACTTTTACTTGGATATGTCGACGTAAAACATTTTCATCTGCTTCGTTTTTACAGTTCCGGTTCAATCACATATCTTAACGTTTATACCCTTTTTTTCACTTTTAAAACATTTTCTGAAGGATAACTGCTGGCTCCACTGAAAACGATAACGACCCTTTGAAGGGGACTTCTGATATGACGACCGACATCAAAAGCGACACCTAAAATGATGTCGCCTTTAACCTTATCCCTTAATCGCTCCTTCCGTCATTCCCTTCGCAATCCGCCGCTGGAAAATTGCATAAAGAACAATCACAGGAACAATCGCTATAATAAGACTTGCGAATAATGTCCCCCAAGCATTGGTATACTGCGCCTCACTGCTAATAAAATCAATCGCTAGTGCCAGTGTATAATTCTCACTGCTCTGCAGAAAAATCAATGCCATGAAGTATTCGTTCCAGAACTGAATCGTATTCATAATCGTTACCGTAATAATTCCTGACATACTCAAAGGAGTAATGATTTTTACCAATATACCATACGGTGACATTCCATCAATGGCTGCAGCTTCTTCCAGCGATTTCGGAATCGTGCTCAAAAAGCTGGTTAGAACGAATATCGTGAATGGCAACTGACTAACAGCATATACAATTGCCAGCCCAAATATATTATCAAGCAAATTAAATTCCATTAATAAGAAGAATAACGGAATCCATCCAAGCACCATCGGAATCATCATGGCGGAAACATATAAAATAAATAAAAAATTACTCCCGCGAAACTTCAATCGTTCAATGGCATATGCCGTTGGTATCGCGAGCGCTAATGTTAAAATTGCACCAACTGCCGTCACAATGAAACTATTAAAAACGCTTGTGTCAATATTATAATTTGTCCATGCATCAGCAAAATTTTGCCAGTTCAATGATTCAGGGATCCCCCAAGGATTTCTGTAGATCTCTGCATTTGATTTGAAAGACCCGAGAAACATCCAGAAAATCGGATATAATACTGCTATTGTCCAGAGGATGAGCGGAATCCGTATCCCTGTTTTTCCCAGGATTTCACCTACACTACGCTTCACGATTTTCCCCTCCTTTTTTCCATTTTCATTACATAGAGCATCCTAATACTCTACTTTGTCTCTTCGCATGAGCAATTGTAAAAGGAGTACAGTAATTAATGAAAGGGCTAAAATCATCACACCAATTGTCGCTCCATAACCGAAGTTATATTGTACAAATGCCTGCTGATAAAGGTAAGATCCCATCACATGGGTAGAATTATTTGGTCCACCACCAGTCATCACTTGCACCAGAATAAAAGAGCCATTTAATGTTGTGATAACGATATAAAGCACAGAAATTTTTACCTGGGGCCATACTAAAGGCAACGTCACCTTCCAAAATTGCTGCCATTGCGAGGCACCATCTATTTCAGCTGCTTCATAATAACTTTTGGATATATTGGCAATTCCCCCCATAAGCATCAAAAGGAATAATCCGATACCGGCCCATATGGATGGCAAAACAAGACTCGGTAGTGCCCATGTCTCGCTCCCCAGCCAAGGCCTTGCTACAGATTCAAGTCCCAGAAATTCCAGAGCCGAATTAACCAATCCCAAATCCGGGTTATACACAAACGTCCAAAGGATCCCAATAACGACAACAGACATAATATTCGGGAAGAAGAATACAATTCGATAAAATGGTGCTTCCTTTATTTTTAATTGTGTTAAAGCAACAGCAAAGAACATGGCCATAATCATAATTCCAATAACCTTTGTAACCACAAGGAAATAATCATGAATAATGGTATTCGGAATGATTGCATCATTTATTAATTGTATGTAGTTATCTAATCCAATGAATTCCATGTTCTGTGACGATCCTGAAAAATCAAAGAAGGAATAGTACAAACCACTAAACAAAGGATAAAGTGTAAAAATAACAAACATTATAAAAGTAGGCACCAAACAAAAAGCTAGAAAGGTATATTTTTGTTTTTTAGACTGTACCATCCAAATCACTCTTTTCTATACATAACTAGTATGGAATGTAAGGATGGAGAAAAAATCCTTAACATCCCATACTGTCTCCACTTCCTCCAGTATGATTAACGGTAATTAGCTGCAGCAGCTTCCGCTTCTTCCACAAATTCTTCCGCTGTCATGTTCCCTAACATGAGAGACATTAAAGCATCTCCAATTGGCGTTTCCAAATCCGCACTCATTGGATGTGGCTTTTCGTATATTTGCACTTGTTCCGGATCGTTAATCATCTCATTTGCATCTATTAAATAGGAAGGTACATTTTCATTTTCTGTTAAGTCAACGTCGGAAACATTCATAATTGCCCCCGTATGTTCAGAAAATGACATCGCATATTCTCTTGAAAATACAAATTCTACAAAAGCCTTAGCAGCCTCTGGATTTTCTGCCTCTTCTGCAATGGCTAAAGGACGTAAATCCGGAACAATTGCATAGGCTTCGCCAGCATCCTGCATTGGCGACGGGATAAAACCATATTCATAACCTTCAGGCACATCACTTTCCATTTCATTTGGCAACCAGAATCCAACCGGTATAAAAGCATTATCTCCAAGCAAGAAATTCATTTGCGATTGTGTATGATTTAACGCGCCCAAGCCTGAATCAAACATCCCCTCCTGTTGCATCTGTTCCACCTTTTTCATTGTCTCCAGCACTACGTCACTCGACCAGGCACCTTCTGCACCTGTAATCAGATCTGCCAGCAACTCATCGCCGCCAGCCGCACCAAATGCAGGATAAAGCATACCTCGCAGGAAGTAATAAGGATGTTCTCCACTTGTTACAAATGGGTCAACTCCTTCTACTTCTTTAACTTCTTCCATTGAACGCATGAAACTATCAAAATCTGTTGGAACCTCATATTCATTTTCTTCAAATAATGCTTTATCGTACCATGTACCCCAAGCATCAAACACTAAAGGAAGCGAATATATTTCTCCATCAAATTTCCCAGGTTCTACAATAAAACTATCTAATAGAGCATCGCCATTTTCAAGTTCAATACCTTCAGCCCATTCCGTTAGATTCATCAATTGACCATCTTCTACCATTTGTGTTTCACTTGATCCTGCCCCGTCAATATATACAACATCTGGTGGATCTCCAGAAACCCAGCGCGTACGCATTTCATCATTAATATTTGGACCTGCATATTCCGTAATGCTTACATCCGGATATTCCTCTTGGAAATCAGCAATCACTTCTTTCCACCAGGAATCGCCATAGCCCCCAACGAAATATTGTATTTCGAGTTCACCTGAAATTTCCCCGTCTCCTTCAGAAGCTTCTCCTGCTTCATTGGTTTCCCCTGTAACTGAAGTCTCTTCATCATCCGATGAACAGGCTGCCATTAAAACGAGCAGTAAAACAGCCATCAATAGAAACAGTGCACGTCCTTTGAATCGTTTTTTCACATTATTTGCCCCCTTTGAATAATATATATGAAACGCATTAATAGTTAGGAAACTATGAATGCGATTTCGAATACATCTCGAACGATTAACTGAAATAATCAATCGCTTCTCGCACATAGCCTTTGCTTATCGCAATCGCCTTTTTTGCTTCTTGATAGGTAACTCCCGCTTCCATCATAACAATGGCAGGCTTTACTTCATGATTCGTCTGTGTTAGCACCTTCGAAGTCTCCTCATAGGTTGCATTTGTAATCTCCATTACGATCCGCTTTGCTCGCTCCATTAATTTATAATTACTTGCATGAACATCGACCATTAAGTTTTCATAAACCTTTCCAAGCTTAACCATCACGGTTGTACTAATCATGTTCAATATCATTTTATGCGAGCTAGCTGCTTTCATACGTGTGGATCCAGTTAAAACTTCTGAACCGACGATGACTTCAATCGCACAATCTGCTAATTTGCTAATTAATGAATTTTCATTACATGCTAGGGAAATGGTACATGCTCCCAATTCACGCGCGTATGTCAATGCTCCAATTGGATATGGCGTTCTGCCACTTGCTGTAATTCCTATAACAGCATCATGAACGGTAATGTCTTTCTCTTTTAAATCCGCTTTTCCTTGCTCTTCTTTATCTTCTACTCCTTCAACGGCAGTGAAGAATGCATCATTACCACCTGCTATCACAGTTTGCACCAGTGATGGTGGTGTCATGAAAGTAGGCGGCATTTCCGAAGCATCTATCACACCTAACCTTCCACTTGTGCCCGCACCTACATAGAATAGTCTTCCACCATTCGTAAGTGACTTATAAATCTTTTCTACAGCAATTTCAACTTGCGGTAATACCGACTCGATAGCATAAGCAACTTTTTTATCTTCCTCATTAATCGTTTGTAGCATTTCCGATGTAGGCATCTGATCAAAATTCATACTATTTTGATTTCTTTTCTCAGTAATTAGTTGAGACAACTCCATGTTTATGCCGATCCCTTCGCTTGTATTTTTCAAAGTCTTTTATATTAACAGTATATTAAACCGTTTACAATTAATGCTTAATACCTAGATATAATTTATTATAGTATAAGGTTAGTGAATTATTTTGTCAATAACAATTTTCATAAATGTAATATTATTTTATTTTTTCGGTCATAACACCATTTTTTCACGTACATATTTTCTTTTAGGTATCAAAATACAGGTCTTTCGGTTAACCATGTATAAATCACCCCTTGCAATCTACTTAGGTCGGTACTGTTATCATAACAGTATGATCACCTTTAAAAAGCATAAGCAAGAAGGAAAACATTTCCCTTCTTGCTTATTACTACTGTTCCGGGCGTAATCCATCATAGATTAATTTTATAAGTTGTGTCACTTCCTGCTCAGTTATGTTGCGATTTAATAGCAATGCAGGCAAGGCCGTACTGAAGATATTGGTAAAAATAAAATACATCATTCGTGTTGGAGCGATATCCTTTACCTCTCCCCGTTTGATATATGCGACTAATATCGGCTGAAAAACTTTGCTTATTTGTTCTGGGATAACATCCTTTATCATTGTTTTAAAATCTTCGCGAAACACGATTTCTCTTGCGAATAAAATAACCGCCTCTTTATTTTGCAGGGCAAAGTCCAAGCGGTTCCGAACTACTTTCTCTAATAATTCATAGAAGGGTTGTTCGTCTTCGGTCTGGATCGACTGATAGAGTTCTTTGAGGACAACCGGAAAAATAAATTCCTTATAGAGAGGCAACAATACCCCTAATAATAAATTTTCCTTATTGTGAAAATGCTTATATACCGTACCCTCGGACACCTGCGCATGGCTTGCAATATCTTTTGTAGATGTCTGATGAAAGCCTTTTTCGCTAAACAGCTTTAACGCCGATTGTGCGACCGCCTGCTGTTTATCAGATAGTTCATCAATATGGGGCAATTCTTCTTCCAACATTTTAAAAATAGATTTCAATTTTCTCACCTAGACCTTTCGATACCGTCTCATACCAAAGATATTAAGGATTGCGAATAATACAATCAATAAGAACAAAATAGATAGCGGCAATAACAAATCCTGAAATCCAGCGCCTTTGAGCACAACATCAATCATGGAATTTCCTGCGTGATAGAGGGGCATGATTGGCGCTATCCACTGTAGCCAGGGTTCCATGCTCTCCACCTTCAGCATACCCGAAAAAAAGATTTGAGGAATAATAATTAATGGGATAAACTGCATCATTTGAAATTCACTTTTAACAAAGGTAGATAAAAGCAAGCCAAGTCCTAAGGCTACGAAGCTTAGTAGAATATTGATCATAAACATCGTAACCAACGATCCCGCGATGTCCATATCCAAGATATAGACAGAAAACAAGATGATCACAGCTGTCTGTAGCACCGCGAAAATGCCATAACCGAATAAATAACCACATATAATATCAGATTTTTTAATCGGAGTGGACAATAATTTGTCTAATGTCCCGCTACTTCTTTCCTTTAACATTGCCATTCCTGAAATAAGAAAGACGAAGAAGAAAACAAAGAAACTAACCAACACGGGATTAATAATATCAAAAAAACGATGGTTGTCATCGCCATAAATATAGTTCACGCTCAGAGCCTCATTGTCCATATCGATGGTTGTATCGAATTCCGTATCCAACATCATCTCCGAGTCCATATTTTCTTGGACTTCTGGCGGCATTTGTTCGATAGCTTGAGATATCCCCTGCATGTTATCAATCAATTCTTCTATGTTATCAGCCAAATGAGTGATGTTGCTTTCCATCACTGCTTGCGAGCTGCTTTGAATAGTGGATCCTTCATCGATTGGATTATCATTAAGAATGGTCAGCGTCCATTCTTCTCCTTTTTCTTCGAGAACGCCATTGGCATGGCCTTCTTGCAAATAGGTTTCAGCATCAATATCTTGTTCTTCTTTTACATAAACTTGCTCATCCTCTAAAATATCAATAATATCGGCATCTACATTGACAGCTGCAATTGTTATTTCATCATCTGGATCGGGAAAGATATAATTGAGTAAGGCAATGACCAAGATCGGTGCAATAAACAATAAGGCAAGCGTTCGCTTGTCACGGAGTACCTGTTTACCAATACGTTTCATCAAGAATAAGATTTTCATTCTTCTTCCTCCAATTTTAAGAAGACCTGATCGATATTATCTACTTTAAAGTTATCTAAAATTTGCTGAGGTGTGCCACGGACCGCGATGCCTTGATTTTTCATTAATAGTAGCTGATCACACTTCATTGCCTCGTCCATGATATGGGTGGTAATCAAGATTGTGCTTTCCTCCTTTAATACATGGAGTTGTTCCCAAATATCCAGCTTTAATACCGGGTCAATCCCTACGGTAGGTTCATCAAGTATCAAAAATTGCGGGCGATTAATAAGGGCAATCGCAAGCGAAAGTCGGCGTTTCATCCCCCCTGAATAATGTTCCACCAGCTTGTGTTGTTCTTTTTCAAGTTGCACGAGACTCAATATTTCTCTTATCCGTCTTTTAGCTATTTTTCTTCTGTACATATGTGCGAAGAATTGGATATTCTCTATCCCGGTCAAATCATGATATAAGGAATCGCTTTGTGCCATATATCCGATTTGATTAAGCAACTTACGGTTAGGCACCTGTATATTATTCATCGAGATCGAACCTGTGTCAGAATGTTCCATTCCCATGATGCATTTAATCAATGTGGTTTTCCCAGCTCCGGATGGTCCAATTAAACCAGTAATATGGCGGTCGTATATCGGAACAGTAACATGGTTTAATACGGATTGCTTTCCATAATGCTTGGAAACATGTTGGACTTGTATCACGTAATTTCCTCTTTTCTTTATAATGAGTGAGTGCTTACTCACTATTGTAAGTTATTTATTTGTAAAACGCAACAACGACTAGAAACATGCCGGTTGAAAAACGTAGAGATTCAGATTTAGTCCAAAGTAAAGGAAACACACCACACCTTATACTTTCTATCTTCACGAAAAACCCACGTTCCAAACCAAACGTGGGTTTTTCAAATAATAATTTTAGCTAACTCCTTTGCGCATTCCTATTAATGCATTAAATCAACAACGATTTGTGAGGAATAATCAGGAATTTCATATTCAAGTTCATCTACCTTCAGGTTAAGTTCTGCTACAAACATGTTATTTTCAAGATAATAATCAATGCTTGAAATGACAGGACTATTATCGATGGGAATCGATCCACCTTCCTCATGTAAATCTCCTTCTATTTCCCCGAAAGGAATACGGAGAATCAATTGTTCATCCGTTTCTTCCATTTCATAATTTGTTACTGTTTTATTCAGATCAAATACAATTCTAGAATAATCAGCATGGATACCACTTCGAATATCCTCTACATAAGGTGATGAAATGTCTACTTCACGAGAAGCCGTAAGACCATTATATTCGGCTGTTAACTCTCCCTTCCCTTCATTCTCAGCATAAAAGACACCATCTTCTACATAACCAATATTATTGGACACTTCCCACTGAACTGCTGAAGCGTCAATTTCTATTTTCTCTCCATTCTCATCATATCCTTTGATGGTTAAATCAACACTTTCTCCTGGTGCGGCATTCAAATCCAAAGGTAAGATTCCTATGGATGCTTGTTCTTCATACGGATCAACATCATTTGGGTATGGACCATAACGTAAATAAGGGTTACGAATCTCATCCACCCATGTATTTAATTCACCTTCCCAGGATTCGATTATCTCATCAACGGGAGTATCATTCATAATCATTTCTGGAACGTCCGTATCACCTATCAACTCTGCATAGCTTTCATCCATCGTAAAGTCTTCTGGGTTCTGATCACGCATCCCGTCCACCAATTGTAATCCTAATTCAACTAAATCAATGGTAGTAGGATCCTCCATATGAATCTGGACGCCACCAACTAATTCTCCCTCATATTTTCCAGATGTCGGCCTGTAGTAAGTCGATCCAAAGGTGACCCCTTCTATATTACGACTATTCATCTCTTGTGCTAATGCTTCCCCGTCTATCCCCGGTGCACCAACCAATTCAAATGGTTGTGTGGTTCCAAGTCCAGTAGATAAACTTGTATTCTCAAGTAATTCTGTCCCCGCATACAAGTACGCACTTTCTTCTGTCGGTATATTGGGAGAAGTCATCACCCATGGAAGACCTGTATCCTCGAAATGCATCGTCCTTTCCCAGCCCTCCATTTTGGCCACTTTTACATTCACCCCCATGCTGTATTCATGATTCCACATGGTGGCTAGTTCACCAATGGTTAAACCATGACGAACAGGCAATAAAAACCTGCCCATAAAACTAACCGTTTCCTCGGAACGAAGTGGTCCTTCCACTTTTGTTCCACCAATTGGATTCGGACGGTCTAACACAATAACTTCTTTATCATATTCAGCTGCTGCTTCCATCACAAATCCGAGCGTATAAATATAGGTATATACATTGGAACCAATATCTTGAATATCAAATAGTAATACATCCACGTCTTCCAGCATCTCTTCCGTTGGTTTCCAAGTGGGGCCGTATAAACTATATACAGGTAGCCCTGTTCGCTCATCAGTATAAGACTCTACATATTCTCCAGCTTCCTGGTTACCTCGGATACCATGTTCAGGGCCAAATAATGCTGTTAAATGAACATTCGGATGTTGAAACAATAAATCAATGTCATCTGTTACCACATTACTAGCTACGCCAGTCGGATTTGTTATTAACCCAACTTTTTTCCCTTTAACCCAATCCAAGTGGTCACTCAAAAAAACTTCAATGCCAGGCCTAACTCCATCTGTATCGTCAACAACATTATCCTTTTCTGTTGCACTGGAAGTAATCAATGAGAATAGCAGAACGAATAATAGAAATACAGCAATGATAAAAAATCTATTCATTTTCATATTGCTCTTTCTCCCTCCATCTATCAATCAGATACTCCGTATCCGATTGTAATAGGCTATATGCATCTTCAGAAATCATTTCATTTTTCTTCAAAGCATCTAATAACACACTTAATTTATCAAGATGTTTCAACACTTTAGCCGCATTATGCTCACGTTCATAATAACTTACGGTAGTTATATTAATTTCCAATGCACGGACTGTATGCTCTCCAGCAAATTCTCCCTTTTCATCAAATAATTCAACAAGCATACGCATTCCCTCTGCCAAGAGCGAATGATTACCACGCACCACTGTAACGTCAGCTGTGACTGGAAGATGATCCGACGCTTGGGAATGATGTAGTTGTGCATTATTTACATGCATTCTCGGCGACGACAATATATAATCAATTCTTCTATCTGGTGCGTCTGTTGGAAACGTATATCCAGAGGTCCCCTTTGTCACATCCCAAGCATCATCAAACCAATGAAAAAGTGGGTTCAATTCATCAGCATCTGGCCTTGCGTTCATATCTCCAACTAATATATTGTATTGATGTTCAGCCATAATTTCATGCATATCATTAATTTGCATTTGTCGAACCGTTGGATCTGATTGACTGTCCAAATGAGTAACATAAAACCATACATTTACTCCATCAACACGTATTTGTGCTTCCAAAAAGCCTGGAGCTGGCTTTGGTGTAGGGTTAGGTTCCTGACTAGATAGCCTTGTTATCTCATGATTATTTGCCTCTACAATTGGATATTTGCTTAGAATGCCAACCCCGTATTGTCTTCTTGGATCCCCGTTTTCTACTGGTTCCAGATCATAGATTGGTGCAAAGAAATAATACATATCCAGTTTCTCGGCAAGTATTGCTAACGTATCTTCGTATTGGCTCCTACTTCCCCAATGGACATCAACTTCCTGTAATCCTATAATATCCGCTCCACTTTCGCGAATCGTAGTTGCTATTCGATCCAGATCATATTTTCCATCCATTCCTGATCCTGCTTGTATATTATAAGTTGCAATACGGGTATTCACCTCACTGCTATGCTGTAAATTATGTTGCCAGTTCATTTCTATTTCTTCGCTCGCACTATGCTTAGCTGCTACGGCAGTCAAAGGTGATAATAATAGAAGCAATGTTAAAATTGATACACACCATTTTTGCACATTATTTCCTCCTCGTATCAAACACAGGAATCGTCTATTGCCATTTTCCGATCAAATAATTAGCATTTTGCTTAAGCCTATGATAGATTTCTTCGGACATCAGACCATTCTCTTGTTGATGATTTAACAAGTTTTTAAAACCTTCTAAGTGCTTGGTGACTTTTTCAACTGATTCTTGTTGTTCATACTGGCTAACAGCGGTAAGATGTACGTTTAAAGTGCGAGCGGCTTCATCCGGTATATCTCCCTTTTCTTCCAAATTCGCTACAAGTTCTTTGATCGTATTTGCACTCCATGCGTTTATGGCATCTGCTGTCTTTTCAGCAACTTCCTGACGAATCGGATTCGTCGATGGTGTTTGATCTATCGGATGAACCCGGTTGGTTAATAGGATCGTTATCGATTCGCTTGTTGGGCTAATAACCACTGAGGTTCCAGTGAATCCGGTATGACCAATAGTTGTAGTTTCAGCCAATGTACCCATATACCATTCCTGATTCAACTCCCATCCTAGGCCATGATCGTCGCCGGGAAATTCTGGCGTATGATTTTGTGTTATCAGTTCCACCGTTTCCTCTTTTAGAATACGTGTGTCATTATACGTGCCCTCATTTAACATCATTTGTGAAAACACGGCTAAATCAAAAGCGGTTGAGAATACACCAGCATGCCCTGCAACACCATCAAGTACAAACGCATTGCCATCATGTACATCTCCATGCACCATCCCTCTTCCTGGCACATATGCAGTCGCGGCTATACGATCGATTAACGTCTCTGGTGGGTTGTACATCGTATCTGTCATCCCAAGTGGTTCTGTAATATGTTCACTCACATATTCATCAAGACGCATTCCTGACCATTCTTCAACAAGCGCTCCCAATGTAATCATATTTAAATCACTGTATTCATAATGATCCCCGGGCTCATTTTCCAGTGGGTAACCAAATACGATTTGAAACGCCTCTTCCCGATTCTCTGCCATATTTTCAAGTGGGATCCAGGCAGTAAATCCTGAAGTATGTGTCATTAGCTGACGAATCGTTACATCCGATTTATCATTTTCCGCAAATGCCGGTATATGTTTTGCTACCGGATCATCTAGTTCAAATTCGCCTTCTTCATACAATTGCATCGCAGCTGTGACAGTAAACAATTTACTAATGGAGGCAAGATCAAATATCGTATCATTTTCCATGTCTACAGGGTTTTCTACTTCGGTAAATTCATCATCTACATAGCGCAATGCGTGACCGTAATTGGATTGTTTAACAATTTTCCCTTCTCTTGCAACGAAAGCAACTGCTCCTGGCATTTCTTTATCTTGTATGGATTGTAAAATGGAAGCATCCATTTCATTTAACGGTGCATCCAGCATATGGACACTTTCCGGTTCTCCAGGTAGCAATTCCGATGAAGCAGCAAAGCTCACTCTGTTTTGAATTGTAAATATTGTTACAAAAGCCAGACAAATCAGTATAACGAATAGCCATTTATTTTTCATTTACTCCCCTCATTTCTGAGCTTCAGGAATTTAGAAATTTACCATATATGAAACTATCATTTGAATCAGACATATTGTTTCGTTAGAAGACCCTGTATGATCCTCAACTCTTATCACACAGGATCTTCGTAAATCAAATCTATCTCTTTATTCCCATTGGTCAATCAGAATATCTGAGGCCGATTGAAGTGTTTCATACGCATTTTCCGAAATGAGTTCATTATCTTTCTGTTGATCAAGCAATAGTTTAAAACTATTCATGTGATTAATGACTTTTTCTGCGGCTTCCTGATTTTCAAAGCGTTCCACTGCCGTTAAATGCATATTTAAAGAATGTGCAGCATTATCACTTGTAAATTCTCCCGCTTCCTCAAAATCTTCCACAAGTACTTTTATATCTGCGGCACTTTCAACATCTTTATCAGACTCCGAATAAAGGAGATAGTTATCACGAACCGTATTAAAATCCTCCAAATCAGCCGTCCAGGTATTAACAATCTCTTCTACGGATGTTCCTTGTTCAATTTGTTCACGTACCCATCCATTTCCAATCAAATTATCAAAAAATGATACACCTTCATTATCTTCATCGCGAAATTCAAAATCCTCCGGATAAAGATCATGAATTGTTTTTACAATGGTGAGTCCTGTTTCAACAGACTGATAGGTTTCCCTATCCGTTACATAAATTTCAATACCACCTGAAAGCTCACCCGCATGTTTGGAAAACTGTGGTGTAAAATAGGCCGCCCTGAAACTCACACCAGGTAATTCCAGATCATTCAACTCCTCAGCAAGATCCGCACCATCAATGAACGGTGCTCCGATTAATTGAAATGGTTTTGTGGTACCTCGTCCTTCGGAGACATTTGTTCCTTCAATTAAAGCAGATCCCGGATAAACAAGAGCCGAATCCAGTGTTGGCATGTTCGGAGACGGTCCTACCCAGGATAGCGTCGTGTCATCATAATACATGGAACGATCCCACCCGCTCATCTCGACCACATCAAGATTAGCTCCAATATCGAACTCATCATTGAATAATAATGCCAGCTCACCAACGGTCATACCATGACGCAACGGAATCGGATACATGCCAACAAAAGAGGAATATTCCGAATCGAGTACAGGCCCCTCTACGTTTGAACCTCCAATCGGATTTGGCCGATCCAGGACAATGATTTCAATATCGTTTTCCGCAGCAGCTTCCATTGCATACGCCATCGTATAGATATACGTATAAAATCTCGTTCCAACATCTTGGATATCAAAGACGAGCACATCCACCCCTTCTAACATTTCCGGTGTCGGCTTTCTCGTCTCTCCGTATAAACTATAAACTGGAAGCCCAGTTTTTTCATCAATATAAAATTCAACATAATCCCCGGCCTGTGCATCGCCTCGAACTCCATGTTCAGGTCCATAAAGGGATACAAGATTAAACTCAGAATGGGTATGGAACAAATCAACGATACTGTTTAGGTTCTGATCAACACCAGTTGGATTTGTAATCAGGCCTACATTTTTACCTTGAATCTTTTCTATCTCTTCATCTAATAATACGTCTATACCAAGTTGCAATTCCTCTTGATTTGCATCTTGCTGATCCGCTGTTCCTTTACTTGCTGCTACTAACAGCAAGGTCGAAAACAGAAGAAGTACGATAACACTGCTAAAATAGATTTTCTTCATTTTATCGCCTCCATTATTGATAATGGTGCATATCTTGTCATTTCCTATATAACGAAATGACTAACGCTCCCCTATCATTGTTATATATCCCTGTAACAAGACAGATTTGTCACAGGGATATCTTTGTTAATGATCTGCGTTTTGTTCCATCAACCTATTTGTCCTCAGCTGCAGATGGTTAAAAGCCTTATCCGTGATTTGCTCATCTAGTTTCTGTTGATCAAGTAATAGTTGAAACCCTTCCATATGTTTGACAACTTTTTCCGTAGCTCCCGTTTGTTCGTAATGACTTACGGCAGTCAAATGCATATTCAAAGACTGAGCAGCTTCGCTATTTGCGAATTCCCCATCCGCTTCCAATTGTTCAACAAGTGATTTCATCGTACTCGCGCTAAGTGGCTCCTCTGTATAACTTAATCCATGTCCATATTCATACATGTCCGGAATAGTAACTGGAAGCTCTCCGGTTGGATTGACTTCACCAGTTAATACGTTTGATAATGCTAATGCAGACACATCCTGATAACCGTATGCCCCCGCATAAGCATCTACTTCAGGAAACGCTATGATATCGTATGGATTATGAAGCGCTGTTACGATAATCGGTTTATCTATATCCTCTAGTTGACTGATCAATTGTTGCTGTGCTTGATTGGTATTAGCTATATAGGACGTAACAACAACGGCATCAGCTTCTTCAGCCATATCCACTGCCTCAGCTATTTCTTCATCTGTTGGATTCGTACCTGTTTCAAAACTACTTGCTTCGATTCCTTTTTCGCTTAAGGAACTAGCGAGTAAATCGGCTTTCGCTTCTGAAGGCCCAGTGACAAGAACATTATCGGTCGTATGCAGTGGAAGTAAATCGTTTTCATTTTTAACAAGGGTAATACTCTTGTTTGCGATTTCCTCAGCAGTATTTATGTGTTCCGGAGCACCAATGTTTTCAACACGGTCTGAATCTGTATAAGGATCGTCGAACAAACCATTT
This sequence comes from Virgibacillus sp. NKC19-3, assembly GCF_019837165.1. Taxonomy (NCBI): domain Bacteria; kingdom Bacillati; phylum Bacillota; class Bacilli; order Caryophanales; family Bacillaceae; genus Virgibacillus; species Virgibacillus saliphilus. The sequence continues at coordinate 2,910,332 of NZ_JAGYHC010000001.1, forward strand.
TCCATTTTTGCTTGTAAAATCCGGTAAACAGACTCATCTAATCTTGCCTCACTGATTTCTCCATTCTCAACAGCTTCTAACACGCCATTGTACGCCGTTTCTACATCTGGCGGGTTTAAAAGAATATCAACCCCTGCCTTGAAAGCCTCAGCTGAAACACGTTCTGGTTCAACGACATTCGCTCCTGACATTCCAAGACTATCCGTAATAATAAGCCCTTCATAACCCAACTCTTCTCGTAATAAATCGGTAATTATCGGTTTTGATAAAGTCGCAGGCAGCTCTGAATCATCAAGAGCAGGAACCACAATATGTCCGGTCATAATCGATTCAACCCCCGCATCTATAGCTTCCTTAAAGGGTTTTAAGTCTACTTCATGCAGTGTCTCAAGGTCATGATCAATAATCGGCAGGCCGTAATGGGAATCTACATCCGTATCACCGTGGCCTGGAAAATGTTTCACAGAAGACATGACATTTTCATCCTTATATCCCATAACTTGAGCGACACCTAAGTCCGAAACGAGATCGGGGTCTTCACCAAATGAGCGAACACCGATAACAGGATTTTCCGGATTCATGTTAACATCAACGGAAGGGGCAAAATTCATATTAATTCCCAAGCTGCTTAGTTCGTTACCTAGAATTGCTGCTGAATCCCTGGCGTAACCTTCAGATCTAGTTGCTCCAATGGCCATATTACCGGGGAAAACAGTCCCGGGCTCTGTCACTCTCTGAACAATCCCACCTTCTTGGTCAGTCGATACAAAGAGAGGTATCGAATTCGGTTGGTCCATCGCTATTTCCTGCAATTCGTTCGATAATGCATTAACTTGCGGTGCGTCAAGTGGCATGCCAATATTATCGGACCAATTAAAATAGATTACCCCGCCAATATGATATTTTTCAATAATCTCTTTAAAGTTTTTTCCTCCACGATCATTTTCTAAATTCGTATCTTCATAATCCGGGTCTGTCGCTGTCTTACCGTATGCGTGAACAACAAACAGCTGACCGACTTTTTCCTCTAAAGTCATTTGTTCCATTTTAGCTTCAATCTCGTCTATATCATCCTGCTTATCTAAGCCGTCATAGCCATAGAGAGGCAGTAATAAAACAAACACCAAAAATAAGAGAAACATTTTCCTCAAGCTTATTATTTTCAATATAAATCCCTCCTTTACATGATGGAAAACGAATACAAAAATTTAAAATAGTTTCTATATTAAAGTGCTCTACGACACCTCCTCCGCAGAAAAATTGATATTATGAAACAAAATTTGATGGTAGGTGTAGAATCCTAGATGTTAATGTAAGTATAATAGATTTTATCGTGTTTCGGTGTCGAAATTTGTCGATATAAATTCTAATTATCAAAATTGGTATATTAGTAGTATTTTTTCGTTATTTTGTTCATAGGCTATATACCCATTTTTCTATTTCACTTCTTATGAATTAGTGATAGACAGTGCCTTTGAGCGTTATTAGAATTTCGTCTTCCTTTTAAAAGATGAATAAATAGATCTATGTATCATGCAAGTGCACATATATTTTTTCGTTATCAAGGAAAATACAAGTCCTTCTCCCCAGTTTTATCGACAATGTATAATCCATTATTCATAGAAATGATACGCTTTAACCAATAACGCATACGTAAGACCTATAAGTCAAAAAGTCATCATGGACACACCAATATATATCTATAAAAAGAAACGCTCAAATCTGATTTAAATTCAGATATGGGCGTTTCCATTTCCACTATACCTTCTTTTATTTTTTTACGTTTTAAGGCTATACTAAATACCATAAATATAATTGTCTCATATCGTTTCATTTATCCTGCAAAAAAGCAATAGCCTCCCTCGTTTCATCCAAATACTTAATCGTTTCGTCATACTCTATGGATGCTAGACACATGAATAAGATATCAATGACATGTAGCTGTGCAATCCGTGAAGATGTTGCCCCACTTCTAAAGGTTGCTTCTCTAGCTGCAGAAGTATACAACGGGATATCCGAAATCTGGTTGACTTGAGAATTCCCATATTTCGTAATACTGATGGTTGTAGCGTTTTTATGCTTGGCAAGCTGTAATAGTTTTACCGCCTCCTGTGTATTACCTGAAAAGGAAATCCCAACTACAACATCATCAGGTCCCTTATTTGCGATAGAGGTTGCAGCCATATGCACATCCGAAAATGAAAATACATGTTTATTGATCCGCATAAACTTCTGCTCTGCGTCCCTGGCAGCAATATAAGATGCCCCAAATCCAATAAATATAATTGATTTTGCATTTGTTAAAGCAGTAACTGCTTGTTCCAGATTTTTTTCATTCATAATATCTACGGTTTCTTTCAATGTTTGAATCGTATTTGATGTAACCTTGTCGATAATATTGGTATAATCTTCATTCGATTCAATATCACGGAACGTTTCAACCGTTTCACCCCGGAGATCACCAGCAACGCGTATTTTCAATTCCTGAAAACCATTGAAGCCTAGCGATTTACACAAACGAATGACAGCTGCACTGCTTGTTTGACTCTTTTCCCCTAGACTTAATGCCGTTAATAAAATGGATTCCTCAGGATTATTCAAAATATAGGTAGCTATCTTCTTTTCAGAAGGGGCTAGACTATTGATCATTTCTTTCAGAATAACAAGCCCGCCTTTTGTAGGAGACATGTATATCACTTCTTCCTGTTTATTGTTTTACAAATCGTATGAATTGCTGCTTCATTTACAGCGATGCCCTGCATTAAATAGGCTCCTATGATTGATCCACCAACCGGAGGCATCTCTGGTAACACCACATGTATTGCAGGATGCACGCGCAAGTCTTCTTGAATTAATCGGGGCAGGATTTCTTTTTCCTGAAAAATACCACCACATAGAACAACTTCTACACTTTCTTCCACTTGAAAACACTTCTCATATAGTGTCTTTATACTTAGTGTTGTTTCTTTTACGGCCGCAGCTATGATTTCTTCAGCTATGGGATCATCATCTTTGTAGGCCTGAAAGACAATTTCAGCAACTGGTGAAATTTTACTTTTCGGGGTAGGTGATGCGTAAATTTCCCGAATCAAGTCTTGCGCATTAATAACGTTAAAGTGAGCATATATCATTGGAAGGAGCATTGTCTCAGAAGCGCGCCCATCAACAGATTGTAACGCTGCCATGATCCCTTTTCTTCCTATGTCATATCCACTGCCTTCATCACCAAATAAATAACCCCAACCTCCAACCCGGTCATGCTTCAAATTGCTATTCATTCCATATGTAATGGATCCCGTACCCGCAATATGCACCATTCCCGGTGATCCATATGTTCCGGAATATAGCGCATTAATGGCATCTGGCTCAATCTGAACGGATACGTTATCCGGTACCAAGGACTCGATTAACGCTTGTACCGTTTTTTTATTTTTCGTGTTACCTGCACCAGATATCCCGGCAAATATGGATGAAATATCACGACATCGAAATCCTTCTTGCTGTCTGAAGGAATGAAGTAACGTTTCAAATGTGTCTTTAAGGTCTTTTTGGGAAACAACATTTGGATTGGTTGGCCCACCTGTATCCTGAGCTACTACTTTCCCATTCATATCTGCAATAACAGCTTTTGTTTTTGTTCCACCACCGTCAATTCCCATTACATAGTTCATTTTATGAATCACCCTTTGGAATTAGTTGGTCATATTAGCTACTCTCTACAATATATAATTTTATGTTAAGAAACAACTGTTTTCTTAAAATTAAATTTTATTTTCAAATAAAATTGTATGATTAACCAGTATCATCTTCAACACCTCTCCCGATCATTGAAACGCTGATCCCTCCTCTATTCACTCAGCACCAATGATCCCTTTTTCACTCCCCTTTTTTCATGTAATTATAAATATGTATCAACAATTATACCAGCTTATAAAATAAGACCATCTCCATAAAATGAAGACAGCCTTATATGTTAATCTATCTATTTGCGAAAAATTCTTCGGCCTTTTCTAGGAAAACTTCCTGATCAGGTGTTAAATCGTATTCTTCCTCAATCGCATCAACCGGGCATACCGCCTTACATGCCGCACAATCAATGCAAACATCAGGATCTATGTAAAACTGATCCTCGCCTTCTTCGATACAGTCAACCGGACACACACTGACACATTCAGCAGACTTCTCCGGTCCACATGGATCTAAAATTACAAAAGCCATCTATATTAACCTCCCTTATATCCTTTACCAAAAATGAACAAAAGATCCTACTTCTATTTAATGATACATGACTGAAGTATTGCAAGTAAACAGCTTGCTCACCTTTTTTGAAAATATAAATGATAGTGCATAGCACAACCGGGATTAAATGAAGCTTGACAGGAAGGACAACTATTATCACTCGCTAAATATTCATTGATCGTTAAATCTGATCCGCATGCTCCGCATAAAATAGCTTTCTGATCAAAACACTCTCGTGGCCAAACTTGAATGGTTCCACAGCCATATTCCCTATGACATTGATAGCATGAGAAATAGTCCTGGCAACAATAAAACTTAATTGCGATCCGATCATTGGCCTGATGATAGTGCCTACAGCGTGTTTCCCTATCAACTGCACCTTTTACCCATTTCCTATTCATCTCCATTTTTGCCAATCCCCCTCATATTATAAGCTTTTAATTTTCAACCTCAGGAGAGACCTTCAAGCCAGAACTCCCTTATAAATAGGAATGGAAAAAATAAAAACTCGTTGAAAAGAGCTGTTGTCATTTGAAATTGGTTATCGATTTATTGCCTTCCAAGTTTTGCAAATACTATTCTACTCTTAGTTTACACTTGCGAAATGAAAACTACCATTATTTCTTATCCAAAGTCTTTTTGATTTGCCGGGAAAGTCAAAAGGACATGGTTTTAATGAACCATGTCCTACGATATTATAAATACCTTTTATAACGTAATTACCGTTATTTCCCTCATATGATCATTTTTCTAAACACAGAAAACTTCCCTATTTTTAAAAAACCCGGTACAGAAAAATATTATCAAGTTTCCGTATGTTTCTAGAGTTCACTAGTCTTCTTCAGGATCTTGAGCGATTCCGTTCAGAATCGTTTGCAGATTGTGCTTCAGATAATCAACATAGGTTTCAGCTGTACCCAAATCACCAGAGTACAACGTACCGGCAACAGGGACCCCGGTTTCATTTGATACAGTCTCCATTGGTCGCTTATCACCATTGTATTCGTCAAACAGCGCTTTCGGTTCATTTTCATTCACAAATTCGATAGCCGCTTTAACTTGATCCGGTGTTCCTTCGTCGTTGCCGTCAATTTCCCATATAAATCCTTCTTCCAACCCGTAGTCTTCAGCTACATATTGAAAAGCTCTTTCGCTTGTGACAATGATACGATCTTCTTCCGGAATGTCGCCGATTTTTTCTTCATATTGCTGGTCAATATCTTCTAATTCCTCCAAGTAATCGTTCGTGTTTTCTTCATAAACATCCTGATTGTCCGGATCCATTTCGACAAAAGCATCGCGAGCATTTTCTGCCATCTCTATACCCGCTTTCGGGCTAATAAAAGCATGGGGATTGACTGTCCCTTCATTTTCTTGCAAGCCTCCAAGTTCTTTCTGTTCCAATCCATCCGATAGTGCAAAAACGTTGTCATCATCTTGATCTTTGTCTGCCGCATTCAGCAGCTTATAAACCCAGTTTTCTTGCTCACCTTCAATACCTTCCAAGTTCCATCCAAAGTAAAAGAAAGCATCCGCATCTGCTGTATTTTTCGTGTCATCCGGGGAAGGATCCCACTCATGAGGCTCCTCGCCGGCTGGTATAATGTTATAAACGTCTACCTGATCTCCACCTACTTGTTTAACAATATCCGATAAGATGCTGAAGTCACCAACTACCTGAAGTTTCTCATCATCTCCGGAGGAATCACCTTGATTATCACTAGCATCTTCCTCCCCACAAGCTATTAGTAAAAAAACTGCCATACCACTAATGATAAGTGAAATTAGTACTTTTTTCATTCTCTCCATCTCCTTTTCTTTTTTTATCTATTTATAGCTATTTGCTTCCGTTTTGATCTGATCATACGCCATAGTAATCCTTGCTTGGGTGAAAAGAAAAAAACGAGGGCAAACATAATAAATGATGTAATCACAATCACCGCACCAGATTCCAGGTCATGTGCAAAGCTGAAGTACAACCCAACAAGTGAGGCAAGCACCCCAAATAACGAAGATAAGACAAGCATAACCCACATTCGATTGGTTAACAGATAGGCCGTGGATGCAGGCGTTACCAGCATCGCCACAACCAGAATAACACCGACAGTCTGCATCGATGCGACAGTTACCAATGTTAAAAGAATCATCAGCACATAATGAATCAAGCGCGTTGGCAAGCCATAAGCGGCCGCCATAATCGGATCAAATGTAGACACTAGCAATTCCTTATAAAAAAGAATGACAACTAGCAACACAATTGCACCGACAATCAACGTCAACCACATATCCGAGGTCTGAACAGCTGTCAAACTGCCGAATAAAATACTATCCAGACTAACACCACTTTGGGCGTGCCGAATCAAAAGGACCCCTAAAGCCAAAAAGGCCGTAAAAACAATCCCAATCGATGAATCACTCTTGATACGGCTGTTTTGATTGACATAACCGATGCCCAGAGCAGCTAAAATACCAGCAGCCACCGAGCCGTAAAAGAAATTAATATCAAGCATAAAAGATACAGCAACTCCCGGAAGCACCGCATGGGAAATCGCATCACCCATTAGTGCTAACCCTCGCAGAACAATAAAACAACCAACTATACCACATATGATGCCAACCATGACCGATGTGAATAATGCTTTTTGCATAAAACCATACTGCATAATATCCGATATAAATTCCATTAACGATCAGCTCCCATCGTTTGTAAAAATGGAAACTGCGTTTGATAAGCCTTTGTAATCGTCTCTGGATTTAGAACCGTTTTTGTCGGTCCAGATTCAATTAGTTCCACATTAATCAATACCAGATCATCAAAGTAGTCCTCCGCCTTTGAAAGGTCATGATGGATAACAATGACTGTGTTTCCATTATCACGTAATTCCTTGAGAACACGAATAATCGTCTCCTCACTGGAAGCATCAATTCCCACAAAAGGTTCATCAAGGAAAAACAACTGAGCCTCTTGGGCTAAAGCACGTGCCAGAAAGACACGCTGTTGTTGTCCGCCTGATAATTCCCCGATTTGACGCTTTTTATAGTCACCAAGTCCAACTTGCTCCAAACTCTCAGATGCCCTTTTTCGATCCGCTTTTTTGGGACGGTGAAAAACCCCAAGCTTTGGATAAGTTCCCAGTAACACAGTATCCAGTACGTTAATTGGGAAATCCCAATCGATATTATTACGCTGCGGTACATATGCGACCTTTTTACGCATGTGATTGGCGGGCTTGCCATAAATTTCTACGCTCCCGCTATCTTTTGATATTAGACCAAGCGCTGCTTTCATTAACGTAGATTTACCTGCGCCATTCGGACCAATCACACCAGTCAACCTTCCTTGCTGAATGTGAAAGTTGATGTTGTTAAGTGCGGTGTGATCCCCATAAGAAACCGTTAAATGTTGAACTGATAATGCCGCTTCCGTATTACCCATCTTCATCCCTTCTTTTCTATATCATTATCATTTCTAATTGTGTAAAATTCTAACAATTTGTGTACATGCAGTTAATTTGAACTAACTATATTGTGTAGTATAAAAGACATTTAATTAGATGTCAACAATTAAATTGCCTAAAGGCAACTTTGTACACACGTTATAGTTTACTCTTCTGAATGTGATGTTTGTCGATTTGAAAAAGAGGATATTCTATTATCGTAATACCCTTTTTCGCGTTCTAACACGCTTATGCTGCTCGTTATTATATGTTGTTTTTATTGAAACATACGGCTGTTAAACTTATTCCAAGTCAACCGTGCATTCATCAAGATGTCCGATATGTTTAACCAACTTGGCCTATGGGAAAAAAGTAATATATCGCTGAAAAGGAGTTTTTGAAGTTGAAAAAATATAGTGTAACACCAAATGCGGATGTGTCTGGGTGGTTTATAAAATTGGAGGATGTTGCAGCAGAAGAAGAATATTTCTCCAAGGATGATGCCATCCAAGCTGCTGAAAAAATGGCACAGGAAAATAGTCCAAGTAAACTGGAAATATTGGACAAGTATCATACTGTTATCGAAGAAAAAACGTATTAAGCAAAAATCCCAAAAGCGGCTTTTGGGATTTTTTTTGAACTATTTATTTTTTAATTTTGCCAACTGTTCTGCCATTGCATTATTCTTAAAACCATCATCCTGGTTGTTCAAATATTTATTGACATCTTTTTTCGATACTTTGTGCTTTTTCTCTTGCTGTTTGCGCGCCTCAAAGGTAGAAAGTTTCTCACGATGTCCACATTTACACATGAACATTTGCCCTTGTCCTTCGCCACGTAATTCCATGCGTTTATGACAGTTCGGACAGCGTGCATTCGTTTGTTTGGCAATATTTTTCTTGTATCCACAGGAGCGATCCTGGCAAACAAGCATGCGCCCTTTTTTATTGTTGATTTCCAGCATAAGCTTTCCACAATCCGGACATTTGGTTCCAGTCATGTTATCATGCTTGAAGTTCTCATCACTATTTTTGATTTCCTGCACAACATCTCGTGCATAGGTCTTCATTTCGGAAATAAAACGGTTCTTATCTAGCTTTCCTTCTGCAATAGAGCTGAGCTTATCTTCCCATTCTGCTGTTAATGCAGGGGATCTTAGGTCTTCCGGTACAAGATGAAGCAATTGACGACCTTTGGATGTTAGGAAAATATGCTTCCCCTTCATTTCCATGTACATCCCATTGAACAGTTTTTCAATAATATCAGCACGCGTTGCAACGGTTCCAAGCCCGCCGGTTTTATTGATAGTACCGGCCAGATGCTTTTCATCCGAGCTCATATAGCGTACGGGATTTTCCATTGCTTGAAGTAATGCCCCTTCTGTAAAACGCTCCGGTGGTTTTGTTTCCCCACTCGTTATAGTCATGCGTAAATGAGAAAATGTGTCGCCTTTCTTGACAGTTGGCAGAGCCTGATCTTCCTCCCCATCCTCATCTTCATCGCGATTATTGTAGATTTCTTTCCATCCTTGCTTTTTAACGGTTTTTCCTTTCGCAACAAAGTGTTCCTTTTCTATTTGGGCTGTAATTTGGGTCTGTTCATATTCATATGGATCAGACAATACAGCCAGGAAACGCTTCACAACAAGGTCATATATTTTTCTTTCTTGATCATTCAATTTACTTAAAATAACATGCTGCTCTGTGGGGATAATCGCATGGTGATCAGAAACTTTCGTATCATCTACCACGGATTTTGGCAACTTGAGATCCTTTTTCATTATTTTCCCTGATGTCTTTGCGTATTGATCCACTCCACATGCTTTCACACGATCCTTCAATGTCGGTACCACATCTGTAGAAATCACCCGTGAATCCGTTCGTGGATAGGTTAGCACCTTATGCTGTTCATATAATTTTTGCATAAGAGATAAGGTTTGCTTTCCTGAATAACCGAAAATTCGGTTTGCATCCCGCTGTAGTTCTGTCAAATCATAGAGTTGCGGGGCATGTTTCTTCTTAAAGGATTTTTGCACATCAACAACTTCCGCATGCTTATTCTTCAGTTGTCCCAGAAGACACTCTGCCCTCTCCTTGGAAAATAGACGGCTATTCTTTTTTCCGTCTTGCCAAGTAAACGTAAACCCTTGATCCGTCTTCGCTTGGATTCCATAAAATTGTTGTGGTTTAAACTCCTTAATTTCCTTTTCCCGCTTAGCAATCATGGCAAGTGTTGGTGTTTGCACTCTCCCTGTTGATAGCTGTGCGTTAAATTTCGTTGTCAATGCACGGGTTGCGTTCAAACCAACATACCAATCCGCTTCGGAGCGAGCAACTGCAGAAGCATATAAATCTTCATATTTTTTACCTGGCTTTAGCTGCTTAAATCCATCACGGATCGCTTTATCGGTAACGGATGAAATCCATAAACGCTTCACTGGTTTATGATTGCGAGCCTTTTCTAAAATCCAACGCGCAACCAGCTCCCCTTCACGCCCGGCATCTGTTGCAATCACAACTTCGCCCACATCCTTACGATTAAGCTGTGCTTTTACAGCATTAAACTGTTTGCTGGTTTTCTTTATAACAACCAGATTCAACGGATCCGGTAACATCGGCAAGTCATCCAATTTCCATGTTTTATATTTTTCATCATAGACTTCAGGATCAGCTAATGTAACTAAATGTCCGAGCGCCCATGTCACAATATAGTTTGTCCCTTCCATATAACCATTGCCTTTTTGATTGCATTTTAAAACGCGGGCAATATCACGGCCAACAGAAGGCTTTTCTGCTAATACGACTGTTTTACTCATCTTCGAAAATCCTTTCTCTTCTTAGAAAACATCTATTCCTACTTTACCATAAATAACGTCACATTGCAGATTAGGTGCGGCTATGTCCACGCACAACCAATTAGGCCTATTGCATACAATGTATCTAGAAATATAGCAAAGGAATTGGTAGTATGATTTTTTATATGGGATTAGTTTTCCTCGTTATTGCTGTTAGCCTGGATGGGTTCGGGGTAGGTGTCACATATGGCATGCGAAAAATTCGCGTACCGCTTCTTGGCTTATTTATTATAATGCTATGTTCCGGTGTCATCGTCCTATTAGCAATGACGACCGGAAATATACTTCGTTCGTTTATCTCGCCGGGGGGTGCACAAGTGCTTGGAGGCGCCATCTTAATATTGTTAGGATGCTTTTCTTTATATAATAGTATTCGTCCAAAACAAGCGGAATCGACCACAACATCACGCTTAAATATTAAAAAACCAAATATTTTTACGACTATTCTTAAGCTACCGGATCAAGCGGACCTTGATCAATCCGGTATAATTTCCCCAAATGAAGCACTCTTGCTTGGTGTTGCACTTGCACTGGATGCATTCGGAGCCGGAATTGGTGCATCAATGCTTGGTTATTCGCCAATTCTCACTGCTTTTCTTATTGCATTGATGAGCGGATTATTTGTTTTCTTTGGTATTCAAACAGGTATGCTTTTAGCTAAAAATAAATATATGCAGCGTCTGACCTATGTGCCGCCGCTCTTGCTAATCGCGCTTGGGATTTTTAATATTTTATAATGTTTTAACGTACTTCCGAAAGAAGTCTCCCCCTTCTGAAGGTCGTAGCTTAGGCGGTAAGGGGGGAGATGAATTTCGGGTGGGCGACGGCCCAAAGGCTTTTTCTTTTGTCTTTTTTCTCAATGTGTTATAATCAGTATTATAGAGATTAGGGACTGATATAGAAATGAAATTGGACAGTAATAATCATTCGGTATTCTTGATGTATTACCATCTTGTGTTAGTTGTGAAATATCGAAGGAAAGTGATAGATGATACCATTTCAGGCTATGCCCATGATAAATTTGTGTCGTTGAGTGAAAAATATAATATTACATTGGTGGAATGGAATCACGATATGGACCATATTCATATTTTGTTCAAAGCACAACCTAACAGTGAGTTATCGAAATTCATCAATGCCTATAAAAGTGCTAGTTCAAGAATTATTAAGAAGGATTTTCCTCATGTTCGTAAAAAGTTATGGAAAGAAATGTTTTGGTCAAGAAGCTTCTGTTTGTTGACGACTGGCGGCTCACCTATTGAAGTGATAAAAGAGTATATTGAAAATCAAGGGGTAAAGTGAGGTGAGTTGATATGGTTAAACAACACAAAGCGTATAAGTTTCGATTATACCCAACAAAAGAACAGGCATTAGTAATACGCAAAACCTTTGGTTGTGTTCGCTTTGTCTATAACAAAATGTTATCTGAACGAAAAGAAACATATGAAAGCCTAAAAGATGATAAAGAAGCACGAAAAAAGGTGAAACATCCAACTCCCGCAACATACAAAAAAGAATACGAATGGCTAAAAGAAGTAGATTCTTTAGCATTGGCGAACGCACAACTAAATGTAGATAAGGCTTATAAAGCCTTCTTCAAGGGGGATGCCAAATTCCCAAAATTCAAAAGTAAACGACATAAGCAGAGCTACACAACCAATGTTGTCAATGAAAATACTCAGTTGTTGGATGGTCACATCAAATTACCTAAATTGAAAATGATCAAAATCAAGCAACATCGAGCAATCCCTTCGGAGCACAAAATCAAATCCTGTACCTTGTCTATGACTGCATCAGGAAAATACTTTATTTCGATTCTTACAGCGTGCGAGAAGGAGATTGAAAGTAAAGAAATTAAAAACGTAGTTGGTTTAGATTTTGCGATGGACGGGTTATTTGTAGATAGCGAGGGTAAGAAAGCCAATTATCCGAAGTTTTATCGACAAATGCTTGAAAAATTAGCACAAGAACAACGTAACCTTTCTCGTAAAAAGAAAGGCTCTTCAAATTGGAATAAACAACGCATTCGAGTGGCAAAAGTTAACGAAAAAGTTGCAAATCAACGCAAGAACTTTCTTCACCATAAATCAAAAGAATTCGTAACAAACTATGATGCTGTTGTGGTTGAAGATTTAGATATGAAAGGGATGTCACAAGCGCTAAAGTTTGGTAAAAGTGTCGCTGGTAATGGATGGGGAATGTTTACTTCTTTCTTACAGTACAAACTAAAAGAACAAGGAAAACAACTAAAAAAAAAGATAAATGGTTTCCATCTACAAAAACCTGTTCGAAATGTGGTTCCGTTAAAGAAGTAGCATTATCAGAACGTACCTACCACTGTACTTGTGGACTAACACTAGATCGAGACTACAATGCAGCACTCAATATAAAAAGAGAAGGTATTCGCTTATTAGCAACTGCCTAAAGGTCATACAAACTCTTGGAACAAGAGGGTTAGCTTGGTCCATTTCGTCAGCTACTAAAAGTGACGATTACCCAAGAAGCCCCCCACTTCAAGCAACCCGTAGGGGTAGTAAGTGGTGGGAGTAGTTCACCCAGTTCATATCAACAATCCATAACTGTCCTGTTATATAATGTTCAATAAAATTGTGATAGATACAATGCTCACGAGTGTTGCGACAAATGTAATACTTGATACCAGCTCCGGTTCTGTATCAAATTCAATGGCATACATGGTGGTCGTTGCCGCAGTTGGCATGGCTGAAATAATAACAATAACCGCTCCAATAACCGGATCCATATCAACGAAATAGATAAAGCCAAACGCTATCAGTGGGGAAATTACCATTTTCAAAACCACAGAAGAAGTAATAACCTGCCAATTGAGATTTATCGCTGTAATGGATGCCAGTTGCATACCAAGCATGATCATCATAACTGGGATTGCTGCATCCCCAACCATTGCTATCGTAGAATGAATAGACGCAGGCAACGGCCCCCATGAAAAAAACTGAAAAATAAACGCCAATAGCGCTGCATAGGTCGTTGGCATTTTCATCACATTTGTAAACGCACGTTTCATGCCACTTGTACTTCGGGATGCATAATAGATTCCAAAAAAATTATTCATTAATGATTGCATAATCATAATAAATACAGCATAAGGCAACGCAGCATTCCCTACACTAAACAACACAACTGGAAGCCCGTAATTTCCTGAGTTCATAAAACCTGTCGACAAAATCGCTGCACTTTCGATGGAAGGTTGCCAGTTTAATAATTTAGCAAGTATCTTATTAAGTAAAACCATGAGAAAAAATAAAACAAACATAAAAATAACAATAATCATGTAGCCTCTGTCAAAATCAGCATCATACAGCGAAGAAAAAACAAGTGCAGGACTTAATATGTATAACGTTACAGTCGAAACAGACTTTATATCCATAATTCGGATCCGTTGTAATATAAACCCGGCAGCAAATACTGCGATAATCGGTAAAATAACATTTAAAAATAAACTCATGAGGTCATCTCCATTAATTCATGCTAAAATAATCTTCTTGGAACATACACATAATCACTGCATGATGATATGTTCCGTTCACAAAGTACTCATCCTTTAGCTGGGCTTCAATCTGAAATCCAGCCTTTTTATAAATATGGATGGCTTTTTCGTTTATTTGATCAACAATCAAATAAAGTTTATGCAAATTTAATGTGGAGAAGGCATAATCCATTGCCAAACATGTAGCTTTGCTTGCGTAACCGTTCCCTTGATACGTCGGATCAATCATAATCGTAAACTCTGCTTTTCGATGAATCGGATCAATGGCAACTAATTCTACCAAGCCAAGTTTTTTATTTCCTTTCTTCAAAATGAAGTGTCTTACATGTGGATTGGACATGTTTTTATCATATTGATCCTTAAGTGTTGCCATGGATTTATAGGCTTCCTCAAACCAATAAGACATGATGTCTGCATTATTATGTAATGTATGAATAAATTCCAAGTCTTCCTTTTCCAATGTGCGTAACCCTATCTCTTCATCCATTGATAGAACCTCCTAACGTTTCTGTATTATCATAGCACAATCTGACAATATTCCTCAAAACAACAATTCGTGTAAAGACAGCTTTTCTCATGGAAAAGGTAAAGAAACTTGACAAAGCCTTGTTTGTATGAGAAGATATTCACGTTAACAAGTGAAGTAGCAAATAAGTATAGCTGGCATTCTACGTAATGTTTTCAATATGCTTATTCACACTGGCGCGACTAAAGGGTCGCAAGGACGTAAGAGCAGGTTAGGGCTTACGTTGCTTAAGTTAGAAGTCATAGCTCCTTTCGTTGCTGACTATGACTTGTGGAATATGTACCGCGGTAAAGTGAAATTCGATAATGAAATTTCCCACCCGAAAGAATTCGGGATTAAAATTAAAATAAACTTATGTGTTACTTTCAATCAAAGGGGTACTCTTATCACTAGGGTACCCCTTTTCCAATACATACGCTGCGTTAGAAAGAAGGTTAAATAATGACTCAATTACCACTTGGAACGATCCAGACTATGCGTGTTTTGCGCAAGATGGACACAGGCTATGTTTTGACAAAAAATACAAATGAAGCGCTCTTACACTATAATGAAACGGAACATGAACTTGCAGTTGAACAGGACGTTGACGTTTTTTTGTATCATGATAAAAAAGGTCGCGTCATTGCAACAACGAGATTACCGAACATTGTAATGGACACGTACGGATGGGCAGAAGTGACAGAGGTTATCCCAAAGTTAGGCGCGTTCGTTGCGATTGGAATTGCAAAGGATATGCTCGTATCTGTGGATGATCTTCCATTATTTGAAACTGTATGGCCAAAGCCTGGCGATCAGCTTTTCATCACACTGGGGGAAGATCGAAAAGGACGCCTACTTGCGATTCCTGCAACGGAAGGAATTATACAAAGAGAAATCGATCTAGCGCCGCAAGAATTGCTGAATCAACCGATTCGTGGAACCATTTATCATACAAGCAGGGAAGGCGCAGCGATAATAACTGAAGATGGGTATCGCGGGTTTATTCATCATACCGAGCGAAAAGAAGAACCCCGCCTGGGGGAATTCGTACATGGACGCGTAATCGAAGTTAAAGAAAACGGAACATTGAATGTTTCTCTGCGGCCGCTTAAGCGGTACAGTAGGAGCGAAGATGCAGATGCCATATTGGCTCATCTCGAGGCAAGTCAGGGGCAGATTCCTTTTGATGATAAAAGCGACCCTGAAGATATTCGTGGAACATTTCATATCAGTAAAGCAGCATTCAAACGTGCACTTGGTAAACTAATGAAAGAAGGTAAAGTAGAGCAACGTGATGGGAGCACTTTTTTAAAATAGCATTTGAAAAGCCACAGCACTAGTGCTGTGGCTTTTTCCGTTCTTTTTAGGCTTTTGAATCCTGTGCATAAGCATCCATCATAGATGTGATAACAAATCCGATAGCTGCCGCAAATAGGGAAGCAATTCCCCATCCACCAAGACCTGCTCCCATCATTTCTACTTTTCCAATGATCGAAGCCATTAAAATAAGCAAGATACCCACTACAGCTAAATAAGTGCTTGGGTAGTAGCGCACTTGCGATTCCTTTTTAGAGGCATTTGCTATAAATATGCTAACGAGAATCACTACCGCTGTTAAAATGCCACCAATTGCAAAAACTGATTGTATCATCATTTTCACCTCGTCATTTATATGTATTCTTTCCTATATTCTACAATTGTATGTGTTTAAAGTCAATTTATACTGCGATCATCTGCACGTATCTTTTTATTTGATAAAATGTTGGAATCTTCAAACTCCTGTATGAATAGGCTAATGATACAACCATCGAAAGGAGGTAAAATGACCATGAAAAAGAATTTTATTTGGCAAATAGTGGGCGCCTTTATTCTCGCTATTATCGTTGGTTTGATTTTGGGAGAACGAGCAGACTATGTTCAACCACTTGGAGATTTATTTTTACGTCTTATTCAGTTCATCATTGTGCCCTTAATCCTGTCAACCATTATTGTTGGAATTACAAGTGCCGGCGATATTAAAAAGCTGAGTCGTTTGGGTGGAAAAACCATTTCCTATTATTTAGTAACAAGTTTCATCGCCATTTCTATCGGTTTGGCAGCAGGTTTTGTCTTCCAACCAGGTACCGGAGTTGATGTCACGATGCAGGAAGGAGCAGCCGCACCCAATGAAACAGAAGGCGTTGTTCAAACATTACTAAATATAATCCCGACCAATCCAATCGAAGCTTTATCAACTGCGAATGTATTACAAATCATTTTCTTTGCCATCTTCTTAGGTATCGGTATCACCTTGGTTGGAGAAAAAGCTGCACCTCTACAGCGTTTTTTTGATGGATTGGCCGAAGTTATGTATAAAATCACCGGTATCATTATGTTACTTGTTCCAATTGGAATCTTCGGGCTACTCGCGCCAATCGTCGGAGAGTATGGACTGTCCGTTTTATTGCCGCTTATAAAGGTGATTATCGCAGTGCTCGTCGCGTGTATCATTCATGCCGTAATCGTTTATTCATCAGCAGTTAAAACGTTTGATAAAATGAGTCCACTTACATTTTTCAAAGGGATTTTCCCTGCAACGGTCGTGGCATTCAGTACGAGTAGCAGCTCCGGAACCCTACCAGTTACGATGAAAAATACGCAGGAAAATTTAGGTGTATCCAAAGCAACAAGTAGCTTTGGCCTTCCCTTAGGATCCACAATAAACATGGATGGTACTGCCATTTATTTGGGTGTTGCTGTTTTATTTATCGCCCAATATTTCAACACTGAGCTCTCATTTGCGCAAATTTTAACAGTCGCATTGCTCGCAACCCTTGCTTCCATCGGAACAGCAGGTGTACCTGGTGCAGGATTAATTATGCTAACAATGGTTCTAGGTGCAGTGAATTTACCACTAGAAGGTATTGCGCTCATCGCCGGGATCGATCGAATCCTTGACATGATGCGAACCGCTGTGAATGTTACAGGTGATGCTTCTGCAGCTGTAGTTGTTGATGCATCCGAAAGAAAGCGGGAAGAACTGGTTTCATAGAACTGTTTGTTCATACGAAGTATCCTCAGATGGAGGCTATTTCGTATGAACCCTCCCTGACTATTCCATGGGTTGTCTTACCTGTTCGTTGATCCCGTTTTAAAACAACGTCTACTTCTAATCCGTGATAAATATTGGCGCGATATCTTCCATCAACAGCCATGATACATCTCCTTCATTCCATATTTTAGCAAGTAAAAAGTTTCTTATCTTTATATTGCGTACTTTGACTTTACTATAAATACTCGGCAAAGCTCTAGTCTTTTAATATTTCATATAAATCATCAAGCTTTTCCGTCATATATGAACGACTATCTTCAACTCCCTTATTATAAAACAATGGCGCTATTTCTTCGATGAAAAAATCAAGCATCAACATGGCAGCCAACTCGCCGATTTGCTCCCCACGCTCCCTTTCAAAGTATCCTTGAATAATCCCAACGAGTGTCTCCTTTTCAGGCTTCGTTAACTCAATTTTTGGTTTCATGAAATCCTCCTATTCGATTCATTATTTTATTATAGCATTTTCAATATGATCAAAAATGGTATTATCGATAATTTCTACTGTTATTCATCCAGAATAATTCCCATCTCCATAAAATATAGTACAAGTACACGCTTGTATTTAAGGGGGCTATTTATTTGATGATGTACAAATTATTTCCGGGATTAAAACACCTTGTCCACTACAATACATCTGATTTAACAGATGACCTCACCGCCGGGATGACGGTGGCCGTTTTGCTAATTCCCCAAAGTATGGCTTATGCCATCATAGCGGGAGTACCAGTAACGCTTGGTTTATTTGCCGCCACCTTCCCATTACTTATTTATGCATTCGTTGGCGGATCAAAATATTTATCTGTGGGTCCTGTATCCATTGTCTCGCTTTTAGCGTTTTCCGGTATAACCAGTATTGTACAAGCTGATTCCACCCAATTTATAGAGCTAATCATGATACTTGCTTTACTTACTGGAGTGATTCAATTACTATTAGGATTTATAAAAATAGGCTCTTTTTTCAACTTTATACCTTATGCTGTGATTCATGGTTTTATATCTGCGGCCGCAATCATTATCGCTTTAAATCAAGTGAAGTCCATCATGGGGGTATCCTTACCCAAATATGACAACCTTATTTCGTATGGACAAGAAATAATAATTCACCTCCCCGAAGCAAATCTCTATACAGTTGGAATTGCTTCAGGCAGCATTTTTCTTTTATTACTACTAAAGAAAACATCTCCCGCAATTCCGGGAGCATTTATTGTTATTTTTGCATCCGTTCTTATTGTAGATTATTTTGATTTAAACGAAAAGGGGGTGGCTATCGTAGGAAGTATTCCCCAGGCTTTACCAAATCTTTCTTTTCATACCCCTACGTTTGATCTCATTATCTCATTATTACCGATCGCATTAATGATTGCGTTTATATCCTTTGTTGAATCCTATGCTGTTGCCAAACAGTTAGCGAATAAAGATAACGAGCCGCTTGACCCGAATCAGGAATTACGCGGATTAGGACTAGCAAATATCACTAGTTCGTTTGTTGGATCAATTCCGGTTGCCGGAGCTATTTCAAGAACAGCCGTCAACCAACAATCAGGGGCAAAAACAAACTTATCCTTGCTTGTAACAGCAATATTCATGCTGCTAGCTATCCTGTATTTAACCCCATTATTCTATTATTTACCGAAAGTAACACTTGCAGCTATTATCATTATCGCTGTATCAGGGCTGACTAATTTTAAACAACTGAGCTATTATTTTAAAAACAACATTTCCGATGCCATCATTTTTCTTGCTACCTTTACAGCTACATTACTGATTGATATCTTTCTAGGACTAATGATCGGTATCTCACTTTCTATTATTATTGGGCTAATGCAAAAACAGTGACAGGCTCGCCCTGCATTTTATCGAACTCTAGTACAAGCAGGATTTTTTCTTTTGATGGCGAATAATATGTGTATGAGGGAGGATTGGATATGAAAACATTCGAGGAGTTTATATACGAGCGACCGGATATGGAAGAAGAGAAGCATAAATTCGACCTATTATTGGACAATTTTACCGGTGCTAAGTCACCTGAGGAAGCAAAAAATGCGGTCAACGCCATTAACGTATTTCGCCAGCGACTATCAACACTGTTTGAACTGGTTTTTATTCGTGCATCCATTGACACCAATGATACATTTTACCAAGAGGAACGTGATTTCACCGATGAAATGGAACCTGAGTTAACTGCAATGGATACCGCGTTTTATGAGGAATTAATAACATCTCCTTATCGTAAGCAGCTAGAAAAACAATATGGAACACAACTTTTTCAAATTGCTGATTTCCAGATAAAAGAATTTTCTCCAAAGATCATTCAGCTTCTACAAAAAGAAAACAGGCTGATGACCGAATACTCAAAACTAGTGGCATCAGCAGAAGTGGAATTCGAGGGGGAAACCTATACACTTGCTCAAATTGAGCCCTTCATGCAAGATACAGATCGTGACCGGCGGAAGCAAGCTGTTCAAGCAAGCACTGGGTTTTTTGAGAAAAATGCAACTACATTTGATGATATCTATGATCAATTAGTAAAGGTGCGCCATGATATGGCAACAACACTGGGGTATAAAAATTTTGTAGAACTCGGGTATATACGAATGCAGCGTTTTGACTATAATCCCGACATGGTTGCCGTTTTTCGCAAACAGGTGCGCGACATCATTGTGCCTGTTGCCTCGAAATTATATCAAAAGCAGGCAGAACGCATTGGTGTAAATGCTTTAAAATTTCACGACGAAAATGTTGTGTTTAAAAACGGGAATGCAAAACCAAAAGGATCCTCTACATGGATTATCGAAAACGGTATAAAAATGTACGAAGCATTATCAGAAGAAACAAAGGAATTTTTCCATTATATGCTTGACCATAATTTAATGGATCTAAAAGCAAAAAAGGGAAAAGAAGCAGGTGGCTATTGCACCTATTTGGAAGACTATCAATCTCCATTCATTTTCGCAAATTTTAATGGAACATCTGGAGATGTCGATGTATTAACGCATGAAGCAGGACACGCGTTCCAGAATTATGCTAGCCGAGATATTGGAGTTCCGGAATACCTGCATCCAACACATGAAGCGGCTGAAATTCACTCGATGAGCATGGAATTTTTCACATGGCCCTGGATGAAGTTATTCTTCAACGAAGATACGGATAAATATAAGTATGCACACCTGGCTGGCGGCCTCACATTTATCCCTTATGGTGTTGCTGTGGATGAATTTCAACATCTTGTCTATGAAAATCCGGAATGGACACCGGATGAGCGCAAGCAAGCCTGGAAAAAGTTAGAACAAATCTACCTACCACATCGTGATTATGACGGGAATGCTTACCTGGAGGCAGGTGCTTTCTGGCAGCGTCAAGGACATATTTACGAAGATCCTTTTTATTATATTGATTACACATTAGCACAAATTTGTGCCTTCCAATTCTGGAAACGATCACGTAAAAATCAAGCTGCTGCTTGGAATGACTACGTAAACCTAAGTAAATTAGGTGGATCGAAATCTTTCTTGGAACTTGTAGAAACAGCAAATCTTCACTCCCCATTTGAACCAGGCACGTTGGAATCCGTTGTCAACACGATTGAAGAGTGGCTTCATTCGGTCAATGATAAAGCATTATGAACTTGTAGTTTCTCAAATTTAAATTTCCATAAAAAGGAACCGCACTCGCAGATAACTAAAGGGCGGTTCCTTTTCTATCTTCAACCATCACTCAGCCACGTTCTCCACTATCTTCTTCCCCCACACCCGATTTAATATATACGCAAAAGCAAATAACGACACCATACCAATCACTAATGACGCTACGCCGGACTCTGTGATTCCTGCAACAAGGAAGGAAATAATGCCACTAATCCCGGCAGTGATCGCATAAGGCAGTTGTGTATTTACATGATCAATCAAATCGCTGGACGATCCTGCTGACGAAAGAATCGTTGTATCTGATATCGGTGAACAATGATCCCCAAACACGCCTCCACTAAGTACTGCAGCAATTGCCAAATATATTGATAGATCCATCGAGGCTGCAAGTGGCATCGCTATTGGAATCAAGATCGCAAATGTTCCATACGACGTTCCTGTTGTGAATGCTACAATAGCCCCCACAACAAAAAGCAAGAACGGGATAAACGCTGGTGACGCATTTTGCTCAGCGAAATCAACAATATAGGCAGCTGTTCCAAGTTCCGATGTTACACTTCCAATCGACCATGCCAAAGCCAAAATAATATACACTAACATCATGCTTTTGAACCCATTCACATAGATGACCATTGCCTCTTTAAAATGAAACTGTTTTTGCTTCATCCCCATACCTAGACCGACAACTCCTGCAACAAAAGCTGCAATCAAAATGGATAGTCCTCCATCCGATTCTCCAATTGCTGTAACAAAGCCATTTTCCGGAAATCCCCCCGTCCATAAAAACAATGGTGGAATCAACCCGATAAGCACAACAATCGGAACAATCATATTCCGCATTTTCGGTACTGTATTTTCGTCCATTTTCACATCAGTCATTGAATCATCTGCAGGCGGTTCTGCACCATCACGCAATAATTTCCCAGTCGTTCGCGCACGATATTCTGCTTGTGCCATTGGTCCGAAATCCCATTTCATGAAAATAATAATCGCTACAAGCACTATAGCCAGAATCGAGTAGAAATTAAATGGTATCGTGAAAATATACGCCATATACGCTGAACCGGAAATACCAAGCTCCGCAGACTGTGCGCCAATCAGCCCCATTACAAAAACCACCCATGTGGAAACAGGTACCAATAAACACATCGGCGCAGAAGTGGAGTCAACAATATACGCCAGTTTTTCCCTGGAAACTCGCATTTTATCCGTAACCGAACGCATCACACTTCCTACTGTTAATGCATTAAAATAATCATCAAAAAAATTAATAATACCAAAAAGCATCGTTGAGCTCTGCGCACCTCTAGGTGATTTCACCTTACCTGCAATTGCAGTTGCAATCGCATGAGCTCCACCTGTTTTTTGTAAAACAGTAATAAGTACACCAAATAATCCACAATAAATTAAAACCGTCGCACTCCACTCATCACCAACGTTCGGGAGGATGAAATCATTAAATACAGCATATAATCCCATCAGCGGATTCCATCCATGAAGCATAGTAGCGCCCAACCAAACACCTGCAAACAGTGCCGGGATAACATTTCGGGTCAAAAGGGCCAACACAATCGCTATTACTGGCGGTAATAATGAAAGAATTCCAAATTCCATGCGATTCTACCTCCTTTTTTCAAGCTATTTTCAAATGTCGGTTCCCCCTCTCATTGTTATTTTATAGAACTTTTCCACTATAACAAATATACGAATAAGGCTATTAAATTATGTTCCTATACAGAAAATTTCCTACTGATGATTCACTTCTGATTTTCATCGCCCTTTATGATAAAATATATACACAACACATATATAAAGGAGCACAACATGACCTACAAAGTACTATTTCTCGATATTGATGGAACCATTCTAAAACCTGACCATACGTATACGGATTCAACTAAGAATGCTATTTTACAGGCCCAACGCCAGAACATGGAAGTTTTTATATGTACAGGAAGACCGCTTCATGAAGTAGAAAACCTTGCTAAAGAGCTAAACGTAGAATCACTCATTGGCTATAACGGGGCATATGCCGTTTATCAAAATGAGGCCATTATTCATGAACCGTTAGACATAAACCTAGTTCATCAATTTATACAAATCGCAAATGAACACGGGTCTGAAATCGTGCTGTATACCAGTAACAAAAATTACTTTACATCCTTAGACAGCTCGGCGGTCCAACAGTTCAATAAGGTATTTCAGTTAACAAAAAATGATGTATACACAAGTAACGTAGCAGATCCAATTATCGGTGCTACCGTGATAAATGTTGATACTGAAGAAGCCACGCTGTATAAATTGGAGCCATATCTCAGGCTTTCAGAAGTGAATATTGAGGGAGCACCTCAGTCTTATGATATCATCCGGGAAAATGTGAACAAGGGGGAAGCGGTGAAAACGATCCTTAAACGGCTGAACATCTCGAAAGAACAAGCTATTGCCTTCGGAGACGGTATGAATGACAAAGAAATGCTGCAGGCTGTCGGTGAAGGTTTTGCAATGGAAAATGCACATCCAGACCTTTTTACCTATGCCAACCACACAACAACTTCTGTAGCTGATTCTGGGATCTATAATGGGTTAAAGAAGTTAGGGGTGGTTGACTAATGGATTAAAAAAAAGCTAAGCCACTTTAAGCAGTGCTTAGCTTTTTTACATAGACCCTTTTCGTAAGTTTTTTAGATAGTGCTACTTTTATCCTTCGCTAGAATAACAAACGTATACCAGTCCGTCTATCTGTATTGCTCTTATAAATGGGGGCGGTGGGACGAACTTTAATACAGCTTATACGTTACTAATCGGACGCCCTGAGCCTTTGTGCTTACCCAATTTTTTTAGAAAATATCCTTCATTTTAGATACCTTAAGTCCGCTATAGAAGAAGGCCACCATAGATAAATGCCCCAATAATCACAAATGCCGGATGCAATTTCACGCGTTCCAACAATAAATAACTTGCAACAATGATAATTCCCGTTTGCCAGAATCCAATATCAACGTAGGATTCCTTAAAAAAATTCCATGCCATCACACCGAGTAATATAGCTATCACCGGGCGGACATATAACGTCAGTCGCTTTACTTTTGGGGACTCCTTATATTTCAATAGAAAACCAAATAATAAAATCATAATAATGAGCGAAGGAGCAACTGCCGCAAAAACACCAACAAACGCACCGAACACGCCGCCTACGTCATAGCCAATATAGCCGGCCATTTTCGTTGCAATGGGACCTGGTAATGAATTCCCAAGAGCCAAAACCTCACTGAATTCTTGTACTGTCATCCAACCATACCGATCGACAACTTCATTCTCTACCAGTGGAATCGATGCTGGACCGCCGCCATAACCAAGTATTCCGGGAACAAAAAACGCGACAAAAATCTCCCAATATATCATCATGGTGAATCACCTTCTCTGCTTCCATCATCATGCTTGGATTTATCTTTTTGAACCAGGGCAAAGACAAGCAGCACCCCAATTACGATCCCAGGGTGAACATTCAGAAACTGAAGGAGTGCAAAAATAATCACACTCATTATTCCTGTCTTGATCCAGCCCATCCCGCCAATAGCTTTTTCAATAAATTGCCATGTCAGTACTGCCAACATAACACCAACAACTGGGATAACAGCAGCAGTCATCCCTTGCACCCAATCGAAATCTTTAACGGACGATAAAGACGTTAGTAGCACAATCATTAAAATTACTGTCGGTACAATTGTTGCCAGAACAGCATTTATCATTCCCCATATGCCTCTCACACGGTAACCGACATAGCCGGGTAATTTCGTAGCGATAGGACCTGGTAACGTATTTCCCAGGGCTAATAAATCACCAAATTCATCCGCCGTCATCCATTTATATTTGTCTACAACTTCCTTATGAATTAATGGAATCGAACCTGGCCCTCCGCCATAACCAAGCATTCCTACCCGAAAGAAAGCTATAAAAATATTCCAGTGTGTTCGCATATCCTCACAAATCCTTTACGTAAATAATTACCATGACGCAATTGCACCATCTGTGCGAGATTCCGTACCACCTACTAATACACCAGTATCAGGGTCACGCCAAATGATTTGCCCACGACCAAAACCAGTCGAGTCCAGTTGTATTTTAATATCATGCCCTTTATCTGCTAGTTCTTGTGCAATATGATGAGGGAATCGATGTTCTAATTCGACAGTTTTATCCTTATCCCATCGCCAGCGCGGTGCATCCAATGTAGCTTGAGGGTTTAAACCAAAATCGATTGTATTCATCACAATTTGCAGATGTCCTTGTGGATGCATTAATCCTCCCATAACACTGAACGGACCGATAGGTTCCTCTCCTTTTGTCAAAAACCCAGGGATAATCGTATGAAATGTTCGCTTTCCACCGTCTAATGCATTAACATGATTCGGATCCAACGAAAAATCATGCCCCCGATTTTGCATGGCTATTCCGGTTCCCGGAATCACGATACCAGAACCGAATCCCATGTAATTACTCTGTTTAAATGAAACCATATTTCCTTCATTATCCGCGGTAGCTAAATAAACTGTACCACTATCTGATGGATCACCCGCCTCAGGGGTTAGAGCTTCCTCAGTAATAAGCGCTCTTCGCTTTTCTGCATAGGCGTCGCTTAACATTTGCTTTGATGTATATTTCATGTGTTGCTCTTCTGTCACATACTTGAATCCATCAACAAATGCCAATTTCATAGCTTCGATTTGTTTATGATATGTATCTGTTGATTCTTTTTCTTTAAAATCGAATCCTCGCAGAATATTTAGTGCTTGTAATGCAACAATCCCTTGTCCATTTGGAGGAATTTCCCATACATCATAGCCACGGTAATTAACCTTAATCGGCTTAACCCATTCTGCCTTATGCTCCGCTAAATCTTCCTTTGTTAAAAATCCGCCATTTTCCTGGGAATAAGCAGCGATTTTCTCCGCCAGATCCCCACGATAAAAAGACTCTGCTCCCGTATCAGCAATGGATTGCAATGTTTTTGCATGATCGGGTGATGTCCAAATCTCTCCAACTCTTGGAGCTCGGCCATTCGGCGTAAACGTTTGGAACCAACTTTCGAAAACCTTATCAGTTAGATTCACTTTAAATTTTTGATATGCCTTCTTCCAAAGTTTCCCTAAAGTAGGGGATACCGGAAACCCTTCAGATGCGTAATCAATTGCTGGCTGCAACACTTCCTGTAATGATAGTTTACCAAATTCATTTGATAACGCTGCCCACGCACTGGGTGCGCCAGGAACAGTTACTGGAAACCAGCCGTATGTCGGCATTTTATCGTGTCCAGCTTCTTTTATGGCATCAATGGAAATGTTTTTAGGTGATCTACCGCTAGCATTCAGTCCATGCAACTTGCCCTTTGTCCATACCAGAGCAAATGCATCACTACCGATACCATTTCCAGTCGGCTCCACTACTGTCAGACAAGCAGCAGTAGCAATCGCCGCGTCAATGGCATTTCCACCTTTTTTCAAAATATCCAGCCCTGCCTGTGCAGCAAGTGGCTGCGATGTTGCAACCATCCCATTCTTCGCATATGTAGCATTTCTTGTAGCTGGATAAGGATGAGTTTGATTAGTAAAACTGTTCATACATTGACACTCCTATGCTATAAAATAGTTCAGAAATATATAATATATTACGGAATAATAATGGGTTTGTCAATACAAAAATAAAGAATAGATATTATTACACTTTCACTTTATAAAGGAATTTCTATAAATACCGTTATATTGTATTACTCTATATAAAAACGCATTCTGATAAGAATTAAAAATGCTGCTGATCACGAAGCATTCTACATACCCGTCATTCAGCAGCACTCCTTATGGGGAAATGCTTCATCTATAACTCTATTTACTTACACCATACCGATCCCAATGAAATAAATTTTCCAATAGAAGCGCCAGCGTAACTCCCACGATTAATCCATTACTAAATAGTGGACGAATAATACTAGGGATCGTTTCAAAATAACTTGCAGGCATTGTCATAATAATTAATCCTGTAAAAAGTGGCACTGCGGAACGATAGACATTTATTGTATTAAAGTTAACTTGGTTAAAGAAGTTCAAGGAGGAATTCAGTAACATTACGTATGAAACAAACAACACGGCGCTACCAACGCTCAATGGTAATTGAGAGAAAAAATTCCCTAAAGGTGGGATAAGTCCGATTACCAAAAACATAAAACCACCTAAAATAAAGGGCATTCTTTTGATAATGCCAGTTTGATTAAGAAATCCAATCGATGACACATAAGGTGAATATGGAACGAGTCCAAGAAACCCTGAAATGCCGGTTATAATACCTGTAATCGTAAAGGACGCACGATACTGCTTATTAGTTGTTACCATGTTATATATACTGTCCGTTCCTCTTAAAGCTCCAAACGTATTAGCAGTATTTAATAACCCAGTAAGAACAATGGTTATAATTATTCCGATATTCCAGAAAGGCTCCCCTAAAGGAAATAATTGTATGCTTAAAGTAGCACGGCCTCCAGTTGAAGGACTGGCTCCAAATATCAATACATAAGCAATCCAACCAATGATAATACCGATAAGCAAACTATATTGCCGAATGCTCGGTTTCGCTTTAACACTAATGATAATGACACCAATGACAATAATAATGGACAACATGGATTCGGCAATATCAATGCTCCCATCCTGGGCAGCATTTCCAAAAGGAATCCCGAGCATCCCTTTCATAAAAATTCCAACCAATTGAGCACCGAATAAAAACATAAATACGCCCATAACAGCTGGATTAAATAATTTTGCAAGATGTGGCCCAAGTCCAGTTAACCCAATGAGGACGGTAATAATTCCTGAAATGATGATACCTACAGTTATACTGCCTCCTAGTTCTGATAACGGCATACCTTGTGCAATAGCTGTATTTACAAGAGTTAAAATAACCCCCCACCACAGACCGGATTGGCCTTCCAAGAGCGCACGTTGATGTCCTATTAACGCCTGGATCATGCATGCAATCCCAGTTAAAATAAATGAAAGTTGAAGCAATGCCACAATTCTTTCCTGCGGCAGTTCAAATGCAGCTCCAACTGTAATAGGAATAACAACAATGTTTGTAAAAATAAAAAAGAGCCATTGTAAGCCCGATAACCAGTTACTTGATTTTAATAATTCTTTCATTGTTCCACCAGCCTTTTATAGTTCCAATCCATGTCTATTTTACAACATTAATCACATAAAAAGGGTTCGTAAATTACTGCTTTTATTCCCAACAACATACCAAGCAGTGTATCTGTACCAGATGTATGTCCAAACCCGGCTACCTTCTCCAACGCCGTTATAAAATTACTATTTTCTAAATCAAGCAGCTGTTGGCTTAACTGTTTAATATGCGAATGAAAATTGTTCCTAGTTGCATACAGCAAATACTCATATCCAATTTGTGTGGTTCGCTGCTTTCCTTTTCGTAATAAGTAAAACTCCAACTGAGTAAGAAAAGATTTATTTATCCCACCAAGATTTGATAGAATAGCACATACTCCAATTATCATATCATCTCCACTCGGAGTTAGGCCACGCCCTCTTCCAACCCAATAATCAAACACAGAATCAGTGTCCATGGATCCGTTTCCTTGAACTAAAGCTACTACATTTTTCATGTTCGTTAAAATAGGTTGGTTACTGTAGACTATCGATGAAGATGACAAATAGTCCCTCAGTATATCTTTCTCCTCATGAGATTGCGCCAATCCTGTTTGCCACGCTTTTCGTTCTAGAAACGATACAATATATTCAGCATTCGTTTTTAGAATGGAAAGTTTAAATGGAGAACTAATGAGCTTATTGTCTGATACTTGAGCCTGCTCCAATTTAAGCGACATTGCACTGGTAAAGAAAAATAGCCGATTATCACACCTATTCCAATGCACGTACTGCCCTAAACTTATTTGTTGTATCAATTGTCGTACATCGAACCGATCCACCCCTATACCAAAAGGGGCTATCCCATTTTCAAGTGCTCCAATATGCACAATCTTATCACCAAATAGTAAATTAAAACTATTGGTAAAGATACTGTGGGTTATGCCTTTAGGATTTTCACGGAGAATACGATCCACTTCGATACCTAAAAGACTAGCTGTCCCCATATTCCACCTCTTACCACGAAGAATCTTTTAAAGAAGACGCCTATTCATCGAATAGTGCATACAACCTAAAACCAGGTTATTCCATCACCATACCATTATTTTAATAGGCCGACTGTATAAAGTCATTGTTTAAAATGAATAAAATTAGCAATATTTTTTGTTTACTTTTCACTTGAAACATATTATAGTAAAAATAAGCCTTTCCGTATAACTGCTAATACTTATACAAACGAGGGATATGTATGAAGACATTAAACAATTTATTTATCATAGAAGGTATGAAAGATTGTACTGTTCTCGCGGGCCATAGAGGTTTAACCCGCAATGTTGAATCTGTTAACATATCAGACGCCCCTGACATCATCCAGTTCTTAGAGAAAAACCATCTACTGCTTACAACTGGGTACGGTTTTAAAGATGATATACAAAAGTTTTGTGAACTAATTGAACAAATGCATGCCCTTAATTGTACAGGAATTGTCATTAAAATAGACCGATTTTTGCAAACTTTGCCGGAAGATGTAAAGTTACTTGCCGATGAATTAGCTTTTCCAATTATTGATTTACCTATAGAACACGCACTAGGCAATGTCTCTCGTTATATCTTAAATTATTTAAATGATCATGAAGCGGAGCAGTTATATTACGCGCTACATGTTCAAAAAGAGTTTTCAGAGATGATGATTAAAGATTATAGTTTGCCTGCACTTATACAACAATTAGGTTATTTTGTTGATCGGCCAGCCATTTTATTAAATCATAGAGGAGAAAGTATTGCCCGTAGTCATGATTTTCGTAAAGATTCTATGAAAATAGTAGAGCAGGAGATTAGACAAAAGGTGAAAGAAGATCTTAAAAACGCACGTGCCGGAGCCACTTTTACAATTCCGTCGAAAGTATATCAGTCTACTACAACTTTTCCTGTTAAAACGAAACGGCAATATCCCAGCATGCTCGTTATCCTAGATTCTTTAACCTTACCCTACCCCTCTTCACAGATGGCTATTGAGCAAGCAGGCAACGTTATATCATTTACCATGATTAAACAGCAAGCTATTGATGAAAATTCGAGATTATTAAAAAATAACTTTTTTGCTGATTTAATTGAAAATAGAATTCATTCGGAGGAGGAAATTTTAAGCCGCGGAAATTATTATGGGCTAAAAACAGATGTGGATAATACCTGTATTATTTGCTCGCTGGACACAACAGGGGATAATTATGAAACACTGCAATTACGTGAAAAAAAATTCGGAGAACAACATAATACAATCTATGATCAATTAGAAGATGAAATCATAAACGAGGATATGGACGCAATCTTATTTACAAAAGAAAAATACTTTGTCATATTGTTACCCTCTTATAATGATTATGACAACGAAATTAAAAGGATTACCCGATTTCTCGAAAGCACGCAGAAAAAAATTCAAGGAGATTTTTCCGTTTCGTTTGGCATAAGTAACCCTATCCACACATTTTCAGATATTCCAACAGCCTATCAAGAAGCTGTAGAAGCAATAATGACTGGGTATGCAGCAAACAAGTCCGGGTTTATTAATTTTTATAAATCAAAAGAAGTGGAAGAGTTATTGAAAACGCTCCCTGAAAAGGATTTAAAATCATTATACGAAGATACGCTTAAATCCCTTGCCTACCCTAAAACAAAAGAAGATGTGGAATTAATAAAAACAATAGAGGTATACTTAGAATGCCAATGTGAAATAACAGAAACATCTAGAAGATTATACGTTCATAGAAATACGGTCAAATACCGAATTAAAAAATTAGAAGAAATGCTAAGCTGCTCATTTCGTGATCCTACAGATTCCCTAAGAATTCGTGTTGCTTTAGTAATTGGGTCTATTCTTGAAGAAAATAAGTAAAAAACGATTACACTGTCTGCTTCAGATAGTATAATCGTTTTATTTATTCGTTCCAACTCGACCTGTGGATTGTCTAACTACATAATTATTTCGCTGCACTCCCCTCTTTAAGCATATAAATATGATCAAAAGGTGGTAAGGTACTATGAAAAATATAAAAAATCAATTACATCGTGCATTTGAATTCGTGAATAATGGCTATTTAAAGCAAGCTGAGATTCTATATTTGGAATGTTTGGATGAGATAGATGACCAACAGTCTCATTTTTATAAACAGGCAATACATGGTCTTGGCCTGGTAAAGAGCGAATTAAATCAGTTTAAAGAAGCATATCAACTGTACACAGAAGTTTTACACATAACTAGGAATGATAAAGATGTACAAGGTGAGGCGGTTGCTTATCATCAGCTTGGTATGGTTGAGCGTTCGAGTGAAAATTTCAAGAAGGCACTCTACTTTTTTGCAAAGGAATATGAAATCTACGATACCATGTTTCCAAAGTTTCACTTGGGGTTTGCAGCTAATTTGTATGAGAGAGGGAAAACTTACCTGCTGCAGAACAAGCTCAAAGAGGCTAAGAATATGATGGAAGTTTCCCTAAATCATGGGGATCAAACAGAAGATGTTATTGTCGTTGGTTATGCCCGTCGAGATCTAGGGTATATTTTTCAACAGCTTGGTGAGAAGCAAAAGGCAATGACCCATTATACGTATGCACTTGATGCGTTTCAAAAAGCGGATGACAGTCAGACCATTAACGATATAGAAAAGAAAATAGCAAATCTATAATTTTATACATGTGGGTAAAAATTTACGATTTGCCATTTTATATTAGACTTAATACTAAAGAAAAGTTTTTACCGACTAGAAACCTCCGGATATTATAAAGAGTCCATTATGCTAAGGAACCAAATATTTTTTCTTTCAACAACTGCCCTGTTGGCGTAGCAGCTAAACCACCTTCACCAGTCTCTCTTAAAGTAGATGGCATCGTTTTACCGATACGATACATCGCACCAATAACTTCATCACATGGAATACGACTCGTAACCCCTGCTAACGCCATATCAGCTGATACAATAGCGAGAGAAGCACCTCCTGCATTACGTTTAACACATGGAACTTCCACTAGCCCTGCCACAGGATCACAAACAAGTCCAAGCATATTTTTTAATGTCATTGCAAAGGCATCTGCTGAGGCTTGAGATGTTCCCCCGGCCATTTCCACAATGGCAGCTGCAGCCATACCAGCTGCAGAACCAACTTCTGCTTGACAACCTCCTGCAGCACCCGAGATAAAGGCGTTGTTGGCAACTACAAATCCAAAAGCACCAGCTGTAAACAAATAACGTACCATCTGTTTACGTGTCGGGTTTAGCTGATTTTTCACTGCAAATAATGTTCCTGGAACAACGCCTGCGCTACCCGCTGTTGGAGTTGCACAAATCGTCCCCATGGCTGCATTTACTTCATTTGTGCCCATTGCTTTACTTACTGCATCCAAAAGTACGTTGCCGGCTAATGGGGTATTGTTTTTCATATATTCCTGAATTAAAACAGCATCTCCACCAGTTAAACCAGTTACAGAGTTTACCCCTTTTAGGCTATCTTCAACTGCATTTTCCATCACGTCAAGATTTCTTTCCATTTCAGACAATATGGCTTCTCTTGTTTTTTCTTTAGCATCCATCTCTTGACGGATCATCACCTCAGAAATCAATATGTTTTCTTTTTCTGCTAACTCTACTAATTCTGCTACTGTTCGAAACATATGATACCTCCTTTAACTAACAATCATCGACACATGAAGAATATTTTGCATTTTCATTAATTCTTGCAGAACAAGTTCTTCAACATTTTGATCTGTTTCAATCACCATTAATGCTTCCTCACCAAGGTCTTTCCGATTTACTTCCATATGCCCGATATTTATTTTGTGTTTAGCCAAGATGGCCGTAACAGAGGCTATAGCACCAAAATGGTCATTATGTGTGACAAGAATCGCTGGATGATTTCCGGACAAACGCAGTTCAAAGCCATTTAGTTCGCTGATTTCAACTTTTCCACCACCAATAGATACTCCTACTAACTCTACTTGATCTCGAGCATTGCCAATAATTAAACGGGCTGTGTTTGGGTGGCTTACTGCGCTTGTGTCTTCAATAAATTCAATCCTTAATCCACGCGCTTTTGCAAGTTCAAGTGCTTTATTCATTCTTGGATCATCCGTTTCAAAGCCTAATAATCCTCCAGCAAGGGCAAAGTCCGTCCCATGACCTTTGTATGTTTTAGCAAAGGACTCATATAAATGGATCTTTGCCCAATGCGGTTCACTCCCTAATAAATTTCGTGCAGCTTTCCCAATTCTCGCCGCTCCTGCTGTATGGGAACTTGATGGTCCAATCATTAATGGACCGATAATGTCAAACACTGAATTATATTTCATATATACCACCGCCTTTATAATAAAGTGAAGCTTCATTCCGTAAGCGGTCTCTTCCTTCTCCCCGCTATTGAATGATGATCCAATATAAACAAAAGAACAAATTTTTAAAAATATTGATATATAAAATGTTACGCAAATTCAATTGTTTTATTGCCACAAATAATAATCTAAATTAGAGGAAAATATTTGCATGTATCCTGCAAGTACAACAAAGTCTACCTTTCCTTTCAACTATTCTACTGCTTTTTCGTTCAGCATCTTGTTTCGATATTGCCAGATCTAAGCATGAATCTCCATACCATCTACTGCTAATGCTGCTTCACCAATTGCTTCAGATAGTGTTGGATGAGGGTGAATGGTGTGAGCAATGTCCATAGCTGTAGCATTTAATACTTGGGCTAGACCCGCTTCTGTGATCATATCCGTGGCATGTGGCCCTACCATATGTGCTCCTAACAGCTTATTCGACGCTTCTTCAACAACAAATTTGACAAAACCGTCCGATTTACCGAATACAAGAGACTTCCCAATTGCGCGAAATGGGAATTTACCTATTTTCACCTGATAACCTTTCTCCTTTGCCTCAGCCTCTGTAAAACCAACACTTGCTGCTTCCGGATTGCTGTAGATACACCTTGAAACAAGTGGATAATCAAGTGATGCAGGTTTTTTACCAGCTATATGTTCGACTGCGATCAACCCTTCATGTGATGCAACATGAGCAAGTTGTAAGCTGTCTATCACATCACCAATAGCATAGATACTTCGTTCGTTTGTTTGGTAGTATTGATTTGTAGTAATAAAGCCACGTTCCATTTCAATCGTCGTATTTTCGAGACCAAGTCCTTCTGTATTCGGTAAACGACCGACAGAAACAAATAATTTATCTGCAGAAAATAGCGTTTCTTTTCCTTTATGTTCTACTTTAATGGAAACACCGTCGCTCTT
Source organism: Virgibacillus sp. NKC19-3 (assembly GCF_019837165.1). Lineage (NCBI taxonomy): Bacteria > Bacillati > Bacillota > Bacilli > Caryophanales > Bacillaceae > Virgibacillus > Virgibacillus saliphilus. The sequence goes on from NZ_JAGYHC010000001.1 coordinate 2,945,067, forward strand.
TTCTAATGTTTCAGAAAGCACCTTTGCGCCTGTTATAACTTTAACACCTTTTTTCTTCATTAACCTTTGTACTTCTTTTGAAATATCTTTATCTTCCATCGGTAAAATCCTATTCGCATATTCTATCACTGTTACTTTTAGTCCGAAGTCAACAAACATCGATGCCCATTCAATTCCAATTACACCCCCGCCCACAATGATAATGGAATCCGGTAACTCTTCTAATTTCAAGGCTTCTTCAGACGTCATCACATACTGTCCATCTACTTCCAGTCCGGGGAGCGTTTTTGGGCGGGAACCTGTAGCAATGATACTATTTTTGGATTTTAATATTTGCTCTTCATTATTCTTTTTTACTAGTACATCTTTTGATTCTAAAATACTTCCAGTCCCCTCATAAACATCAATTTTCCCTTTTGTCATTAAATGTTGAATCCCCTTAAATAAGTGCGTCACGATTTCCTCTTTTCGGGATTGCACCTTTGAAAAATCAAGCCCAACCTCGGAAGCTATAACACCATATGTTTCTCCATTTTTTGTATCAGCATATACTTCCGCACATCTTAAGAATGCTTTGCTTGGGATACAACCAGCATGGAGGCATGTTCCACCTAGCTTCTCCTTTTCCACTATCGCTGTTTTTAAGCCTAACTGGGTTGCACGAATAGCTGTAACATATCCTCCTGGTCCACCGCCAATAATAGTAACATCATATTCTTCTTCCATTAGAAACCCTCTCCCTCTATTTTCCCTTTGAACAATTGCTCTTTCTGATCCTGTTAATCCAGTTCAATTGCACATGCACTTGATATAAAACTCGTTCCAATTAGGAACCCTTGCTCAATGTTATAATCAATTTGCGTTTCTTCATCTAAATAACGCTTCGAAAAACGGTCTATACGTATTTGAATTCCCTCATATTCTATAACTGAATCCTTTCGGCGCACCCCATCGAAAACAAGCTTGAGTTTCACAGATATTCCACAGCCACCAGCCATCTCAGCATCAATCCGAGGATACCGCTCTTCTTTTATTTCTGTAGTCTTAAGCTGATCGAGCGCTGAATCTGTTAAAGTAATAGTCAATTAGCTGCCCCCTTTCGCTGTCAAATTCTGAAACACTTTCCGTTTTATTGCTTGGACTTACACTTGGATAGGTAATAGTCATACATGCCAGCTCCGTGTCCAGCAAATACCAATAGGTGCTAGCCAATTTATTCCCCACCTTCATTAATAAACGCCTGGTAACTTTCTTCATTTAATAGTGTTTCCAATTCCTCAGGATTAGATAATTCTACTTCTACTAACCAACCTGACTCATATGGTTCTTCATTTATCAATTCCGGGCTATCATCTAACACCTCATTTGCTTGAACAACCACTCCTGATACTGGAGAATAAAGATCTGAAACCGCCTTAACTGACTCAATGGTGCCCATTAATTCGTTTGCCGTGACTTCATCATCTTCTACCGGATTTTCTACAAAGACGATATCCCCTAATTCTTCTTGTGCATAATTTGAGATCCCGATTCGTACATTATTCTCGTCTAAACGTAAAACCCATTCATGTTCCTTGCTATACAGCAACTCATTCATCATTTACTGTTTTCCTCCCGAACGTATTTTTTAACATCCTGAGTCCATCTTATTCTTTTATAAAATGATGTTGGGGCTACAACCACATCATTTTTTACGAATTTGCATTTTAAGTGGTGCCCCAACTTCCTTATTGTCAACACAGCGCCGTAAGCTAAGTGTAGGCCAAACCCACCTTCCCCGATGTAACCTGTGCAAGAAATTAGAACATCTTCTACTCCACCGAAGTTCACATATTACGCAAAATGGAAAAGGTTAGTTTTACATCAATCTGTATCTATTCATTTTTGCAAATTTGTTTCGGGCTTCTTTAAAGACTTTACCTTAGTTTGCTGCATGAATCACTTGATTATTTTTGACCTTCGTTACATCGTTTGTTTCTTATACTTCCACTGGATTTTGATATAGCTGAAATGCATCACAAATTTCTTTCGTTGTTTGTTTTGCTTTCTCCAGTACTTCCTTATCTTCTTTATTATTCAAAACGGAAGCAATGACTTTTCCGATTTTCTCCATCTCTTCTTGCTTCATACCTCGTGTTGTTAAGGCAGCTGTACCCATACGAATTCCACTTGTAACAAATGGACTTTCTGGATCATATGGGATCGTATTTTTATTTGCAGTAATTCCTACATCTTCTAATATCTTTTCTGCATCTTTACCTGTTAATTTCCACGGACGTACATCTAAAAGAACAATATGATTATCTGTTCCCCCCGATACAAGTGTTGCACCTTCATTTTTTAATGTTTTACTAAGAACTTTTGCATTTTGAACAATTTGTTTGGCGTACTCTGTAAAACTTGGCTGTAATGCTTCATTGAAAGCAACGGCCTTAGCAGCAATAATATGCATTAATGGTCCACCCTGAATTCCCGGGAAAACAGCCTTATTAACCTTCTTCATAACCTCCTCGTCATTCGTTAAAATAATTCCTCCACGCGGTCCTCTTAATGTTTTATGTGTCGTACTAGTCACAACATCTGCATACGGGATCGGTGATGGATGAACTCCAGTTGCTACAAGTCCTGCGATATGAGCCATATCTACCATCAGTTTTGCTCCAACTTGATCCGCAATTTCCTTAAAGCGTGCAAAATCAATCGTCCTTGCGTAAGCACTTCCTCCTGCAATAATCACGTTAGGTTTTTCTTTTTCGGCTATCGCTTCTAATTCATCGTAATCGATCAATTGCGTGTCTTTATTCACTTCATAAGATACGACATCAAACCATTTTCCAGAAATATTGACAGGGCTTCCATGAGTCAAGTGCCCCCCATGTGAAAGATTCATTCCCATTATTTTATCACCAGGCTGTAGTAATGCATAAAAAACGGCAAAGTTTGCTTGTGCACCTGAATGTGACTGTACATTCGCATATTTGGCATTAAATAATTTAGTTAGGCGTTCAATAGCAGTTGTTTCAGCTATATCGACATATTCACATCCGCCATAATAACGTTTCCCAGGATAACCTTCTGCATATTTATTTGTCATCACACTCCCCATTGCCTCTAATACATCTTCACTAACAAAGTTCTCGGATGCAATTAACTCCAGTGTGTCATGTTGACGCTCATGTTCCTTTTTAATCGCTTCAAAAATAATGGAATCATTTTGTTGTAAACTCATTGTTTACTCCTCCTTTTTAATTTGTACGCCTGACCCATAACCCTAAGTCTTTCATTATATCGGGTTACCTACCTTGAAAGTAATGGGATGATTCTTTAACCCTTTTATATACGTCAAAAAAGGACAGAGAAGGGTATCATGCATTTGCTACCCTTCTCTGTCCTTTTTACCTGAGAGATTAACTCCTTCTTAGAGCTTTCCCCTTTGGTGGCGTTTATATACGCTCTCTCCAGAGGTGCGTCCTGTTGTGGTTTCATCTACCTGAGAGATTTATTCCAAGGGTATTTTTGGAACTTGCTCCTTCGGTGAACATACACTTTCCCACGACAATCATCCGCCGATATTAAATTTCTATTCCTTTCATAATAACTATACTAACGAATATAACTTTCCATTTTTTCCATAATTAAGGGATGAAGTTTATCTGAACAACACATTAGTATTCAACACTTTTTAGGAACCGCTTTCAAAGCCTCAAAATTAAAAAACGATTTGTCAATAAAAAGGACAGAGGAAAATAGGTGTTTTCTATTTTCCTCTGTCCTTTTACCTGAGAGTTTAACTCCGTTGGTGGCCTGTGGCTCTCTCCAGAGACGCGTCTTATTGTGATCCTTTAACCTGAGAGATTAACACCCAATTTTGGGTACTTGCTCCTTCGGTGCTAAGTTAAAACTTTACTTAGTCTCTCCCACAATTTTCAACCGCAACTATTTATTTATATTTTATAATAATGTGAAATCGGACTTTTGTCAACCATATTTTTAGTTTTGTACTTTCACCAAATTATAAATCAATATGGAGCAATTTAAAGGGCCTGCCTTTCTTCTCATGAATACTATTCTACAAACGCTTCTTTTTTACATGTTTGAAGAATAGTATTAAGGTAGAAAAAATAGAAACAAAGGTTGGACACTTAAGTAGTTCTATTATCGATATAAACTCTATTAACAATAATAAGGATATGGAATCTGGTACAAAATCGTAAATAAACCAAAGCTATCATTCCTGTCTATTCATGGTAGCAATTAACTTTTCTAGGCTTTTAAAACGGCCCCCAATTTATCACAACAGCAATGGATAAGAATATGATAGCAAGCACAGTCCATATTGCAACAAGTGGTAAGATAAATTTTATCCACTTTATCCAAGAAACGCCGGCAACTGCTAAACAAGCCATTAACGTTCCTGAAGCAGGTGTTATTACATTTGTAAATCCATCACCAAGCTTATAGGCTAGTACAGCCACTTGTCTGGGAATTTCCATTATATCAGCCAATGGAGTCATTAGTGGCATAACAATAGCAGCCTGGGCACTTCCAGAAGAGACAAATAAATTGAAAAGGGCATTCATTACAAACATAGCGATTGCTCCTGTATAAGACGATAATGGAGAGATTGCTGCGGATAAGCCATGAACTATTGTATCTAAAACCTGCTGGTTTTCTAATAAAATTATAATAGATCGAGCCAACCCTATAATCAAAGCTCCATAAGCCAATTGCTGTGTTCCTTTTGTAAATACTTTCACCAATTTATTAGGTGTTAATCTAGCAATGACAGCGGTACCAATTGCTACAACAATAAATATGGCTGCCATATGACTTGTTGTCCAATCATAATTAAAAACACCGAAAATATAAAAACCCATGCATAACGCTAACAATGTGAGAACTAGTTTATGCGTACCTGTAAATTGAACTTCTTCATTTTCACTGACCGAACTATCATACGTCGGAAAACGTTCTTTCCCCATATAACTTTTTTCTGGATTGTCCTTCACCTTTTTTGTATAATAACAGATGTACAAAATAGTTGCTGCTAATATAAATAAAGTTAATACAAGCCGTAAAGTAACACCTGAAAACAAGGGTAATTCAGCTATGTTTTGGGCTAAGCCTGTACTTATTGGGTCTAATGAAGCTACTGAATGGCCGGCATCAGCCCCTAATTTAATGAGAGCTACTCCAATAATTGCATCAAGTCCTAATGACCGTGCTAAAATAATGCCGATTGGAATAAATGCAATTTGTGCATTTGTTAAAATACCAAGAGCACCAAAAACGGAGAAAACGATACATACTACTGCAATTAATAAATATTCTTTATTTTTGGTTTTGGCAATGGAACTTTTAATTAAAGCGTTAATAGTTCCGGTAGATTCAATTACTGCAAATGCCCCTCCAATAATAAGAACAAGGAAGATCAATTCAGCTGTTTCCACCATGCCATTTTGAATGGACAAAGGTATGTCCATAAACCCTAATGGTTCAGATTCTGTGGTTTGATAACTATCTGGAACAACTCTTGTAACACCATCGACTGTTTCCCTACTATACTCGCCCGATGGAAGGATTAATGTGGCAATAGCTGCTATTAATAAAATAGAGAATATAATCACATATGCATCCGGCATAGTAAAGCGGAACTTTTTTTTGTTTTCATTCTCATATACTTCTTTTTGTTTAATAGCCATTAGTAAACTAAACCTCCTGTATTGTAAGAAAAAAAGGGAGTTTATTTTCTGTTGTTCTTAACTCCCTCGTTTAACTATATTATTTATTGTTATATTTTTTATAAAAGGTAATCTTTTTATATGCCAATTAGTTAATCAATTTCTTCAAAAGTTATTTTTTGAGCACCTTCGTGACGAACTTTTTTACCGAACTCTGGTAATTGCTCTTCTCCTTCTATAATATGCAAGAATGGGTTGCCAGCAAGCTGTCCTCTAGGACACGCAAAACAATTGCCACCGTAAGGAATATAGATTTCACCACTATTCCCCTTTTCATCACCAGGATAAAATACAACTTGACTTGGTAATGGATAACTTGTAGCCTTTTCAAAAGGTACATCATAACCGATCCAATTCAAATCCGAAAATACTGCTGGTCCGCTCCAAGCTGCTTGTATTACAGAAATTTCCATTGGAAGCTGTTTAAGAAACCACTTACTAGTTTCAGGAGTCCCTTCTTCATCCAATTCTGCAACAAAAATATAATCGCCACTAGTAATCTTCATTTTTTTCATATTTATTCCTCCATGTATGATATATTTCAAGAACAAAAAATTGCTCTTTGATAATGAAATCATCGTGTTACTTTAAGTTTCTATTTTGAAATCTCCATGCTTCCGTTTACACCCTTATCATAGAATGATCACCTGTTTTACAAAGAATAGTTCTTCCTCATTCCTTTCTTCAAAGAGTTAGGAAACCATGTGAAGATTGCAACTAAGATAAAGACAGTGTATTTGTCCCCGTTTCAATTACTCCAATACCATCTCTCGATTGTATATTTGTACCAAATGGTGAGGAGAGTTCCCGAAGTTCATTTAAAATTCTTTCCCCAGCCTCTTTGGAAGCTAATTCGGGAGTGCCACGCCCAGGACGGCGCTTCTCAAACCCAAGCGTTATAGGGTGGATGGTAATATTTTGTACACATCCTTCAATGAGATTAAAATTACCAATGAATGATTCATACGTCTTCGGGTTGGTCTCATTATTCATTTTCCCTTCATTTTTTATCCGAAAGTCATACCCATCCGATGTAACATATCCAGGACCAAATTCACCATATTTGTCATAAAATTCTGCCGGCTGCTTTTCAATAAGTTCAGCCTGGTAAAAGAAATCACCAAGTCCATGAAAAATCGGACGCTCTTTATAAATTTCAATCCCTCTTATGACATGAGGACCATGCCCGATATATGCGTTAGCTCCAGCATCAATACACATATGGGCAAACTCCTGTTGGAAATCTGCCAATTGACTCTTGTCTGTTCCTTTCATTTCATGAGAATGATTGCTGACAAGGACGATATCAGCCATACGAATAGCTTCTTGTATTGACTTCTTGATTTGGTTTGCATCCTTTTTATCCATTGTTGTATACGTACCAGGTTCACCAACTTCAAACAGATAGTCTCCAAATTGAAAAATCTCTTCTTTATCATTGTTTACTCGTTTATTGATTTCTGTTTGTCGTGCGACAGTCTTAAGACTTTCTAAATCATCTTTTCTGACTCTATGGATAGTAGCAAAGTGAAGGGGATTGATTCCCGGTCTTCCTATAAAGTCGGATCGTTGTTCCCCTGCTGGATGCCAATCCCGAAATGTCGTGTTAACTGCTATGATAGCCACTCTTCCTTTAGGGGTCTCCAAATATTTTGGGCGACTGGCTTCAGCCAAATTCATGCCAACACCTGCATATACGATACCTTCCCGTTCTAGGTTTTCAATGGTCTTCACAAGTCCGTTATGAGACCAATCCATACTATGATTATTCGGTGCAGACATAATGTTAAATCCCAACCACCTCAAGTCAGACAAAATACCAGGTGAAGCCGCTATCCAATCTCCGCCACTATGTCGTGATGGGTATACATCATTTTCATAATTGTGTATGGAGGTTTCCAAATTGGTGAATCGGACATCCGATTTCATTAAAAGTCCATGTATATCCAAAAGTCTTTGATCATTTTTAGGCATTCTTTGTGTGACCAGTGCATCTCCTGTAATCGAAAAGGATATTTTGTTCAATCCATTCACACCACCCTGTCCCTATTATTTGATTCACTTGCAAAGAGGCGATCTAACTCTTTTTATATAGTAAGAAATATTCAAGTAATACCTTATTCAATTCTATTTAAAGTAGGCATATATTGTTTTATATCGTTTTTTCTTATCACAGGTCCTGCTTTCATAGAGTTATGATTTCGCCTCCCGTCCGCTTACATTGCCCATTTACTTTATTCTACTTTTTCGAATGCTATTTCCTGAGCGCCTTCCCATCGAACTTTACGACCAAATACTTCCAACTGCTCCACACCTTCAGTAATAATTAGGAAGGGGTTTCCCGCCAATTGGCCTCTAGGACAGGCAAAACAGTTACCACCATAAGGGATATAAATTTCCCCGCTGTTCCCTCTTTCATCGCCAGGGTACATGATAACTTGACCGGGGAGAGGGTAACTGGTTGCCTTTTCAAAAGGAACATCAAATCCAATCCAGTTCAAATCTGTAAAAAATGCCGGCCCACTCCAAGCTGCTTGAATTACCGAGATCTTAAACGGGAGCTGTTTAAGAAACCATTTACTGGTTTCAGGTGTCCCTTCTTCATCCAGTCTAGCTGTAAACGTGAAATCGCCACTCTTCATCTTAATATGTGTCATTTCTATTCCTCCCACTATCTTTCATTCTTACATCATTTCTTTTCGTCATTTAAACTTAAAAAATAAACGTCTGTTTTGAGCAATATCGATACTAAGAGTTGATTCCCATAATTACAGGATTTCACCTTTTTAAGTAACTAAAAGGGTTACTTGATACAGAAAAGTATTGCGTTTTATGCGCAAATAGTTAACCATTTAATTACTACAAACCGCCAGTTTTCTTTTCTGCAATTTGCTCTCTTATTTGATGCCTGTTTTCATTTGACAAAGTCCAACGGGCTTGGTCAATATCAAACATTTTTTCCCATCGAGCAACAATAATTGTTGCCACAATATTACCAACCAAATTGGTCGTTGTACGCATTGCTCCCATAAATCTATCAGGAGCAAGCATAAGGGCCACGGCAGCAACAGGAATGAATCCAGTGGCAGCAGCAGTTGCAGAAAGGGCCACAAAGGCTGATCCTGGTACTCCTGCCATTCCATTAGAGGTGAGTAAGAGAATCCCCAAAATAATCAATTGATCTACAAAGCTCATATTTGCACCTGTCACCTGTGCAAGGAACACTATTGAAACAGCAAGGTAGATTGAAGCACCATCTAGATTAAATGAATATCCGGTTGGCACTACAAGACCAACCACTGCTCGTTCGCACCCAATATCCTCCAACTTTTTTATTGTTCTCGGCATTACTGCTTCCGATGATCCAGTAGCAAATGCCAATACAATCTCTTCTCGAAAGTACAGTATGAGTTTTACAAGATTGACACCCCCAAAAATACGCAAGATTATACTAATGATAACCAGAAAAACAATAGTAGCCACTGCCGCTGCACCGATGAGCTTTGCGAAAGATACTAGTGTTTCCAGTCCGTATTCCCCAACGCTAAAGGCAATAGCTCCAAACGTAGCAGGTACAGCCAATTTCATAATGAAGCCAACAATTTTAAAAATAACTTCGTTAAATTGTTCTAGTGCATCCAAAAGCATCGTTTCCTGCTTTTCATTAACTAACAAAAGAGCAAATCCAAACATTAATGAAAATAAAAGAACCTGCAAGAGAGAATTATCAGCAAATGCACTAAAGACACTTTCAGGAATTATATTCATGATAAATTCCACACCACCCGGCATTTCAGCACCACCGGTTTCACTATTGAGTTCGTCTTGGCTCAACGTTGAAACATCAATGGCCATTCCTGAGCCAGGGGATATAAGGTTTGCCGCGACCATGCCCACTATCAAAGCCAAGGTTGTAATAATTTCAAAATATACAATTGTTTTAAGTCCAATTCTACCAACAGACTTTACATCACCGACTTTTGCTATCCCTACAACAATGACACCGAAGATAAGTGGTGAGATAATCATTTTAATTAACTTAATAAATCCCGTAGCAAGAGGCTGAAGTGCTGCGCCAAAGTTAGGCCATAAGTATCCTATTAAAATACCTGCAACAATAGCCATGATAATCTGAAAAAATAACCCCTTATAAAAAGGTTGTTTCTTTTTGATATCTTCATCATTGTTTAAAGGAGTAGACATGTCTTTTACCTCCATATTCAATATGCTCTTGGTACTATTTGATTCTTGAATCTGAAAATAGTTAATAAACAGTTAATTTAGTGAATTACTGCCTATTCGATTTGTACAGGCACAGCCAAGTCTAATATTGTATGATACAAAACTTCTGTTCCATCAGCACAGTCTTCCATAGAGCTCCATTCCGCTGGGTTATGACTGATACCATCCTTGGAACGGATGAAGATCATTCCCATTCCCTGCTCACAAAAGTCTACAAAATTTCCAGAATCATGACCTGCTCCACTAGACAGGCTGAGAGCGTCTATATCTAATTTTTCACAAGAATTATTAATAACCTTTTGCACATAATTAGAACATGGCTTTGGTATATTTTTACGCCAAACATCTATTTTCATTTCAATTCCATTTTTATGGCAAATTTCCTTCGCTTGTTTTAAAACCTTTTTTTCCACCTCATCGCGAATTTCCCTACTTAAGTCACGCAGGTCGATCGAAAATTCCACCATCCCAGGAATAACGTTGGCCCCTCCTGGGTGCACTTTCAATCTTCCTACCGTACCCACTGTGGTTCCCGTAGAATTAGCTTCTTTTTGAATTACCTGTATGATTTCAGCTGCAGATACAAGTGGATCATGCCTGATATCCATGGGCGTCGTGCCGGCATGGCCTGCTTCCCCAACCAACTTAACTCTAAGCCTTGAAGAACAACATATTCCAGTGACAACTCCAACTGAGCAATTCTTACCTTCCAGTACTTTGCCCTGTTCGATGTGAAGCTCAATATGAGCTTTCGCAGAACCTTCCTTACGGGCAGCTTCGTTAATCCGCTGCGGATCCAGCCCCTCGATCTCTAAAGCCTCAGCAACAGTTACTCCTTGATCATCCACATAATTGAGGACTTCGGGCCTAAAGTTTCCAACAGTTGCAGCTGCTCCCGAAAATCCGCCGGAAAAACGCACTCCTTCTTCATCCCTGTAGGCAACGACCTCAATCGGATGTTCAGTCACAATCCCCTGTTCTGCTATTGACTGGGTAGCCTCAATAGCGCCTATAACTCCCAAAGCTCCATCATAGACTCCCCCTTCATAGACAGTGTCGCTGTGCGAGCCTGTGATGACAACCGAAGCATTCGGATTCTGCCCCTCTTTCCGTCCAATAAGGTTTCCTGCAGCATCTTGACGAACTTCCAATCCGGCTTCTTTCATATAGGAAGAGATAAGCTCCAGTCCCTCTCTGTCTTCTTTTGAAAAAGCCAAACGGGTAACGCCGCCCGATGTCTGCTTACCAATTTCTCCAAGTTGTAATAAACGTTTTTTTAGCCTTTCTTTGTTGATGATATGGTTTTCCGTATTAATCATCAAATTCCTCCATTTGAAAAGTTATTTTCTTCAATCTATCTTCCCCGTATCCGGATGTATAGGTAGCACCTGCATACGCCTTTTTTACCACTTTCTTTTTACTATTAGTTAATATTAAACAAGAACCAGGCCAACACACCTATGAAACGTCGAATTTTATTTTTAATTATTCCGAATTTTATTTTTCATGTATGCTTTATAATTTTTTTTGTAAATCTTTTGCGTATTTACCCTTGGCTAGAAACCTTTCCTCATCGTTTAGTTTGTTTTTATAATGTAGTATTTTTCATTCCATTCACGATAATTGATTTATCTTCCGGGTTTATTATTCATTCACTTGGTTTCATTTATCTAGCTTATGGCAACACTATCATTCCATTATTACTCTAACTGATTAATAGGTAAATTTTTATAGATCAACCCCTTCTGATATCAATCAACATACCATTCAGATTTCAGCAAATTATAATTCAAATTATAATTCAAAAATGTAAACCCTTACTTGTAAGAGTAAAGCAATAAAAAGGTGATGTCACTGTCTCCTATAAATAAAAACAATGATTCAAATTGTCTCATTTCAACAATCGACTTTTAAATTTAACTGTTTTGAACAATAATATATACACATTGACTATACTTCATCAGCATGTTTGTACATTTCTCTATTTCCGTATCGCCTATATATATACGCCTATCATCGCCTGTGATTTGACTGTTTCTGTCAAATAATAATCTAGATATATAAATAAAAAAATCTCCCCTCTTGAATCCAGAAGGAAGAATCTTTACTAATACATCTATTATTTTATTTCATCTACTAGCTTATCACCTTCATGGATCCCAAATCCGATGAATGAACAACTCCAATATCATTACTACAGCTGTCTATAAATCATTAATCCTTTTCTTCGTCTCGAAGTGGAGGAGCTCACGTTGCAATCGTTAGATCTTATTTATTTGCCTGCAGAAATTAACTTCCCTTTAGGCCTTCCAATGATACCTTCATCTACATCGAAAACGATATTTCCTCGAACAATCGTCTTCGTCACACGACAATCAATTTTTCTGCCTTCGTATGCACTATGTTTATTTTTATAGTATAGATCTTCTCTTTTCAACGTATAAGAGTTATTAGGATCCACCAGTATAATATCCGCATCTTTAGAAACTGCAATTTCTCCTTTATTTGGCAGGTTAAACCGCTCGGCTGGAGTTGTTGCAATTAAATCAACAAATTTACTTACAGGCACCCCCCGTTGTTTTACTGCTAAATCAAACATAAGGTCAACATTATTTTGTGCCCCGCTTATACCGCCCCATGCTTCAAAAATATTACCTTCTTTCAGGTCTTCTGTACAAGGCGAGTGGTCCGATGCTAACCAATCAATATTGCCTGCTAATAATTCACCCCATAGTCTTTCTTGATCTTCTTTCTTTCTTAGAGGCGGTTGACATTTCGCTCTAGGACCTATTTCCTCTAAGTCTTCCACACTCAACGCTAAATAGTGAGGACATGATTCAAGTGTCACATTCACACCTTCTGCACGAGCTCTCAAAATGACTTGAATAGCTTCAGATGTACTAATATGCACCAAGTGTAATTTACAACCTGTCTCTTTGGCAAACAACAACGCACGTTGCACAGCTTCCACTTCTGTAAATATAGGACGTGAATTGACATAATCCACTGCAGTCGTTTTACCTTCGCTTTCCATTTCCTCCGCAAGCTTATCTGGAATGGTCGAATTCTCGGCATGGATACACAGTAATTGATCAAGTTCTGCTAACGTTTGCATCCCTTTATATAGGGTATAATCATCAACATTGGTAAAATCGCCTTGAATATCACTGCCACAATTAGAAATAAAACATTTAAAGGCAAGCACTCCTGCATCAGCCATTTCTTTCAAATTATCAAGATTATCCGGAACAAGCCCACCGTAGAAAGCATAATCCACATAGTTTTTATCTTTTCCTGCTTCCAATTTAAGATCAAGTGCTTCCTTATTGGTCGTTGCCGGCAAAGCATTAAGCGGCATTTCGACATAACTAGTCGTTCCTCCTGCTGCCAACGCCCTTGATCCTGTTTCAAAGCCTTCCCATTCGGTGCGGCCTGGTTCTGAGATGTGAACATGGGTATCAACCATTCCAGGCATAACGTACTGACCACTTGCATCAATGATCTCTCCTACATCTCCGGAAAGATCCTGGGCAATAGCAGCAATTTTTTCATCTTTAATTCCAATATCCACGCTACGTATACCGTCATGAAAAACAACATTTCCACCCGTAATTATTAAATCATATGTCATGTGAAATCCCTCCTTCAGCTGGAATAATACTACCTGTGACGTTCCCCGTTATTGTATCGTTAAACAGAATCATATTACTGTTCACTTTCATCTATTATTTTCCATAAGCTGTAGTTTTTAGCTTGGTTATTTATCGTAACGTTACAGCTTATTTAGGAAACCGCTAGCTAATTTTTTCTCTAAATTGAATTGCTTTTTTCGTAAGTTCCCGCAATGCTGTTTTATCTATTGTCTTTTTTGCATCGACGAGTGAACCACCGACACCTGCTGCTACCGCTCCATTTTGGAAGTATTCTCGAATATTATCAAGATCTACCCCACCTGTTGGCATCAGTGGAATATGGGGTAGAGGACCATGTAAATCTTTTACATATTTCGGTCCCAACACTCCTGCTGGAAAAATCTTAATAATATCCGCACCATATTCATAAGCCGTCAAAATTTCCGTCGGAGTCATAGCACCGGGAATGCTGACTACCCCGTATCGTTTTGCCATTTGAATTGTCTCTACGTTTACCGTAGGCGCGAAAATAAATTTTGCACCAGCCATGATCACATTTCGCGCCGTTTCCGAGTCTAACACACTACCCGCGCCAACGGTTACTTCATTACCAAATTCATAGGATACACGCTTGAGTAATGATAATACACTCGGTGTTTCTGCTGTGATTTCCAATATATTCACTCCGCCCTCATGGAGAGCTTTAGCAATAGGGATAATTTCTTCTTCTGTAGCACCACGAATCACTGCGACTAACTTGTTTTTATAAATAGACTGTAATGTGTGCATACCCATCCTTATCGATTGACACCCTCTCTATGTTTTCCTTCAATAAAAGCATTCAACCGGGATCGATCTGGTAACCCCTCAACATCTCCCTTAACCATTGTCACTAAAGCCCCCACAGCAGCAGCTCGTTCAACTGCTTTTTCAAGAGAAAGACTATCCAACAGGCCTGACAACAATCCTGCAGCAAATCCATCACCGGCACCAACCGGATCGACTACCCGATGTACAGGAAATCCTGCAACACGCCCTTGTTCTTTATCTGAATAATAATACGCTCCTTCAGCTCCCAATTTTAATACAACAAGCGATGGCCCATGTTCAAAAAAATGTCTTGCCGTTGTTTCAGCATCAAGATCCCCAAAAAGGAATTGCCCTTCATCTAAACCGGGCAATACAATATCCGCCTTTGCCGCAATTTCAAGCAACACTTCTTGTGCATGGTCTTCTGGCCACAATTTCCGTCGTAAATTTGGATCAAATACAACGGTCACTCCAGAGCTTGTCGCTATCTCAATGGCTTTCATCACTGTTTCATAACAACTTTCACTTAGGGCTGGTGTGATACCGGTAAGATGTAAATATTTTGCGTTCTTAATATGCGTTTCATGCAAGTCGGAAGGTTTCATGCGACTTGCGGCCGAATCCTTTCGATAATACTGAACTCGAACCTCATCATCTGTTATCATTTCCTTAAAGTAAAGCCCTGTTGATGCCGAGGGACTATAGGATACCCTACTAACATCAACACCTTCACCACGGATAAATGATAAAATCTTCTTACCAAACTCATCATCCCCAAGTCGACTAACCCAGGAAGAATTGTGCCCAAGTCGTGCAAGTCCAATGGCAAGATTTGATTCTGCACCTGCCACTTTTGTAGAAAAATTACCAGCATATCTCATATAACCCGAAATCTCTGGTGTAAACAGCACCATCGTTTCACCCAGTGTGACAACATCCATGAATTATTCTCCTTATCAGACACCTTTTAATTAGCTAGGTTTTTTCTCGTTTTATTATGTTTTATAGCCTGAAGTCATTCATAAAATACCAGACTAACTTTTTTGTCCTTTTCATTGTTAATTCAACTTTCTCAGAAAACTCCGAGCTAATCAAATCGTATGATTCGACTATTGAATCATTCTTATGGTCGTACGTAAGTGCCGTCACGTCCTCTGGATAATGTCCATGCAGAGAATTCCGTTGAACAAGGATACTTAGCAGCTTCTTCCTCATTAATATCGATTCCCAATCCCGGCTGATCATTGGGATACACATAACCTTTCTTAATACTTGGACAGCCCGGAAATACCTCTTCTAGTTGTTCTGATAATCCATACCACTCCTGAACTCCAAAGTTTGAACTGCAAATATTTAGATGTAAGTGTGCCATATGCCCGATAGGTGACAGATCGCCAGGGCCATGAAACGCTGTTCTCACACTAAACATTTCACAAAAGGTCGCCAATTTCTTTGCTGGAGTTATCCCGCCTATTTGACTAATGTGAACACGAATAAAATCGATTAGCCCTTCCGTAATAAGCGGTAACCATTCACGTGGATTATTAAAAAGCTCTCCCATTGCAATAGGTGTTGAACTTTGGTTTCGTATCATTCGAAACCACTCCAACTGTTCAGGTGCCAACGGATCCTCGAGAAAATAGAGACCATAAGGCTCTAATTGCTTAGATAAATGTACAGCATCGATAGGTGACAGTCGTTCATGAACGTCAACTAAAAGTTCTATATCAAAACCAACCTTATTACGGATTTCCTCAAACATACGAGGAATGCTTCGCACATACGCTCTCGGGTCAAAATAAGCTCCTGTAAGGGCACCTTCTGGAGGTACGATCTTCCCGTGATCACCGTAATCACCCATTTGACAGCGAATATAATGATAGCCCTCTTCCATATAACGTTGTACGGATTCTTCTAACGACAAAATATCATTACCATAAGCGTGTCGATAAACGGCTGCTCCTTCGCGACACTTTCCTCCTAATAATTCATAAACTGGCATGCCTGCTATTTTTCCTTTTATATCCCATAGTGCCATATCTACCCCGGAAAGAGCATTATTTAAAACTGGCCCGTTTCTCCAATAAGAATTACCCATTGCAGATTGCCAAATATCCTCAATACGAGAGGGATCTTTCCCTATTAAAAATGGTTTTAAATATTCATCTATTGCTGTCTTTACAGCTAAATGACGTTGAGTGAAGGTCGCACAACCTAGACCATAGAGATTTGGTTCTGAAGTTTCCACTTTAACAATAACAAGGTTAAATCCTTGCGGAGCTGTAAGAATTGTTTTGACGTTATTAATGATTAAATTAGACATGTTTTTTCCTCCCAATATATAAATTTATTATTATCACCTGAATCTGCAATGAGAATGCTGAATCAATTAGTCAATGTACGTGTGTGCTATAACTTCAAAATCTGCTAATCGATCTGAATTCTCTTGCAAATTCAGGATATAATTATTTTAATTACTCTATTTCACCGATCCTCCTGTAAGACCACTAATGAAGTATTTTTGTAGAAATAAAAAGACAATCAATAATGGAATCGTCGCAACTAATGAAGCTGCCATCAAATCAGGCCACATGACTTTATACTCACCAATCAATTCTCCAATACCAACTGGTACCGTTTTCAAAGCTTCATCATTTATAAGCACTAATGCAAACATGTATTCATTCCACCCTACGATGAAACAATAAATGGCCGTTGCGACAACGCCAGGAAGACTAAGTGGGAGAACTATCTGTATAAAGGTTCGCAGCTTCCCACATCCATCAATAGCCGCTGCATCATCTATTTCCTTAGGAATAGAATTAAAATATCCCATCAGCATCCATGAGCAAAGCGGAAGCGTAAATGTAATGTATGTTAAAATTAACCCAATATGAGTGTTAACAATACCCAGTGTTCCAAAAATCTTATAAAAGGGAATAAGCAACATTATTGATGGGAACATCTGCGTGAGTAATAAGAAGATTAAGAAAGATCCTTTACCACGAAAAGAAAAGCGGGATGCTCCAAAACCTGCTAATGCTGAAAAAAGTAAAGAAATAACGGTTGCCACAGAAACTACCAAAAAACTATTTATAAAATAATATACAAACGGGTAGTCCGTCCACATACGTACAAAAGCTTCCCAGGTTATTTCATTCGGAATCCATTTCGGTGGAGTCGTAAATACCTCCGTCATTGGTTTGACTGCTGTTGACAACATCCATAACACTGGAATAATGACAAACATGGAAAATACAAATAAGACAATGTAAATCATCAATCTATTAATATTTTTTGTGTTTCTACTGCTCATCAGCCATCACCTTCCTATAAATAAAGCTTATAAAAAGACAAACAAACAATACTAGCACGGAAAAGGCTGCAGCTCGTCCAAATTGAAAGTCTTCAAATGCCCTCTGGTAAATATCTATACTTACGACACTTGTTGTATCAACTGGACCTCCGGCTGTTAATAACCAAATAATGGTAAAGTGCTTAAACCACCACACAGTTTCAAGAATTAATGCCACTAAAAGGACTGGTTTTAATCCTGGTAAAGTGATGTGTCTGAAAGATTGCAATTTGTTACTTCCATCGAGTTCTGCTGCTTCATATAGTTCCTTTGGAATAGACTGGAGACCCGCCGATGCTAAAACCATAATTAGTGGATACCCTTTCCAAATACAAGCTATAGCAACAGCGATTAAAGCAACTTTTGGATCTGCCAACCAAGAAATGGGTTCAGAAATCAAATGAAGCTTCAGAAGTATATGATTGAACAATCCATACATCGGATCATATAACCACTTCCAAAGTAGTGCAACTACAACTTCTGGGAACAACCATGGAAAAATTAAAATAGCTCGAAAAAAACCTCGCCCTTTTATTTTCGTATTTAACACGACAGCTAATAACGTTCCTATAACCATATTTCCTGCAACTACAATAGCGGTAAACTTTAATGTTGTATACACCTTTCCGATAAATTCAGGAGTTGAAAATGCCTCGATGTAATACTTAAACCCAACAAAATCCCACCGATTGGTTAAATTTGTATCAAAAAAGCTAATATAGGCCCCATAAATGAGTGGATATACAATTAATGCAATCAGCATTATTGCAGAAGGTAAGATAAACCAATATCCACTCCATCTAGATCGGGTTAGATTTCCATTCATTTATTATCTACCTCCGAATTGTTACCCTTTATGGGAAAGACATTAAACTATCTTTCCCATAAAGATTCTATTTATTTTGTTGAATTTCTTGGCGCACTTTTTCAGCTGCCGCCTTAGCCGCTTCTTCTACAGTTTCCTGACCACCAATAATAGATTGATAGGCCTCACCCACTATATTCTGTACAGTAGAATTATAGGTAACAGTTGGAACAGGATAAGTATAATTAAGTGATTCAATATATCCACCTAGAACAGGGTCATCAATAATATCAGGATCTTCTCCTACCTCTTGTACTACAGGTAGACGATATGTTTTTTCAGTCCATTTTTTTTGATTTTCCTTACTTACAAGAAATTCTAAATATTTAGCTGCTTCTTCTTTATTTTCACTATTATTAGAAATAGAATATCCAAGCAAACTCTGTGTAGTAGTATGTTCAGCTTTTTTAGGGACAGGAACACCACCAAATTTTCCTTCCAATTCAGGGTTCTGATCTAAAATCATGGATACAGTATGGGGACCTGTAAGCATCATCCCTGCTTTTTCACTCGCCATCATACTTATTGCTTCTGAAAAGCCTGTTTGTATGATACCAGGAGGTACTACTTCGTGTTTTGTCTCTAGCTCTGTGAAAAACTTAAAAGCTTCTACTGCTTCGGGAGAATCAAGCTCGGTAAGCCATTCGCCGTCTTGCTCTATAAGTTCTGCAGCACCAAACGATCGTAAGATTTGAATGAATCGTCCAGCACCAGACTGATTTTTTTCACCTATCATCGCAAACCCATATCTGTCCACTTCCCCGTCATTATCCGTATCCTTCGTAAATGAACGTGCAGCATCGAGAGCTTCCTCCCATGTTTCTGGTGGTTTTAAACCTTCCTCCTCAAACCAGTCTGTCCGATAAAGTAATCCATATGGCATTGTCTCCCAAGGCATAAATACTTGGTGTCCATCTACATTGGACTCCTCTATAGCATTTGAGTAAAATCGATCAAAATAATCTTCACTGAATAACTCTGTTAGATCAGCTGCAATACCCATATCATGATATTGAAGGTAATATTCCGGCGTATTCAAAAAAATATCCGGTAAGTCTCCACCTGTTGCCATAGTTGTAATTTTTGTGTTCATTTCATTCGCTGGTACAGCTATAAAC
Source organism: Virgibacillus sp. NKC19-3 (assembly GCF_019837165.1). Taxonomy (NCBI): domain Bacteria; kingdom Bacillati; phylum Bacillota; class Bacilli; order Caryophanales; family Bacillaceae; genus Virgibacillus; species Virgibacillus saliphilus. Next base: position 2,964,830 of record NZ_JAGYHC010000001.1, read on the forward strand.
TCTATTTTTATATTTGGATTCTGTTGCATGAATTCCTCTGCAATTTCCCTTTCAACTTCCCCATTAGGTTCCTCAGTCTGTGATGCTGATAAAACCTTTAATGTAACGACATTATCAGATTGATTATTAGAATTAGAACTATTGGAACATCCGACTAAAATCAAACTGATTGATAAAATAATACATACTGATAAAAGGCTCCTTTTTCTCATAAAATTAACCTCCATTATTTTTCAAGGCTTGTATTTAACTGCTTTTCTCCCAATGCATTAACCAATAAACCAGGATTCAAACTATCAGCTGTTTTATATTGATCTCTATAATCGATACTAGCAAACATAATAAGCATAGAGACGCAACATAAAACGCATCTATTTTTCTCAAATTAAGTCCCTTTCTTCCCCGTTATTTGCTGGTTGTATTTACGATTAATAATCAAAAAGTAATTGTAAACATCTATTTACATTCCCTTCTTAAAATTTTACTTCTCTAACATGAGGTGCGGACTATTAATTCGGCTTTAAATCTATGAATTTTTGGATCTGTGTTAATATCTTTATTAATTCTTTGTAATAAAAACTTCGAAGCCTCCTTTCCGATAGAAAACGCGGGCTGTGCAACTGTTGTTAGTGTTGGGTCGTATATATTAGCAAATGAAACATCATCGATACTTATCAGTGCAAAGTCATCAGGAATCTTCATATTATTTTCTTTTGTAAAATTTAACACCTCCATTAAAGTAAGATCATTTCCAGTAAATAACGCTGTCGGTGGATCTTCTAGAGAAAAGATTTCTTCCAGGCCTTTTTTTATTTCATGAACTTCAAGGCCTTTAATATATTCTTTAACAGGTTGGATTCCGTGAGCCTTTAACGCCTTCTTGTAACCTTCTATTCTTTCGACCCTTGGGGTCACGTTGTGAATTAAAGACGATGTTATCATTCCAATACGACTATGCCCGCTTTTAATAAAATAATCCACAGCCATCTTAGAAGCATTTTCGTTGTCTAAAAGAAATGTATCTACTTGAAGATCCTCAACCTTACGGTCAATAAAAACCAAAGGAAATTCCTCATCTACCATTTTCTTATACAAATCAACATTTCCATCGGTGGGAAATACAATAAGGCCATCCACTTGCTTTGCTCTCAACATATCAATGTATTTCTTCTCTTTGATTGGGTCATCATCCGCATTACAGACAATGACATGTATGTCTTGTTCATTGCATTCATCTTCAATAGCCCGTATCACTCGTGTTGAAAATGAATGCAGAATATTGGCAACTATTACGCCGATGGTGAATGTTCTTTTTTGTTTTAGACTTCTCGCCAAATAATTGGATTGGTAGCCTAATTCATTTATTGCTTCTTCAATTCGCTTTTTGGTTTTCTCTCCCATGTAATCATATCTCCTGTTAAGATACTGAGAGACTGTACTCTTTGAAACGTTTGCAAGTTGTGCGACATCATTCATGGTTGCTCTTTTCAATTTTTTTCTTCCTTTCAATAACCTAATTTAACTGAAACGGTTTCAGATAAACCGATTTACTAAACCGTTTTAGTAAATCGGTTTAGTTAAATATATAATACAATGTAAGCGTTTGTCAATATTATTTTGAAGATTTTTTAGAATTTTTTGTTGGATCTAAAAGTTATAAGAAAGGCAAGTTTTTACTTCCCAACATGTCTGTTTCTATTCTATTTCCAAAAATCTAAAGGGGACAACCAAAGTACACTAATGATGATTGATCTCGTTTTTTTAGATGGCCAATGAAATCCCTCTCTTTGTAACCGATTACTTTATAACACTAGTTCATTTTGATAAGGACTATGTCGTAGCAGAAACAGTAATTCCAATTGTTGGGAGTTTTCCTATGAAAATAAAGCGTTTATCATGAAGCGTGGTTATGGTACTCGGTCACATTCCATGTATCCGGGATCAAGTCGAGAAATACGAACACATCAGCCGCAATGGCTGCATGATTTTTGATTAAGCAGACTTTAGCTAATTTCGTTTTTATCAAATTGTTTATAGTCTTGTTTTGTAATCGCACTTCAGAATACCTTGAACTTTTTATCATATGTACTTACGCATTAAAAAAATGGTAAAAGCGCAAAGTACTTTTACCATTCTCATCACTACTTATAAAGAAGCGTCGCGATTGCAGTCTTTCGAATAAACATAGCTTAATTTTTCTCTGCCTACTGCATAAGCAGCTTGTAAGCAATAGGTACCCATAAAGATATAGTCGTCTTTCTTCACTGGAATCCATTCGTTATCCAAATTGTACATCCCTTCTCCAGACAAAAGATAAGCCCCATGTTGCTGATAGTGCGTTTCTACAAACGGGTGACTTGCTGCTGGGTCAAAGGTGAGAATATGGAAATTCATATCAAAAGCAATATCTGTTGGTAGCAGATCCTGAATATGCACATTTTCCATATCATCATAAATAACTTCTTCATTGTCGTTTGAATTTCCTGCATGGATCCATGGGGTATGTCCTTCTAGAGGTTTATGCTTTTGTTTGTATAAGAATAATCTAGAATCCGTGCCTTGCAAGTTTTCTAAGTACATAACTACAGATGGAGGACAGTATAAATATCCTCCTTCTTCAAGAATGAATTCTTCCTCGTTAGCACTGGCTTTTACTCTACCTTCTAAAACATACACAAAAGTTTCAATATCATTCTGGCCTCCAAAACCTTTTTCGTTTTTTCCCCCTTTATGAAGGGTAACAATATAATCAACAAAGCTAGCACCTGTTTTCGGGGATGAAAGAATACTCATCGACGTATTTTCAAAACCAGGAATAACATTATTGACTAGACCTTCCGGTGGTAAAACAGCAAATTTACCAGGCTTTACTACTGCTCTGCTTGTTAAAATATCATTTGGATAACCCATTATTCATTTCCCCTCTCATTACGTATAACTTCATAGTACCATATTATCGGAAATCAACACTCTATTTTGGTAACTTACGTTTTACACTCTGAAAAGCAAATAAAAACCATTCTTTAAAAATGGAAGAAGAACATATAAAAACCGCATGAACACTAAGCCTTTGGTATAATTAAGATATCAATCCAAACCAACAAAAGGGACGTGTTATCATGCGATAAAAAGTTAAAGAAAACGAAAATGTATTTCAATCTCCTGGATTTTCAATTGACTCCACATATACAAAAGGGGATGAAGAATTTAACTTCTGCTCGCTTGTTCATGAGGTTGGATTTAAAAAGAAACTGGGAATTTTCATGTTTATGCTTTTGTTTCCACTTATGCTCATCAATCGTGTTAATCATCTTTATAAAAGCAATTTCAACACCATGAAAAAAGGTATTTTACGAGTTAGAAAACCTGATGATGAGACTTTTGAAACTAACAAAATCACAAGTAACCTAAGCATACTTCATGCAAATTATGTACTGGTAAGCAGCTGGTTCCAAGCAAGGTTTTCATATCGACTGTTAGGGACAAGGGAATCCAATGTATTTTATGCCTACGGACTCCTAAGTTTCGGAGTACGACACTTAAGCTGTAATTATTGTGCCACTTTTGCCTTGGACAGCCATATCAACTTTCTCTAGTGAACAAATAATCGACGTTTCCCTTTTTCTAGCGAAGGCCAATGCAGCTTCGACTTTGGGCCCCATGCTTCCTTTACTAAATTGACCTTCTTCTACATAGTCTTCCATTTCTTTCACCGTGATGTTTTCTAAAGCCTTTTGTTCCGGTTTACCGAAATTAACAAAGACATTTTCAACATCCGTTAAAACCATAAAAATATCGGCATTTACTTCTACTGCCAGCATATGACCGCTGCGGTCCTTATCAATGACAGCCTCGATTCCATCATAACTTCCCTCTTCATTACTGATTACAGGAATTCCTCCACCACCACAGGCAACAACAACATTCCCAGCTTCGGCAAGATCTTTTATGGCTTTTGCTTCTAAAATGGCTTTCGGTTGTGGAGACGGAACAACTCGGCGCCATCCACGATTTGCGTCCGCCTTCATATTCCATTTTCTCTCAGTCATTAATACTTTAGCTTCTTCTTCTGAATAGAAAGCACCGATTGGTTTAGAAGGATCATTGAAATCCTCATCATCCTTGGACACTTCAACACGTGTTAGCAAGTTTACAACATTTGTGCTTAACCCAAGCGCTTTCAGTTCAGCTTGAATAGATTGAACCATCATATAACCAATAAATCCTTGGGACTCTCCGTTTAAAACATCTAATGGCATTGGTGGAACAACACTTGCTGCTTCTTCATTCTGACGGAGAATGTTTCCCACTTGAGGACCGTTTCCATGTGTTATCACAAGTTTGTGTCCATCTTTAATTAACTTTGCCAGAAATTTACTACTTTTTCTTACATTATTTAGTTGTTTTTCGTATGTTGCCTCTTGCTTCGCTTGTAAAATTGCGTTACCACCAAGTGCAACAACAATTATTTTTCCCATTCTCCTACCCCCCAGAATTAGATACTTTAATGATCGAGCACTGGATACGCCAGTACTCGAGTACTTAAGTAGTCACGTTAATTTTATCCAACTTCTACACCATATTTTTCAGCAAGTGCCTCCAGCGCTTTCTCGAAGCATCCTAATGGTACACGAACAGTTCCTGCTCCGATTTGGCCAATTCCTGCTACTTTATGTGCGATGCCGGTATTAATAACTGGAGTAATGCCAGTTTCTACAACTTTGCGGATATCAATACCTAAGCAAGCACCCTGAAAATCCCATGTAGGAATTTGCAGATTTTGGTTATTCGCTACACAAATTTCACGCATTTCATCACTCGTAGTCAGCGCATCATTAAACCCTCCGGTACCAACAAAGCGAACAACACCTGGTGCAGCAATCATAGCCATTCCGCCTACACCATAGGCTTCTGTGATTGCACTGTCACCCATATCCGGTGTTGCGTCTTGTGAACTATATCCACTGAAATATAATCCATCCGGCGTATTTACTGGTGCCGTAAACCACTGATCGCCAAGTCCACTGACTTTAATACCGAATTGATCGCCATTACGTGAAAGAGCTGTAACGACACTTCCTTCTTCAGTTGTAGCAGCTGTATCCATAACTGCTTTTCCTGTAGCCATCATAATATTCAGGAAGAACTGATCATTATCTGCCAGGAATTTCGTTACAGACTGTAAATCTTCATCTGAAAGTCCAGCAGTGATCAAATAAGGAACAATTTCTTTTAAAAATAGGGCGGATGCCGCAATATTTCTTTGATGGAACTCATCTCCCATGGTAATTGCTTTTGCCACAAGGACATTCACGTTCATACCGCCATCGATTTGTTTCAATGCTTTTGATAAAGCAGGACCTAATACATTTTGCATCCAATTTAACCGATTAATTACTTCACTGTTATATGCGCCAAAACGCAGTACAGCACCAATACCTTCATTTAAATTACAATATGCGCGTTTATTTCCTGTCTTGTTCTCAACTACTACTACCGGCATATTAGCGGATGTAATCCCACCCATTGGTCCTACTGCGTTAACAGAGTGACAAGGAAGGAACGTAATTTCTCCACCTTCAAGCATTTTCTTCGCATCATCTTCGTTATCAGCCCAACCTTCAAACAAGGCAGCGCCAATACTTGAACCCTGCATCGGATGAGGCATTTTATCCCATGTTGTTGGTGGGCCTGAATGCAGGAGCACTTTCCCGTTTAACTCTGAGATCACATCTTTTGCTGGAACAACATCAAGTAAAAATGGTTGTGATTCGATTACATGTTGAATGACTGCCTCATTGGCTTCTGCTATTGGTTGATTTGCCATGATAATCCTCCTAGTCGTAAAAATTATTTAAGTTTTTCCAAAATTCCCGCTAAACGTTTATTTCCCCCGGCGATCGGTGCCCATTGATATTGCACAACCTGTCCGCCGTGTTCCAGAATTGCTTCAGCAAAGCTGCTTAATCCGACATTAATGACGCGTGGTTTACTTGAAAGTAATTCCGAAACAGCATCTTTTTCCACTTTTGAGTTTTTAACTGTTTTTGCTTCTGTTTTTTCTGTACCTAAATAATTTATAATTTCTGTTGCAAGTTTTGTAGCTTGTGCGTTACTCTCTGCAACGATGACGCCTGCATCCTCTAATTTATCTACTTGATCCTGAAATACTTGCGGATCATCTGCAGTACCGGTTACAGAAGCAATTACTATTAACGACCGCTCTTCTTTAGCAGCTTCTCTTTTTGCATCTTCTACAACTGGTGCAACTACGCCTGCCATATCTTCATGCGCCCCATAACCAATGACATTATCAAGTAAAATAATGGCTGTTTCCGGATTTTTAGCAGCTTCTTTCACTTTCTCAATGCGGTAGGTTGGGTCAATCATTGGGTGTGCGCGACCTACTGTGTAAGCATCGTCACCGAGGTCGATAACTTCATGACCTTCAGATGCAAGCATCATCCCTTCAGATTGTTTAGTAGACGCATCAATGGTGAATGTCTCTTTCATAATCGTTGCAGATTCCAGTGCTAATGTACCTCCACAGAAATAGCCTTTAATACACCGTTGATTTTTATGTTGTTTCATTTTCTCAACATCTTGATTATCTCGAACGATGTTCTTGATCGATCTTTTACTTATTTTTGCTAATTCCAATGCTTTGTTTGCCGTATCCTCAAGCGTCCAGGCATAATGCACATTATCATGTTGCTCTGCCGGTTTATCACCCATGAAAACAGCTACTACTGGTTTGCTTAATGTTTTGAAAACCTCTACTACCTTCTTGCGAACTTCCGGTGCTGGTGGCTTGGAAATAAACACAATAACGTCCGTTTCCAGGTCGGCATCCAGGACTTGTAATCCTTTGATCGTGGTTAGTGCGCCGATATCTGCTGACAAGTCACGGCCACCTGTGCCGATCGCCTGGGATATGCCTCCACCATGTTTACCGATGAGTGTAGTTACCTCCTGAATGCCTGTACCTGAAGCACCAACAACGCCAATGTTCCCCTTTTCTACAACGTTGGCAAATGCTATTGGAACTTCTTCTAAGATACCAGTGCCACAGTCAGGGCCCATGACGATTAAACCTTCGTTAATTGCTCTTTCTTTTAACTGAAGCTCATCTCGGGCACTTACATTATCACTAAATAAAAACACGTTTAATTTGCGGTCCAGTGCTTTGTTCGCCTCTGCCACCGCATACTCACCGGCAATTGAAATTAAAGCTAAATTAGCATTCGGTAATTTATTTTCCGCCATTTCCCATGTACGGACGATGGAAATGGCGCTCTTTTGTGATTCCGAAGTTTGATTCGTTAAGTAATTATCAACTTCTTCTACAACGTGTTGAACTTTACTTTCATTCGCAGCATCAACGACAATACAAAGATCATTGGGACTTGCTTCTTCTAATTCATCCGTGTATAAACTCGAAACTTTAAAAATATCTTTGTTAGCTGGTGTCCCCATCATGACCTGAATTTGGTTTACACCATCTAGTGAAGAAATATGATTTGTTAATAACATCAGACTAACTGAGTCCTGATATAAGTTTTTCTTAATCACTGTGTGCAGCACTTTTTTCACTCCCAGTATTATGAATTCCCTTATTAAAAATCCTATTATTCTTTATAACCTAATTCATACAGTGTTCCAATTAAGGTATGCAAGCCTTCCCCTAAGTCTTTTGTCTCTGTATATTCACTCGGACTATGACTGATACCATTATGACTTGGTACAAAAATCATGGCTGTAGGTACAACGGGGGCAATAATTTGCGCATCATGTCCAGCACCACTATGCATCATTTTGTAATTCAAATTGCTTTTGTGACACTGCTCTTCAATCGTCTTCACAATAGTTTTATCCATAGTAACAGGCTCTGCATCCATATACATGTCAATGTCGACTTCAACCCCGAGAAGTTTAGCAATTTCATTAATCTCAGCCTTTATTTCATTTGTGAATTTCACTAACGCATCTTTATTGGTATGTCTCACATCAAGGGAGAAAATTGCTTTCCCTGGAATAACATTAGGGGTATTAGGTTCGAGCGCAATGCTTCCAACAGTAGCTATCAATGGATCCCCGTAGGCCAAGGCTAAATCATTTATAGCATAGCTCATACGTGAAACAGCGTTCATCGCATCCTTACGATAACCCATTGGCGTTGTCCCAGCATGATTGGCTTGCCCATTCACAGTGATCGTAAATCTACGTTGACCAACGATATACTGTACAACACCTACAGCCTTTCCTTCCGTTTCCAGAACATTTCCCTGTTCAACATGAACTTCAATAAACGACTTTATGTCTTCCCGAGCTGCTTCCGGATTTTTTTTGTAATCAAAACCTGCTGCACGAATCGCTTCATCAAATGAAACACTATCAGCATCCTTCAACGCGCTTACATCTTCTGTCTTTGCTAGCCCGACAATGTTTTTTGAACCCCAACATGTATAAGAGAAACGGCTCCCCTCTTCTTCAGCCATAGATACTACTTCTATGTTACGAAGTGGTGGACCATAATTTTCCTGTAAATATTTAAGCGCAAAGTAGCCGGTGATTACGCCATATTGGCCGTCATAAATTCCTCCATTTATAACGGAATCAATATGCGAACCTGTGAGGACGGTTTCATCCTTATACTTAGTTCCTTCTAATCTTCCAAACAAGTTTCCAACCTCATCGTAACCTGTTGAAAAACCTTCTTCTTCAAACAGCTGTTTTAGCACCCTTTGCGTCTCAGCCCACTCGGGACTATACAACAATCTTGAAATTCCGCCCTTAGGATCTGCAGCGATTTTTCCCAGCCATTGAAGTTTATCCTCAATAGCTTCACCTGCATTTGAATTTGTACTAGAAACCATCATTTATCTTCCTTTCAGCTAACATAAGTAAAACATGATATAATTTACATAAACATCTAAGGTAGATAGAAATTTCTCCCTTTTATGTAAGCGCTTTTTAAACTATTTGAGGAGTAGGATCATCACTTTCCCTTTTTATTATATCTAATTGCAATTGGAAAGTAATTAGATATTTTAAACAAATTCATCCATGCCTTTTGAATATTTTAGACAATGTATGATGATATATAGTTATTAGATAGCGTTTCTAGTAGCACCAACATGTGATGTAAATAGAATCCAGAAAAAGAGGAGCACACAACCATGCAAACAACATTCGTATATAAAAAAATCCATAATTGTGAAATCAAGGGGGACTTTTACCCCGTTGATGAAAAACATGCACCCCTTATCGTCTATATCCATGGGGGAGGCTTAATCTGGGGAACAAGGACCGACATCCATAATGATCAGATAACACGCTATAGTCAGGCCGGTTTTAATGTCTGCTCTATTGCGTACAGACTGGCTCCAGAGACGAAATTACCGGAAATTAAAGCGGACATCCAGGATGCGCTTGTCTGGTTAAAAGAAACGGGAAAAGAACAATTTCATTTCGACCCGGAAAAAATTGCTGTAATAGGAAGTTCCGCAGGAGGGTATCTTGCATTATTATCGGGAACGTTCAGCGTCAAACCTAAATTGATCGTTTCCCTTTATGGTTATGGAAATATCCTAGGGGATTGGTACTTGAAACCTTCTACTCATTTCAACAAAATGACCAAGGTTCCGGAAGTACTCATGCGCCAATTAATTCAAAAGAAAACAATTGCAGAAGCTCCTATCGAAAAGCGTTATGCCATTTATTTATATAGTAGACAACAGGGAAAATGGCTGGATTTTGTAACAGACTGGGGGCTTGCAACACATGCAGACAAGCTAAGAGAATATTGTCCGATAGAATATATCGATGCCGATTATCCGGCAACCCTTCTACTGCATGGAGATGAAGATGAGGACGTACCGTATACAGAGTCTGTGCATATGAATAAAGCTATTAACAACGCTGGTGGACATTCCCAATTATTTATCGTCCCTAAAGGCAAACATTCCTTTGATCAAAATATGGAGGACCCAGTAGTCATAGAAGCGTTTGATGAGATTATTTCGTTTTTGAAGGTACATTTATCTGAGGAAAATGATAGCTAATTGTAAAGAACAAAAAGTGGATGTCCACGTATGCAGACATCCACTTTTTTCATCATCTAGGATTTATAAAATTGTTTGCTTGAGTATAACTATTGATAGATAAATGCAGGCGCTCCTGCGCTTGATGCTTCAACTATTTACTTAGCGAACGGATCCTTATCATCATAGGCATTATTGTGAATAACATCTGAGGCAAGATAGGCATAAATATCATCTACAATTTCAATTCCATTTTCCTCATGTTTCTTTTCTTTCCACGCACTTCGTTGTCCAGGATACGAAACCTGATCATAGCCTTTAGCCGGTTTAATATGATTTAAGTCATTCATCGTTTGCGTTATGTTTCGCTTAAACGCACGTAAATCTGTAAAGAATTCGGGATTAATTACAATGTGAAGCTGGCCAAGGTTTCTGCTTTCACTTAGATCATGATACATGGATGAGGTTTTGTTTCCAAAAGGAAGTCCCAATAAAACGCCTGACAAAATATCAACCATCATCATTAAACCATAGCCTTTTGGACCTGCAATTGGCAACAGGGCATGAACATTGAATGGATCCGTCGTCGTTTCTCCATTCTCATCTACTGCCCAGCCTTCAGGAATAGACGCATTTTTAGAACGGGCATGTAGAATTTTCCCCCACGCTTGAACAGTTGTGGCCATATCAAATGTGATATGCTCTCCATCTTCACCGGGCGCAGCAAATGCAATGGGGTTTGTCCCGTAATAGGCTTCTGCCCCTCCGAATGGAACGACCATTGGATCCGATTGGCAGACGGAAATCGCAATCATGTTTTTACGAGCTGCCTGCTGAACAAAATAAGAAAGAGATCCACTGTGACTAATCCGTCTTACTCCTACTGTTGCTACACCACTTTCCTTAGCCATCTTGATCGCTTCATCCATTGCTTCTTTTGCAGCCACATGGCCGGCCCCATTGTCTCCATCAAATACAGCTGTAGACGGTCCGGTCTTTTCAAAGGTGAACGTCGGGTTGACATTTATCCCACCCTTCGCAATTCTCTCAGCATAGTATTCCACACGCATTGCTCCATGGGAATGAATACCTCTTAAATCTGCATGAAGCAGTACATCTGCCACACCCTCAGCATGTTTTTCCTGTAAACCAGCTGCCTGTAATTTTTTCTTCATTAAAATCTTTAAATCCTGTTTCAATACCAGCAAGAACGATACCTCCCTTTTATTAAACTTAATTATATATTGTACGTGAACGTTTGAGTATATGTTATACTAAAAATAAATTAAGTTTAGGAGTTATTCATATGAAATTTGACGAAATCGATCAAAAATTAATAGAAATACTAGCAGATGACGGTAGAATTTCCTACGTGGAATTAGCTGAGAAAATAGGCTTATCCCGAGTTGCTGTAAAAGATAGAATCAAAAATTTGCAGGAAAAAGGTGTCATCGAGAAATTTACCGTTGTTATTAACTCCGAAAAAGTTGGAAAAAAAGTGTCTGCTTTCTTTGAAGTAGATGTTGAGCCAAAGCAACTACAGCAGGTAGCACAAAACCTAGCGGATAATCCAAATGTTGCCAGTATTTATCAAATGACCGGACCTAGTACACTGCATATGCACGTGCTGGTCGAGGATTTCCAAATGCTAGAAATCTTTATTAATAATGAACTATACGCGGTAGAAGGCATTACCCGTGTAGAAAGCTCAATCATTTTGAAACGCTTTAAAAGTCGAACCGGGTATAAGCTATGAATTTTTGCTGTTTGCTGCGTGCACGTCCATTTAGCAAGACTGCCACTACCTTATTACATGCTTATGGACTTATCCAAATCAGCATAATATGCTAAAGCCGCTTGCGTAGCGTCCCCACTATTTACATTAGCACCATGATACGTAAGCGTAGATTCTAATGCTCCAAGAACGCGAAGAATATTATTCTTTCTACTGCTAAAGCCCATGGAACCAATTCTCCATACTTTACCTTTTAAGGGACCAAACGCCCCTGCAATTTCAATGCCGAATTCGTTAAGCATTGTTTGACGGACTGCGGACTCACTAACGCCTTTTGGTACCTTTACAATAGTAACAACCGGCAATTTGTTTTCTTCCTCACCAAACAACTCCACTCCCATTGCTTGCAATCCTGCAACTAATGCTTTCCCGTGTGCTGTATGACGCTCAATGCGGTTTTCAATTCCTTCTTCTTTAATAACACGCAAACCTTCACGTAGTGCATATAGCATAGAAGTAGATTCTGTGTGATGATTCAAACGATCCGGAGACCAGTAATCCTGGATTTGACTTAAATCAAAATAGTTACTTTGAATTTTCCTATCATTTTTATCATCCAATGATAAACCACGCTCTATCTTTTTACGCGCTTGCAGGGTTTCCTCAATACGGGCATTATACGTAAGCGGGGCCATACCGGTTGGAGCAGCAAGGCATTTTTGTGTACCGGTGATGACTGCATCCACATTCCACGCTTCCGGCTTAAATTCAACGCCTCCAAGTGTAGCGACAGCATCAACCACTAGTAAAATATCATTTTCCCTGCAAAATTTGCCCACTTCTTCAATTGGTTGCAAACGACCTGTTGACGTTTCACCATGAACCATAACCACTACTTTCGGATCCACCCTTTTAATTTCCGCAATAATATCCTGTGGATCAAACACATTCCCCCATTCCGTTTCTATCATATGTGTTTCTCCGCCGGAACGATCTACAATTTCTGTGAGTAAATAACCAAACCGTCCGAAAACAGGAACAACTACTTTATCCCCAGGTTCAATAATGCTTGCTAGTACAGCCTCAATGCCAGAGCGGGAAGTCCCATCTACCGGAAACGCACGTTGATTCTCTGTTTGAAAGACATAACGCAATAAATCCGAGGTTTCATCCATCAAATTTAAAAATTGCGGATCAAACTGTCCGATGATCGGGGTGGACATTGCTCTTAATACACGTGGATCTGCTTCTACCGGTCCCGGCGTCATAATTGTACGTGAAGCTACATTTAAATCTTTATATTCCATATAAATTTCCTCCTTTGGATATACAAATACATATCATATATGAGTTTATTACAAACATGTTCAATCCAGCAGATGCTGTTTACCCTTTAATGATAATGACTCTTCCGCAAGTCTGTATGAATCATCATACGAGCTTCCGCGTTAAATTTACTTTGCCTAATTGTATGATGTTTAGGTCTTATCACCAACTTAATCGTAGAATAGTTATTCAAACGGCGTGTAATAGTTTCCAATTTTCTATATCATCTTCATTAGAGTATAAGTGGTAAATAATTACTTGTCATTGTCTCAATTAAACAAAATTTTTCATGGCATTTGTTTAATTGAGACTAGCATGACATGAACCAAAGATTTCCTATGTAAATGAAGAAATTGGAGGCTAACATAACGATAATAAGAATTTGTTCCATCACTGACTTTTCCCCCTTTTAAATGAGGGGAAAAGGTCTACTTCCATTTTTCAAAACTTCGAAGATGCTTGGCAGTCAAAGGGTTAGATAGGTACCAACTTTTTGGCTAATACGTGTTATAATTGGATTAGATATTATATCTTTGAAGGTAAGGTCATGTTCAAACCAGACAAAAAAGATGTTCAAAAAACACGAAAGGGGGTACGAAACTCCTTAAAAAGATGACTGCGGTCAGCGCATAGGTGATAGAATAGTCTCTTTGTATAAAAGTAAGCTATATTGTCCGATGATAAACTTCATTCCAATACCTACAGAGATTAGCCGCAGCAAAGTGATAACCCTAGTTTCGTGTGCTAATTTGGAGATTAATATCTATTGACATTTTCTTAATATTTCTATATCTTTAAAAGTAATTTAAAGGAGGGATATGGTGTTAGACTCGCTGGAAAACATAAGTGGACAAATTAGCGATTTTGTCTGGGGTTTACCGTTAATTATTTTATTAGTTGGAACGGGTTTATACTTAACAATACGATTAATGTTCTTTACGTTTCGCATGCTACCTTATGCGCTGAAAATCACTTTTAAGAAACATGATCAAGATTCCAAAGGAGATATATCTCATTTCCAGGCGCTCATGACTTCCTTGGCTGCCACTGTTGGTACGGGAAATGTCGTTGGTGTAGCAACAGCTGTCGTCGCAGGTGGTCCTGGTGCTGTTTTTTGGATGTGGATTACGGCACTTGTCGGAATGGCAACAAAATATTCAGAAGCCATTCTCGGTGTAAAATACCGACAGGAAAATGCTAAAGGAGAAATGTCCGGGGGACCGATGTATTATCTTGAAAAAGGTATTGGACAAAAATGGCTTGCTGTACTGTTTGCCATATTTGCCGTCTTTGCAGCGATCTTCGGAATTGGCAATATGATCCAGGCGAATGCTGCGTCAGATGTTGCCAATGACGTTTTCAATATTCCACTTTGGGTCACTGGTCTAGTGTTCGCAATCCTCGTTGGATTGGTAATTATCGGTGGCGTTAAAAGCATCGGAAAAGTGACTAGTATTATTGTACCGGTCATGATTATCTTTTATATTCTTGCAGGTTTTGTCATCATTTTTATTAATTTCAGTGAAGTTCCTGCTGCTTTTGGAATGATTTTCTCGGATGCGTTTACAGGGCAAGCTGTTACTGGTGGAGCGATTGGAACGGTCATCCAAATGGGAGTTGCCCGTGGACTGTTTTCCAATGAAGCCGGCCTTGGTACAGGTGGTATTGCCGCTGCTGCTGCTCGTACGGATATTCCTGCACGTCAAGCGCTCATATCCATGACACAAGTATTCATTGATACGATTATCGTCTGTACAATTACAGGTCTTACCCTTACCATGGCAGATTTATATACATCAGGGGCTGAAGGTGCTGCACTCACTGCACAATCTTTTGAAGCATTACTCCCCGCGGGCGGTAACATCGTCGTTGCAGTGACACTATTATTCTTTATATTCTCTACCATTTTAGGTTGGGCCTATTTTGGGGAAAAATGCTTTACGTATCTGGTTGGTGATAATCTCACCATAACTTATCGAGTTATCTTCGTATTAGCAATCATACCTGGGGCTACACTGTCTTTGGACACGGTATGGAACTTTGGCGACCTTTTCAACGGATTAATGGCGATTCCGAACCTAGTCGGTTTATTACTATTATCCGGGGTTGTTGTAAAAGAAACGAAGCGGTTTAATGAGTTACGCATGTATGAGAAACAGAGGGGATAAAAAAATATGAAGCGTCTCCCACCCCACAAAGGGGTGGAACGCTTGCTATTCTTATGACTTCGTTCATGCCGAATGGTGTAATTTCTCAGCAAGCCGCTGGATCTTTGGTAAATTTCCAATATCCATATTCCCACCGCTGACGATAACACCACAATGACGTGACGTTATTTGCTTATGATGTGCAAATAGCGCGCCTAAAGATGCGGCGCCTGCACCTTCCATTAGTGTCTTATTCCGCTCAAGCATATAAACGATGGCAGATGCAATCTCCTCATCCGTAACTGTTATAATATCATCAACGTACTCACGAATCAATGGCAACGTATGTTGACCCGGCTGTTTTACAGCGATACCTTCAGCGATCGTAGAAACGGATTTCGAATGTTTGACATTATGACTATGATAACTATCATGCATAGCAGATGCCCCACTTGCTTGAACACCAATAATTTTTATAGCAGGGTTTACATGTTTGGCAGCAACGGCTGCCCCACTAATCAGCCCTCCTCCACCAATGGGTATCACAATCGTATCAAGACGGTCTTCCTGATGCATCATTTCCATGGCAATTGTACCCTGGCCTGCCATGACATCATAATCGTCAAACGGATGAATATAAACAGCTCCCGTTTGCATTTGTCTTTTCATGGAGGCTTCATAAGCTTCCTGAAACGACTCTCCGGTAAGTACAACACTAGCGCCATAGTTCCGGGTTGCATG
The DNA here is from genome assembly GCF_019837165.1 of Virgibacillus sp. NKC19-3. Lineage (NCBI taxonomy): Bacteria > Bacillati > Bacillota > Bacilli > Caryophanales > Bacillaceae > Virgibacillus > Virgibacillus saliphilus. The sequence continues at coordinate 2,980,822 of NZ_JAGYHC010000001.1, forward strand.
AACTTTTGCGAGTGGTGTCTTCTCAGGCATGAATATCGTTGCATGCGCTCCTAATTTTGCTGCAGCAAGGGCAACTCCTTGAGCATGATTCCCTGCTGAGGCCGTGATAACTCCTGTTTTTAATTGCTCCTCTGTTAGCTGCATTAATTTGAAACTAGCGCCTCTAAATTTAAATGCGCCCGTTTTTTGTTGGTTCTCCATTTTAAAATAAACATTTTTTTCGAGTAATTTGTTGGTTGTATTTGATGTTAGTAAAGGTGTGCGATGGACGATAGGTGTTAATTTTTCCATCGCTACACGAACCTTTTCACCTGTTAAGCAATCCCCAATGGTTTCACTCTCCTCATTATCTTCCTAAAGCTTTTTCATATGCTTCGATTTCATCTTCGAGTTTCAAGGTTAAGGCTATTTCATCCAACCCATTGATTAATTTTTCTTTATGAAATGCCGGAATGTCAAAGTGTTCCTCATGTTGGTTCCCATCGATGATCCGCTGCTCCTCCAAATCTACATCTAAAATCAATGTAGTTCTTTGAGCCCGACGCATCCATTGATTTATCGTTGATTCATCCATTTGAATAGGAATAATCCCATTTTTCAAGGCATTATTATAAAAAATATCTGCAAAGCTTGGAGCAATAATAACACGAAAACCGTAATCCAACAACGCCCAGGGTGCATGCTCTCTGGAAGAGCCGCAGCCAAAGTTCTCCCCGGTTAATAAAATCGATGCACCTTGGTATGCCGGCTTATTCAATCCGAAGTCGGGACGCTCATTCCCATCATCATCAAATCGCCAATGGTAAAAAAGAAATTGACCAAACCCGGTTCGTTCGATTCGTTTTAAAAATTGCTTCGGTATAATTTGGTCCGTATCAACATTTGTTCGATTTAAAGGGTAAACCAACCCCTTATGTTCCTGAATTGCTTCCATCATATACACCTCCTAGTTAGGTACACTTGCAAATGTACGAACATCCACAAAATGACCTTCTATTGCTGCTGCTGCCGCCATTTCAGGGCTTACCAAATGAGTACGAGCCCCATTCCCCTGTCTTCCTTCAAAATTCCGGTTTGATGTCGATGCACATCTTCCTTCCGGTGGGACGATGTCATCATTCATCCCTAAGCACATACTACAACCAGACTCACGCCACTCAAATCCTGCTTGTTTAAAAATCGTATCCAGTCCTTGCTTTTCCGCTTCCAGTTTCACACTAAATGAACCTGGTACAACAATGGCTCTCACTTCCGGTTTAACCTGTTTTCCTTCAACAATTGCAGCTGCTTTCTTAAGATCACCAATGCGTGAATTAGTGCATGAACCAATAAATACATGATCAATGGTAATCGATGTTATCGGCTGATTTTCTTCCAAGCCCATATACTCTAAAGCTCGCTCGACATCTTCCCTATGCTCGACATCATCTAAACTTGGCGTTGCCCCACTAACAGGTACACACATGCCCGGATTTGTTCCCCATGAGACTTGTGGTTCTATCTCTGCTGCATTGATTGTTACGGTCTTATCATAAACAGCACCTTCATCAGTTGCCATGTTTAGCCACGACTCGGCCAATTGGGCAAAAGCCTCCCCATCAGGCACATATTCTTTTCCTTCTAAATAATCAATTGTTTTTTGATCAGGGCTGATTAAACCTGCTCTGGCACCTGCCTCAATGGACATATTGCATACCGTCATGCGACCTTCCATCGATAAATTTCGAATCGCATCTCCTGTATATTCCATGACATAGCCAGTTCCAAATCGCACCCCGAATTTCCCAATGATTGCCAGGATTAAATCCTTAGCAGTTACTCCAGGTCCAAGATCGCCTTCTACATGTACGTTCAATGTTTTGGGCTGTTCCTGCTGCAAAGTCTGGGTTGCTAATACATGCTCAACCTCACTTGTGCCGATGCCAAAAGCGAGGGCACCAAATGCTCCATGTGTGGATGTATGGCTATCGCCACAGACAATCGTTTTTCCCGGTTGGGTCAAGCCTAGCTGCGGGCCGATCACATGAACAATGCCTTGATCCGGATGCGCCATATCTGCTAATGGAATTTGATGATCCCTGCAATTTTTCCTTAATGTTTCCATTTGCTTTTTGGAAATTTGATCTTTAATCACGTCCCTATTTTTGGTTGGAACATTATGGTCCATGGTAGCATAGGTTAAATCCGGTCGGCGTACCTTTCGATTGTTCAAACGCAGACCTTCAAAAGCTTGAGGCGAGGTTACCTCATGAATTAAATGCAGATCAATGTACATTAAATCCGGTTTTCCAGCCTCTTCATGCACGACATGTTTATTCCAAATTTTGGAAATAATTGTTTCCGGTTTTGCCATTTCTGAAAACCTCCTCTGCATTATTGGATTATTCCTGATACTCTGCCTATTTATCAGGCATACATATTACTAATACGATTGCAAACACTTTTCGTCGTCAGATTTTCCAGTACCATATCCGTCATCTCTTTTGTACTTACCTGCGTACCATCTTTTATTCGCAAATCAGGCGTATGATAACCTTGTTCCAGACATTCATTAACAGCTTCTTCTATTTCCACTGCTTCCTGTTGGAGCCCAAATGAGTGCCTTAGCATGAGTGCAACGGAGAGAATCATTCCTAATGGATTCACTACTCCCTTACCGGCAATGTCAGGCGCTGAACCATGAACAGGCTCATATAGTCCAACACCATCGGAGCGTATACTCGCAGAAGGCAGCATTCCAAGAGATCCTGTTAAAACAGACGCCTCGTCACTTAAAATATCACCAAATAAATTTTCCGTAACGATAGTATCAAAACGATCCGGCTGTGTAATAAGTTTCATTGCCGCAGCATCAACGAGCAGATGCTCTACGGTTACATCCGGATAATCCTTGCTTTTTTCCTCTACGATCTCACGCCACATACGGCTGGATTCCAAGACATTTGCTTTATCAACAGAAGTTAGGTGGTTCCTTCTTAAGCGTGCACTTTGAAACCCTTTATCAATAATTCGCTCCATTTCATCACGATGATAATGAAGGGTATCGACAACTACCTCTCCATCTGCGCGGCGTTCACTTGGATTTCCAAAATAAAGCCCACCTGTCAGTTCCCGAATGATCAAAATATCACTACCTTTGATCACATCTTCTTTTAATGGAGAAGCTTGCAGTAAAGGAGCGAATCCTTTCACTGGACGGAGGTTAGCGAATAAATCCAGCGTCTTTCGGATCCCCAGTAATCCTTTTTCAGGTCTCAGATGCGCTGGAAGAGTGTCCCATTTTTCTCCTCCAACAGCACCAAGTAAAATCGCATCCGCCTCTTGACACGCCGTTATCGTATTATCCGGCAACGGTACTCCGTGATAATCAATCGCATCCCCACCGATCTTCTGCTGTTGGAATGTGAACGTATGGCCATACTCACTGGCAATTGTATTTAATACCTTTTCCGCAGCTTCCATAATTTCTTTGCCAACGCCATCGCCCGGAAGCAGAATAATTTGTTTATTCATAATAAGGGCCCCTCCTCCTATTTATTTTTTAAAGGAAATCGGCTATTATTTCACCGATTCCCACCAATCTAAACTCTAACCGCTATTTCACAACTTCTTTTTTCAAGGTTGTATTCTGTCCTACAATATAACGATTCACACCGTTTAAAAATGCAGTTGCAGATGCTTCTATCACGTCTTGAGCAGCTCCTCTGCCATTCACCTTTTCTCCATTGACCTCAAGCTGTACATGAGCTTCGGCAAGGGCATCTTTTCCGCCGCCAACAGAGTTCAGCTGATAATCCACTAATTTCAAGTCCTCTTCAATTAAGGCATCAAGCGTTTTATACAATGCTTCTACACTTCCTGTACCTGTACAAGCAGTTTCAACCGCATTTCCAGCTGGTGTTTTCAAACGTACTGTAGCTGTCGGTATATTCGCCGTTCCATATTGAACCTGGAACATTTCCAACTGGTATTTGTCTACTTTCGTCATATCGGTTTGTACTTCCATTAAGATGGTAAACAAGTCTTCATCGGTTACATCTTTTTTACGATCTGTCAGTAATTTAAACTCATTAAACGCTTCTTGAAGCTTTTCCTCTGATAAATCATAACCCAACTTTTTCACATTATCTTGAAAAGCATGACGACCCGAGTGTTTTCCAAGGAAAAGTGTGTTGGAACGAACACCGACCATTTCTGGAGTTATAATTTCATACGTAGATGGATTTTTCAGTACACCATCTTGGTGAATACCAGATTCGTGGGAAAAAGCATTACGACCAACAATCGCCTTATTCGACTGCACATACATTCCCGTCAACTTAGCCACTAAATCACTTGTACGTTTTGTTTCATCTAATTGGATCCCGGTCGTGTGCTTATAAGCATCAGCACGTACTTTCAGGGCAACGGCTACTTCTTCTATTGATACATTCCCGGCTCGTTCCCCGATTCCATTAATAGCGCCTTCTATTTGCGTTGCACCATTTTCAACTGCAGCAATGGAATTTGCAACAGCCATCCCCAAATCATTATGACAGTGACAAGATAGTCGTGCACGGTCTATATTTGGTACGTTTTCTTTCATATAGCGGAACATGTACCCATATTCTTGTGGTGTTGCATAACCGACCGTATCCGGAAGATTAATAACAGTTGCCCCAGCATCGATAACTTTTTCAATGATCCTGGCTAGAAAATCTAAATCAGATCGCGATGCATCTTCTGCCGACCATTCAATTTGGGAAAAGTTTTGACTGGCATAAGAAACCATTTCTACGGACGTATTCAGAACTTCCTCCGGTGTTTGTTTTAATTTATATTTCATATGAATCGGTGATGTTGCTATGACGATATGCACACAGGGTTCCTTTGTATTCTTCAACGCACCCCAACATGCATCAATATCTGATTTCACCGCACGTGCAAGTCCGGTAACAGATGTGCTTTTTAACGTTTCCGCAATCGTCTTCACAGCGTTGAAATCGCCCTCGGAAGTGGCAGGAAATCCTGCCTCTATCCGATCAACGCCATACCTTTCTAGCTGTTTCGCGATTTCCAGTTTTTCTAACTTGTTCAGATTGACACCGGGGGATTGCTCTCCATCCCGCAATGTTGTATCAAAAATTTTAATTTGTGACATGGTTATTCACATCCTTTTGCTTTTGTTGGATTGGCTGTTTCACAAAAGGCATTAACTCCCGTAACTCCCTTCCAACAGATGTAATGAGATGGTTGTTCTCCTGTCGATTAATCGCATTGAACATTGGTCGGTTTGTTTGATTTTCCTGGATCCATCCTTTGGCAAATTCACCTGATTGAATATCATTAAGCACTTCTTTCATTCGTCCTTTTGTTTCCTCATTAATCACTCGTGGTCCGGAAACATAGTCGCCCCATTCCGCCGTATCCGAGCACGAATAGCGCATATTTTCAAATCCGCCTTCATAGATCAGATCAACGATTAGTTTCACTTCATGACAACATTCAAAGTAAGCAACTTCCGGCTGATAACCTGCCTCAACCAATGTTTCGAATCCAGCCTTAATGAGGTGCGTCAAGCCACCCATCAAGACAGATTGTTCACCGAATAGATCGGTCTCGGTTTCTTCTTGAAAAGTGGTTCCCAGAATACCAGCTCTAGCTGCTCCAATTCCGTCTGCATATGCAAGAGCAATTTGTTTGGCATTTCCAGTTACGTCTTGCTCAACCGCGTAAAGTGCCGGTACACCTGCACCATCTTCATATGTCCTACGTACCAAGTGTCCCGGTCCTTTTGGTGCTATCATGAACACATCCACATCCGATGGTGGAACCACTTGACGGAAATGGATATTAAACCCATGGGCGAATGCAATCGCACTACCAGGTTTTAAATTATCTCTAATGCTTTCCTGATAAACATATGGCTGAAGTTCATCTGGTAAAAGTACCATGACAACATCTGCCTCACGCGTTGCTTCCGCTACCGGTAAAACGGTGAACCCATCTTCCTCTGCCTTAACTTGTGACTTACCAGGTCTTAGACCTACAACAACATCATGACCACTCTCACGGAGATTTTGTGCATGTGCATGCCCTTGTGAGCCATAACCTACCACCACAATTTTCTTTCCTTGCAATACCTCTTTTTGAACATCTTTTTCATAAAGTACCTTTGACATTTGTAATCTCCCTTTCTATTTTTAATGTTTTATACGGAAAATGAATTAATCTCTGTTACCTGCTTTGCTGGTTGCTGACCTCTCAAAAATGCAGTGACACCTGTTTTTGTCAGTTCTTTGATTCCATAAGGTCTTAATAATGTAATTAAAGCTTCGACTTTATCCGGTTTACCTGTAACCTGTATGGTTAAGCTATCTTTACTCACATCAATGACAGAAGCTCGAAATGGTGTAATAATGCCTTGAATCTCCGCTCGTAATGAGCCGCTGCCACCAACTTTTATAAGTGCGAGTTCCCTTGCGACCATTGCCTTATCGGTAATATCCGATACTTTTATGACATCAATTTGTTTATTTAATTGCTTTGTCAATTGCTCCAGCTTCTGGGGATCACTAACATCAACGACGAATGTCATTTTGGCTATGCCTTCCGTTTCGGAGCTCCCCACGGATATACTGTCAATATTGAATTGCCTTTTATTCAACATTCCGGTAACTCGGTTGAGAACTCCACTTTGATTTTGAACGGTTGCTATGATAATTCGCTTCATTTCGTCACCCCTATCATTTGGTGAATTCCTTTACCTGGGGCAATCATGGGATAAACGCATTCTTTTGGTTCAACCCGGCAATCAACAACTACCGGACCACTATAGGCGAATACATCTTCAAGCATACGTTCAACATCATCCTCTTTCTCTACTTTCATTCCGCGAATCCCGTAGCTCTCAGCTAGTTTTACGAAGTCCGGACTTGGAATGATGGATTCCGAATAACGTTCTTCATAAAAGCTCTCCTGCCACTGTCTAACCATTCCAAGTACTTCGTTATTGACGATAATGACTTTAACAGGGAGATTTCTTTCTTTCAGAACGGAAAGCTCCTGTAGTGTCATTTGAAATCCGCCATCACCTACCAGTGCAACAACCAAATCATCCGGAGCACCCAGTTGAGCACCAATTGCTGCCGGAAAGCCAAATCCCATCGTGCCAAGTCCCCCTGAAGTAACCCAACGATTCGGTTTATCAAAAGGGTAATATTGGGCTGCCCACATTTGATGCTGCCCTACGTCAGTTGTAACAATTGCCTTTCCCTGTGAAGCCAGATAGACTTGCTCTGTCAACCATTGCGGGGAAATAACCTCATCTGATCGTTCATACCACAACGGATAATTTACTTTGTTATTTTGTAACCTTTCCTTCCAAGCTTGATGATCGGGTTGATCAATTGCACTGTGTAATAAAGCCTTTAGCGCTTCTTTTGCATCTCCGACAACAGGAATAGAAGTCGGAACATTTTTTCCTATTTCCGCCGGATCAATATCAATATGGGCAACCTTAGCGTGTGGTGCAAAATGCTCTAAATTACCAGTTAAACGGTCATCAAATCTTGCTCCAATATTAATTAATAAATCAGCTTCGTACATTCCCATGTTTGCCGCGTATGTCCCATGCATGCCTGCCATCCCTAAAGAAAGTTCGCTGGATCCGGGAAAACCACCTAGTCCGAGTAAAGTATTTGCTACCGGAAGCTGATATTTTTCCGCGAAAACTTTTAATTCTTCGGAAGCTTTTGCAGTTACGACACCGGCACCTGTCAGCAATAATGGCTTTTTAGAACGACTCAAGGCATCTGCGAGCTTCTTGATCTGTAATGGATTCGCCCGTTCGGTCGGTTGATAACCCGGCAAATAAAAGTCATTGTTGAAATTAGCTGACGTGGGTTCTTCGGATATATTTTTGGGAACATCAATGACAACCGGCCCCGGACGTCCTGTTGAAGCAATATGAAAAGCCTCTTTTACGATTCTTGGCAATTCTGACAGCTTACTGACTTGATAGTTATACTTCGTAATCGGAGTTGTAATCCCCATCACATCTGATTCTTGGAACGCATCTGTACCAATAACTCCTTTTGCTACCTGACCGGTAAAAATAACCAATGGCAAGGAATCCATCATTGCATCTGAAATTCCGGTAATCAGGTTTGTGGCACCAGGCCCGGAAGTTGCCAGTACGACTCCAGGTCTTCCGGTAACACGGGCATATCCTTCAGCTGCATGAATGGAGCCTTGCTCATGCCGTGAGAGGATATGCTTGAATGGCGCTTTGCTTCGATACAGCGCATCATAAATCGGCAGTACCGCCCCACCGGGATAACCGAATATTGTATCCACACCGGCATCAACCAATGATTCAATTAATAAATCAGCACCAGTTACCATTTCCTCCGTTCGTTCCACCTCTTGTTTTACCTCAGCCTTCACAACGACATGCCTCCTTATTGATTTAATAAAAAAGACTCTTCTCTCCACATGGAAATCTGCATAATGTCAGAATTTCAGGGGAGAAAAGAGTCATTTTCACGGTACCACCCAGGTTTATAGCACTCTCACGAATACTACCTTACAAGGCTGATGGTCAGCCTACTTTTGATAACAGGTACATGTAAATGCACCTGTCTGGGCCTAATAGGAATCCGTTCAGCTCAGCACTCAGAGAAGATGTCAGAACAAGATGTATTTCTGGGCTTCCAGCAACCCCAGCTCTCTGTGAATACATGTTACTTGTTCCTTTGTTCCCGTCATCGCGTTTGTTTTATTTGCTTGTTATAAGATTGTGACAACTTGATTTGTTCGTTTACTATTTGAATAATAGTTGAATAATTGATATTGCGAACTATCATATAACGGATTTGAAAAAAGGTCAACAGCTTTTGGGAAAGTTTTTTGATACTTTCGATAAGTAAAATAAATTGTATCCGCTTACACTACCTGCATCATAATAACCTAATTTTTTAAAAAATAAATATTACATTTTGATTACAAAAAGAGCCTCCGTTTAGAACGGGGGCTCTTTTTGTCTGTTTTGCCCGCAATTAATATAAACTGCGACGTAGTGACAATTCCTTTGCAAACGTTTATTGAGAGTAGGAATTCGCTCCGGAAACACATTCCGCTTTCCGCGGGCAGCTGGTGAGCCCCCTTGTGCTCGTCGTGTTGCATGCAAGTGATTTCGAGGGGAAAGCACTCCTCGCAAAAAAGATTGCTACGCACTTCGGGGTCTCACCTATGCCTTTCCTCCCGCTGGAGTCTTCATGTGTTTCCTCCGCTAATATTCTGGTTACTACCGCTAAATTGCATTCGTAATCAATATTCAAAATGCGGATGCTTTCCGCCCAGGAGACTGAAGCCGTGCCCTAAGGATGCGCATCCGTCCTTCGCTCACCCGAACGGCGATTATAGCAAATACTTATAGCAGACAGTAATTATGTCGTCTTTTATGTCAAATCTTCATCAATCCCTATTTAGATAATCTGTCACGGCTCCCTTGGCGGAACTGGTAACATTATGTGCATATTTACCAAGTGCCCCTTTTTTATAAAGCGGTGGTGCAATCCAGGCCGAACGACGACGTTCTAATTCTGTTTCTGATACATCCATGGAAATTTCTTTTTTATCCGAGTCAATGGTAACCTGGTCCCCTTCTTTTAGGAATGCAATTGCACCGCCATTTTGTGCCTCAGGCGCGATGTGACCTACAACTAGACCATGTGTACCACCGGAGAACCTTCCATCCGTTAACAAAGCAACTTTCTCTCCGAGTCCTTTTCCAACCAGGATGGAAGAAATGGACAGCATCTCCGGCATTCCGGGTGCGCCTTTTGGCCCTACATAACGAATGACTAGTACATCCCCTTCGTTAATCTGATTATCCATCACTGCAGCCGTTGCCTCTTTTTCCGTATCAAATACACGAGCAGGCCCCGTATGACGGCTGACTTGCACCCCGGATACTTTCGCTACAGCTCCCTCAGGAGATAGATTCCCTTTTAAAACAATTAATGGACCGTCTTCGCGTTTTGGATTAGATAGTGGCATGATGACCTCTTGATCTTCATCAAGATAGGAAACTTCTGCTAGATTTTCAGCCACGGTTTTGCCTGTTACTGTTAAACAGTCTCCATGGAGATAGCCTTCCTCATAAAGAAGCTTCATTACACCTTTTACGCCTCCAACACGATGCAAATCTTGCATGACAAATTTTCCACTAGGTTTTAAATCAGCAAGATGTGGGACATGCTCTTGCATTCTATTAAAATCGTCAATTGTCAAATCTACTTCCAGCGCATGGGCAATCGACAATAAATGCAGAATGGCATTTGTTGACCCTCCAAGCGCCATAACGACCGTAATGGCGTTTTCAAATGCTTCTTTTGTCATAATATCTTTTGGATAAATTCCTTTTTCAAGTAATTGATAGACTGCATTTCCAGCAGCTTCGCAATCAACACCTTTTTCTTCTGACTCTGCTGGATTTGAAGAGCTACCAGGAAGGCTCATTCCCATCGCTTCAACAGCGGATGCCATCGTATTTGCCGTATACATCCCGCCACATGCGCCAGCTCCAGGACATGCACTGCATTCGATATCCTTTAATTCCTCGTCATTTATATCCCCATTATTATGTTTACCTACACCTTCAAATACAGATACGAGATCGACATCTTGTCCCTTATTGGATCCTGGTGCAATAGTTCCGCCATACGCAAATATAGCCGGAACGTCTGCATTCGCAATAGCAATCATACAGCCCGGAATATTTTTATCACAAGCTCCAATCGCTACAAATGCATCCAAATTCTCTGCGCCTACAACGGCCTCAATCGAATCGGCAATAAGATCACGGCTCGGCAGGGAATAACGCATTCCTTGCGTTCCCATGGAAATCCCATCAGAAACTGTTATCGTATTGAACATCAAGGGAAATCCCCCTGCTTGTCTAGCTCCTTCTTTTGCCCGCGCAGCCAAATCATTAATATGTATATTACATGGAGTTACTTCTGCCCATGTACTAGCTACACCGATCATTGGCTTTTTAAAATCTTCATCTGTAACACCTACAGCCCGGAGCATGGCACGGTTCGGTGCCCGCATGGCACCATCAAACACGTTACTTTTAACACGTAAATCTTTTCCCATTTTAGAATTCCACCTTTCTTTCGAATCATTATAAGCCTAATTTTTAAATTGTTCAATGAAATTATTTTTTTGCAATAATGGTTAGCTGACTTTTTGATTACGAACGGAATCCGTATTTTCACTCCTTTTTCCCCACCATGTTGCCAAAATTGGGCCAGAGATATTGTGCCACACACTAAATAGCGCGCTAGGAACAGCTGCTACCGGTGAAAAATGAGCAGATGCAAGTCCTGCAGCAAGCCCTGAGTTTTGCATGCCTACCTCAATAGAAACAGCCTTTTGATCCGAAAAGTCGAGCCGCAACAATTTGGCAAATACAAATCCAAGCAGGAGTCCGAGAACATTATGCAATACAACGATACTGAAAATTAGCAGACCTGTTGTGACAATCGCTTCGGTATTGGTTGATACAACTGCTACAGTTACACCGACAATGCCGACAACCGATACCAACGGTAATGCGGCAACGCTCTTTTCCACTTGCTTAGGAAATAGTAAGCGAATTCCGATTCCTAACACAATTGGGATCAACACAATTTGGACGATAGACATGAACATATTACTTGCAGAAACGGGAAGCCATTGACTTGCAAACAGCAATGTCAACATTGGAGTCAGAATTGGTGCTAATAATGTTGATACTGCAGTAACCGACACCGATAAAGCCGTATTTCCTTTCGCTAAAAAAGTCATCACATTGGATGCCGTACCGCCCGGACAACAGCCTACCAGGATAACGCCAACAGCTACTTCTGGTGGGAGCTGAAAGGCAAGTGCAAGTCCCAATGCAATCAGAGGCATAATTGTAAATTGCGCCACTACTGCAATAAGGACACTTTTTGGTGTTTGAAATACATGTTTGAAGTCATTCACAGAAAGTGTAAGCCCCATTCCAAACATAATAATCCCTAGTAGCAGCGACATGAATGGTTCAAGCCATGTAAATCCAGCCGGGAAAAAGAAGCTAAGCCCCGCAAATAAGATAACCCAGATTGCAAACGTACTTCCTGCAAAATTACTAATTTTTTCCAACGTTTTCACTTCCTATTCTCCTTCCTTTTTGAACTATTTGAATTTCTAATAATTTAGTTAAAAATTCTACCACAATTAAAATAAGAAGGATAGAATAATTTTTTGTTTGTTTTTAAATTTTTCCTGTAAAAAGTGCAATTACCTATTGAATAAAAGATGAAAATGGATTATTATAGTTAGAATACTTTAACAACAAGGGGATGTTGACATGGAGGCACAACATATTCAAGTAAATCATTGTGCTGTTAAGAAAGATAAACCAAATACAGATCAATTGGCATTCGGGAGAGTATTCACAGACCATATGTTTATCATGGATTATTCTGAAGATTCCGGTTGGCATGATCCGCGTATTGTGCCATATGAGCCGCTTACAATCGATCCATCCGCTATGGTATTTCATTACGGGCAATCCGTATTCGAAGGGATGAAGGCATATCTCACCGCTGATGGAGATGCACAATTATTTCGTCCGGAAAAAAACATGAAGCGCTTAAATCATTCCAATGATCGACTTTGTATTCCACCGATTGACGAGGATTTTGTCATTGAGGCAATAAAAAAATTGATCTCTGTAGATGAAGACTGGATTCCGAAGGCAGAAGGAACCTCTCTGTATATTCGACCATTCATCATTTCCACCGAACCCTATATAGGTGTGGCACCATCACTCCATTATCAGCTAATCGTGATCCTCTCACCTGTTGGGGAATATTACAAAGAAGGGATCAACCCAGTGAAAATCGCTGTGGAAAGCGAGTTTGTCCGTACTGTAAAAGGTGGAACCGGAGAGGCAAAAACCGGCGGCAACTATGCTGCAAGTCTTAAAGCCCAAGAGGTTGCTGGAAATAAAGGATTTGCTCAAGTCCTATGGTTGGATGGGGTTGAAAAGAAATATATCGAAGAAGTTGGAAGCATGAATATCTTCTTTAAAATAAACGGAGAAGTGGTTACACCAGCCTTAAACGGCAGTATTCTTGAAGGAGTAACAAGAAACTCGGTTATTCAGCTTCTGAAACATTGGAATATACCAGTGGTAGAGCGAAAAATCTCGATGGAAGAATTACGTCTTGCCTATGAAGATGGGTTACTTGAAGAGGCATTTGGTGCAGGAACGGCAGCAGTCATTTCTCCAATCGGTCAAATAACCTGGAATAATAATGATTTTCTTATTAATGATGAAAAAACAGGAGAAATCGCCAAAAAGTTATATGATACGCTAACCGGCATTCAATATGGAAGAGAAAAGGACCTATTTGGCTGGGTTTCGAAAGTAAATGATCAGGTAAGTAAAATAGCACAGTAGAATACGGACATCCCACGGCATAAGGCAAAACTCCCCCTAAGCATATATATATTCAGGGGGGAGTTCTGTTGATTGTATCTATACGTGATAGATGTGTTTAAAACCACTCATGCTTTTTAACGCATTTTCGATTAAAATGCCTTAACCACAGCATCATGAACTTCCTGCACGGTTTTTCCCATACCTGATTCCACAGCTGCTGTATAGGCACCTTCGACCAATGGCGCCTCCACTAACTGAATGGTGTCTAAATCAGCCATTTCCATTGCCATTTCCGCATTCATTTTCGCACTCCCTATATCATAAAAAAGCAGCACACCTTCGCCATTGTCTGCAATCTTTATGGCGTCCTGAATTTTGTCAATACTCGTCCCAATAGCATTTTCTTCGGTTCCCCCAGCTGTTTCGATGGGAACTTCTGTTACAACCTGTGTGATTAAATCTTTAATACCTTCAGCTATTTTCGAACTATGGGAAATTAAGACAATACCTGCATACGCCATGATTATTTTCCTCCTTCCATAACTTCGGCAAGTGCTTCGAAGATATAATAGGACGAAGCAGAACCAGGATCGATATGGCCAATTGATTTTTCTTTAAAATAAGCTGCCCGGCCTTTTGTAGCAAGCATATCTTTCGTATTTTCCATCGCTGTTTTGGCCGTTTCTACTATTTTATCTGCTTGAAATTCATCTTCCTGTTTGAAATGTTCAACAACCGGTGACCATACATCGACAAGCGTCTTCTCACCCGTTGTTGCTTTTCCACGCTGCATCACGCCATTCAGCGCTTCTTCAAGTCCGTTTGTGAATGCATGATAATCGACGGGATCCATCCCTTTAAACGTTGTCGATAACTTCAGAAATAATGTTCCGAATAATGGCCCGGAAGCACCACCAACCTTGGACATAAGTGTCATTGCAACATCTTTTAAAACATCTGAAGCAGTGTCATATGTCCCTCCTGAAATTTTATTCACCGTTTCTTGAAACCCGCGGGACATATTAATTCCATGATCACTGTCCCCGATTACCTGGTCCAGTGATGTAAGATATTCCTTGTTTCGTTGCATTTTTTCATTAATTTTTTCAATCCATTGAATCGTATCTTGTGCTTGAAATTCCATGATTACTCTCCTTTTCTACGAACGAAATCGAGCTGGATGGGTAGGTGCATCAAGCAGGGTTTTGTGTGCATCATCCAATTTCAGAAGACTCACAGAACATCCGGTCATTTCCAGTGCGGTCATGAATTCGCCGACAAATGTTTTATGAACATGTACACCCTTTTCAGCTAAAATTTCCTGAACTTTACGGTTGACGATATAAAGCTCCATTTCCGGTGTGGAACCTAACCCGTTTATCATGACAGCCACCTCGTCACCACTTGAAAACGCCATGTCCTCAAAAATTTTGTCGGTTAGCTCTGTTGCAATGTCATCTGCACTTGCCATTTGTTTTCGTTCAATCCCGGATTCTCCATGAATTCCGATCCCGATTTCCATCTCATTTTCTTCCAACTCAAAGCTCGGCTTTCCTGCAGCTGGTACTGTGCAAGGAGTAAGGGCCATCCCGATGGAGCGGACATTTGCCACTACTTTTTCTGCGGCAGCTTTAACCTCTTTTAATGTTCCACCTTGTTCAGCCATGGCGCCGGCAATCTTATGAACGAGCACCGTTCCGGCTATTCCTCTTCTACCTGTTGTTGCGTCACTGTCTTCAACAGCTACATCATCATTTACAATAACACTCTCCACTTGGATTCCTTCCGCTTCTGCTAATTCGGCAGCCATCTCAAAATTCAGCACGTCACCAGTATAATTTTTAATAATTAAAAACACGCCAGATCCGCTATCAACTGCCTTAATTGCTTCCAACAGCTGATCAGGCGTTGGTGATGTAAAAACTTCCCCGGCTACAGCAGCGTCAAGCATCCCTTTTCCTACATATCCGGAATGTGCAGGTTCATGTCCGCTCCCGCCGCCGCTGACAAGTCCAACTTTATCTTTCACGGGAGCATCGTTTCTGACAATTGCCATTGTTCCCGGGATCTGCCTCAATTCCTCGGGGTACGCTGCGACTATTCCCTTAATCATATCTTGTACAACTTGGTTCGGATCATTAATAATTTTTTTCAAGTAGATACACTCCTTTACATGTTATTTTAAAAAGCAGCCTCTGCAAAAAAGGAGGCCAACTTTAAGATAATCTCGTTGGCCTCCTCAGCAGTTATTTAAAAGTTCTTGTAGACGCCACTGCTTTTTTCCAACCTTCATACAGCTCATTACGTTTTTCCTCATCAAACGTATTGGTAAACGTCTTTTCATTTTTCCACTGTCTTGCAATTTCATTCCTATCTTTCCAATAATCAACTGCCAGACCGGCTAGATATGCTGCCCCAAGTGCTGTCGTCTCTTGAATAACCGGACGCTCAACAGATACACCGAGGATATCACTTTGAAACTGCATAAGGAAATCGTTTTTAACTGCACCGCCATCTACACGCAATGTTTTTAGATCAATTTCTGAATCACTAATCATCGCATCCACTACATCTTTCGATTGATAAGCAAGTGACTCCAGGGTTGCGCGAATAAAATGCTCCTTCGTTGTCCCGCGTGTTAATCCAAATACCGCGCCTCTGGCATCACTATCCCAATATGGAGAGCCAAGCCCTACAAACGCCGGCACCATGTATACACCGTCCGTTGAATCTACCCTGGAAGCATAGGTCTCTGATTCGGGGGCATTATTTACAAGTTGAAGTCCATCCCGCAGCCATTGAATGGCGGACCCAGTTACAAAAATACTGCCTTCAAGCGCATATTCTACCTTCCCATCTACGCCCCAGCCTAGGGTTGTAAGTAAACCATGTTCTGATTTTATAGGTTTTTCTCCTGTATTCATCAATACAAAGTTTCCCGTACCATACGTGTTTTTCACCATTCCTTCTTCAAAACATGCCTGTCCAAACAATGCTGCTTGTTGGTCACCTGCAATTCCAGCAATTGGAACCTCATGGCCAAAGAAGTGATAATCAACCGTATGGGCATAAATCTCAGAGGATTGACGAACTTCCGGAAGCATATCCTTAGGAACATTTAAAATTTCGAGTAATTCATCATCCCACTTCAGATCATAAATATTGAACATCAATGTTCTGGCCGCATTGGAGTAATCCGTAATATGTGTTTTTCCACCGGATAACTTATAAACAAGCCAGGAATCCATAGTACCGAATAATAAATCTCCATTATCCGCTTTCTCCCTTGCACCTTCCACGTTATCCAGAATCCATTTCACCTTCGTACCGGAAAAGTAAGGGTCGATTAATAGTCCCGTTTTATCCCGGATCACATCACTATATCCCTGCTCATCCAATTCTCTGCAAATATATTCCGTTTGACGAGATTGCCACACAACTGCTTTATATATTGGTTTTCCAGTATGTTTATCCCAAAGGACCGTCGTTTCTCTCTGATTTGTAATACCGATTCCGGCAATTTGACTAGGGTCTGTGTCCGCCTTTCGTAAAACTTCTGAAATACAAGCAAGTATAGATGTCCAAATTTCATTGGCATCATGCTCTACCCAACCCGGCTTTTGAAAAAATTGTTCAAACTCCTTTTGGGCTGTTTCCACAATCTCCCCGTTATGATTAAATAGGACGGCCCGAGAACTTGTTGTACCTTGATCTAATGATAGAATAAATTTTTCACTCATATGAAACTCCTCCTATTGAACATTTTCCTAATTTTTACCTGATTGGATTTTTCCTTTTTTCAACTCCGTACTAGCAGCTCCTATTAAAATAATAGCAACGACAACGCTTATAATCCAGAATAACGGAGAAAATTCGCCTAAAAACATAGCCTGATAAAATACAGCTCCATAAGCACCACCAAGTAATGGTCCTACAATTGGCACCCAGGCATAATTCCAATCGGATGTCCCTTTTCCGGGAATCGGTAGCAAGGCATGCGCAATCCTTGGACCAAGATCACGAGCCGGATTGATTGCATAACCCGTTGTACCTCCGAGTGACATTCCGATACCAATAATTAAAGTTCCAACAATTAGAGGATTTAATCCTTCTGCTAGTTCATTGGCACCAATAAACATAAGACCCATCACAAGGACGAATGTACCGATTACTTCACTGGCCAAGTTTGAAAATGGGCTACGAATAGCCGGCGTTGTTGAAAATGCATCCCTTTTGGCAATTTTATCTTTCGTTTCCTTCCAATGTGGCAAGTAATTGAAAAAAACCAGTACCGCACCAATAAACGCCCCAATCACTTGGGCAGTCATATACATAGGAACCTTTGCCCATGGGAAATCACCTGCAATCGCAAATCCAAACGTTACAGCAGGATTAATATGTGCGTCTGTAAAATTACCAGCTGCATATACGCCCATCGTAACACCTATACCCCAGGCAAGTGTGATCAGTATCCACCCGGTTCCTTCTGCTTTCGACTTTTTTAACAAAACGCCGGCGACAACACCACCCCCAAATATAATGAGGACCATTGTACCGATCAGTTCAGCTAGAAATTCCGACATGTTTAACCCTCCTTCTTATTAAATCGAGTTAACTATTTATAGTACAGAAAAAGACCCATACTAAAATAGACATACCTCTGCCCGGGAAGTACTATTAAAGTATGGGTCTCCATATCTCCACCACATCATTAACTTGTTTTAATAGAATATCATCTGCTGTAATCGCTGTCAATTCGTATGGGGAATATTTTTCGTTTCCTTAATTTCCCACCAACCCATGCGGGTCAATCACGAATTTCTTAGAGGCCCCACCATCAAATTCCCGATACCCAGCAGGTGCTTCCTCAAGGGAAATTAGCGTTGCATTTACTGCTTTTGCAATTTGTGCCTTACCGCTTAAAATAGACTGCATTAAATCACGGTGATATTTCATGACCGGAGTCTGTCCGGTAACAAACGTATGTGCCTTTGCAAATCCCAAGCCAAAGCGGATTTTTAATGTTCCTTCCTGTGCATCTTTATCCTCAGCACCGGGGTCACCAGTTACATACAAGCCAGGAATCCCTAATCGTCCTCCTGCTCGCGTTATACCCATCACTGAATTCAACACAGTAGCAGGTGCTTCTCCGGCCCCTTCTCCATGACCGCTTGCCTCAAAACCAACTGCATCAATCGCACAATCTACTTCCGGCTCTCCTAATATTTGCGCTATTTGATCCTCCAAATTCGCATGCTCTTTTAAATTTACCGTTTCGCAGCCAAAGCTTCTGGCCTGTTGCAGCCTTTCTTCGATTAAATCACCAACAATTACAACAGAAGCTCCCAGTAATTGTGCCGAGTGAGCAGCAGCTAAACCAACAGGACCAGCCCCTGCTACATAAACAGTCGAACCAGGTTTTACGCCCGCACTAATCGCTCCGTGATATCCAGTTGGAAAAATATCCGAAAGCATGGTTAAATCAAGAATTTTTTCCATGGCCTGATCTTTATCCGGAAATTTTAAGAGCTGGAAATCGGCATATGGTACCATCACGTATTCGGATTGACCACCAACCCATCCGCCCATATCGACATAGCCATATGCTGAACCTGGGCGATCCGGATTTACATTTTCACAGATATGTGTATCTTGTTGTTTACAATTCCTGCAACGTCCACAGGCAATATTAAACGGAACGGATACAAGATCCCCCTTCTTCATAAATTCAACATCACTACCCACTTCCACAATCTCACCTGTGATTTCATGACCGAGAACCAATCCACTTGGTGCGGTTGTCCTCCCTCTAACCATGTGCTGGTCACTACCACAAATATTCGTTGTCACAACCTTTACAATAACACCATGATTACATTTTCTGCCGACGTTCAAGGGATTGACGCCCGGCCCGTCCCTCAAAATCAATTCCGGATATGAAATATCTTGTATTTCCACTTCTCCTGGCTTGACATAAACTACTCCGCGATTACTTGCCAAACGAACCACTCCTTTAATGTAATAAGTTAAAAGATGCGTTTCATGGAAGCGCTACCATCTAAACAGAATTATATCATTATATTTAAAAAAGTTCAACAATTAATCAAAATAAGCAGGTAGAAGGAAACCATCCGAGATATTTCCTGGAAAACTCCCGAATGGTACCTGCGCGCCCCGAAATGGTCGAATAAAAAATACGATCTCCTTCATTAAGAAGAACGTACTACTTCCATTTCTTCATGCTTAGACTTTCTAGCGATTATCTATCTTTTCCGGATACATATCATGATTCATCATACGATGTTCCGCCATTTGTTCATACTTCGTTTCAGGCTTCCCGTAATTGCAGTATGGATCAATGGAAATACCGCCCCGTGGTGTGAATTTCCCCCATACTTCTATATAACGTGGGTCCATCGCATCGATTAAATCATTCATAATTATATTCATACTATCTTCATGAAAATCACCATGATTTCGAAAACTAAATAAATAAAGCTTCAACGACTTGCTTTCTACTATTTTCAGATCCGGAATATAACTAATATATACTGTGGCAAAATCAGGCTGGCCCGTGATCGGACATAGTGTCGTAAATTCCGGACAGTTAAATTTCACAAAGAAATCCCTGTTTTGGTGATTGTTATCTACCGTTTCCAATACTTCCGGGGCATAATCAAAATTATATTTCACATCCTGACTTCCCAGTAATGTCAATGCTGAAAAATCTTGCTCCTTCATATACAAAACCTCCTTCATTCATGAAAAAGCCATGCAGCCTAAGACCACATGGCATATTAATTGCATCACATGACTTCGTTTTTTATAGAGGATTGAAAAGCTAAAGCTAAGAACCTCTCCTCCATCACATTATACAGCACCGGAAAGTGCCTGTCACTCCCTGAATTTTGTCATATATGTTCGAAAGATTTACGCGCTTTTTCCTACCCTATAAAAATAAAATAGGATACAACAAAGTAACCAATCACTGTTATCATGGAAGGTATACTATAGGACCACGTCGACATGGAGCGATTCCGCAACAATGCCCAAATGAGGATAACTGATAACACGGAAACCCCAATCGCGGTATATAGATGAGAACTGGATACATCTGCTAAAACAGAACCGTCCTGATAAACCGCATCAGATACGGCTAAGATCACCATATTAAACATATTGCTTCCTAGAATAGATCCAACCGCTAAATTCGGGTTTTTTAAACGAAATGCTGCGAACACAGACACTGCCTCCGGCAACGAAGTCGTTGCTGCAATAAGAATACTTCCAACAAAACTCGAGCCCAGACCCGTTATGACTGCAATTCGATCACCAGTAATGGAAAGCACACTTCCAACAATCATGATAACGACAGCAGCAATGATGAAACCAACGATAGCCCTTTTTACGGAAACCGATTTTTTCTTCACCGGTGCTTCCTGTTGCTTATCCTCTTTAACCGCTTTTTCGTCTGCAGGTGGAGGCGATATTTTACTAATTATAATCATCCCAATGATGTACACAACCAGAATCAATAGCGAGTCTACACCAATTCCTATCACTGTATAATCAATCTTCAGAAACAGTGCCAAGGTAACCATCAGCATTAAAAACAGTCCAAGAATAGCGGAATAAATATGGTTCTTGCCCACTAAAAGATATAATCGCTTTCTTCTAAAAAACAGGTCAAAACCCGCGAGAATTAATAAATTAAATAAATTCGAACCAAGCATATTCCCAATTGCGATATCCACATTACCTATAATAACCGCCGAAAAACTCGTCGTAACCTCAGGAAGTGATGTTGCCCCTGCCAGTAGAATTGTCCCAACAAGCATGCCGCCCATAGCGGTTTTATTACTAATTACATCCGCAAATTGCGATAATTTCATTGCTGTATAAACTGTCACCACAGCTGCTAAAATAAAAATAACAAATACCAAAAGTTACCACTCCTATTCTTGTACCTATACCATAATATACCCATTCAGGCATTTATTAAAAGAAAAAATAGTCATACACCTCAAATATAGCTGTTAGAAAACATCAAATAAACAAATGCAACCGTGTACGTTTTCCCCAAAACGTATCACATGCTTTTCTTCCATTATTTTATCGTGATGGAGAAGCGTGACGTTTGGGACTGCGCTGAAGCTCGTCCCATCAAAAGAGTTACTAGTTACTGGGTGCTGGAACCGGATGTGACTACTTTCGGCAATTAAGTTATTTACAAGCAAATCATTTTATAATTCCTATGCAACAAAAAAGCATCGCGAGACACGATGCAATTTGTAGGTAGTTATTTCTTTATCAGCTAACTATTTACCCCTTCGAAACAATTTCTATTTTATCTCTCTTTCCAACAATAACCTTGTCCGCCATTCCAATAAACAAACCTGTTTCCACAACGCCAACCTGTGATTTCAATTCCTTATGTATTTTTTCAGGATCAGAAATTTTACCAAAGGGACAATCTAAAATATAATTTCCGTTATCTGTGACAAATACTTCCCCGTCTTTTTGCCTTAATTTAGGCGCACACCCTAATGTTGAAATAGTATTTGCAGTCACTTCCCACCCAAAAGGAGTAACCTCAACCGGTAAAGGAAATGCCCCTAAAGTAGATACCCTTTTGGAACTATCTGCAATAATGATAAACTCTTTTGCCGCCGAAGCAACGATCTTCTCTCTCAAGAGAGCTCCTCCGCCCCCTTAATAAGGTGTATGTTTTCATCAACCTCATCTGCCCCATCAATTGTCACGTCAAGCTGATTTATTTGTGAAAAATCTGTTAAAGGGACACCGAATTCCTTCGCCCATTGTGCTGTTGTTTGCGATGTAGGTATACCGGTTACATTCAACCCTTGCACAACATGTTCACCAAGTTTTTTTATCATCCAGTACACCGTGGACCCTGAACCTAGGCCTACTTTCATTCCATCTTCCACATATTTTACCGCTTCTTCACCAACTCGCTTTTTTGCGTTATCCATTTCACTCATTATGTATATCCTCCTTATGTAAATCCTCCATTCATTATACCTGATCCATGGACAGATCTCCATGTTCTAAGAGGTGACATAGACTCATCAACAAAGTTTAACTTACAGCAACTTTATATTGGTACTTGTTGAACGTAAAAAACCCCCAAATTAGTGTGTAATTTGAGGTTTTTACGTTATCACCATTTTTTTACCTTCTATTCGTTTTCGGGTCAAAGGCATCCTTTAAGCCCTCTCCAATAAAATTAATCGATAGGATTGTTAGCGTAATACAAACGGCTGGTGGAACCCATACCCATGGTTGATTTTGCAAAACTTCGGTTTGTCTTGCTTCCATAAGCATATTACCCCAACTTGGAATTTCGGGTGGCACCCCCACTCCTATGAAGCTCAATCCTGCTTCAGCAACAATATAGGACGCTAATAATAAGGTAGCCTGCACAATAACCGTTGTCATCACATTTGGAAATAAGTGTTTCGTAATAACTTTTGATGGTTTACCACCGATGGAAGTGGCCGCTAAAACATATTCATTCTCTTTTTCAGCAAGAATTTTACTCCGCACAATTCTTGCAACACCACCCCAACCTAGTAAGCTAAAAACAATTATTAAACTCCACATCCCTGTTACTCTATCAAAGCCTATTAGAATTGCATTTAATACAATCACAAACACATAAAACGGTAGCGTTAATATAAAATCTGTAAAGCGCATCAATAAGTTATCAACCCAACCACCATAATACCCTGCGATTGATCCAAGGATCGAACCTATTAACGTCACACAGACCATCGAGGTTAAGCCGATCGTTAGTGATACCCTTCCACCATAAAGCGTCCTTTCGAATACATCTCTCCCATTTCTATCCGTTCCTAACCAATATTCACTGGAAGGTTCCTCATTGATTTCAGCCAAATTAATCCGGGTAACATCCGATGTTATAATATACGGTGCTAAAAATGACACAATTATCATGAATAGAAGAAAAAATAAGCTTATCATCGCTAGTTTTCGTTTCACAAACTTCTTACGTGCGATTGTCCAAGTAGAATCAAACTTTTGCTTGTTACTGACATTTGTTGAAGGTGCGTTCATTGATGGTTCCACTTACGACTCCCCCCTTAATAACGAATCCTAGGATCAACGACCCCATATAGTAAATCTGCCACAAGGTTACCCACTAACGTCAATAACGAAAATAATAATGTCAAAGACATGACTACGGGATAATCCCTCGTATTAACCGAATCAATAAATAGCATACCAATGCCCGGGTATGTAAATATTGTTTCAGTTATAATGGCACCTCCAATTAATGTCGCTAAATCGAATCCAAAAAACGTTACAAGCGGTATGATTGAATTTCTTAGAATATGCTTGTTGTAAATAAGCGATTCTTTTGTCCCCCTCGCTCTAGCACTGCGCACATAATCTTGTTCACTATTTTGCACAATATCATTACGTAGAAACTGTGTGTAAGAAGCGGTAGAAAATAAACCTAATGTAATGGCAGGCATAATAACATGATAGATTCGATCACTCCAGAACTCCCATGTACCTTGTTCAAGTCCAGAAGTCATCGAACCACTTGATGGTAACCAACCAAGTTGAAAAGCAAAAAAATAGATCGCAACAATAGCGATAATATACTGTGGAATAGCTATACCTGTGTAATTAAATGTTGCTATTAAATTATCCCCTACCGTGTATGGTTTTCTCCCAGAGTACATCCCCATGGCAAATGCTAGAATATAGGTGATTAGTAGTGCAGAAATCGCTAAGAATATTGTATTTGGTAACCGCTCAACGATAACCTCTATAACCGGCTTTTTATACGTCGTTGATTTCCCTAAATCTCCTTGTACAAGATTTGTAACCCATCGTTGATATTGAACAGGGATCGGATCATTATACCCGAGTTCTTCTCGCTGTTCCTCAATATATTCTACGTTTGTATTATTCGGGTCAATCTCCCCCGTAAAGGGGTCCCCTGGCATTAATTTTGCCAGGGAAAATACAACAATGGAGACAAGGATTAACAATGGTATCATCGATAGTAATCTGCGTAATGTGTAGGATAACATGTTCATTTCCCCTTATCTGCAATTTATCACTTGTATCTGTTATGCTACTTATTCTTCGGTAACATACCACTCATGAAAATCACGCAACCCTACTGCATCAATGGTTACACCTTCTAATTGATTATTAATACCATACAAATCAACATTTTCCCAAAGTGGCAGTCCAGGAAGTTCATCGTTGAATAGTTTTTGCCATTCAGCATAGACATCTGCACGATAATCCTCATCAAAGGATGCTTCGCTTAATCCCTCATCAAGTAGTTCATCGGATTCCTCGTTTACCCAACGTCCATAGTTCCACTCCGCTGTGCTATGCCACAAACCAGATGGGTCAGGATCATCACCTACACTCCAGGATCCAAAGAATACTTCAATATTATCGTCATCATTTTCTTTCATGTCATTGAACGTATTAAATTCAATTAACTGGCCTGTTACTAATTCGGTCTTCAAACCTACATCTTCCCATGCTTGCATGAGGGCTTGAGCGCGTCCCTCAAATGCGGAAGAACCTGCAAAGTGGCTAAAGTTCACAACAAATTCATTACCGTCCGGATCTTCCCTATATCCATCATCATTCGTATCTACATACCCAGCTTCTTCCAGTAATTGTTCTGCTCTTTCCGGGTCATAATCATATTGCGTTAATTCGGATTCATCCGCAACAATCCAGTGAACAGATGGAACTGGTGTATTAACAATATTTGCCGTCCCAGCTAAATAAGAATCAATAATGGATTGTCGATCAATCGCATGAAACATTGCTTGACGCAATTCTTTGCTGTCATATTTGTCATAATCATCTACTGCGCTTCCTTCATCTTCATCATAATGCCCCATGCGGAAGCCAATATACGAATACCCTAAGCCTGCTTGCTCTTCCACGCGAACATGATCTAATCCTTCCAGTTCTGCAATATCATCCGGACGAATTTCCATAATGTCGACTTCCCCATTCTGTAATGCTCCAAGATTTAAAGAAGGATCAATGATGCGAATCTGCATCTCCGCTAACTTTGGCTTTCCTTCCCAATAATCGTCAAAGCGTTCCAATGTAATGGATTCTCCTTCGACAATGTCCGTTACTTGAAATGGTCCAAGACCTACCGGATTCTCACGTACTTCCGGGGCTTCTTCCATATCCCCAACAGGAATGTCTTCCAATTCTGCTTTTGGCATTGGTGTTGTCCAAACATTTTCCAAGTTATTTACCTTTGGTTCATTAAAGGTAATCACGGCGGTGTAATCGTCCACCACTTCAAAACCGGAAACCTCATCGGCTTCACCGTCACGATATTCCTCGGCCCCTTCAATGTCCTGTACGTAGTTGAAACGTGGACCTTCATAATCAGGATCGGCAATGACTTCAATGGCAAATTCCCAATCTTCCATGGTTAATTCTTCCCCATTATGCCAATGCACCCCTTCTTCAAGCGTAAAGGTAAATTCCTGGTTATCATCTGTTTCCCAGTCAGCAAGATTTGGTATATACTCCATCTCTTCATTTGTAGTAACCATATCAACATGGATAATGTCATTTATCTTGCTATCAATGGCACTCCCTGCAAACCCATCGATGAATAATCCTTCAGGTGCCTGATCAATAGCATATGTAATGGAAGCATCTTCACCTGCATCCCCTGTTTCTGCTGAATCAGCATCACCACTGTCAGCATCTTCTGAAGTGCTATCAGAACAAGCAGCTAATATGAAAACCAATGACAAAACGAACATTAATAAAAACAATAATTTCTTATTCACTTAACGACTCCCCCTTTATTATTTTTGCTTATTCCTCTTCATATAAAAGGCATGCGACCTCCCGATTCGGCCTCACCTCCTTCAATTGGGGAACAATTTCCTGACATTTTGGCATTGCCACCGGGCACCTTGTGTGAAAGACGCAACCTGAAGGTGGATTTTGCGGACTAGGAACATCCCCTTCCAAGATAATTCGTTCCTTTTTGTTCAATGGATTTGGATCCGGTATGGCTGATGTTAAAGCTTGTGTATAAGGATGTAATGGTTCCTCATAAATCTCATCTTTCTCACTAACCTCTACTAAATTTCCAAGATACATTACACCGATTCGGTCACTCATGTGTTTTACAACACTCAAATCATGTGCAATAAACAAATAGGTTAAATCAAATTCATCTTGTAGCTCCTGCAACAAATTAAGAACTTGTGATTGAATCGATACATCTAATGCACTTACAGGCTCATCCGCTACAATTAATTTGGGGTTCAAAGCTAATGCCCGAGCAATACCGATTCTTTGCCGCTGCCCACCTGAAAATTCATGAGGATATTTATAGTAATCTTCTTCACGTAAACCGACACGTTTTAAAAGTTGTTTTATTTCCAGTATCAATTCTTTATGAGACTTCTTCGTGAAATTTCGTTTTGGTTCATCGACGATATGTCCTACCATCATTTTTGAATTCAAGGAGGCGTATGGATCTTGGAAAACCATTTGAAAATTTTTACGTGTTTCTCGCAATTTCGCCCCAGATATATGTGTAATATCTTTTCCGTCAAAAATAATCTGTCCTTCTGTTGGATCTGTCAGACGTAAAATTGTTTTTCCCGCTGTTGATTTCCCACAACCTGATTCTCCAACGAGTCCGAATGTTTCACCTCTTTTAAGTGTTAATGATATATCGTCTACCGCTTTAATATCTCCTATTTTTCGCTTAAAGACTCCAGCAGTGACTGGATAATATTTTTTTAAATTTTTTATCTCAAGTAATGTCTCTTTTTCTTTCGTTTCCTTCTCTTGAGTTAGATCGATTGTCACAGTATGTCGACTCATAAACGAACCTCCTCCTTTTCCTTTACATGCTCATCCGGATAACAAGCATCGTAAAGGAGACATCTAGCTGCATGTCCATTATCCACTTCGGCAAGACGTGGTGTAACTCTTGTACAATCACCAAAAGCTTTTGGACACCGATCAGCAAAGCGACAACCTACTTGTGGCATGTTTTTTAATGATGGAACAATACCTCCTATTGTATTTAATGTTTCCGCTTTCTTATCCATTCGTGGTATACTACTTAGTAATGCTTCTGTATATGGATGTTTAGGCTTTGTAAATAATGCCACCACATTTGCTGTTTCTACTACTTGACCGGCATACATCACAATAACCTTATCTGCCATTTCTGCCACTACACCTAAATCATGTGTGATGAGCATAATAGCCATATCTTCTTTTTCTTGTATGTCTTTCAAAAGTTCTAAAATTTGTGCCTGCACCGTAACATCCAGCGCTGTTGTTGGTTCATCAGCTATTAATAACTTAGGATGTAAAGCGATAGAGATTGCGATCATCACACGCTGCCTCATTCCACCAGATAATTGATGTGGATACTCGTCAATTATCTTATCAGCCCTTGGGATGCCCACCTGTCTCAACAATTCAATTCCTTTTTCTCTAGCTTCACTTTTAGAAACGTTTGTATGATTAAAAAACACCTCTCGTAATTGGGAGCCTACTGTAAAAACTGGATTTAATGCCGTCATCGGCTCTTGAAAAATCATAGCTATATCTTTTCCACGAACTTTATTCATCTCTTTTTCTGTTTTTTTGTTAAATCCTCACCTTTAAATACTATTTCGCCGGCAGATATTTTCGAATTAATCTTTGGTAACAACTGCATAATAGAGAGAGACATTACACTTTTTCCGCACCCTGATTCCCCTACCACACAAACCACTTCTTTAGACTTAACTCCAAAACTCACACCTGAAACGGCATGATGTAATTCCCCATCTACCGTAAATCCAGTATGTAAATTGTTTATCTCGAGTAGTTCTTTCTCTTGTTGATTATTCATCAATAATTATTCTCCCCTTCGATCAATATAGCTTTATATAAGCACAATAAAGCAAAAAATATCTGAAACCTATTTCTCTAATAACTCCATGTATTAATAATAGTAGTCATCAAGAGAACCTTCAGATAATTAATCTTAAAAAATCGACGACCAATACTATTATCGCCTTTCAATTTCACATTGATGTTGCGTATAACCTATAGTGAACTAAAGTTATTTCATGTATATTAGACATTGTTTTTTATGAACCAGTATTTTCTACCTTTCAGCGTATGATAAGTTCTGAAATCAAATCGTAACAAAAACTTCATATATTACTGTGATTATATGTGAATATTTTCAAAAAAGCAATACGTTTTTAAAAATTTCTAGGTACTTTTTTCTATTAATTTTCGCTTTATGTCATACTAAAGTCATCCTAAGAAATAACATATATTACTCGCACTATTGTATACGCTTTCATAGATATGGTAACATATTGCAAATTGATTCGCTACATGAAATAATGAAAGATATAATCCCAACTATTTTTATCGGAAAAAAAGGAGGAAATTACCTATGAAATTGACAGACTATAAAACGATAGAAGAGCGAAAAAAGGCGTTGGAAGACAAGGTGCATATCTTTTTCGAACGAGCAAAAGAACACGACGAGGAAGCTACATTTCCATTTGATAATTTTAATGATCTAAAGGAAATCGATTATCCTGCCCTAACAGTTCCGCAAAAATATGGTGGTTTAGGTATTTCGCTTTATGAGTTGCTCACTTATCAGGAAACGATTGCTAAAGCAGACGGATCCACAGCACTTTCGATTGGCTGGCATATGGGGCTTAATAAACATTTAGGAGAGAATGGTAGTTGGGACGAAGAAAAATACGCCGCGTTTGCGCGAAACGTGGTTGAAACGGGAGCATTGCTAAATAACGCTGCCTCCGAACCAGCAACCGGAAGTCCAACACGAGGAGGCAAACCGGAAACCGTAGCGAAAAAAGAGGGTTCCGGTTGGGTCATTAATGGAAGAAAAACATTTACAACGATGGCTCCTATTCTTGATTACTTTGTTGTCAGTGCTTCGATTGACGGAACGGAGAATGTCGGGAATTTCCTAATTAAACGAGAAAGAAATGGTGTTTCTGTTGATGAGACTTGGGATTCAATCGCAATGCGGGGATCTGGAAGCCATGATCTCGTTTTAGAAAATGTCCATGTGGACGATGATGACCTTGTTGAATACGCGGGAAGTAAAGGCGCCGCTGGATGGTTATTACATATTCCAGCATGCTATCTCGGGATTGCTCGTGCGGCACAAAGCGTTGCAGTTCATTTCGCTGCTACTTATTCGCCAAACAGCATTAAGGGAACCATTTCTGAACTACCGAATGTAAAACAAAAACTTGGTGAAATGGAACTACTCCTTATGGAAAGTGAGCATTTTCTGTATGGTACTGCCCAAAAATGGGATGAAGGTGATGAAGAAACTCGTCAGACAATGAAACCGGAGCTAGGGGCAGTAAAATTATCTGTTGTGAATAAAGCGGTGGAAGTCGTTGACCTCGCTATGCGTGTAGCTGGTGCTCGAAGTTTGTCCAAGCAAAATCCATTGCAGCGTTATTATCGCGACGTCCGGGCCGGATTGCATAACCCGCCAATGGATGATATGACAGTGATGCAGCTGGCCGACAAAAGCGTCGCTGAGCGGGACTAAGTTAATTATGTGATTGGAAATGTGAAATCTTGAGTCCCGGGCTAACTTGTTTAGTTCGGGGCTTTATCGTTCGATCGTAGCTATTCTAATGAACAACTTTTTTCTCCATAAAAGTAAAAAAGCCATCTTATTTTTATCCACTTGCACAAAACTTTTAACTATCTCCATATCAATCCCATTTTTATATAAGTTATCTACCTGCACTTTACGCACCATTTTAACTTGATCCATTAGAATCATCACACTTCTCAAAAGTAAAAAAACAAAATTCAATCTCCCGCTGAAGTTTGTTCGTTGAAAATGAATTTCCCTTAGGATGAAAACACAAAATGAACCCTTTCCCCGTTTGACCTATTTCGGGTGGTGCCAGGTCCTGTTCGTTCCCCTCCTTTTTACATTCCTGCCACAAACTTGAAATGGAAATGTAAGATTACATCCTTCATAAAAGTGGTATATAAATATAGGTATGTACTATAATTAAAATACATGAAGACTGTTCGACAAACTTCGGGTGGTGCCAGGCACCATCCCGACCTAAGAGGTGGGTTATATGAAGGGTATTATTTTGGCTGGTGGTAGTGGATCGAGATTGGCTCCGAGTACGGATGGGATGAATAAGCATTTGCTGCCTATTTATGATAAGCCGATGGTTTATTATCCATTATCTGTGCTAATACTAGGCGGTATACGTGAGATTATGATTATTAGCACACCGGAAGATCGCCCACGATTTGAAAAAATATTAGGAGATGGCTCAGATCTGGGTATTTCGCTCAACTATCGTGAGCAAACCGATCCAAATGGAATTCCGGAAGCTTTGACGATCTCCGAAGATTTTATTGGTGGAGATAATGTCACATTAATCCTTGCTGACAACATTTTTTACGGCCAAGGGTTCACCACACTACTCAGAAATGCCATCAAAAATCATCAACATGCAACCGTCTTCGGATATCGTGTTAAAGATCCAAAAAGGTTTGGTGTTGTGGAATTCGACCATCGTCAAAAAGTCATTTCGTTAGAAGAAAAACCGGAGGATCCAAAATCGGATTTCGCCGTAACTGGACTGTATATCTATGACCACCAAGCGGTTAGAATGGCGAAAAAACTTAGATACTCAACCAGAGGTGAGCTGGAAATCACAGACCTGAATAAAGCATACTTGAAAAAAGGGCAATTGGATGTTGAATTGCTGGGAAGAGGATTTGCCTGGATGGATGCCGGAACACATGAAGCCTTATTCGAAGCATCCGAATTTGTGAAGATCACCCAGCAGCGTCAAGGCTTTAAGCTCGCATGTTTGGAAGAAATCGCCTATTATTTAGGATATATAAGTAAAGAAGCATTATTTAAAAAGGGAAAATCAATGGAAAAGAACGATTATGGACAATATCTCATGGACATAGCCGACAGAAAACACACGCAGCAATATTGGGATTCCATCGATCATCATCCAATGTTAGGACTGGTAGAAAATGAATAAGCGACAACCAACCCTTCTCGTCACGGGCGGTGCAGGGTTTATCGGATCAAATTTTATTCACTATTATTTAAAAAAATATCCGAACGCACGTTTACTTAATATTGATAAACTAACCTATGCTGGTTCAACAGACAATTTAACCGAAGTGGAAACTCTAGAAAATTATCATTTTATACAAGGCGATATCACAGATGAAGTGCTTATAGAAACCATTTTTGCAGACTATGATATTACTGGGGTCATCCATTTTGCAGCTGAATCACATGTAGACAGATCCATACAGGATGCAAAAGCATTTGTAGCCTCAAATGTGTTTGGTACACTAACCCTTCTGCAAGCAGCGAGAAAAGACTGGGAAAATAAAGGCGTGCTATCCGAAAGGCGCTTCCATCACATTTCAACAGATGAAGTATACGGATCCTTAGGCGAGAAAGGGAAATTTTCGGAAAGTACACCATATGACCCACGTAATCCATACAGTGCCTCCAAAGCAAGTGCCAATATGTTTGTTAAAAGCTTTGGACATACGTATGGCATGAATATTGTGATTTCCTCAAGCTCAAACAATTATGGACCGAGACAGCACAAGGAAAAACTTATCCCGACTATCATCCGAAAGGCCCTAGCAGGGGAGTCAATTCCTATTTACGGAGACGGGAAAAACATAAGAGACTGGCTCTATGTTACGGATCATTGCCGTGCGCTGGACACGATCTATCATCATGGAAATCCACTTGAAACCTATAATGTCGGTGGGGGTAATGAAAAAGCAAACATTGAAATGGCAAGAGAAATTTGCTCGAGTTTGGATGAGCTAGTTCCACAATACAAAACGACCGAAAGCTTTAAAGATTTAATTACCTTTACTACAGATCGTAAAGGACATGATAGAAGGTATGCTGTTGATGATCGCAAATTACGAAAAGCATTGGGCTGGAAACCAACCGAAGACTTCCATTCAGGACTCCGGAAAACGGTAGAATGGTATGTGAATCAATGGAAAACGCATCCCGTCCATTAATATCCGTTGTCGTCCCTGTTTACGGCTGTGAAACCTGCCTGAAGGAGCTTTGCAGTCGCATAACAGAAACCGTCACAAATATTCCAGCCCACTACGAAATAATTTTAGTGAACGATAGCAGCCCGGATGACGCTTGGACAATAATCAAACAACTAAGCAAGCAGGATGAAAACATTAAGGGAATTAATTTTGCCCGAAATTTTGGCCAGCATCATGCAATTACTGCTGGTCTTGATTATACGAACGGGGACTGGATTGTCGTGATGGATTGCGACCTCCAGGACCAGCCTGAAGAAATCGTGACATTATATCAAAAAGCACGAGAAGGGTATGACGTTGTTTTCGGCAAGCGAACGTTACGCCAGGATAATTGGTTCAAACGTAAATCATCGCAAGCCTTTTACCGTGTATACGATTATTTCAGCGGACAGGCAACCGACCATTCCATAGCCAATTTCAGTATAAACGCTAAGAAAGTGGTCATGGGGTTTAGACGTATGCGCGAGCAAAACCGCTTTTTCCCTTTATTTATCAAGTGGATGGGGTATAAAACGACAAGTGTCACTGTAGAACACAACGCACGAAAGGAAGGAAAATCTTCATATAATATTAAAAAACTAATTACCCTTGCGACAGATGCCATCATATCTCAATCGAATAAACCATTGAGGCTATCGATTCAATTAGGTTTTCTGATCGCATCGGCCTCTTTCATCTATGCCGTATATTTATTCGGCAGGTATTTTTTCCTTGATGAAACGGTACAGGGGTGGACTAGTGTCATGGTATCGATTTTCTTTATCAGTGGTTTGATGTTCTTCAATTTAGGTGTACTAGGTCTATACATTGGGAAGATTTTCAACGAAACAAAAGGCCGACCGCTTTATTTGATTAGGGAAACAACAGATGATTATATTGATGACTACGAGGAATGGAGCTGATAATATGACAGATTTTTTGGAACCAACCCCATGGGATAGACGAAATTTTCATGTGGACACCTATCAGCTAACCTCAACGACGATCGAGGCGCTGAAGCAAACCAGCGAAGTTGAAGGACATTTCACGGTAAAGGTGGCTCCACTTGAAAATAAGGAGAAGCTCATTAAATATGGATTTTATTATGTGGACACATTAATTGAACCTGTGTGCAGACAAGAAAACCTGCAAACTGTTGAGCAGGAAGGCATCTATTTTTCCCGGGATTACAATCAAGAAACAATCCTGGAAATCGCAAGAGAAGCATTCGGTAACGGACGCTTTCACCGTGATTTTAACATTCCGGACTTTATGGCAGATAGACGGTATATGAACTGGGTGAAGGACCTCATAGAAAAAGATCTGATACTTGCACTTAACCTTCAAGATAGAACTGCGGGATTTTTTGCATACGAAGGGGATAAAATACTCTTGCTCGGCATACATAAAGATTTTCGCGGCAAGGGATTTGCCAAAGCATTCGCAAGTCACTGCGTAGAGGAACAATTCAAGCTAACCGGTTATGACACATTAAAAACATCTATTTCACCAGCGAATCTGGCTTCATTGAATGTATTTATTTCACTTGGGTTCCGATTGAAAGACAGTGTTGACGTGTATCATAAATTAAATGGTTCGCTTCCGGTTGGAGGCTGACGTATGGGATATGCTTATATTTTCTCAACAATCTTTTTCACGGTGTACGGTCAATTGATTTTAAAATGGAAAATAAATCAATTTGGAAGCCTGCCTGAAGCATGGATAGATAAATTTGGTTTCTTGTTTCAAATTCTATTTAACCCATGGATTCTATCAGGCTTTCTTGCGGCATTTTTAGCGGCATTAAGCTGGATGGCAGCGATGACGAAATTCGATATCAGCTATGCCTATCCATTTATGAGCTTATCCTTTGTGCTTGTTTTTATTCTTTCCGTCGCCTTATTTGGTGAACCGATCAGTACACAAAAAGTAGTTGGATTTTCTCTAATTATACTTGGCATTATCGTAATGAGGTGATCATGTGATTCCATTTAATAAACCATGTAATACTGGAAAAGAAGCAACGGCCATACAAGAAGCCATGGAGCAAAATAAGCTCGCAGGCAATGGCCCATTTGGAAAAAAATGCGTCTCCTGGCTGGAGGACCACCTTGGATGTGAGAAAGCCATCCTTACCCCTCCTGTACAGCTGCGCTTGAAATGACCGCACTATTAACGGAAGTTGGTGAGGGGGATGAAGTGATCATGCCCGCTTATACTTTTGTTTCGACCGCAAATGCCTATGCATTAAGGAAAGCGCAGATTCGGTTTGTCGATGTTGATCCAGACACGATGAATGTAGACCCGGAGCGAATAGAAGCAGCAGTTACGGATCGAACAAAGGTCATCGTCGTTGTTCATTATGCCGGCGTGAGCTGTGACATGGAACAGATTTCAGACATTGCAAACAAGCACGGTTTATGGATCGTTGAAGATGCTGCACAAGGTATGATGAGCAGCTATAACGAAAAACCACTCGGTGCAATCGGGCATCTGGGCACATTCAGTTTTCATGAAACAAAAAATTATACATCCGGCGGTGAAGGCGGCGCACTGATAGTAAATGATCCTACGCTTACAGAACGAGCGGAAATTCTACAAGAAAAAGGGACGGATCGCTCCTTATTTATGCAAGGTATGGTCGATAAATATACCTGGCGCGATGTCGGCTCTTCCTATTTATTAAGCGAACTGAACGCTGCCTACTTATCCGTTCAACTCGAATATGCGGATCAGATTAATGCAGAACGACTACATACTTGGGCCGGGTATTATGAAGGGTTGCTTCCACTCATGCATGCTGGGAAAATCGCCCTCCCGCATGTTCCTGAAAATTGTAGGCATAATGCGCATATGTTTTATATAAAAACACGCGATAAGCAAGAGCGTTCGGACCTTATCGATTACCTAAAGGAAAATAACGTTACAGCAGTAACGCATTATGTGCCATTGCATTCCGCCTATGCCGGTCAAATATACGGCAAATTCATTGGCAAGGATAAATACACAACAATCGAAAGCGAACGACTTTTACGCTTACCACTTTATTATGGTATAGAAAAAGAGGATGTGGCACATGGAATCAAGATTATTACAGATTTTTATCAAAAATAAATTTATCTGGATAGCATGCATCATCCTCATCGCCTACCTTCTTCCGTATTACATACTCGGTGAGGATATGCACATCCGCGTACATGACAACTTGGATTCAAACATTGTTTGGTACAAATTACTCGCAGAAAGTGGACAAATTTTTACGCTATCGGATGTCACCTTGCCTCAAGTTATTGATGGGCTCCCAAGAAGCGCATTGCCTTCAGCCTTTGATGCTGTCGTGTGGCTATACGTGCTTTTTGAGCCAATGACAGCATATACCATTAGTCAAACAATCATGCGATTTGCCGCACTTTTCGGCATGTATTTGTTGCTGACAAGGCATGTGTTTCATGAAGTGAAATCACCATGGATTACCGTCGGTGCCTCGCTAGCTTTTGCGATGCTTCCGTATTGGCCATCTGGTGCTTTATCCATTGCTGGCCTTCCGCTGGCATTGCATCTGTTCCTGACAATTCGAAAATTTGGCTGGAAAACACCGAAATACAACTGGGTCCTTTTATTTGTGATTCCATTTTTCTCGAATTTTATTTTGACTTTCGTGTTCTTCCTTGCGCTTATGGGGCTATTCTGGCTGATTGACTGGTTCCGTTTCAAAAAATCAAATTGGCCGTTTTTTACAGCCGTTGCCTCGATGACGGGGATTTACTTGGTGAAAGAGTATTTGGTCATCACTTCTATGTTTTTTGACGGTGGATTTGCGTCACACCGGGATGAACTAAATCTGGGGCATAATACATTTGAACGCAGTGTGGAGCTTGCTTGGGAAAATTTCCTATACGGGCATACGCATGATGAAGCCCATCAGGTATTGATTATTATTCCAGTCATATTTACTGCTTTGCTCGTTGCTGCTTACAGTAATGTGAAACCGAAAAAGCTAATAACCCTATTCCTGTTTAACTTTTGTCTTTCTGTATGGTATGCCTTCTGGTATTGGGAAGGCTGGCGTATAGTGAAGGACAATGTCATGATCGCCAATACATTTAATTTTGCCCGGATCCA
Source organism: Virgibacillus sp. NKC19-3 (assembly GCF_019837165.1). NCBI lineage: Bacteria > Bacillati > Bacillota > Bacilli > Caryophanales > Bacillaceae > Virgibacillus > Virgibacillus saliphilus. Next base: position 3,017,564 of record NZ_JAGYHC010000001.1, read on the forward strand.
TTTTTTCGATCCAGCTGTCTGGTATATATGTTTTGCATTGGCACTCGCATTGTTATGGAAACATCTGAAATTCGGGAAAGTACTTGCTGTCGTATTGGTTATTTTGCAATGCTGTCTCGTTTTTGAATTAAATGAGGAGAACAAATATAGCTCGTTTGATACACCAACATTTGCAGAGTTCTACTCTGAGGATTTATTCGACGAAATTGAGGCTTATATTGGCGAGGACCAGTCCGATTACCGTGTTGTTAGCATCGGTATGCATCCAACGATCGCACAATACAATGGGTTTTATACGTTGGATACGTATAATAACAGTATTCCACTAACATATAAGCATGATTTTCGGGAAGTCATCGAGGGCGAACTCGATAAAAGTCCATCACTGAAAAACTATTTTGATACATGGGGCGGTCGCCTGTACATGTATATCGCAGAACACGGCGAAAATTATCTATATACGAAAGATCACAATGATCCGATTGAACAACTTGATATTAATACAGAAGCACTACAAGAATTAGGCGGCGACTACATTCTCTCAGCCGTCCCAATCGAAAACTATGAGGAACTAGGGCTCGAACAAGAGGAAGTTTTTGAAAACAGTAAATCCCCGTGGCAAATTTGGCTGTACAGGGTGTAACCTTGAACAGCCAAACAGTGCCTTGATGCCTTTGTTAATCTGGGATTTCATGAACACTTTTGCTGTTATTCATCTCCTGATTTTCCCAATCAATAGATTTCCTTGGACGAACACGCAAAGCTTCTGCATTCCCTCCAGCTTTATCTGCTGCGTCTGCTACACCATTTATAATTCCTTTCGAAGTCATTGTAGCTCCAGAAATAACATCAATCATTAGTGTTTGCCCATCTATGATTTCTTGAGGAAGTCGATGAAATGCAGGATCTGAAACACCCGGAGATTCCCCGCTATTATCAATATCTATAGACAAAACTTCTTTCTCAGAAAAGGTTACATTCATCTCAAACTGATCATTATGTCCTTCAGCAAATACTTGATAAGTGCCTGGATTAAAGGAGATTTCTATATTTTGTAATTTTTTTAGACGTTCATATTTTTCTTTTTCTGCTTGTACATCCACTACTAAAGATTCCATTACATCCCATAAAGGAGATGGAATATGAAGCACATCCTGCTCACTAATATCGGCGAATTCTCTAATTTCTTCATTGTTTTTTACTTTAGCAACCCAGTTTGGCTCAATGAGAAATTTTTTACCAATTGAAATTAAATCATAACCGGCTTCGAAAGCCTCTTTCGCATCATGATATTGATTTATATTTCCTACCCCCATAACCGGGATTTGGGCAAGTTGTTCAGAACGCTGCGCCAAATATTTATCAATCAATGGTTCTGGATCTCCTGCATCAACAATGGACGTACGTTTCCAATTATTCATGGAGAAATGGAAATAATCTGGTTGTAATTGTGCTAAATGATTTAATAAAAACATCGTATCCCCAAAGCGAATACCTGGCTCTTCAATTTCTTCAGGAGAGAAACGGTAACCGATGATAAATTCTCTTGCATCTTGCTCGTTAACTTCAGCTTGAACAGCCTTCAAAACTTCTTCAGGGAATCGAACTCGTTCTTCCATGCCTCGCCCCCATCGATCTTCACGGCGATTCGAGTGAGTGGAGAAAAATTGTTGGACTAAGTACGTATTTGCTCCATGAATCTCTACTCCGTCAAAACCTGCTTTAATGGCACGACGGGTAGCATCTTTAAATTTCTGAATCATTTGATCAATATCAGCCGGCATCATTTGACGAGGCGGAACAGCTCCTATACGAGGAGCAGCTATTGGACTTGCGGAAATTGGGTAAGATCCACCGTTATATTCTGGATTTGCCATACGGCCAGCATGGTAAATTTGTAAAATAGCTTTTGAACCTTTGTCCTGAATAACTTGAGCTAATTGGCTTAAACCTCGAATCTGTGAATCCTTATTCACTCCTAATGCGCCAGGGAAACCACGACCTTTGTCATCGACAAAGGCACTTTCTACAATAATCGCTGCGGCTTCACCCGCACGATAAGCATAGTAATCTATTATTTCTTCCGTCACTGTCCCATCGAAATAAGCAGCTTGTGTCGTCATAGGTGCCATACATATATGATTTTTTAACGTTGCACCAGAATGTAATTGAAATTCTTCAAATAAGTCCTTCGACATATGAACGTTCCTTTCAGTAGAATAATAAAAAAACAGATGTGAATATTTCTACTGATAACGAAAGCGTATCATATTTATTTAAACGTGTCATGGTTATGTGAAATAGTTAACAAATTTTTCATAAATACTAGAAGTATCAACCGTCCCTTCCATCATCCTTCCAGATGAATGAGATAACTTAAAATCAGGACGACGTATTAAATAATGCGACATAAGGTTTGATATCTTTTGTTAGTAAAATATCTTTTTCTTTGGTTATGATAATTGCATCCATATGAGGCAGTGATTCTATATACTGTATCGCTTCTTGAGGTGACATTTTAAATAAAACAGTTGTAAAAAGCTCTCCATGAATAGACTCATTGGAGACAATGGTTACACTTGCCAAATTATTTTCAATCGGATATCCAGTTGCTGAATCAAATATATGATGGTATTTCTTCCCATTCATTTCAAAAAATCTTTCATATATTCCAGATGTTACCACAGATTTATTTTTTACTAAAACAGCTCCAACTAATGCTCCACGATTTATAGAAGGTTGCTGAATACCAACACGCCAAAATCCATCCGCATGTTTTGGACTTTCACCGATCGTTAGGACATTTCCACCTAAATCAATCAATCCATTCTTAACACCTTTTTTCATAAAAAATTGCTTCAGACGATCTGCAAAATAGCCTTTAGCTAAAGCGCCAAGGTCGATCTCCATTCCTTTCTTATTTAAATAGACGGATTGAGATTCTGGATTCAGTTCAATATTATTGGGGTTAATTAATTCCAATCTTTCATCAATATCCACTTGTCGAGGAATCTGGGCACCATCAAAGCCAATTTTCCACAGCTTAACTAATGGTCCAATTGCAATATTTAAACTTCCATTGAACGATAAGCTATATTGTTTTCCCATTTGAATTAGTTCAAATAAATCCGAATCAACATGTACGGAATCTATTCCCGATTGATCATTGATCGTCATTAAGTCACTGTTTGGATGATTGGCACTGAATCGCTTTTCATAATCCTCAAGGATACGATCCGCTTGTTCAAGTAATATTTCGGATTCCACGTGTTCAATATTTAGCACAATTTGCGTTCCCATTCGTTCCATTGTCTTATGTTTCAATAACAAAACTCCCATATATGTTTATTCGTAACATCACTAGATAGAAAAAGAAAAGTGCACTTCCTTTAACCATTATAACTTGAAACATTTATTTTAACATAAAAATAAACAAGCCGTGATACAGCTCACTGCTTTGTTAAACCTTCCGTATTATAATGAGACTGTGAATATTTCTACTGGGAATACGTATATCTTTTAGGAGGATACACATGAGTCAATATAACCCTGGGACTTATAAAGGTAGATCTACAGGATATCATGATTATATTACTGTTGAAGTAAGCGTAGACGAAAATGAAATTTTGGAAATTGACTATCAAGAAAACGAAACACCGAATAAAGGTGGCGTTGCTGTTCAAAAAATGGTTGAGGCCATTAAAAATGAGAAAACATTAGAAGTCGATACCGTTTCTGGAGCAACGTATGCCTCTGAAGGGACTATTCGTGCAGTTCATGAAGCCTTAGAAGTCGCTCAAGGAAAACGAGCACCCATTGATGGAGAATACAGTGAAGAAACGGAAACAATGGAACACAACTTTACTCCTGGAACCTATAGTGGTATAGGGGATGGATATAAAGGTGAAATGGAGTTAAATGTTACCGTAAGTGAAAAGAAAATAGAAAAAATAGATTATAGCGGTAAAGAAACAGCTGACGTCGGTGGAGAAGCCATGAACCATATTATTGCTGATGTATTGCGTACACAATCTTCTCAAATTGATGCTGTTTCTGGAGCAACTTTTACCTCTCGTGGAGCTCAAGAAGCACTCGATTATGCATTAGATGTTGCTCGTGGTGAAATCGATCCAAATGCTGAACCTAAACTAGAAGATGTAGAACCACGCATTCAGTTTAGGGGAGGTAGTTTAACACTTGAACAAGTGGAAGCTATATTGAATGCTATTCCACTAGAAATCACGTTTGTAGGTCCAGATTTAAGATTCCAATATTTTAATGATAATCACCAAGAGTTCCACCGGGCCAAAGCTAGCTTAGGAAGCCATTTTATTGATTGTCATCCACCACACCTGCGTGACTTTGTTGGAAAGCTAGCCGGAGAATTAGCGGATGGTACGCGTAAAAGCGAAACACATTGGTTTACCCGTTCAAGCGGGGACCGCAAAATTTTTGTAACTTACGTTCCTTTATTTAATAAAAAAGGACAGAATGTAGGGTTTATGGAATATGTTCAAAACGGAACACCGTTCATTGATACAATGGATGAACCAAACCGACGCGGAGAATTAAGTGATCCAAACGAACCTAACCCATTTGCAAGGGAAAATTGGGACGAATAAAAAATGGTATAATTGGATGTCAACGATTGGAGTGGACAGCTGATTGTCCGCTCCTTTATGATCTGAATTAACTGTTCATATGTTTCTAGTCCTCATAAAAAGGCAACTTCTATTTCACTTCGCTCGCTGCTCCAGCAGTCATTCATTAGCTAACACCATGGCAAGGCTGTACAAACGATAACCCTTAACAGCTTCATAGTGCTCGGCTCGTACGCTCAAATTCTATCTATGATCTGGGTATCTTTACTTATTCTCCATAATCCCACAACACCCGCCACTCTTCCTCAACCATGGTTACATAGACGTCTTGCACAATCGTGAAATTCCCATACTTACTGTTAAAATGCTGCGATACTTGCACATGATAAACAACATCAATCGGTTCTGCAGTTGCTTCCATTTTCCAATCATTCACTTTTTGTGCATCTGTTATCGAATATGTAAATGTCGCAACATCAAAATGATTCATAAACACATGTGGACGATCTTCCAAATAATGAACTTTATTAAATTTTTCTTGCATCAATGGATGAAACATCTCCCATGCATCGGAAAACGCCCCTTCTTGTTCATATGTATAAAACGTCTCAACTGCCTTTTCTGCTTGACGCTCCGGGGAAGTAATACGAAGAATATAAACCGTGACGATAATAGCTATGATAATCATCAGCAAAAACACAAATAATAAACCCTTTCCCCGACCATTCTTCATGATAGAGTCCCCCTTCCCTATTTTATTCGAGAGTTGGGGATTTATTATTAACGAAACTGTTGCATCTTCGGAAGCAGCGCTGTGCTCTGTGAAACGATAGAAACGTAGCTTAAAGCTACGTGGTTTTTTCATTTATTTTCCATTTAACTGTCAAAATTTGTTCAAAATTGATAGACTTTAATACCAAAATGTAGTATTATGTAGCTATATTTTTAAATCATTAACAAGGATGTGAATAAATGTCAGTATCAAGAATTTTAAAGTGGGTCACTGGTGGTTTTGAAGCACTACTAGGTATCCCCATTTTGGGAGCTTCTATTATAGTAGGACTTTGGTGGACTCCCCTGGTAGTTATGTTGATCATGCATATTATAACTTTAGTAATGACTAAAAAGGATGGCGGTCCAAGCGTAGGCAGTATTTTAGGTATCGTAACTTCTTGTGTAGGCTGGATCCCTGGGGTAGGAATAATTATGCACATACTTTCTGCAATATTCCTTATGGTTAATGCATCTACTCCTGATAATCAAGCAGTTACCAATGATACAACCATCGCATAATGCAATTATTTATTTCATCGAAGTCTCATCCATTAGCGGATGAGGCTTTTTATTGAATTGATCATGAAATCCTAAATATCGGATTCACGCTTTTCAACATTTTCCCGTAAAAAGTATAAACCTTCTTCATTGGAGTAGGCACGCAGCTTTTTTCTTGTCGAATGAATCGGTTGAATATTGTCGTGATCAGAGGAGATTTCTATCACTTCCTGGTTATCACCCTTTACATATAAGTGCACCTTAAATTCTTCCTCGACTATTTGCAGAAGATCCATTAACTCAATATGTCTTTTTCCTTTCAACTTCTTGTAAAGCTTCCCTTTTGTTATAAATTCCACTTTATTCACCTCACATTTTCCTATGTGAAATCAGGAAGATATATGCTTCTATGAATCAAATAATAGCATACGATCAAACTAGGCACAATTACCTAAAAACGACCATCCTACCCCCAAATTCACATTTTACATCCTTCCATGATGCAAAAGCGCTGTTTTTCATCCGTCTATTATAATTTTATCCCTTATAAAATAAGCGAAATTGAATTTTAATAAAGACATCATAAATTTTAACACCACCGAACAGTGACAGACACTATTCGATGGTGTTAAAATAGAACAGTTAATGTAAAAATAATGGCTTTAAGTGAAAGGAATCGTTGGATATGAATAAACAGAACCGTGTTATCATCGAATATTTCCAAGTTATTATTGGAGCTACGCTTGTAGGATTGGCCTATAATCTATTTTTACTGCCATCCAAGCTTGCTGCAGGTGGGATTTCAGGAGTTAGCACTATTTTATTTGAATTATATGAATTAAGCCCTGCTTACTCACAATTTCTCATCAACCTCCCCATTTTTATTATTGGCTGGATCGCAATGGGGAAAAATTTTAGCTGGAAGACATTGGTCGGGACGTTCTGGGTTCCATTTATCATATGGCTATCCGCTAACTTCCCATATACCGTTGATAACCCTGTACTTGGAGCCATTTATGGCGGAATTATTCTTGGTGCCGGACTTGGAATTGTCTACAAAGGAAACGGATCAACAGGAGGCACAGCAGCAATAGCCCAAATCGTGAAGAAATTCACTGGCCTATCAAGTGGTTATTCGCAGTTAATCGTAGACGGTGTTGTTGTTATATCTTCTATTATTGTATTCAATTTGGAATTGACATTATTTGCGCTCATGTGTATTTATATTACAAGTAAAACAATAGATATCGTACAATTACGAACATCGGCGTCCAAACTTATTCTGATCATTACAGAGGATGAAGAAAAAATTCAAGCGCTCATCCGTGATAAGATCGATCGGGGATTGACAAAAGTGCGTTCTGTTGGGGGCTACTCCAACGAGGATAAAACCATGATACTGTGTGTCACAGAACAACAGGAGGCAGTACAACTGAAAAAAATTCTCCAAAAAGAAGAACCCTCCTCTTTTATCATTTATATCGATGCATCAGAAATACAGGGAAGAGGGTTCTCCTTGGATAAATATTATGGTCAAAAATTATAATCGCATCATGAAGCCCGTCTGCAACATACAGCGGGCTTTTCTTCCTTCTATTTTTATTCATCAAAACTATCCGGATTCGAACCAGTTCGTTCATTTTTATTTAAACGATTGATTTTTTCCATTTCTTCCTCCGTTAATGAAAAGTCAAAGACATCCGCATTCTCGATAATACGATGTTCTGTGACAGATTTCGGAATGGTAACCACGTGATTTTGCAGGTCCCATCGTAAAATGACTTGTGCCGGCGACTTAGCATACTTCTCTGCGATTTCTACGATTGTTGGCACATCGAATATTCTTCCTTTTTTAAGTGGAGACCATGCCTCCAGCTGTATGTTTTCTTTCCTGCAAAATTCATGCAGCTCCATCTGAGTTAAATGTGGATGATACTCCACTTGGTTAATAACCGGTTTCACCTCACAATCCGAAAGCAAATCTTGCAAGTGATGCACATGAAAATTACTTACACCAATAGCACGGACTTTCCCATCTTTATACAATTTTTCCATTGCCTTCCAGGTTTCCTTGTAAAGGCCTTTCACCGGCCAATGAATTAAATACAAGTCCAGGTATTCTAAATCCAGTTTCTTCAAGCTCGCTTCAAATGCCTGTAACGTCTGCTCATACCCTTGATCATCATTCCACACTTTCGACGTGATAAATAAATCCTCTCTTGGCACACCGCATTCGTTAATGGCTTTTCCTACTCCTGTTTCATTATCATAAAAGGCTGCCGTATCAATACTTCTATACCCATGTCTAATCGCTGCGCCTACGGCATTTTCTACAGCGTCCCCATTCTCAACCTTATAAACGCCCAATCCAAAACCAGGCATCTTCACGCCATTATTCAGTGTGATCGTGTCTTGTAAATGATCGATCATAATTAGCCTCCTATTTATAGGTCCATTTATATAGCATTGTATCATTGGAAAAACAGCCAACACAGGCTCCAGTTTCTTCGTTTAGTGGTGATGGTGTCCACCTTTTGACGTATTCGTAATTTCAAACCCTCGGTTGTCCACATAAAAATACTTAATCCAAACACCGTCTAAGAAATCTTCTTTTGTATCAAGCAGGATATCAATACCCTTATCTGTTTTTACAATTTCATCATCTTCGGTTGGAGTATCAAGCTTTAGATCAAAATGGGCATGATCCCCATGATTTTCCGTAACGTAAACACGAATCATCTTCCCTTCGGCTTCTTCCATGTCCAACATCTTTTTCAATTCTTTCGCAGCATTGCGGTTAATTTTACATTGCATAGCTATATCTCCCATCTTTCGTAAGTCTTTTTTTTATTATCTCATGTTTATCGTTAAAAATAAAAAATCCAGTCCGTTAGTCCAGAATTTCTTTATGATATGTATCATTGGAAAGTTCTTCATAATCCGCTACAAAATAATAACCATCTGATTGCATCGTCCACAATGCTACTGTTTCATCATCAAGTCTCGCTGCAATCAGATACCAGTTCTCATCGTATTTCTCATCCAAATGTTCAATCAAATCATCCTGTAGTTGCCTGTTACGTAATTCTCTAATGCCCATATTTTTGGTGCCCTGCATATCCTCAACCTCAGTTGCCAACTGTTCCATTATTTCGCTTAAATGTTCATCAACATCTGCATCATTTTCTGCAAAAACGGCACGGACATAATCCTCATCGCCCTTCAACGCTGCATTGTAAATATCCTCAACAACTTTCGCAGACGCCTGGTTCAAGCATCCGCTTAAAAGTGAACTAAAAATGACAATGAATATAGCTACCTTTTTCATCATACTTCCCTCGTTTCATGCACTGCTATGTAGAAATATTATATCATAGACCGCGCCCCACTATTATTCAATTATTTCAAAGCTGCTTTTCCCCATTTTCTAAACAAATCGGTTCTAAAAAAGAAGATCCAACCATAGGCTAAACAGTTGATAATTAACAAAAGGAGGCGATCCAATGCCAAGCGGAATGCATCAAATAGAGCTGGACATTCCCATTGAAAATGTCTGGTCTTTTGTAAGTGATATGGATAAATGGGCTCCCCTAGTACCTGGTTACGTGGATCACAAAATGATAAGCCATAAACAATCCACCTGGACTTTCAAAGGAAATATCGGAGTCATGGAAAAAGTCGTCAGTCTAAAAATAGACATTATCGAGTGGCAGGCACCTACAAGGGTCACCTTTCATTTAACCGGGGTAAATGAAAATGTCACAGGCGATGGCTATTTCGAAGCAAGCACTGTAAAAGGAAGGCGAACTAAAATGACTGGCTATCTTGATATCACTGCCAAAGGCATGATGAGCCCAATGATTAATCCTGTTTTAAAAACATTAGTGCCGAAAAAAGGAAAACAATTAACAGAGGCAATTGGAAGACGGATGTACGCGATGAAAACGGTAGCTACATAAAGCATGGAATATCAGAAAACACGGATCTCTGCGTTTTTTAGAAATCCGTGTTTTTATCAGGTGATACTGTTATTATTTACTCAACTGATCAACAGCAAGAATAGCTGTAGCGACATCATCAGCTGTGATGTCCGGTGAGAGATTTCCCATTGTCTCACCTTCCTGCGTAGCAGCCTTACCAACTTTAAGCAATTCATCGTAAGAAAATTCATCTAAATGCATTTCCTTTAACGTTGTTGGCATGCCCAATTTCTTATAAAAATCAACATATTTAAGAAGCTCATCTTTCGGATGCAGTTCCAACATTAGATGGACAAGTGTACCATAAGCTACTTTCTCACCATGAGAAAGATGATGAATATCGCCTTCCAGCACAGTCAATCCATTATGAATCGCATGCGCACCAGCCAAGCCTCCACTTTCAAATCCTAAACCGGACAGTAACGTATTTGCTTCAACGACTGCTTCTACATGCTTTGTAACAAGCCCTTCCTGTACTGCTTGATATGCTGCTTCGCCATAATCAAAGATGGTTTTCTCGCAAGCCTTGGCAATTGCTTCGGCTGCAATGCTTGTTTTACCACCTGCCATGGCATCTCCATTGCTTTTAATCGTAGCTCTGGCTTCTACCCATGTAGCCATCGCGTCGGCAATACCTGCAGCGAATAATGCTGCCGGAGCTCCAGCTATAACTTTTGTATCAACTAATACCAAATCCGGATTTTTATCATAAAACTTATAGGACTCAAACACGCCCGCTTCACTATAAATCACAGATAGAGCACTGGTTGGAGCATCTGTAGAAGCAGTGCTTGGAACAATAACAACAGGAACCTCAAGTCCGTCAGCGATACCTTTTGCAGTATCAAGTGTTTTACCTCCACCGACACCAACTACGACATCAACCGAATTCTCTTTTCCTTCTTTTGTTACCCGATCCATTTCAGTAAGCGAAGCCTCGCCATTAAATTCAACATAATGATAATCCATATTTGCTGATTTCATGCTTTTTTCAATGATCTCTCCAGTAATTCCCCAGACGATTTCATCCGAAAGAATCAGCGGCTTCTTCCCAATATCCTTAACATATTCGCCAATATTCCTTAAAGCACCTTTACCTTGAATATACTTGCTTGGTGAGGTGAAAATAATCTCTGACATGTCATCCACTCCTTTTCATTGTAAACACTCATATATGTGATAGACTTCACAAACTCACGCTCGTCTACGCACAGCTTTCTTCTAAGTTTCCATTTTATCTATACCCTTTTTTAAAGATATAAAACATCCGTAAATAAATAGCGATATCCTCTCCCTTAGGAATGTCTCCCGCTATGGATTGTTTCTTCTACTTCCGTCTCAGACTTCGTATGGTCATGGATATCACAATAATACACAACTGTTTTTATTCTTTGGTAAATCTTACAGGTACGAGTCTCCCGAATAAAATTTTTCCAATATGTATATTCATGCGAACCGGTCTGAATCGTATTGTAATCCGTGCTGTATTCTTGCCAGTTGTGTTGCTCGTTATCCGCTTCTGTATCCTGCTCCATTACCTCAGCCCCTGCTTCTGGCAAGTCAATTGGAAAGGAAATCATAAACGCGAGACCAATTACTAAAAAAAGTTTTTTCACATCAATCACCACTTTTGATCGGTTTCATCTTTCTTTAGCTAAGTTCCCCTGTTTTTGTAAAAATATACCGATGATCCCATTATCCAAAAAGCGACTCACCGGTCCCTGCAAAAATATCCATTATATTTACGGCATTTTTCGCTTGATGAAACATGAAAAAAGTAGTATTATTTTTATTGGTTGCTGAGAAAGTTTTAAGGTTTTCATCCTAATAAGATGGCATTACAAGGTTTGTAGGAAAGCAACGAACGCTTTTGCAAGTCCCCATTTTTATAATATTTCGCTGGTGTAGCACAATTGGTAGTGCGCATCACTCGTAATGATGAGGTTGGAGGTTCAAGTCCTCTCACCAGCACCATGTTATAATGGAGAAGTACCCAAGTCCGGTTGAAGGGGATGCACTCGAAATGCATTAGGGCGGACAACCGTCGCGTGGGTTCGAATCCCACCTTCTCCTTTTACATATGTTTCGGCTTCGTCCAAAGAAGGGAAAATTCCCTTCTTTTTTTTATCTATTAAAACGACGAATATAGGAATGCGTAAAAGAGCCATGGATCATTAATTTTCAACATCGAATCTATTTTTTATCCGAATAACAATAAAACGTATCAATAAGAATACAATGCCAATAGGAGCAACAAATAAACTAACATGGAATAAAATAAAGTCGAACATAAATAGGAATTGTTCAAGAGGATATGTAAACCCTTTTTGCTTATCTATTCGATGTCTTAACTTAAATCCGAACAACCAATCCATTAACACTTTCGCAAAAGGATATAGAAGGAAGCTTACGATAATGTAAAATAAATAATTGCCATTTTTACTAATAAGTAAATAAAAGAATACAAACGAGAGCGCAAATATGAAAAAGCCATACCCGTAAGATTTCAAAAAGTATGAACGATTGATAGATCGATCGACCCGCGGTTTTGGGTCATATTTTTCCATAAAGTCCGTTTCTTCATTTTGTTTTTGCGCCGTTTCCATGATGGAAGGTCCGTTGTTTTGTTTTTGTTGCATAATGCGATCTAACGCCTCTACTAATGCAGAGCGGTCTTGCTTTCGAACGGCTTTTGTGTTCATGGTAAATAGAGAAAAACCAGTTACGCGATTCATGCATAATCTCACTTTATTATGAAAGGACAAATGATTAAAATAACCCCCTCGTTATATAAAACAATTTCGATGAGGCTTTGAAATGAAACTTCAGATACCTTTATGTATGCAATATCCGCCAAATAAATGGTTGCTTCACTTTTCGTAAACGAATCTAATTGAAGATATTCATCCGTTATCGTGATATAAGGATAACCTCGGACCATTTTCAATATATTCGCAACGGCAAAGAAACTAAATAATACCATAATAAACAATGCCAAAGCGATAAATAGTATAGATTCTGCTATATATGCGAGACGCACCATTAGAGCGCCAAAAGCGACAAATAATAATGAAAAAATGATTCCGGGAAAAAGCTTCCCTTTTGAATGATAAAACTCCATTTTATTTTCGATCAAATGAAAAACTCCTTACAATTAGAAATACAGACAGGAGAATTTTCTGTGAACTAATCCCACCACTTGCCAGCTTTTCGCCTGAGCTTCACCCTTCACATGGTTGAAGAGGGAGACTTCTTTCAGACATACTCTGGTTATGATTTGTGGAACTCCTATTCCATAAGATGGTTCCATTGTATGGTATGTACACAATCGTTTATTACCCTTTTGGGGGATTGAATAAACTAATGACAAACTTCCCCTCATGCAGGTTAACATTCACCCCTAGGTCTGAGCCAATCATGAAACCTATTGACTCTCTATCTCATAATAGCAAGTTCTATCTGCCCCATTTCCGTTCCAAAAGTAGTGTCAAATAGAATACCAATATACCCCGTCCTGTACTTCTCTTTCACACTCCCCTTCATACCTAAAATATTCCAGATGCGCTAACGTCTCCCCAATAGCAAACCGGGTCTCATGAATGGTGAGTTCCTTTTTGAAGAGCTTCTGACAAGCTTCGTAAACCGTATCTCCACCACTAATAGCATCGAGCGCTTGCACAAGTCGTTCGTTATGGTGGGATTTTATCTCATCAATCCGCTCATTCGCCCCGTAAAATGGCTCCCCGTGCGAAGGAATTACAAAATCGGCATCCCTCTTCCTTATCTTTTCCAATGAATCTAAATAATTCTTGAGTGGATTTGGCTCGCCATGAAACCAATACGAAATATTCGGCGTAATCTTCGGCAAAATATGATCCGTTGAGAGCAGCGTATTTGTTTCTTCATTATAAAAATTAACCATGCCATCAGCATGACCTGGCGTGAAAATCACCTCATATTCATATTTGCCAATCGGGATCCTTTCCCCTTCCTCAAAATAGTGTTCCACGTTTGGATATGGTGTGACTAGGGGATGAAATCACTTGTATTATTGATCATTTGTGTGGCAATCTTATTCGGAATTCCGGCTAATGCATAGTGATCCTGGAGCTGATTAATAGAATTCTCCTGCCATTGTACCATCGCGGTCTCCGCATCCACCTTGGTCATGGATACACGTGCACCCGTTAATTCCTGCAGTGCACCTACATAACCAAAATGATCCGGGTGGTAATGCGTCACTAAAATATCAGTCACCTTTTTTCCCGTAAGCTCCTCTGTCCATCTGTTTATCGTATCTTTATTATGTAGTCCTGCATCAATCACTTTCCAACCATATTCTCCTTCCGCAAGAAAACAGTTCACATGGTTAAGGCGAAATGGGAGATCAAGTTTTATGAGCTTTAATCCGTATTGTTCCAACAAATCAATCACATCCTCACTTTCTTTATAACCTAGTATCTTTCTTCTTTATCTGAAAGACGAAAAAACACAATCAATAATAGGGTATTTTAGGAAAACAGCTGCATTTTTCTTCCCCTAAAATCTATTATTCCCTTTTTATTATATCTTCCTTTTCACTACCTGCCAATTGACTTTTCACATCGTTATAGGAATATGCAAGCCCCTCTACAATTTCAGCTACGGATTGCACCTTGTGAATCGTTCCGATCCCTTGACCAGCCCCCCATATATCTTTCCAAGCCTTGGCATTTGGCTTGGCTAATTTCGAAAAATCTATGCCCGCTTTCTCTTCAAGCTTATGAGGATCCAACCCTGCCTTTTCGATACTTGGAATAAGGTAATTAGCGTTCACTCCACTAAAGGCATCCGTATAAATAATATCATCCATCGTTGAGTCGGTAATCATCTCCTTATAGGCATCTTCCGCTGAGCTCTCTGTCGATGGAATAAACCGTGAGCCCATGTAAACCAAATCTGCCCCTAAAATTTCAGCTGCCAAAATATCTTCACCTTTTGACATACCACCAGCCAAAACAAGTGGTCCATCCCAGAATTCCCTTACTTCATGCAAAAATGCAATCGGATTTAACACCCCAGCATGCCCACCTGCACCGCTGGCAACCAGGATTAAGCCATCTGTTCCCTTTTCAATTGCCTTCTTAGCAAATGTCGTATTAATAACATCGGAGAAAACAATCCCGTCATATTCATGTACCATTTTCACAACAGGGCTCGGATCACCCAGCGATGTAATGACTATAGGCGGCTGATATTTTTCGATTAGTTTCAGATCCGCGTCAAATCTTTTATTCGTCCGATGGCTGATAAAATTAATGGCCCATGGAGCTATTTTTTTCTCCGGATTTTCTTGTTTGATGTCCGCTAATTGTGTGGTAATTTGTTCCATCCATCCTTCTAAAATAGCATTTGTACGTGCATTCAAAGCTGGAAAGGATCCAATAATACCGGACGCGCAAGCATTAATTACCATATTGGGATTAGAGACTAAAACATGGGTGCCATCATGATAGGTAGTTGAAGAGATTCCTTTATTCGTTGAAGTGCTGATTTTTGCATGTTATCTAGTTCCTTTCGTTATTGGCATGGAAAAAAAGCTGATCTCTTTAAGAAAACGTGCATTCATCCCTCTCTCCTCCTTGGGAATCTGCTTCAATATTTGATTTCATCCGTTCGGGTATTACTGTCGGTTTCTGTTTGCGCACATCAAAATAAACAACCGTTGCTTCCCCTTTAGCGATCATATCTCCCGATTCCTTCTCAACCATTTCCGTGCTCAATGTGACGCTCGTCCTCCCTATTTTTACCACCTTCGTATCAACCTCCAGGGTCTGTCCGAAATACCCTTGCCTGATAAAATCACATTTCGCAGAAGCTAGAATAAATGTAAATTGGCCACTTCGAAAATCTGCACCCCATGTTTGTAAAAATTCAATCCGTGTTTCCTCCATATATTTGAAATAGCTTGTGTTATTGATATGGCCTAACATATCTGTCTCTCCAAACCGTACTTTTATGTCCATATTTGGCTCCTCCTCACCTAATCAACTGCATGATCCCTGTCAAAATCACAGCTGCACATTTGTTAAACCCTTCAGAAAGCTTTTTACCGAACCCATATTTCTCCTTAAAATGTAATAATGATTCGCGAAGATTCTCCTTTAGCCAATTTATCAAATCCTTCATTAATTTCATCCAGTGTGATCTTTTCCGTCACTAATTGATCTACTTGTAGACGATTCCGTTTAAATAGGCTAATAAACCGCGGGATATCCCTAGCCGGAACACAACTCCCGACATAAGATCCTTTTAAAGATTTTTCTTCCGCTGTTAAACTCACATACGGAAAAGAAAAGTGATGTTTCGGGTCAGGTAATCCTGTTGTTACCGTCGTTCCTCCACGCTTTGTTATCGCGTAGGCAACTTCCATAGCCGGTACGGCACCAGCTGTTTCAAATACATAATCAAGTCCACCACCGGTTGCTTCACGGATTTGATCACTACTATTTTCGTCACTGGAGTTAAATGTATCGGTTGCTCCAAGCTCTTTGGCTTGCTTTCGTTTCTTTTCGTTAAGGTCAACCGCTACAATTCTACTCGCACCAGCTGAAACAGCACCAATCAGTGAACTCAAACCAACGCCTCCAAGGCCAACGATGGCAACTGTATTTCCTAATTTTATATTGGCCGTATTCACAACCGCACCGACACCAGTAATCACAGCGCAGCCAAACAAAGCCGCTTGATCGAAAGCGATATCTTGGTCCACTTTGACTACCGAATTTTGTGCTACCACAGCATACTCCGAAAAAGCAGAAACACCTAAATGATGATTAATAACTTCATTTCCCGCATGCAATCGATTCCCACCACTGATTAATGTTCCTGCATTATTCGTCTCGGCACCTGTTTCACACAAAGCAGGTCGCCCTTCTTTACACGGCAGACAATGGCCGCAGCTTGGAACAAATACACATACAATATGGTCGCCCGGTTCTAGGTTGGTAACACCCTCCCCCGTTTCCACTACGACACCCGATGCTTCATGACCCAACGCCATCGGAAGGGGTCGTGGTCTGCTGCCATTAATGACAGATAAATCAGAATGACAGAGGCTTGCTGCTTTTATTTGAATAAGAACTTCGCCTTGTTGCGGTGCATCTAATTCTAATGTTTCGATTTGAATTGGTTGGCTTTTCGCGTATGGAGTATCAAGTCCTGATTCACGTAAGACAGCTGATTTTACTTGCATGTAATCTCTCCTTGTTCAAATTTTCTTTTCTATCAACCTTGTTCCCTATTTTTGCTTTGAAATACCATATTCTATGAAAATTCTTCCATATATTTTCAGAACTTCATTCGACAATATATGATAAAATCCGGGTGTTGCCTGTCACTGAGAGGTCAATCCAGTCGCTCAATAATCGTTGCGTTCGCCATGCCGTTTCCCTCACACATCGTCTGCAAACCGTAACGTTTTCCAGTTCGCTCCATCTCGTGCAACATCGTTACCATTAATCGCCCACCGCTTGCACCAAGAGGATGACCAAGTGCAATCGCACCACCATTTGGATTTAGTTTTTTCGGATCAGCTCCGGTTTCCTTTAGCCAAGCAAGCGGTACCGAAGCAAATGCTTCATTTACTTCAAAAATATCCATATCTTCCATGGAGAGTCCTGCTTTTCGCAATACGTTTTCAGTTGCAGGAATGGGTCCTGTCAGCATTAATGTCGGATCAGATCCAATGACGGAACGAGCGATAACGCGAAACCGAGGTTTCAACCCAAGTTCCTCAGCCTTTTCCCGTGACATCATCAAAATGCTAACAGCACCGTCACTGATCTGACTGGAGTTTCCTGCCGTAATTTTCCCATTTTCAACAAATGCCGGTTTCAGTGTGCCAAGCTTTTCTACAGAGGAGTTTTCCCTAGGCCCTTCATCATCCTTCATTACGGTCTCCGTCCCGTCCGGAAGCGCTACTTTAAGCGGCATGATTTCTTTTGCAAAACGTCCATCTTTCTGAGCAGCCACTGCCTTCTGATGACTTTCCAGAGAAAATTCATCCATTTGTTCTCGGCTAAGCCCCCACTTATCTGCAATTCGGTCTGCAGATATTCCCTGATTGATGATTTCATACTTTGCTGTCAATCGACGGCTTAGCTCAACATCTTGCATATTCGATCCAATTGGGACGCGTGACATATTCTCAATACCGCCGGCAATGACAACATCCATATCTCCGCTCATAATCGCCTGGGAGGCAAAATGCACAGCCTGTTGACTGGATCCACACTGGCGATCAATCGTCGTTCCAGGAACTTCTACAGGATAATCTGCAATCAACGCTGCCTGTCTCGCAATATCAAACGCTTGCTCACCAACTTGGGAAACACATCCCATAATGACGTCTTCTACCAATTCTGATGAAATACCTGCTCTTTTTATCACTTCCTTAAGCGGTTTCGCCGCAAGTTCCTCAGCTCGAACGCCGCTCAGTAATCCATTACGTTTTCCTACAGGTGTTCTGACTGCCTCTACAATGACTGCTTCACGCAGACGCATGTAATCTTCCTCCCTTATTTATCTCGATTTCTTGCTCAGGTCTAGTTTTCAGAAGCACTTATCCAGCACTCACATGCCTACAGCTATCCTCCCATAATCCTGTTCATCATTTCATTCCCCACAGCATATATCTTCCCTATACGCATTTTTGACAACGGTTACATAACTTTCAACATTTATGAAGGCTATATCTTTTTCTTTAGTAAAATATGCAACAAGTAATACGCAATATCTTCGGCGATCTCCGTTTTATCTTGTCTTCCATCGTCCGAATACCATTGCGTTACCCAGTTCATCGCCCCTAAAATAATATTTCGCACGATTTTCACGTCAACCGATTCAAAAATATCTGCCTCGATCCCTTCCAGGATAAGCTGATCAAAGCATTTCCCGTAATCATCCCGCAGCTTAAAAATCGTCTCTATCTGCGGCTCGGAAAAATAGCGTTCCGGTTTAATCATCATTTCAAAGCCACTTCGCTCCACTATAATATATTCGATATGTACAACCATAGCCTGTCGAAGCCTCTCTTGTACGGCCAAGTTCTGACACCGAACGCTTTCTACGTTTTCCATACTACGCTCCAGTAACATGATATGGCTTTGATACAACAGATTTTGCTTATCTTGAAAATAGTAGTAAACAGACCCTTTTGTCATCAGAAGTTTGGCAGCAATCTCTTCCATGGTTGTACCGTCATATCCTTTTTCTGATAAAACGCTTATAGCCATGCGTAATATATCTTCTTTCTTTTTAGCAATCTTCTGTTCGCGTAAAGACATTGGTGCTCACTTCCTCCAGACTATCTTATTTATTATTCTAATAGGTTGTTTTTTGAATGTCAAGTTAATTTTCTGATAACTCGATAAAAAGGGATGAACTTTTGGTTTGCAAAGCCCTATTTTGTGATGAATGATACACAGAAATACAAATGCTTCATCAAATACGAAAGACCGAAGATGCGCCAATATCGTCGGTCAATAATGAATCGCTCCCCGTTAATGAAGAAAAGGGGCAGTGTAAATTAATTTCATAGCCCCCCCTTCTTTCTACTCAGCCAACCGTCGCTTAATCTGATTCACAATTGATTCCACCCATTCCCTCGGAAAAATCAGGCTAGAAAATATTTTTTGTTTGCAACCCACAATTTTGTGGTATACTGTACATAGAAATAAAAGTTCCTCATAAACTAATAAAGACCGAAGATACGTCAATATCTTCGGTCAGCAATGAATCGCTCCCCTTTAAGAGGGGGCAGCACAAGTTAAATCGAATGGACCTCACTCGGCTGGTAACCTAAGGGAGGTCTATTTTTTCTGGTCTATGATTATCACAACAAGTGTTGCGAATGAAATCATTAAAACCATTGTCTCGAAAACAGACATAGGCAACACCCCCTTCCGTCATAGCGTATCGCATGGCACTACAACCGACAGGAATGCGCCGACCCCCCCCTAGAGAAAAACACGATTATTGCCTATTTTAATTATATCACTATCCCTTTTCTTTTGTAAGTTTCAAATAAATTTTTATTTTTTGATTTAATTAAGTATATGTAGCCGTGTTTGTTAGAGCCCTAATGTAAAAAAACTCATTCACAAAAAAGGTTCTCTGTCAAATGTTGGGGTGAGCGTATGCTCACTCCTTATTATTATGCCACCCGAATATCCAGCTTTTTATATTGATGATGCAGTAATACCTTCGCCCGAAAGCGATCAAATCGTTTAAAGCCAAATGCATTACGCTTAAGAACCTTGGTTTGGTTATTAATCCCCTCAATATAGCCGTTATGCAGTTCAAAACCAAACGTATTCATAATTTCCTTCTGCCAATTCTGCAGGGTCCCGATAGCCTGTTCAAATTCCGTAACACCCGATTCTCGAACTAGGTCATAGAATTCATAAAGATGCGCTTTCGTTGCACCCAAGTGTTTCGAGCCATTCTCTTTAGCTGTCTCAAACCATAATCGATAAGCCTCTTTAAGTTGGTAAGCCCGTTTCAAATAGGCGGATTTTTGTAAGTATCGTTCCAGATACCAGGCTTGTTTGTCTGTTAATGTCTCCGGCTGTTTATAAAATACATGTTTCATCCGTTTACATTTTTTGCGATCATAATCATCAAAAGCATTTTGTTCCTGTCTTCTGACCCTTTCTAAAGCCCAATAGATATACCGACAAAAATGGAAGCGATCCGCGATGATAATAGGATGCCCCAAAGCTTGATCAACAGCGGCCTTAAACGAATGGCTCATATCCATCACGACCATCTTTACGCGTTCACCATGTTTCCGTAAATAATTCTTTACCGTTTCTTTCCTACGGTCTGCCAGTATTTCCAACGGTTTTCTATTTACGGGATCGGCAATAATCGTCTGATATGTTTCTCCACCGGCATCCCCTTTGTATTCATCAATGGCAATCACATCCGGTAATGTTTGTGTTTCATCCAACAGCGGGGCCGTAATATAATCGAACCGTCGAATAACGGTGGTTGGGGATGTATCAAATCGATGAGCAACATCCCTGAAACTTTTTCCGTGAATAAGCTCCATCGCTACGGCCTGTTTCATCTCCATGGACTGTCGCTGATAACGCTCCACTAAGGGTTATCCTCATAAAAACGCTTCCCGCAACCGGATCGGCAAACATAGCGTCGCTTACGATAGAAAACATAAACCTGTCTGCCAAATATACGGGTATGTTGAATCTTTTGTACCCGGTAATCATGGACATTTGATGTATAAGCACCACAAGCCGGACAACGATGGTTTTTTACTTCCCTATCAACATGAAGATAATAGATGCCGTCAACTTCTTCTGACTTTTGGATCGTAAAGGCTTCAAATCCTGGTAAATGAATGTTAGAATTCAATTGCACGCACTCCTTTTGTATCTGTTTTTTCGCTAACTTCAGTTTAACAAATAAGGAGCTCGCGTGCTTTATATTATTCAGAAAATGATTCACACCCCAACATATATTGTAGAACCACAAACAGCTCAAAAAGGGTAGTCCCTCTTGAGCTGTCTTTTCACCTATTTAAAATTCACATACATAACCCTACTCCAACACGGTCTTCGCAATATCCTTATCCAATTCCTCAAAGTCGTCTAACGCTATGGTTTCATACAGTTCTTTCCGCGTTTGCATATCAGAAAGCCCTTCCTCCTGGGTTCCCTGTTCTTTGATTAGCTCAAAAATCCGTTCATAGGCTTTGGCTGCTACTCTTAAGGAGGTGACCGGATAAATCACCATATCAAATCCCATGTCCTGAAAGGATTTCGCTGTAAAATACGGCGTTTTCCCGAACTCCGTCATATTCGCAAGCAATGGAACATCTATTTTCGCTGCAAATAAACGAAACTCTTCCTCGGTTTGAAGCGCTTCTGGGAAAATGGCATCCGCGCCAGCTTCCATATACGCGTGTGCTCTTTCTACAGCAGCATCCACGCCTTCTACCGCTTTCGCATCTGTTCGAGCTACGACGACTAAGGTTGGAGCTACTTCTTTGATCGCTTGAATCTTTTGCGCCATTTCTTCTTTCGTTACAAGTTGTTTGCCATTTAAATGCCCACATTTTTTAGGTAACTGTTGGTCTTCGATTTGCACTGCCGCAACATTCGCCTCTACCATTTCTCGGGCAGTACGAGCCACATTGAGCACGCCTCCAAATCCCGTATCAATATCGACTAGCACCGGTAAATTCGTAGCTCGCACAAGATCCCGTGCGCGATCTGCCATTTCCGAAGACGTGACAATGCCAAGGTCAGGCAACCCTCGACTAGCTGTGTACGCTCCACCGGATAAATAAAGCGCTGAAAAACCCGTATTTTTGGCAACTAGGGCAGCCATTGCATCATGTGCCCCCGGCATCTGTAAAATATCCTCTGCTTGAATATGTTTTTTAAATTGGGTTGCTAATTCTTCTTGTGTGACTTGTTGACCTACTATCCATGCCATAGATGTATCCTCCTTACGTGTTGATAAATAATTCTACAAACGCATTGGCATTCATAGAAATAAGCGTTTGGTAATCACTACTTATTGCTTCAATTTTCTTTCGTTGTTTTTCTGGATACTGTGTAGCAAGATTTGCTGCATATTTATCCAAAATTTTAGGGATTGCTTCTTCTCTTCGAAATCTGTGCCCCAATGGATATTCGCATGCTATGTTTTCAGACGCAGTACCATCTTTAAAATGTACTTGAACGGCATTTGCGATGGACCGCTTCTGTGGATCAAGATAATCCTTGGTATATGCTTTGTTTTCTGTGATAACCATTTTGTCACGTAATTCGTCGATGATCGGATCAGCAGCCACATCATCCTCATAATCTTCTGCTTTTATATCCCCTTTTAACAGTCCTATTGCGGTAATATATTGGATACAGTGGTCTCGGTCGGCCGGATTATATAACGGCCCTTTTTTATCAATAATTCGTATTGCGGATTCATGCGTTGTGATCGTTATCTGATCAATGTCATCCAAGCGATTTTTCACTTCCGGATGAAGTTGAACCGAAGCCTCTGCAGCGGTTTGAGCATGAAATTCGGCAGGATAAGCTACTTTAAATAATACATTTTCCATCACGTAACTATCAAGTGGCTGGCTCAAAACGAGCTCCTGCTTATGAAATAAAACATCTTCAAAGCCCCATCCTGGCGCACTTAATGGAGTTGCGTATCCCATTTCCCCTTTTACAGCCATCATTGCGAGGCGAACGCCTCTACTCGTAGCATCTCCGGCAGCCCAGGACTTCCTGGAACCTGTATTTGGTGCATGACGATACGTACGCAGACTGGAATTATCGATCCAAGCATGCGACAAAGCATTGGATATTTCCGCGTGTCCCCCGCCCAGCATCTTCGTTACCACAGCTGTTGTAGCTATTTTGACATATAATACATGGTCGAGGCCGACACGATTCAAACTATTTTCCAGTGCAAGCACCCCTTGTATCTCATGTGCTTTAATCATTGCTTCCAACACTTCCTGAACCGTCATCGGATCCTCGCCTTTAGCAAGACGCTGCTGACTGACATAATCAGCTACGGCAAGAATCCCACCGAGATTATCAGACGGGTGCCCCCACTCTGCCGCAAGCCATGTATCATTATAATCTAACCAGCGGATCATTGCACCGATATCAAAGGCCCCCTGAACAGGATCGAGCACATGAGGCGTTCCGGGAACCCGTGTCCCATTTGGAACAACCGTACCAGGTACAACCGGCCCAAGCAGTTTTGTACATTCCGGATAATTCAAAGCTAAAATGCCACACCCAAGCGTATCGATTAGCACATAGTGTGCAGTCGAATACGCTTCCTCACTTGTTATTTCCTTATTTAATACATAATCTGTAATTTCCTCTATGATTGCGTCTGTCGTCTTTTTTTCTTCTAATTTTACCATTGCGAACTTCCTTTCATACGTATAATCATCTCACACTCAAATCCATAAGCGCTAATATTTATCATCTATACATCTCGTTCACCAATATACTTAACCCTTGGTCTGAAAAGTCGATTGTTTTCATGTTGCTCCATAATATGTGCACATAACCCTGCAGTTCTAGAACTGAAAAAGATTGGTGTATATAATGGAATCGGAATGCCCAACATCCAATAAACAGGTGCAGCATAATAATCCAGATTTGGATACAATCCCTTCTCTTCCAGCATTATTTTTTCGCCTGCCTCACACATGTCAAGTAGCAAAGAATCACCTTTGATGTCACATAATTGCTTCAAGGACTCCTTCATAATCAGTGCCCTTGGATCCATTTTCTTCATATAGACGCGATGCCCGAATCCCATAATTTTCTCTTTGTTCTGTAATTTATTTTTCATGATTTCTTCAAATTCATGAACAGACGCTGCTTGCTTCAACATATACATCACAGCCTCATTCGCACCACCATGTAAACTCCCTTTTAATGATGCAACTGCACCAGTAAGTGCCCCGTACATGTCCGATTGGGTGGATGCAATAACCCTCGCCGTAAATGTTGAATTCGGCATCTCATGCTCACTATATAGGAGAAGAGATCGGTCAAAGATTTCCGCTTCCAGCTCAGAAGGTTTTTTGCCTGTAATCATGTATAAAAAATTAGCACTATAGGCTAAATCCTGATCTGGCTCAACAGGGTTTTGATTATTCAATATCCGGTAACTATTCACAGTAATGGCAGGAAGCTGCCCCAAAAGTTCATAGGCTCTATTCTTATTTACAGCAACAGACCGGTCATCGATTGATTCATCAAACCCAGCAAGCACGGATATTCCTGTCCGTTGTCCATCCATCGGGTGTGTCTGTTTAGGAAGCAAATGAATGATATCGGTTACAATTTGCGGAATTTCATAATTTGACTTAAGTTTTTCCTCGACGGCTATCTTTTCAGCAGATGAAGGAAGTGCTCCTTCCAATAAAAGATATACCATATCCGCATACGTTTTTCTTGTCGATAATTCAATCAGGTCATGGCCTTTAATAATAATTTTTTCCAATTCTGTATCCAGCAGAGAAATCTCTGTCTCTGCTGCTATAATACCTTCCAATCCAGGGGCATACGTTTCTTTTGTCTTCATTAAAAATCCTCCTCATCGTTTGAGTGATTTTGCTATCTTAGCGAGTCATTTCGCTAATTTCGTATTTTTTCTATAATTCTATTATACCGTTGATTCGATAATTAAAAAAATATATAATATTTATTACTAGTCATAGATTTTTTTAATACCGTAATCGCTTTCAAGCACTAAGCCTAAAAGGGGGATAAAGATGAACTATCACGATTGGGAAATGCTGTCTACATTGCATGCCACAGAGAATATTACACAAGCGGCACAACTATTGTTTGTATCACAACCTACATTGACATCACGTATAAAAAAATTAGAACACCATTACGATGCACCGTTGATCATGCGAAAGCAAAAAGGAATCACGTTCACCCCTGAGGGCGAAAAATTAGCTCAACATGCTGAAGCGATGTTAAATGAACAACGGAAAATTGAAGAAAGCATTAATAATATGAAAAGCCGTGTAGCAGGTACCCTACGAGTAGGAGCTTCCAATTTCTTTGCCTTAAATAAAATGCCCAAATTACTGCGCCTATTCAAACAACAGTATCCGGATGTTGAATTTGAGGTCGTAACAGGATGGAGCAGTGAAATGCATCGATTAATTCTAAATCATGATGTCCATATCAGCTTTATCAAAGGAGATTATACATGGAAAGAGAAAAAGGAACTGCTTTACGAAGAAGAAATCTCCGTAGCATCTCCATGGGAATTTACATGGGGGAGCTACCAACGTTACCACGAATCGACTATTACACCGATGAAAACATGAGAAACATTGTGGACCATTGGTGGTATAGAAACTATAATCAAAGACCCCATATCAACATTCAAGTGAACCAAGTGGAAACATGTAAAGAAATGGTTATTAATGGACTGGGATATGCTATTTTAGCGAATTTGGTTGTTCGTCCTTATCCGGAACTTGTGGTTAAACCCCTCCTCCATCCTTCTGGTGAACCTATTACTCGGAAGACGTGGATGTATTATCATAGCGATTCCATGCAGATGAATATCGTGCGAGCGTTTGTAGATTTCATTCGAGGTGTAGATGTGAAAGGGGTATGAGGGTCTCCAATTTTAAAATGATGCAAATAATATTAGATAGAGACAGAAGCTAAGCTCATAAATTACGCCTACATGGATCTGTGAGAAGGGAATACCATGCATGAAGGAAAATTGCCCTTCTCCATGATCCAACATAAAAGGAATTAAGGTTCTTTGAAAAACGCATCAACGAATTCCTTGGAAACATCAGCTAACCGTTTATATTTATATTGTTGGTTTTTTTCTTTATCAATGAGTACGGATCGAATACCTTCAAAAAAGTCATCATGTCGTATAAAGTTATTTGCTAGTATGGAATCCGTTTGCAGGCATTCTGCTAGTGTTTTCTCTTCACCTCTGATTAATTGCTCTAAGGTAACCTTCAATGAAACAGGCGACTTCGATACCATTGTTTCTCTTGTTTGTACCGCAAAATCACTTGTGTCACTTGCTAGTGATGCTATGATTTTTTCTACTGTATCGTACGAAAAATGCCGATCAATTTTTGCTTGTACATTTGCTAATTCTCCATTTTCTTCCGGATGACTCGTATACTTATCCAGGAGGTGCTGAAGTTTTTCCCCCGTATTTTCCGTATGCCAATTTATTTTTTCAAGTTCCTTCAATAAGTCTTCTAAACGATTACTTGGAATAAAACGATCAGCACCGTTTATATATAGCACATCAGCCGCACGCAGGATAGATGCTGTTAATGCAAGATAACGACCTGTGTAGCCTGGTGCCTTGTTTAAAAAGTATGCAGCACCAACATCCGGGAAGAAACCAATGTTCATTTCCGGCATGGACCACTTTGTGCGTTCGGTTATGATGCGATGACTGGCGCCATAAGACAGCCCTACACCACCTCCCATTACAACTCCATCCAAGCAGGCAATGATCGGTTTTGAAAATTGTGAAATAAGGAGATCTGTTTTATATTCCTCTGCAAAGAACTGTTCTGCCGCCTGTAATGCATCCTGTTGCTGCTTTCTTGCTTGATACAATGTTTTAATATCCCCACCAGCACAAAAACCTTTGGAACCAGCTCCTTGAAGAATAACGATACGAACGGTATCGTCCTGATCCCATGTCATAAGCTTTTGTCTAATGGGTACGAGCATATGGTAGGTTAAGGCATTTATCGCCTTTGGTTGATTCAATGTAATAGTAGCAATGCCATTTTCACTCGTAGAGAATAATACGTCATCCATGTTGGTATACACTCCTTTATTTTCCTACCGTTACGGGAACGATTAAATAAGTAAGACTAAGATTTACCCGACAAGTTCTCCGCTGAGACGTAGTCCACTTTAAGAATGGTTGAACTGAGGCTTTCTCTTTTCGACGAAAGCTTGAACCCCCTCTTTTGCATCGGTCGTCAGAAAAAGGTCGGCAAACTGGTTACGTTCTCTTTCTAAGCCATCTTCAAGGGGTTCTTTAGATCCTTTTACAACACATTCAATGACTCGTTTCACCCCGGTCATACTTTTTCCATCTACAAATGATGTTGCAACCGTTACTGTTGTAGAAATAAGATCTTCTTCCGGTACGGTGACTTGGACGATATCCAGATCCTGAGCTTCTTTACTCGTTAGTTGTTTACCTGTAAGGATAATATCCAATGCTGTTGCTGTATTGGTAATTCTACTCAATCGCTGTGTTCCTCCGAAAGATGGGAGCAGGCCCAGTTTCAATTCAGGGAGACCAAATACAGCACCTTCCGAGGCAATTCGATAATGACATGCCATCGCTAATTCCATACCACCACCTAATGCTGGACCGTTAATGGCTGCAATGACTGGTTTCTGTAAGCCTTCAATTTCATTACAAAGGGACTGACCTGCTTTGGATAGTTCTAACCCTTTCTGCGTATCACCAAGAGCAGGAACAAACTCCTTGATATCCGCGCCAGCTGAAAAGAAGCGTCCTCCCCCCGTAATGATAAGTCCGTGTATATCCTCTCTGGTTGCTACATCCTGGATAGTTGCCCGTAACTCTGAAATACATTTTGTAGATAACGTATTGGCAGGTGGCGCATTTATTTCCACGATTGCTATATTGCTTTCATATGTTAAATTTAAAAACTGGTACTCCATATAATTTCCTCCTTTTTGACCCTTATGGACCGTCATTCAAACATTATGTCTAGAGCCCGTTCCTCTCAGTCCATAACCTCAAAATTTTATAATTTCCTATGCAATGACCAAGGGGAAGAATTGACTTTCCCCTTTCATTAAATAAAATAGCCTTGATTATTGATGACTTCCATTGCTATTTTCCTTTTCTTTGCAAACACGTTGGCATAAGCGGGTACAGGTAATGCGTTGATTTCATCAAGTGATGCTTGCTTAGATTGATCATCTGAAGCCATTGAAGCAATGATCGATACTGCTGCTGCTTCTATTTTGCGGTAACCTTCTTCACATAAGACTTCCGTAATCAGTTGTTGCATGGAATAATTGTTGGTGGCTTTCACTTGACGTAAAAGCGCCGCTTTCATCACATATAATTCTTGAATAACGTTTGCTAATAGACGAAAACATTCCTGTTCTTTCTCAAGTGTTGCTCTATCTTTATGAGATAGCGTTTTCATAACAATCGATAATAGGTCTTCCGACAAACGGACAAAGGATGGACTCTCCTCTTGTTGATCATATTGTACCCTTTTCTCCATCATCGAAGGATCTTTTTCATATTGCTTTAAAAAAGACTTTGTAATCGTTAAACGATTAATTTCATTTGTCCCTTCAAAAATTCGGTTTATTCGCGCATCGCGATACAAACGTTCTACTTCATAATCTTGCATATAACCGTAGCCACCATGAATTTGTAATGCTTCATCTACAACCTGATCCAGCGTTTCTGATGCGTACACTTTGTTAATTGCGCAATCCATTGCATAACGGGAGAATTTCTTTACAACATCTTCTCCATCTTCAAAATTGGAGTCTATTTGGTCTAATAAACTAGCTGTATAGTAAGCAGCGCTTTCTGCACCATAAATTGCGAGAGTCATATTGGCAAGCTTCTCCTGAATCATTGTAAAGTTCGTAATGGATTGTTGAAATTGTTTACGTTCATTTCCATAATTAGCTGCCAACGCTAAGGATTGTTTTGCGGTACCAATATTCGCAAAAGCTAGTTTCAATCTAGCCAAATTCATAATATTAAGCGCAATACGATGTCCTTTTCCATCCTCCCCCATTACATTTTCTTTCGGAACGCGTACATCTTCTAGAATCAATGTCGCAGTAGAAGAGCCCTTAATTCCTAATTTATCCTCTTCTGGTCCAACCGAAACACCTAACATCTCTCGTTCAACGATAAATGCAGTCATACCTGCTTCTGTTTTCGCAAACACAACATAAACATCTGCAACATGCGCATTCGTAATCCATTGTTTTTCACCATTTAAAACCCATTCACCAGATTCTGTATCCAGTACAGCTGTTGTATTGGCGGCTAAAGCATCTGAACCAGAACCGGGCTCTGTTAAAGCATAAGCGGCGATCCATTCCCCTGAAGCAAGCTTACCAACATAAGTTGCTTTCTGTTCTTTTGTACCAAAATATACATATGGTAATGTGCCAGCACCCGTATGAATATTAAAAGCAACACTAAACGATCCACCAAATCCCATTTTTTCGGCAATTAAACCGGCTGTCTTTTTGCCCATTGCCAAACCACCATAGTCTTCCGGAACATCCGCACCAAGCAGCCCTAGTTCACCAGCCTGGGAAAATAAATGTTTCGTAGCCTGATAATCATGAGCTTCTAAATTTTTAATTTGCGGTACCACTTGATTTTCAACAAACTTTTCGATTGTTTTTGCAATAAGTGTTTCCTCTTCACTCCGTTCCATAAAACCAGATGAAGTCTTTAATGAATCATCATTGGGAAAAATAGATATACCATTAGAAAGTGACTGTACGTTATCCATTACCTTCCTCCTCACCTATTCATTTTCTTTAGCTGTCGTTGTTGCTATTCGTTTGTTTCTTTATTTTCTATAATTCCTATTATAAAGCTGAAACGCGAATTTAAAAAATATATAATATCTATAACTAGGTATAGGTTTCATCAATATCATAGATAATTTTAACTAACACCGAAAGTTGCCAGTATAATAACTGGAATTAATGATATTAATGGAATGAGAATCCCAACGATAGCAATATCGCTATAGGATTCCTTATGAGTCATACCAGTTACAATTAATATCGTTAAAATGGCTCCGTTATGAGGTAATGCATCTAATCCGCCGGACGAAATAGAAGCAATACGATGGAAAGCTTCAGGATCTATTCCTCTAGACATAGCAATCTCATAATATTCCTTACCTAATGCTTCCATCGTAATTCCTAACCCTCCAGAGGCAGAACCCGTTGAACCAGCTAAAACATTAGTAGAAACGGTCAATGAAACAAAAGGATTCGTATCAACTCCCATAATGATATCTGTTAATCGTTGAAAACCTGGGACTGCCTGTACAACCGTTCCGAAGCCAACGGCAGCACTAGTATTAATCATTGCCATAACGGAGTCCCCTGCCCCTTTATTTAAAGATGGAATAAGTTCTTTATAATTTTTCATGGAAACAACCATGATTATTAGGATTCCCGTTAAAAGGGCTATAACAATATCCCATTTAAATACATTAAGTGTAACAACAACTGCAGTAAGTGGCAGTATAGACAAAATAAAATTTGGTGGATGATCCACGGTTTTTTGTTCTTTATCCTTCTCGGTATCTATAAAATACTCTCCATTCGCTTGCAATCTCTTCTGTCTCCATTTCAAATAAATAATGGATCCACCTGCCATGAAAATCGTTGCAACAAAACCCAAAATGGGAGCAGCTGCTGCCGTCGTTTGGAAGTATTCGACCGGAATTAAATTTTGAATTTGCGGCGTTCCGGGAAGTGCTGTCATTGCGAATGTCATCATACCTGCTATGATCACCGCCGGCATGAGTCTCCTAGGTATATTAGCTTCCTTAAACATGCTAACACCTATAGGATAGACGGCAAAAACAACTACAAATACACTGACTCCGCCATAAGCCAAAACAGCTGCAGCTAACACTATTCCGATGATAGCCTGGTTCTTTCCTAATAGCTTTGTAAACCATCTGGCAACCGAATGCGCCATACCGGAAAATTCCATTAATTTCCCGAAAATTGCACCTAACATAAATACTGGAAACCACTCTTTTGTAAAGTCCACAAACCCCTGCATATATGTATCTGTGTAAGCATCCAGTAGATCCAGACCACCGAATAATGCAACCACACCTGCACATATGGGTGCAATCCAGATGATTGACCAGCCAAAGTATGCAAGGACCATTAAAAGCACTAGCCCTATAAAAATCCCTACCACCCGAATCCCCCCTCTTATAAAATTTGTACCATAAGCTCTATCATTGCTTTAAATTAATTACCATATTTGTAAACAATTACCATAAAAAAGAAACCTTTTGAAAGGAATCTACTCATTATGGATGTCTGTTTGAGATTGGAGGGAAGACAAAGAGCCACCAGAGCATTTTCCTCAAACCTTGTAAGCAGAACTTATATGCTTATGTAACAGGGTTTAAAGTCTATTTTATAAGTGAGAAAACAGGGCCAAATTCGGCCCTGTTTGTTGAATCAATCACTGCTGGGAAAATTAAAGTTCGTCGTGCTGGTCATATCTCCATCATCAAACCATCTTTCCGATACGGTTTTCACTTTAGTGAAAAACCTTGCTGTATCTGGTCCAAACATCTGACCTTCTCCAAACCTTGATCCTTTCCAACCTCCAAAATTGTGATACGCAACTGGAATCGGGATAGGTACATTAACGCCTACCATTCCTACTTCTATTTCCTGCGTGAACTTTCTCGCTGCCACGCCACTATTCGTGAATATGGAAACACCATTACCATATTCATGTTCGTTAATCGCATCTATAGCCTCCTCGAGACTTTCTACAGCGACTATCTCACGGGAAGGACCAAACACTTCCTTCTTATATACATCCATATCCGGCGTAACGTCTCCCAGTAAAGTTGCACCTAGATAAAATCCATCCTCATTTTCCACGTTAGGCTTTCTGCCATCAACGATTACTTGAGCTCCTTCGTCTACAGCTTCATCTATCGCCTTTAAGACATTTTGTTTTGCCTCATTACTAATGACGGCACCAAAGTCAGCATTATTATCGTCAAATGCTCCTGGCTTCAAATCCTTCACTTTTGCCTTTAACTTTTCTGTAAATGCTTTAGCCGTCTGTTCCCCAACCGGCATAGCAACCGAAATAGCCATACACCTTTGAGATGCGGAGCCATATGCAGCACCTATAAAAGCGTCTACTGCCTTATCCAGATTAACATCCGGCATGATAACCATATGGTTCTTTCCACCGCCAAATGCTTGCACCCTTTTATGATGTTTGGTGCCTGTTTCATAGATTGCCTCAGCCACTTTGGTTGAACCTACGAAACTAATTGCTTGCACATCTTTGTGTGTAATAATGGCATCTACTGTGTCTTTATCCCCATTCACAACATTCCATACTCCATCCGGTAATCCAGCCTCTTTCCACAATTCAGACATTCGTATAGCTGATTGGGGTACTTTCTCAGATGGTTTTAAAATCATAGCATTTCCAACTGCTACAGCCATGGTACTCATTGCGAGGGGCACCATTACTGGAAAATTAAATGGAGATATGCATGTAACTACACCTAAAGGCTGCTTTATCGAATATGCATTAATATCTCCTCCGACATTGGTTGAATGCTCTCCTTTTACTATTTGCGCTACACCCATAGCTAAATCTACCGATTCTATTCCTCTACTTATTTCACCTTTTGCATCTGAAATGGTTTTTCCATTTTCTTTACCGATTAATCGAGCCAATTCTTCGGTATGCTGTGTAAGCAATTCACTAAACCGTTGAACCACTTTAGCCCTTTTTCCTAAAGAAGTGCTTGCCCATTCCTTTTGAGCTTGTTTAGCAGATTTAACTGTTTCATCCACTTCTTCAGCTGAAGCATATGGTACAGTAGCGATTTGCTGCCCGGTCGAAGGGCTGTATACATAACCATATTTGTTGTTTTTTCCTTTTACTTTTTCTCCATTTATAAAATGAGTAACTTCATCCTTTGTTATCGTTTTCATTTTTATTCCAAACCCTCCTGCGTAAATTTACTATCATTTAAATTCACGTAATTAATCCCTTTTTGCTGCTATGAGCAGCTTTTGCCTCTTCCTCTTTTAACATTAAGTATGTGGAAGACATGTCTTTATCTAAATATCCTTCGATACTGGAGTCTAAATAGTTAATAAGGGTTTCACCTATAGGTAATTTCACATTTTCTTCATTTAGTGCATGTTGTGCAAGTTTCAAATCTTTGAGTAAGAGAGCGGTTGTAAAAGCACCTTTGATGTATTCATCTTTGGAAATGAAATCATTGTAATTACGCGTAAATGCTGTACTTTGACCACTACTGACTTTTACAATATCATAAACGAGATCACGATCCACACCTTTGATGTCTGCCATATGCAGTCCCTCTGCTACTGCTTGTGTGTTAATCCCTAAAATTAGATTGTTAATTAATTTTACAACCGTTCCAAGATCATGGTCTTCACCAACATGAAATACATTCTTCCCGATTGCTTTCAAATAGGGAAGTGCTATCGTATATATATCCTTATCGCCGCCTACCATGATAGTTAGTGTGGCATTTTCTGCTCCAGATACACTTCCACTGACAGGAGCTGCCAAATATTGA
Source organism: Virgibacillus sp. NKC19-3 (assembly GCF_019837165.1). Taxonomy (NCBI): domain Bacteria; kingdom Bacillati; phylum Bacillota; class Bacilli; order Caryophanales; family Bacillaceae; genus Virgibacillus; species Virgibacillus saliphilus. The sequence continues at coordinate 3,051,367 of NZ_JAGYHC010000001.1, forward strand.
ACATTTTGTTCCACAGCGGATTCTGCGATTTTTCTGTTTAATTCTGGAGAAACCGTGCTCACATCGATTAACGTTAACGGCGCTTTACTATTGGCAATAAGCCCATTTTCGCCCAAATAAACACTTTCTACGATTTGTTCTGTAGGCAAACTAGTGAATACAAAATCCACTTCATCTGATATTGTTGATGGTGTGTACCCTATATGTCCACCTATTTCAGCGAACTGTTTCTCCGCATTATCATTTACGTCTGATCCATATACGCCATAGCCATTTTCCATTAAGTTTCTCGCCATGGGAAACCCCATGTTGCCTAATCCAATAAAGCCTACTTTTCTCGCTTTCATATAACTACCTCCTTCAACGTTAAATTGAAATCGCTATCATAATTTAACTTTAATAATAATATAGTCATTTGTAAAATAAGAATATTTTATAATTAGACATAGCCTAATTCTATGTCTAAGTGAGTAGCATAAGCTTTAAATAGTGTCCATTTCAATGATATGTGCTTTTACGGTCTAGATACGCGATCAAATGATAAAATTGTACACCGGCATGTCTTTTCAGTTGAAATAACCCCATTGAAAAAACTGTTGATTATTAATTGTAAAAGGAATATTAACTTTTAATGAGATAACTTCACGTGATATCATTTATAAATTAATGGCTCAAATGAATTATTCCGATATATTTCTTTCCCTTGGAAAAATGTCATAAGCACTTTGACCTTGTTAATTTCCTTCACTGGAATTTCAAAAAGATTTTTATCGAGAATGATGAGGTCTGCCATTTTCCCTATCTCAATAGAACCAGTAATACTTTCTATAAAGTTCGCATAAGCACCATTAATGGTAAAACTGGAGATCATATCTTCGAGATTTACACGTTCCTCTCGCCACAAGATGTCTGCGGGGTCGTTTGGGTCTAATTTATCCCTTGAAATACCAGCCTGAATACCAATAAGAGGATTGCAGGGGTGTACATCATGTAAAATCGGATAATCACTCGCGGAAGCCATAACTACACCGGCATCAATAAAACTTTTCATTGGAAACTCTCGTTCAGCCCTTTCCTGACCAAGGTTAGCCAGACTAATAGAATAATAGGGAAATTTAATAAACCAATAGGGTTGAGGAATCCCAATCACCCCAAGTTCATAAAATCGTTTGATGTCTTTAGAATCTACTAATTGCAGGTGAGTAATTTGATGTCTAGCATCCCTATTCCCGTTTGTGTTTATCATATGAGCAAAAGAATTTAGAGTATTACTGAGCGCAGCGTCCCCAATTGCATGGACATGAATTTGGAATCCTTCTTTATCAAGAGCTGAACAAATCTTATCCATCTCCTCAGGTGACCAAATCAGTTCCCCATAGAAATCTGGCATATTTTCATACGGCTCCTTTAAATAAGCAGTGTTTGCTTCAACAACACCATCCATAAAAATCTTAGCAGAATTGACCATAAACAATGCGCCGTTATTATTATTCTTTTCCTTTACAAGTTCTGCTACCTGTTCCACTCCCCTATCGGGTTCAGTAAGCAAAGAACCAAGGATACGCATGTTAAGCAGCCCACTTTCCTCCGCTTTCCTGATTGCTTCAAGATCATTCCCCCCTGAATGAAGCATTGGGTCATGAGCAGTCGTAATACCAAATGCATTGGCCATTGATTGATAGTATTGGATTCCAGCAGTGTATTCCTCAATCGTGTATGATGGTAACTGACTTTCTATTAAATCAAAAGCTCCAAACTCCCGAAGAATACCATTAGGCTCTCCTGCAGCGTCCCGTTCAATTACAGCTCCTGTGGGATTAGGAGTGTCCATCGTAATTTCTGCAATTTCAAGAGCCTTGGAATTTACCCACGCTGAATGTTGAGTTTCAGAATATAAGATAACAGGGACATCGGAGATAACGTTATCTAAAATTTTCTTAATTGGAATTGAACTGGAAAAAATCGTGTCATCCCATCCCCGGCCTCGAATTACTTGTGCCTTTGCATTTTCTTTTCTAAACTCTCGAAGGGCCTGCAGACACTCTTCAAGGGACGTAATTCCAGTAAGATTAAGAGAAAATAAATTTGTTACAGAACCAAGCGTGACGTGAGTGTGGCTATCAACAAAGCCAGGCAACACCATTTTTCCCTCAAGGTCGATAATCGTGGTATTGACATCGGCCAATTCTTTGGTCCCCTCATCGTCTCCCACGTATACGAGTTTGCCGCTTTTATCAATTACCAGCGCCTCGGCCCAACTTCCCGTACCATCTACTGTATAGATAGCCCCATTTTTCAAAATAAGATCAGTAGTTTGTTGGCTATGTATTCTTTCTAAATCATAACTCTTACTGAACATGTTTATCTACCTCCATTATACTTTAAATTTGTGAAGGAATTCTTTCCTAGTAATCAATATTGAGGTGTTTTTATAAATACCAATTTTGTCTCTTATATGAGGACTACAACAATTGCGTCATGAATCAGCTTGAAAACATTATTCCGGTGTCATTCTCACAATTGTAAATAGCGATTGGCCGATGATCACGAAAATTTGGGTTACCGATTTCTCCGAGATCACTTTTATATTAGGTGCCGTTTACGGAAATCAAGGGTCAGGTCACGCGATCCAGCTTACGTGATGCGCTCGTATCTTTTGATGCTTTTTACGAAGCCATCACTGACGAAATGGGGGGAAGAATGTCAACATGTGACACCCTAGCCAGGCCCTGGTATACGCATCGAAAAGATAAACTTACATTTTTAAAAGACCCAAATATCCATCCAACTGATGACGAACATAGTAGAACAAGATGTTTTTTTGTTCCATATTCAGTGGGCAATGCCATTTCTGGAACTTTTGCGAGCACCATACCCTTTTTTAACTTGCAATATTAATATTTTATTTTTAAAATAATTTTGTTAATTTCTACCCTTTTCCCTTATGAAGAGGTTTTAATAGTATCATTAGAATTGGCCTTTGTTTCATCATCTCTGTCTTTTTTCAAATATAAGTTAAATGGTTTGAACAAACTTATTAGATAATATACAGTTGAGCTTACAATTAAGGCCAGCCCAGTAGCAGTAGTGTACAGAAAAATTCCACTATTTATTTCAAAAGTAATGGGGTTGTAAACAAAAAAGTAGCTTGCCATACCTGCGGCGAGTGCAATGAATGCAGGAATATTAAAACCACCAGTATATTGATAAGCGTTTGATCCTCCTACTTTGAAAATTGATCTTAACGAAAACTGTTGTTTTCTTATTAAAAAGAAATCAACCAATACAAGAGCTGTCATAGGTCCAGCAGTGGCGCCTATTACTGACAAGAACACATTGTAGTAATCCAAAATCCCTCCCCAAAAGATCAACAAAAGACACCAGAAAGACCAGAAAATTGCAACCTTCTTATAGCTCCACTCGGGTTTCACAATTTTTGTACTAACTGAAAGACTATATACACCTACAGCCTGAGTCGTGATATTCGCAACCCCAATGAGAACCAAAGATAGCGTTCCCATTAGAGGACCTCCTAGCTCAATAAGCCACTCCGTCGGATCACTACTCACTCTTCCAGTCGCTGCGACCATCGCCAATGCAGTTAAAATCCCGATACAAATAAAAATCGCCATAGTGATTGAGAATCCCCCTATATGTCCCCAGTAACTCGTTCTTTCCTTTTTCACCAACCGAGAGAGAACACCAAGTACAGCAAACCATGCAAAAATATAACTTATATTCCATTCCATGACCATCATATAGTTAATGAAATGACTGCCAAATATACCAGCATCTAAAGGTTCAATGGACGCTAACTCTGCAAGTGAATAACTACTTAATACTAAAAATACTATAATTATTCCGATAGCAAACAAACAAGGGACCATTATGCTCGTTGCTCTCTTTACGGCAATTGGTCCTTTTAATGCAATCCATAACCCCAAAAGTATACAAGTTGCATCGATCCATGGTTTCCAAAAACTTGATACACTAACATTAGCAGAATCCAAAAGCAAAACTATAGAATTTCCATACAATGTGGCGTTAATTGCGGAATATCCAAAACTGGCTGCTATAGATATGCTAGCAACAATGATTAAGCCCAAGTAGCCATAAAGAGCTTTCTGGTAAAGCCATAAATCAATCCCATATCTAGTAGGAATTAAAACAACTAGATAAATTATTAACCCAACCAGCAACATCGAAAAAATTGTAGAAGTTATTGCCTCCTTCAAACCTAGAAGAGTAGCAATAGTACCGCCTTGTACATATGTCCATGTAGCAATAGCATAGGCACCAGTAACAATAAAAATGTCCCAAAACCCATATATTCTCTCTTTATGAAGAACTGGTAAAATACCATAATATACTTCGTTATTTACTTGATCCAGCTTCGATTGATTACTCATATTGAAGTATCATTCCTTTCGCTGTGCTTAAGGCACAAATTGATAAAAATACCCTCCAACCTTTATTATTAGTATTGTGCATTCGGAGTCAAACAGAAAAATTAAATCTCCTCCCTATGCTCTGTGGTGTATATATTGAAACAAGTAGTTTTAAAATTAGTCCAGTCCTATAAACATGGATTTTTCTTTGACTTGTCAAAAATCGAGAGCTTGTTAAATAACAAATTATACTTTATCTCAAAGAACTAAACGAAAGTCTTGTTCCCCAATATGGCTTAAATGTATACTGCTTATTAGGAGAATTTTTAATATTCATCTATAGATCTACTATCACCTTTTTAAATTAAAATAATCCCCATACCAATCCTAGACCACTGATCACAGCGACAATAAACATCGCAATGACATCGTTCTTGTTCAATAACGGCCCATAATCATATGATGGATCCTCAAGTATCTTCACCCTATCTTCGATTTCCTTTTGCAATTCGTCTTTCAGAAAATCTTTCTGTGCCACTGTTCCACCTCCCTTCTTTAAACCCTATTACGGGGTTCTGGTAGGAAGTAGCGATAATAAGAATCACTTATTACAATTTCACAAAGACCTGGATAGCTGACCGTCAATTCGTTTAAACTCGTTCAATGTTTGGGTTCAATACATATCGCTTTGTGCGCAAGAGTTAGGGGGGCATTCAAGTTTGCTCAATCAAAATTTACTATTAGCAACTAAGATTGCATCAGATATATTTTATATACTCCTTGCAAGTTCATTCCAGATTATCCTTGCTAATTATTTTTCTCCTGAAATAGCGTTTTGCTTCGTTTCCGATTCTAGGTGTCTATCTTTTCTTAAATAGTGATTGATTGGTTTGATGAGACTTAATAGATAATAACATGCCCCACTAACAAACATTCCGAAGCCTGTGCCGGTTGTAAAGAGGAAAATGTCACTTCTTGGCACACCTTCAAACGGTTCATAAACAAATAAGTAACCAGCTATTCCAACAAAAAATGACACGACTGCTGGGATATTAATTCCTTTTGAATACATGTAACCCTTACTTCCATTAACTTGATATAAATCCTTCATCGAAATTCTACTTTTACGGATAAGGAAGAAGTCCACTAAGATTAGCGCTACTATCGGTCCTGCCGTTGCCCCAATTAAAGCCAGAAAAACATGATAGTAATCCCAAATGCCACCCCAAAAAATTAGTAAAATAATCCATCCAGCCCAGAAGAGTGTAACATATTTAAACTTTAATTCAGGTTTTAACACTTTTGTACTTATCGCTATTCCGTAGAGAGAAACCGCCACGGTTGAAATATTGGCAAATGCTATAAAAACAAGCGACATGATGCCCAAGACCGGCCCCCCTAATTCAAGCAACCAATCAGTTGGATCAACACTTTCCACACCTGTTGCACCAAGCATGGCCAAAGCTGTCAGAACACCGATACATACAAAAGAAGCCATAATGAATGTAAATCCACTGAAATGTCCCCAATAACTTTTGGACTCAGATTTGGTAAGTCGGGAAACAACTCCTATGGAAGCAAACCATCCAAAAATAAAGGCAATATTCCATTCGGTGACAATCATATATTTTTCCCAAGCCCCACCATATTCATCAGCGTACAGTGGTTTGATTTGCATTAGCTCGGAAAATGAAAAATTTGAAAATACGGTTATCAAAATGATGATTCCGATCAAAAACAACATCGGCACCATTATTCTAGTTACATTTCGAACGGCAATCGGGCCTTTGATGGCAATCCAAGTTCCAAGCAAGGCACAAGCCGTTGCAAGCCATGGTGTCCAAGCGTCCGACAGTTCCAAACCATAAGTCCCCATGACTTTTATCATTGAACTTGCAAATACCTCTGTATTAATAACATCGTAACCGAGTTGACTTGCTAACATAATAACTGCAAAGACAATCAGTCCAAGATATCCGAATACAGCTTTTTGATAAATCCATATATCTATTCCGTATCTCGTTGTGATAATAACACACAAGCCGATTACCACACCCGCTAACGCCATGCCAAAAAAGTACTGGTTAATGCCTGTTTTAATCCTATTAAGGTTGCAATCTGACCACCTTGTACATATGCCCATGTAGCAATGGCCCAGGCACCCGTTACCAACAACACATCCCAAAAACCATAAATTCTATCCTTGCGAAGAAGTGGTACTATTCCATAATATGTTTCGTTTTCAATATCATCCAAATTGCTTACTTTCCTTTTGTTTGATGTTTTCTTCATTCCTTGTATAACCATTCCTTTCATTCCACCATATCAAAGAATATAGTCGGATTGAGCTATTTTTTTATAATTACAGTCTTATAGGCACGCACAGGTATATAGACTCTCGAAGAAAACTACTATCTTCAAATACCTGATATTGCCCGATCATATCCCTCCCCATATTAATCCCAAAACACTGATAACTGCGATGACGATAATTAAGCATACCTCCAGTTTATTCATCGATGGACCAAAATCATATGAGTCATCATCTAACATTTTGACCTTTCCTTCGATTTCCTTATAAACCTTCTTTTCTCTATCAGATTTTTGCGACAAATGATACAGCTCCTTTCCATGATTTTATTCACGTTAAACATGTGAATATGGTATCCATGTGTTGAATCGAAAAGACTGGTTGCCCATTCACCATCGATCCGTTATCTAACGAAGCAAGGGGCTGATCATTAGCATCAAACGGCGCTTCTGTTTATGCTTATGAACAATCCCCTCCAGATACACAACTTGCCAATGTACGGAAAAATAACGATATAATCAAAACTACTGTTTACAAGTTTTTTTCGATATCCGTTAACGACTGATCCATCATTTCAATCATTGTTTGAACTTCTTCTTTCGTTGTAATTAGTGGTGGGGCAACAGCAAGAATATTCATGCCTGTTTCATAATCAAACGGGCGAATAATCAAGCCCTTTTCACTGCAAGAAGTCACCATATCGCCTGCTGCATTAACATCTTTTCCAAAAGGGATACCCGCTTCAGGATTTTCCATTAGATCAAATGCCCCCAAAAATCCTACAGTTCGTGCATTGGTAACATGATAGTGGTTGTCCTGGATGTAATCTAATCCTCGTTGCAACTGTCTACCAACCTCTGCTACATGATGTATCAAATTTTCTCTTTCAATAATTTCCAATGTTTTCAATCCGACCGCACAAGCTGTGGGATGGCCCGTATACGTGAAACCATGAGCTAAATTTTCATCAAATTGATTGATGGATTCTTTGATTGTTTCGCTCAGCAATACACCGCCTAGCGGGAAGTAACCACTGGTAATTCCTTTTGCGAAGGTGATCATATCAGGTACAACCTTCCAATGATCAATTCCAAAATTTTTACCCGTTCGACCGAATCCGCATATTACTTCATCAGAGATCATAAGGATATTATATTCATCACATAAGTCTCTTACGGCCTGTAGATATCCTTCCGGTGGAATGTGAACACCACCAGCACCCTGAATAGGCTCCAAAATAACAGCTGCAATATTTTCACTGCCTTTTGTTTCAATAATATGCCGAATGCTTTTTTCAAAGTTGGGGGCTTTTTGATCGCCTTTTTCCGCGGCCAATAAATGAGCCTCGGCATTGACAATATTGGGATCGCCGGAACCGGAGAATTCCCGGTACTCTTTAATGCCGGTTGCTCGCTGCGTTGAGATGGTTACCCCATGATAACCGCGGCGTAATGAAATGATAATATTTTTGGACTCGTACCCTTTTAATTGCCAATAAAATCGTCCAAGTTTAAATGCTGTTTCATTAGCTTCCGAACCACCTGAAGTGTAAAATACCCCATTCAAATCACCAGGAGCATAGTCCACAATTTTTTCCGCAAGAAGAATGGCAGGTTCGTTACTATTTGAATAAAATTGCGATCCATAAGCAAATTCCTTCATTTGTTCATAGGCCGCCGAGGCCAATTCTTCATTCCCATGCCCCAGGTTGACATTCCATAATTGAGAAATGCCATCAATATACGTATTGCCTTGCATATCTGTAAATCGTATGCCTTCCCCTTTGGAAAAAATCATGCTTGGACCTTCATCTGCGTTTTCTTTAGGTACAGACTGTGGATGAATCATGATATTTTGGTTAATTTCCTTTAGTTGCTGCAAACTGTATTTTCCTTTGTTTTTCATTTTTCATCACCTCGTATTAGTTTAAATTCCCCTCAAATCAATTTTTAGTGTCCGCGCTAACATCTAAATAGTTCAAATGATTTCACACTCCATAACAGTCATTAAATAGCTAAACAGGTTATTGGAAACTTTCCACCATCATGAGACATAATGACTGAAAGACATTGCGTTCATAACGCGCAATATTTCATTTTTCGACCTTTGTGTTTTCATTTAACGTCCATGGAAAATTATATAAATGTTTTATAAACAAGTAAATTCTGATTTTTTTAGGTTTAAAACCTGGGAAAACATACATATCAATTCATTGTCTATCCAAACCACTGAATCGGTTTCGGATCCATATTAACATTGATTTGCTTTGTCTCCTGGTATTCGTCCAGTCCGTACGTTCCTAGGCTTCTTCCGATACCACTCTGCTTGTATCCTCCCCATGGAGCTTGAACATTCGTCAAGTGGTAGGTATTCACCCAGGTAATTCCGGCACGTACTTTTTTGATAATACGCATCGCTTTGTCTTGATCGCTTGAGAATACAGCACCTGCCAAACCATAAACTGTATCATTTGCGATCTTGATTGCTTCTGTTTCATCTTTAAACGTTTGAATGGTTACAACAGGGCCAAATATCTCTTCCTTAACAATTCTCATATCACTTGTCACATCAACAAAAACAGTTGGTTCAATAAAAAACCCCTTTTCCATACCATCTCGTTCAATCCGTTTTCCACCGCAAGCAATACGTGCACCCTCTTCTTTTCCTATTCGAATATATTCCACTATACGTTCCATCTGCTTTTCGCTAACAATCGCCCCCATCTCGGAGTCTTTGTTATTTCCTGGACCAACCTTGATTCTCTTTGCTCTTTCTACAAATTTTGCCACGAATTCATCATGGATACCTTCTTGCACCAAAATCCGGCTACCAGATGAACAGACTTGTCCCGATCCCATAAAAATCCCAAACAAGGCATGGTCAACAGCTGTACGCAAATCAGCATCATCAAATATAATATTCGGTGATTTTCCACCCAGTTCCAAAGAAACCTTTTTCAGGTTTCCTGTAGCTGCCTGCATAATACCCCGGCCAACCTCTGTACTTCCCGTAAAGGAAACAATGTCTACATCATCACTTTCGGCAATAGTCTGACCGACGACTGAGCCTGATCCCATCAATAGATGTGCAACGCCTTTTGGCAAATCAGTTTCATCTATCAGTTCAAATACTTTCACCGCTGTCATCGGAGTAATACCCGCTGGTTTTAATATAATGGAATTACCTGCAGCCAAAGCAGGTGCAACTTTCCACATACTCATCAATAAAGGGAAATTCCATGGGACAATTAATCCTGCAACTCCTATTGGCTCTTTGATAATCATCGTCTGCAAATCATCGTCACCCTCATACGTCTGTCCATTTGGATTGTTGAGAAGATCTGCATAATACTGAAAAGTGTTGATGGCATCTGTAACATCCGACGCTGCTTCCCTTTTTGTTTTCCCATTGTTTTCCACTTCAAGTGTAACCAATACTTCCTGATTTGCCCTCATTTTATCAGCGATTTGCAGTAAAATCCTGCTTCTTTCCTGAGGATCAGACTCAGACCAAACGCCACTTTCAAACGTTTTTTTAGCAGTACGAATTGTTTTTTCCGTCTCATCCTTTGTTGCTTTCGGGGCTTTGGCAATGACTTCCTGGTTAGCAGGATTCAGAATCTCTTGCCTTTGCGGGTTTATGGAATCCACCCATTCCCCGTTTATATATAATTTCAAGTGTTGTGTCATCATTCATAGCCTCCCTGTTTCTTCATATCACTTCAGTACAATATACTGGCAAAATCACATAATAAAACGTTCCCCCTTATGTATTCTACATTGTTAAGAACAAGTGTTCGATAAATGTTTTAACTCACATAGATGGTGACGATAAATAAGCTTGTATACTAACTATAGCGTTCTAGAAAGAATACTGCCCCTTTATTGAACCATTTTCATGATATTTTCCGTGGTATGTGCTGAAATCTAATAAACTAAACATGGACCATTCCACTCTCAACCAATCTATCCCCCTTTCGTTGCACCTTGTCGTCCAAAAGAGTAGGCCAAAAGTAAAACGTCTTTGCCGCTTGAGAGAAGCTCATTTTTTGTATTATACCATACAAAAGACCAGCCAAATGGTGTATCAAATTTGTATTATATATCATGAAAAAATTAATTTCTTATTATTTTCAGTCACCAATTTTTACTTTGAGTTCTCTTTGTGCCTCCCGTAGATAGAACGGACGAACAGTTTCCCCTGAAAACTCCCCAGACATGCATATGACAAAAAGTGATAAAATTTTTACAAGTTTGATATACTTAGTATAATATTATAGCAAAGAAAGTAGTATAAAGTAAAGAGATTGTATTATTTTGAATTTTTGTTTCTTGGAATTAATTCTCTTTTTCATCAAAAAACGAGTGGATTTCTCAAATACTATTCGGAGAAACCGGGTGCTCCAAACGTAGTTATTACATATTATTAGAAAAGCATAAATCCACAACATATAGCCATTACACAGGGTTTGACCGAAATGTGCCAGTCCAGGTAAAACTTTATACGTCAACCCTGAAATAATAACTGCTATTTGACAAAGTAAATATGCAGTGATATATTCCTTCTATCGTTAAAAAACCTAAAATTTTTTCTATTCCCTCAAATTTTAAATGGAAAATAAACAGAAGCAATCTCTTATTTTTCTCTTTTTTTCTAAAGACATAAATATAGTATTTCGGAAAACACCTTGGCATGAAAATGAATGATGCATAGAGGGTGAACTTTTTACTTGCTATTTAATCGTGCGGAATACTTCATTTATGCTAGGTAAATGGATAAGGTGGTCATTTTGCGACATAAAACACCCTGTTTTGGTTTACTTTATTCTTAACCTGAGAACAGGGTGTTTTAAATATTTTTTATGCAGCAAGGTTTTATTTTGGTTTTATAAAAATTCTAGAATGGTAAACAACAAATTATCTTATAGCTAATTTTATTTATTAGATCATGTCCTCCGTATATCGTTCCGCAGAGATCATTTTTTAATAACTTATTTGGAAAAAATCCCAATATGAAACAAACTATATACCATTCATAAAGAAAAGAGGAGAAGAAAATGACTGACAAGAAGGATAATAGAACACATAAGATGTCTTCAGACGATAAAAAACAAGCGTATGAGCCAAGTCGTCGTAAGTTTGTCAAGAATACAGGACTTGTTATTGGAGGATTAGCAGGAGGTTCCCTATTGGGCGGATTGGTGGTTGACATGAACAATACAGAACCATCCAATACCACAGCTAATATTGCTGAAGATAGCTATCGAGAGGCGCGAATGTTTTTCACTCGTCAGGAAGACTTTAATGTATTAGAAGCAGCTACAGAGCGTATATATCCGGAAAATAAAAATGGCCCGGGTGCAATAGGACTTAGAGTTCCTTATTTTATTGACGGTCAGCTTGCAGGGGATTTTGGTTCAAATAGAAAGGATTACATGATAGGACCATTTAAAGAAAATAAATATGACCATCTTTATCAGACGAGAATGAACCGAGGCGAGGTTTTCATTGAAGGTTTACGCAAAATGAATGTCATAAGTAAAGATAAATATGACGTTGATTTCCATGACGCCGATGGCAAGCAACAAGATACCATTCTTCAATCTTTCGATAATGATGAAATAGAGTTGGAAGGGGTTTCATCCAAGACCTTCTTTAATTTATTAAGAAAAATGACGATAGAAGGCGCCTATTCTGATCCATTATATGGCGGAAACAAGGACATGCAAGGATGGAAAATGCGTGAATATCCAGGGCCACGTGCAGCATATAGTGACCTTATCGAATCGGAGGAATTTGTAGAACTGGATCCTATTAGTTTAAAAGACTATCAATCGTAAGGTTTCTCAGCTAATAAAAATTGAAAGGATGTACATATATTGTCAAAAAAACTTGATAAGGTAGATGTTGTTGTTGTTGGAACTGGTTTTGCTGGAGGAATTCCTTCTGCCGAACTAGCTAAAGCTGGCTACAAAGTGGTCGGTCTTGAAAGGGGAAAAGAGCAAAATCATTCCGATTTTATCGGATCTAAAGATGAATTACGCTATGCTTCCAGAAAAGGTATGATGCAGGATAATTCCATAGAAACACTTACATCTAGAAGCGAGATTGGAGAAGAGGCCTTTCCGATAAGAACTCAGGATGAAGTGATGGTCGGAACTGACGTAGGGGGAAACAGTGTACACTGGTCAGGTGTTTCCAAGCGGTTCTTTGGTATTGATTTTGAAATACGTTCCAAAATAATAGAACGCTATGGGGAAGATAAGATTCCAGAAGATATGTTTTTGCAGGATTGGGGTATTACTTATGATGAAATGGAAAAGTACTATGACAAGTTTGAGAAAACGGTTGGAACATCTGGAGAACCTGATCCACTTGGGGAGGTTCGGTCATCATCTTATCCCACCGCTCCAACTGTAGAAACACCAGGCATTCGTTTATTTAAAGAAAGTGCAGAAACGTTGGGATATCACCCGTATCAACTCCCTTCCGGTAATATTACAGAACACTATGAAAACCCGGATGGGCAAACCATTAACGCTTGTATGTATTGTTCTTTCTGTGAATTTTATGGTTGTGATTTTGGTGCCAAATCTGACCCTGTGGCCACAGTGATACCAACAGCACTGGAAACCGATAACTATGAACTACGTACAAATGCTCATGCTCGTCGTATCATTTATGATGGAAAAAAAGCTAAAGGTGTATTATATGTTGATTTGAAAACAGGTATAGAGTATGAGCAACCAGCAGAAGTTGTTGTTCTTGCCGGTTATGTGTTTACCAACAACCGCTTATTAATGCTCTCTGAAATTGGTGAACAATATGATCCCGAAACAAAAACAGGTGTCATAGGCAAAAACTCTAACGGAACCAATACCGCCGGGGGTGTACGAGGTTTTTTTGATGAACAAAAATTTAACCTGGCCATGGGCGCGGGTGCATTAGGAGCAGGGTTTAGTGACTTGACCAGTGAATATATTGACAACACAGACCTTGATTTTATCGGAGGTGGAGATGTAGAATTCAGGCAGAAAGGCAGTGGCCCCATTGCAACAAACTACGTACCTAAAGGAACTCCGAGTTGGGGCGAAGAATTTAAAGAACAATCATTATTTTATGCAAACCGTAATTTAAGTATTTCCTTTAGTCACCCCTCCTATGGTTGGTCTTTTAATTATATGGATCTTGATCCTAATTATACCGATGCTTTTCATGACCCACTTTTGCGGGTGACTCATCAAATAACGGAGCAGGATAAAAACGTGGCCAAATACGGGATAGAAAAATGTGCTGAGATTATGGAAGAAATGGGCGCAGACATTATTGATAAAGATGAAGTCCCAGAAAAATTTAACCATAATTATGGACCAGCCACCGCTGGAGGCGTAGTTATGGGGGATGATCCCGAGACTTCTGCAATCAATAACTTTTCGCAAATGTGGGATGCGGAAAACCTGTTTGTTATTGGTGCATCTGCCCTGCCGCACAGACCACCTCAAGCAACTGTAACGGTTGGAGCGATGGCATATCGCGCAGCAGAAGGTATTGAAAAATACTTGAAAGATGATGGTGGTTTGCTCGTTCAAGCCAAAAACAATAAGGAAGTGGCCCATGTCAATGACAAGTAGAAAATAAAAATAATGGTGACTCCAATCATTTAGATAAATAGTTAATCTATAAAATCGATATGCGATACAAACGAATGAAAAGTTAAGTTTAAAGAAAACAAAGCGAGACACATAAACAAAACCGAACATGCCATGATATACTCAATCTATAACCTACCACAGTTAAGGAGAGTATATCAGACATGTTCTACACCCCTTACCAAAACAGAACTTCTATTCATAGCGAAATATCAGTCTCTCTATCAATCTAAACCACACCTTATTGCGCCATCCTTTGTAACTATAAATCTATTCGAAACCATCCACACAGTAACTATATTTAAAGTCAGTCATGCCAAAAATAGAACTGAAGTATTTCACTCCATTGATTTTTTCAAATGGACGCATATCCTAGTTAGATCGCGCATTTGTATGTTAAAACTACGTGGATGCGCTGCCACTCACATTTTCCAGATAGTTAGACTAATCAGCATCTGTTGCTGTTTCCCTGTTTATTAATAATTTCATCTGTGCTGCGACAACAACTTCTTCTGTTTGCTTCTTAACTTCAAGTTGGACTGTGACAATACCTTGGGAGGAATTTGTGACTTGTACATCAATTACATTCAACGCTAAATGTATTGTATCCCCTATATACGTTGGCCTGATAAACCTCACCTTATCCATACCATAAAAAGCCACAACGATTTCCGGTTCAAAATGTAGCAGCCCAGTCGCCACTGATAATACGAGCATTCCATGGGCAATACGCTGATTATATTGGGTTTTTTTAGCATATTCTTCATCTGTGTGAAGCGGAAACCAATCTCCACTAAATGCTGAGAACATAACCAAGTCAGATTCAGTAATGGTTCTTCCTCTCGTGGTCCATTGTTCATTAATCTTATATTCTTCAAGGTATTTATCAAACATTCTAACGACTCCCTTTCAGATTTTTTCTACCCATTCTGCAATTCATTCTACCTTGATATCCCTCAACTGGTAACAGCTCTCCTGAAATCCGACATGCGAATCCTATTTATTAAATTAAGCTAAATACGTGTAAAGAGAGAACATGCACTATTCCATGTAGTAATTTACTTCGAAGAAACACTATTATCACCAAATTGCTTACGCAAAACATACTTCTGGATCTTTCCCGACGCTGTACGTGGTAATTCATCCACAAATATGACTCTCTTTGGTTTTTTATAACTAGCAAGATATTCTTTACAATGATCTATTATCTCTTCCTCTGTTGTATTGACTGTCTCTTTTGTAACAATAACGGCACATACTGCTTCAATGAACTTTGGATCTGGTATACCTATAATGGAAGCCTCTTTTACAGAACTATGCCTATAAAGAACATCTTCTATCTCAGCAGCATAAATATTTTCACCACCGCTTCGAATCATATCTTTCTTCCTTCCAGCTATGGAAATATAACCATCTTCATCAATCATTCCTAGATCCCCTGTTTTGCACCAACCATCGGTAAATGTTTCGTTTGTAGCATCCAGCTTTTTCCAATATCCTGCTGATACACCTGGACTTTTAATAGCAATTTCTCCTACTTTACCAATAGGTAAGTGGTTCTCATCATTGTCAATAATGGTAACTTCCGTTAAGGGCATTGGTTTACCAACTGTATGACCTTTCGATAAAGAATCATTAGAATCCAATGAGGTTGCTATTGGTTGGCCTTCCGTAAGGCCATAAACTTGAACAACGCCAAGATGAGGATGGTGTTTATTTAATTGTTCAAAAGCCCACGGCATTAGGGAATCCCCACCAGTATAAATCGTTCTTAAATTCTTCAATTCGTATTGATTGAAATTGGATAATTGGAGCATTTCATAAATCATGAATGGAAACATAAAACAATCTGTTACCTTTTCTTCCTCGATTACAGATAAAACTCTAGATATTTCAAAACCTTTACTCTGCGTTATTACTAAAGTTCCACCAACCATTAAAATGGGAAGTGCTATATCTTCCAGAGCTCCGACATGGTATAACGGACCCGTAGTCATACCAATTTCATTACCAGTGAATCCCCATTTCATTGCTTGAATTGATGAGAACCATAGAGTAGTGTCATGCGTCCATATCGCGCCTTTGGGTCTTCCGGTTGTTCCGGAAGTATACATTAACATGACCGGGTCTGTCAGATTTATATACTGGTCATGTATTTCCCGAACAGAACCATCATTTAGAACCTGCCACTTCTGTGACCAGTTTGGAATACGTTGCGTATGATAAGAAAGACAGAAATATTCCTGAACAGAAATTTGATCATGGATCGCTTCTATTTTCTCTTTAAAGTCTGAATCAAAACATAATACTTTTGTTTCTGAGTCATTTAACGCATATTCCAATTCATTACTGGAAAGCCTAAAATTCAGCCTTACCGCGATGGCACCGATTTTTGCAACAGCAAAATACAAACCTATATATTCTTTGGAATTATATAATAAAATACCGACTCTATCGCCTTTTCTTACCCCCCATTCATAAAGTTTATTAGCATATGCATTTGATCTTTCGTGAAGTTCCTGGTATGACCATGATCCTCCGCTTTCCACTTTAATTGCTGTTTTTTTAGAATCTCTTGGATCCCTTGTCATATTTCTTGTGATATATCCTATATCCATTTGAGCCCTCCTCTGTTTTGTAAACGGATACAAAAATAGTTTTTAATGTTACGAAACCTATACCTACTTTATGACAATATCACTTGCAGTACCTGTAATAAACACTACTTTATTTTCTATCAATTTCCCACCTCCCATTTTATTAAAACCAATTAATTGAAGGTTCGAACAAAAGGAACCAGAGAATAAACTTCTGATTCCTTTTCTCTTAAAAAATATTTAAACCTTACACCCAACGTGTAGTAATAACTTTTTTCCGTGTGTAGAAATGAAGTCCATCTTTTCCGTTAGCATGAAGATCCCCATAGAAGGAATCCTTCCAACCAGAAAACGGGAAAAATGCCATTGGCGCCGGCACGCCAATATTCACTCCGAGCATCCCCGCATCAATTGTTTCACGGAACTGACGGACACTGCCTCCATCATTCGTAAATATACATGCGCCATTAGCAAAGCGGGATTTATTTGTTAATTTAACAGCGGAATCAAGATCCTTCACCCGGACAATAGATAGAATAGGCGCGAACATTTCATCCTGCCAAATCTTCATCTCTGTCGTCACATGGTCAAAAATAGTAGGTCCAACGAAATAACCTTCACGTTGAGCATCTTTATCGTTACGTCCATCACGAACCAGTTTAGCTCCTTCATTTTCTCCCGTTTCAATATAATTTAATGTACGTTCTTTATGATTATCACGAATAACCGGACCTAGGAAGATGCCTTCATCAAGACCGTTACCAATTTTTATATTATTTGCTTTTTGTGTAAGCTCCTCAATGAACTCGTCCGCAACTGATTCTTCAACAGCAACAACAGAAGCTGCCATGCAGCGTTCTCCAGCTGAGCCAAATGCAGCATTAAGAATTTGAGTTGTTGCATTATCTATATTTGCATCAGGTAATACAATAGAATGGTTCTTCGCTCCTGATAATGCCTGCACGCGTTTCAGGTTATCTGTTCCTCGTTTATATACATACTCAGCAACAGGTTGAGAACCAACAAAAGAAATCGCTGCTACATCCTCATGATCAAGCAGACCATTCACTACATCATGTGCACCATGCACAATATTAAATACACCGTTTGGTAATCCTGCTTCTTCCAGTAATTCAGCTAAACGATTAGCAAGTAATGGCGTACGTTCCGATGGCTTTAGGACAAACGTATTACCAGTTGCGATAGCCATTGGGAACATCCATGCCGGCACCATCATTGGGAAGTTGAAAGGTGTAATTCCGCCGACAACACCAATCGGATAATGATAAACACCGGATTCAAGACCAGAAGCGATCGATGGCAATTGTTCTCCCATCATTAAAGACGGTGCACCTGCAGCGAATTCAACATTCTCAATCCCACGTTGCACTTCGCCTTGTGCTTCTTTAAAACTTTTTCCGTTCTCAATGGTTACAATTTCAGCCAGTTCGTCCCAATGATCGACGAGTAACTGTTGATACGTAAATAATATACGTGCACGTTTAGGAACAGGGACTTCCTTCCAAGTTTGAAAGGCCTCCGATGCAACTTTTATAGCTTGGTCTACATCATCCAGTGAAGAGATCGGTACATGTGCAATAACTTCGCCCGTGGCCGGGTTATATACTTCTTCTGTTTTATTCGATTTTGCTTCAACCCATTCTCCACCTATATAGTTTTGAAGTGCTTTTACTTTTGTGTGACTCATAGATAAAACCTCCTAATTATAATAAAATACTAATTTCCCTTCTTGTCCATTTCCATTCATGAATAGATTAGAAAATATAATATAAGAATACTGCTAATAACAATACCATTGTCGGAACAATAACGCTTACCATAAAGATAGGTGCATACGCTCTTTTATGCGTTTCCCCACATATAGCACGTACGGTTGTCACCACGTATCCATTATGTGGAAGAGAATCGATACCACCAGAAGCTAATGCAGAAACACGATGCATATCACCTGTATCTAAGCCCTGCCCCATATAAATAGGTGCCAAAATTGGTAAAGCGATTCCTAACCCCCCGGATGCTGATCCTGTAATAGCACAAACAACTGTTACACCTATCGCCAATCCAAGTAATGGCGGGCCTGGTATACTAACAACAGCATCCACTACACTATCAAAAGCTGATACTTGTGCAGCAACACTACCAAAACCAACCACTGCACATGTGTTTGCAAGTGCAACCAACGAATTCTGAGTGCCTGTGGCAAGAGCTTCCCAAAATTCTTTAAGATATTTATTCATTGATAGACACGCTAAGAATATCCCGGTTGTCAATGCAATCAACAAGGAAGCAGTTGGATTGATAAACATCGACAAGATATTTAACAAGCCAATAACGACGATAAGTGGTAAAAAAGCTAAGATGACATTCGGTAGATCATTGGCCGTTTCTGTCTGTTGACTTTCCTGCTCTTCAGCAGCCAAAGCAGAAGCCGATTCTCCCTTTCCCTGCGAAATAGAATGGGGAAGGGAAAACGTTTCTCCTCTTTCAGACGCTTTTCTTACCATTCTACCAAGCCACAATCCCCCAGCGACCATAATTAGAAATGCACTAAGGACACCGATAAAACCACCAGCTGTTGGTGTCGTTCCAAAAAATTCAGTCGGAATAATATTTTGAATTTCTGGAGAACCCGGTGCAGTCATTGTAAACGATATTGACCCAAATACTAAAGCAGCAGGTATAAAACGATGTGGCAAATTTGCTGCCCTAAATAATGAAAGGGCTATTGGATATACCGCAAAGCCAACAACGAATAAACTCACCCCTCCATAGGTCATAATTGCCGCTGCGGCTACAACTGCAAACACTGCTCGCTTCGTTCCCAATGTACGTTTAATCCATTGTGCAATACTCTCAGCTGATTTTGTTTCCTGCATGATTTTCCCAAAAATAGCTCCAAGTAAAAAAACGAGAAACCATGAAGCAAAATAGTCCGTAAAACCAGACATATAATCATCCATAAGAGCAGTTCCTAAATTCATACCACCCGTCACAGCAACTACAATTGAACTGATAAGTGCTGCAATAATAATATTTATACCTTTCATGGTGAGATAAACAAGTAGCACCAATGATGCAATTAAACCAATCATCCCCAAGATATCCATGAAACTAATCCCCCATCCCTATCTCACTGTACGCTCTGTGGTGAACGCATACGAATAACAAACATAATAGAGTTCTTCAATTTCCATTTGCGTCGGAACTCGCGGATTATTCCCCGGGCTCCCACTTGCTAAAGCATCTTCAGACATTTTACTGATAGCGCTATCAAATTCTTGTTTATCGATGCCCCATTCACTAAGATTAGGGATGTTTAAATGTAAGCAAAGTTCTTTTACAGAGGAAACAGCTAAATCAGCAGCATCTTCATCTACATCGTTACTGGCTTCCGGTGAAAAAAATCTACCTAGATCAGCCAACCGTTTAATAGAAGCTTCCTTACTAAATTCTAATACTGCCGGTAAAAGCATTGCATTCGAATATCCATGAGGAACATGAAATAACGCGCCAATTGGTCTGGACATCCCATGCACTAAACACACGGAAGCATTCGAAAAAGCAATACCAGCCTGCAGGGAACCTAACGACATCGCCTCTCTTGCATCAATGTTTTCCCCATCATCATAAGCCGTCATGATATTCTCAACAATTAATTTCATTGCAGAAAGTGCAAGCATATCTGTCATCGGATGAGACTGCTTAGAAATGTAACTTTCAATTGCGTGACTTAGTGCATCTACCCCTGTTGCTGCAGTTACATGTTGTGGAGAAGACAGTGTCAGTAATGGATCAACAATAGCGACAACTGGCATAAATGCTGGTTGTTTTATCATCATTTTGACATCATTTGAGGTATTTGTGATCACCGTTGCATCGGTTGCCTCTGAACCAGTTCCCGCAGTCGTCGGAATTGCAATATGTGGAATTGGATCTGAATCAGCTAGCTTTTTCGCACCCATATAGTCCCCAATATAACCTCCATTTGTAGCTAAGACAGCGATTGCTTTTGCAGTATCAATACAACTTCCACCACCGAGAGAAATCACTATATCGCACTGTTCTTTTTTAAATATATCCAAGGCTTCCGCTACATAACTATCAGTTGGCTCTGATTCAACACCTAAATAAACGGTACTATCAACATTTTCTTTAGATAAAAAGCTACGGCAATCGCTTACATTTCCGAGATCATCCATTACTTTATCACTAATGATAAGCGCCTTTTTTCCTTTTGCTGCCGATTCTTCCCCCACTTTCTCAAATGCATGACGACCATAATTAATCGTCTGTGGCATGCGCAAAACAGCATACGTTTCCATTTTTTACACCCCTTTGTTTTTTTCGTCATATCTATATTTGCAAAAAGTATGCCAATTAAAAAAAGCCTTGTAACTAAACTTATTCAACTACATTGTGTATATTAATCACTACAGTTTAATTTTTTGTAGTGATATAACTACACTTTAATGAACTTCATATTTTTTTAGTTTTTGATATAAAGTGGTTCTATGAATACCAAGCTTTTCTGCGGCTTTTGACTTATTGCCCTTCGTCTCTTTTAATATCCTCTGTATTAGTTCTTTTTCTTTCTCATCACCGAGGTCTTTCATTTGTTTGATCAATGTCGCTTGTTCATACTGTGATGTTTCTTTTAAAATCTCGTTATCTATCATAATTTCGGGTAAATGGTGGGAATCAATGATATCCCCATCCACTAACACAACAATCTTTTCAATTGTATTCCTAAGTTCTCTTATATTGCCGTACCAATTATGATGGACAAATTTTGACATTGCCTCTGGAGTTATTGATTTTACCGGAATTTGATATGCCGTACAGATAGCATATAAATAATTTGAGACCAGTGGTGGAATGTCTTCTTTGCGCTTGCGAAGCGGTGATATCGGCAACTCAATAACATTTATTCGGTAAAAAAGGTCCTCACGAAAATCTCCCGCTTCTACCATCTCTTTTAAATGGCGATTGGTAGCTGCAATAATTCTCATATTCATTTCGTATTTCTCAATCCCACCGACACGTTCAAATTCCTTTTCCTGTAAAATTCGTAATAATTTTGTCTGCATCATAAGAGGCATTTCCGCAATTTCGTCTAAGAACAATGTTCCATTTTGGGCCAATTCAAATTTACCTGGCTTGCCACCCTTTTTTGCTCCAGTAAATGCTCCTTCTGCATAGCCAAATAATTCGGATTCAAATAAATGCTCTGGTATGGCACCACAATTTACACTGATAAACGGCCCTGCCGATAGTGCACTTAAATGGTGGATACCCTTTGCATACATTTCCTTACCTGTACCACTCTCCCCTGTTATTAACACGGTTGCTTTGGTTTTTGCAATTTTCCTTGCAAAACGCTTTGTAGTAGAGGTACTCTCACTGACACCAATAATCTGATCCAATGTCACGATGCTACTCTCTCCTCTTTGTTTAGAAAGAGAATGCTGTTCTTGTTTATTTGGAATCGTATTTTCCTGAAATCTTTCGTAGATTCGATACAACTCTGTAACACCCTCAAAAATAACCATACCAATCGCACCAATAACGTGATCGTTTTTCCAAATAGGAATCCGATGTACAATCATTGCCTGTCCCTGAATATATTGTACTGCTCCCCGTTCGGGCAACCCCGTTTTCACTGTATTATTTAAATTCGTATTGTCAATTATGTCCTGAACATGACTTCCAATAGCTACTTTTTTATCAATTCCTGTAAAACGACTATATGCTTTATTAAATTCTCTTACGATACCTTTTTCATCCACAACAGCAACCCCTTCATATGCACTATCTAAAATGACATTCAGGATTTCTGCTGTATGTTCAAGTTCCTTAACATACCAGGAAAGCCCTTTCAAAATTTCATTCTGTGATATAGTACCTACTAATCTATTCTGATCATCGATAACGGCAAAAAATGTATAGGATAAGGAGTAAATATCTAACAAGGAATCACGCGACCGGACAATAAAAAAGTTCTCTTTTGAAATACTGTTTACTACAGATGTTTCTTCATTTCCATGTAAAAAGCTATTTAAAATTATGCTAGCTGAAACCATTCCTACCGGCTTCATCCCTTCACTTACCACTGGAATCCAATCTCTATCTATTTTGTCTACCACTTGTGCTGCTTCTTTTATTGTTTTATCTATTGAAATAGATGTAGGGTTAGAGATCATCCATCTCTCTACCCTTAACATCTCTTCTTTCTCTACCATTTTATCTGAACGTTGGATGAAATCCTGAATCATATAACTTACCTCCTGTTTAGGACTAAAGATATTAATATAACTTTAGTATTTATAATAACATGTATTTGAAATATGATTGAAAGACATAAAAAAGAAGCGTTAAAACATGCTCCCTGAAGAGTTGAATTGATTCCATTCCATATTCCACTAAATGCATCCTTACTGCTTATTCAGTGTATGCTTATCAAATCCGGCAATTTTCTTATAACTCCCCGCTATATCCTCAAGTTCCTTCCGAGAAATTACTTCGTTTAAAGCGTCAAACCCATCAGGAGCACGCTCTTCTACAATTTGCATAACATGTTCTGGTCCATTCTTCCGGTTGCTTCTTACAATGTTGGCAGTATTAGTCAGTCGCATTTTTTCATATGATTTTAAAGCCAGTTCCACACTCGAGTGTTCCTTCATAGCCTGTCCTAATGCATCTGCATCAAGAATCGCTTGTGAAGCACCATTCGATCCTATTGGATACATCGGATGTGCTGCATCACCTAATAACGTCACTCTGCCGAACGACCACGCTGGCAGAGGGTCGCGATCCACCATTGGAAACTCATAGACTGCATCCGTATCTCGAATAAGTTGTGGCACATTTAACCATCCAAAGTCCCACTCTGCAAAGGCAGGAGCGAATTTCGCTTTATCTATTTTCCGGTTCCAATCAGCACGGGAGGGCATTTCCTTATCTACCGCTAGCTCCGCAATCCAGTTGATAAGTGTACGATCTCCTGAAACTTCCGGATCAACCGGATATGCGACAAATTTTTGATTCTGGAACCCAGCCATAATCATTGTTCTACTTGTTAAAAAAGAAGAAGCCTCTGTAAGGCCTCGCCATAAAATCCGTCCACTAAAGATCGGATCCCCTTCATCTGGATAAAAACATTTACGAACAACCGAATGAATGCCATCTGCTGCAATTATCATATCCGCCTCATAGGATCCTACAAATGCTCCTGTTTTTTTATCCTCAAAATGTGCCACCGTACAATCTGAGAAAGTATCAAATGAAATCAGGTGATGATTGGTTAACACTGCCTCTTCACCTAATTTCTCCTTGACAGCTTCCAAAAGTAGCATTTGCAGCCTACCTCGATGAATCGAATATTGCGGATAATGATAACCTGCATGCAATCCCCTTGGTTCTTGCCAAATCTTCTGACCGAACTTGTTAAAATAACAAAGTTCTGCTGTAGGCAAACCGATTGCTTCGAGTTTTTCCGCTAATCCAAGTTCCGTCAAAATACGGACAGCATGTGGCAATAGGTTGATTCCAACACCCAACGCTCGAATATTTTCTACACTTTCAAACACACGGACCTTTACACCGCTATAATGAAGCTTAAGCGCAGACACAAGCCCGCCAATTCCGCCTCCGACAATGATCGCCGTTTTCGTTTCAGACATAATGCTTCCCCCATGATGATATATTCTACTTTTTGTCTAATGCAGCCTTTTTACTTCTTCTCATTATCACATAAAAACTGAATTTTTCAAGAACAAAAAGTGTAATCGAGGAAAAGCTACATGCATTCTCGAAATCATACTTTCCCCACAAAGGTTTCTTACTCGATGATGTGGGAACTGGTACTGAAAATAGACATGGAGGAGACTTAGTTCCAGTGAACCTCTTCATCTAAATCCAAGATTTTGATGGAGCTTCCCCGTTCACAGACGATTGCTTTGTTCGATGGAACCGAGTCTTACATCATCGCCTAGGGCTTTATTTTATACTGTTCGGACAGGACCTTGCCCTACAGTCGAAATAATCTATTTATGCAGTTGAATGCAAACCCTTCTCGGGAAAGTTATTAAATAATCTTTCAAAACAAACACAATTATTTCCCAACACTATAGTAATCCAATAAAACATATCAAAAGTGCAGAGCTCCTACCCAACTCTGCACTTTTCGTCTTTTTCTTTTCAATTACAATCCAATAACGTTCTCGTTTTCCTCTTGATCAGCAAAGGTATTTTTTAATGCAAGGCTTCCAGCAACACAAATGATCAGATTAACCAGCAGCCCCCATAGTCCGCTAAAGATACCAAATGGTTCTATATTTGAGAATGTCATGATGGAAGAAATAATGGTGCCAACAAGCATGCCAACAAATACGGATTGGGTATGAAGCTGTTTCCAGTATAACCCTAAAATGAAAGCTGGGGCTATCTGAATAAGTAATTCAAATTTCAACACAAATATTTCATATAACGTTGCTGGAGGATACCAAGCAATAATTAGTAGAACCCCGACCGCAATAATTCCAGCGATTTTTCCTACCAAAATCTGTTTATGTTCACTGGCTTTCGGATTTACATAATCGCCGTACAAATCCTTAGAAATAACCGATGAAAGTGTTAATAGAACAGAATCAGCAGTAGATATGATAGCTGCAATAATTCCCCCAAACAGCAAAATCATTGCCCAATAGAAAAAAGCGTTTTGTGATGCAATGACATTTGCCATCATACCAACCAACTGTTCAGATTCCATTACATCCAACCCAGGAAATGCATTAATTCCAATAATACCCACTAATAGTATGACACCTGTCGTTATAAATGGCATCCATGCCATCCCAATGAATGCGTTTTTTAGGGTCTTTTCACTTTTGGCAGAAAAAACACGCTGTATGGCATGAGGATAAATTGCTGCACCGATACATGTAAGAATTAACATACTGAACCAGCCGGCTATTCCACCAGAATCTGGCACACCAAGCTTCTCGGGTGATAATGCAGCCATATAATCTGCAGAAGTAGGTAATCCTCCAAAATAGATAATCGAACCAATAACAAGGATAAACACACCCGCCAGAAGCGCAATTCCTTGCATCGTATCTGTATATGCCACAGCTCGCATTCCTCCTAGCCAGCTGTAAATAAGCATAATCACAATGAAGAAAACAACAGCAACTTGATAAGGTATAGTTCCACCAGTTAATCCCGAAACACCCTGTCCGACAGCTACTAGCTGCTCTAGGAGATAATTTCCTAAACCATAAAGCATGAGAAACGAACCTAAAATCGTTATCCCGTTCGATCGAAAGCGTTTCTTTAGCCAGTCCGATGGTGTTACAAAATGATGCTTCCTACTTAACACATATAGTCGTGGAGCGAATAATAAATAACCCACTAAAACGAGAATCATAAATGTGATGGATTGCATCCATTCAAAACCGATCCGATAACCTTGTGGAATATAACCAATGATCGTATTTCCACTATATTGGGTGGCATAAAATGTGAAAAATAGAACCATGACACTTAATCCCTTACCACCCAAATAATATTCTTCATTGCTTTCTCGAATTCTTCGGTTTCTCAAATATGTTATTAAACCTATCCCCAGCATAAGCAGGCCATAAACAACCATGATCAGAATACCAGACCAGCCGCCAAACGCTAAATCTTGCTTCATTATTTATCCTCCTTATGCGCGGATTCTTCCTCTTCTTCGGTTATCCATAAGTATTTAATCGCAAATGTAATGGTAACGGAAAAGGCAATGGAAACAAACAAGATGATCCAAGCCCAATATGGGATTCCCAGAAATAGTGGCTCATAGCTTCCTTCGGGCAAATACCAAGGTACGCTTAATAAAAATAAAATAGTGAATACAACCCACAGTTTCCAACTTTTGATTGGCTCCTTGATAAACCTCAACATATGGAATTCCTCCTGTGATTATGAAAGGGATCCAAATAAATCGGTCTTTGTTCCTCATATGCTAAGATGTCCTGTTCGACAGTCATCGTTAACTCAATATCATCAAGACCCTGCAAGAATTTATTTCGCGTATTGGGTTCAATGGAGAAAGTTATGGGATCTCTAACATCACTAGTTATGATCTGATTTTCTAAATCGACGGTTAATAGAAATGAAGGGGAGGACTTTTCCAATGAAAATAACTCCTCAATGATAGATTCCCCCAGTTCTATTAATAGAAGTCCGTTCTTGCTACTGTTACTTTTAAATATATCCGCAAATGATGGTGCTATAATGACACGAAATCCATAATCATATAGCGCCCAAACTGCATTTTCACGTGAAGAACCGCAACCAAAATTCTCACGTGTCAGTAATATAGAGGAGTCTTTGTATGATTCTTGATTTAATTTGAAATCCGTGATTCGGTTACCTTCATCATCGTACCTCCAGTAATACATCAAATGCTTGCCATACCCTGATCGTTCAATTCGTTTTAAAAACTCTGTAGGAATAATAATGTCTGTATCAATATCTGATTTGTTTATGGGGACAACAGATCCGGTATAATTGCGAATTGGCTTCATTAAATTTTCTCCCCTTTCTTGAAAACCCAATTTCGTGTATCTGTAAAGTGACCTGTTATTGCCGAAGCAGCTGCCATAGCAGGACTGACAAGATGAGTTCTGGCACCCTTTCCTTGTCTGCCTTCAAAATTTCTATTGGAGGTGGAGGCAATTCTTTCTCCAGGTTCGGCCATATCCGGATTCATACCCGGGCACATGCTACATCCCGGTTCCCTCCACTCAAAGCCAGCATTAATAAATACCTGATCGATTCCTTCCTCTTCTGCACGCCGCATGACATGATAAGATCCGGGCACCACTAATGCTGTGATTCCTTCAGCAACCTGGTAGCCCTCTATTATTTGGGCAGCACTTTGTAGATCCTCTAATCTGGCATTTGTACAAGAGCCAATGAATACTTTGTCTATCTTTATTTCTGACATTTTTGTATTCGGTTCCAATTCCATATATTCGAGTGCTGATTCTGCAGCCGTTTGTTTCACTGGATCCATCATCATTACCGGGTCAGGTATTTGCCCGCAAATAGATGTAACCTGACCAGGGTTTGTTCCCCAAGTGACCTGTGGCTCTAAATCCTCCATATTAATTGTAACTTCTTTATCATAGACAGCATCTGCATCACTGTATAACGCTTTCCAGTCGCGAACAGCCTGATGCCAAATTTCTCCCTTAGGGGAAAACGAGCGATTTTTCATATATTCAAATGTTTTTTCATCCGGAGCAATCATTCCGGAACGTGCTCCCGCTTCCAAAATCATATTACAAATCGTCATTCTTTCTTCCATCGACATCATTTCCACGGTACTTCCAGTAAATTCAACGATATGACCGGTAGCACCTTTGGTTCCGATTTCTCCGATTATTTTTAAAATGATATCCTTTCCGCTCACTCTTTCAGGCTTCTTTCCTTCAATTCGAATGTTCATGGTCTTTGGTTTATTCTGAGGAAGTGTTTGCGTTGCTAATACGTGTGTGATTTCACTAGAACCGATACCAAATGCCAATGCGCCAAACGCACCATGTGTTGATGTATGGCTGTCTCCGCACACAATGGTTTTGCCTGGCGTGGTTAATCCCAGCTCAGGACCAATAATATGCACAATCCCATTATCCGGGTGATCTAAATCATAAGCAGTGATACCAAATTCATTGCAATTCTTAATCAGATACTCTACTTGTTTTTTGGCAAGTATGTCTTTGATATTGTCCCGTTCTTTTGTAGGAACGTTATGATCAGCACTGGCAAATGTCAGATCCGGCCTTCGAACGGTTCGACCTTGTTCCCTTAATAATGAAAAAGCCTGCGGTGATGTCACATCATGAATTAGATGCAAGTCGATAAAAATCAATGGTTGTTCCAAATTTGTTTCAATAACATGCCTTTCCCATACTTTTTCAAACAACGTTTTTCCGCTCAATCTCATTTCCCCCTTTTAAAAATTCGATGCATCGTGAAGATCAGTTATCTTCCCAGCCTTGGCAACCTGGCCCGGCAAATCATGAGACAGAAGTTTACCAAGGTAGTGGGATGCATCAAGTAGCTTATCCAAATTTGCATTTAATTCGTAATCCATAAATTGGAGCATGTGCACGAGGTCTTCGGTGCAAATATTCCCTGTAGCTCCAGGCGCAAATGGGCATCCACCGACTCCGCCAAGTGATGCATCAAATCGCGTAACACCTGCCCTTATCCCTTCGATTACATTCGCAAGCCCCATCCCTCGCGTATTATGAAAATGTAGGGTAACATCCAGGTCGTGAAATCTGCTAATGACCTTTTTACACAGTTCATAGACTTGTTTCGGTGTTGCCATGCCGGTCGTGTCTGCAAGCGTGATTCCATTTGCCCCAAGTTCGCGGTATTTTTCAATAAGAGATAAAACCCTCCTTTCGGGGATACTTCCTTCAAATGGGCATCCAAATGAAGTACCTATGGATCCATTTATCAAGACGCGTTTGTCTTCTAAAAATGAAATGGTTTCACGGAACCCTTCAAACGTTTCTTCTGTCGATCGACCGACATTT
Organism: Virgibacillus sp. NKC19-3; assembly: GCF_019837165.1. Lineage (NCBI taxonomy): Bacteria > Bacillati > Bacillota > Bacilli > Caryophanales > Bacillaceae > Virgibacillus > Virgibacillus saliphilus. The sequence goes on from NZ_JAGYHC010000001.1 coordinate 3,080,925, forward strand.
TTCAGATTGTGCGTGTTACTAGCCGATACAAGCAAATTAACTTCATCCACATTGCAACTGACAGCCCGTTTTGCTCCCTTCAAATTCGGAATCAAAGCCGTATAAGTAACATCGGTGTTCCGTTTGATCATTTTCATTACTTCTTCGGCGTCCCTTAGATTTGGAACTGCCTTTGGAGATACGAACGAGGTAACTTCCATTTTATCCACTCCCGCATTACTAAGCTGGTTGATTAATTCTATCTTTTTAGGAGTTGGGATAAATGCATCTTCATTTTGAAGTCCATCTCTTGGTGCCACTTCCTGAATAAAAATCCGTTCCATACAACCTGCTTCCTTTCTTGAATGACGTTTTAGATAATTCCTTTTTCCTGAAGTTCTTTGATTTTCTCATCGTCCATATTCAGATAATCGGTTAATACAGTATTGGTATGCGCCCCAAGGTCAGGCCCTAACCAATTTGTCTTTCCAGGTGTTTTGCCCATTTTTGGAACGATGCCTGGAATTTTCAGAGAATCATGCTCATTTAGTTTAAAATCTTGAATCATTTCCCTCTGTTGATATTGCGGATCACTTACAATATCTTCAATATTATAAATTGGCCCTGCTGGTACTTTTGCCTCATCTAGCGTTTTCATAGCCGTATCCAAATCAACGCTTTTTGTCCAGGATTCGATAACTTCATCAAGAAAATCTGCTTGCTTTGAACGGCCTCTATTGTCTTGAAATTGGGCATCTTCTGCTAGATCTTCTCGTCCAATGGCATACATAAAGCGTTTGAAAATGGCATCTCCATTTGCACCAATAACAATATACTTTCCTTCTTTACACTGATACGTGTTTGACGGAGTAATGCCAGGTAATTTTGCACCGGTTCTTTCTCTGACTGCACCAAACTTATCGTATTCAGGCAGCATGGATTCCATCATACTGAAAACAGATTCATAGAGTGCCACATCAATCATCTGGCCTTCCCTAGTACCTTTCACATCTCGATGGTATACAGCCATAAGGGCTCCGATAACAGCATATAATGCAGTCAATGAATCCCCAATACTGATCCCGAGTCTTGGTGGCGGTAATTCCGGATATCCGGTTATATAACGAATCCCTCCCATGGACTCCCCGATACTGCCGAAACCTGCTTTATCACGATATGGTCCAGACTGCCCATATCCAGTGACCATGACCATAATCAGTTCGGGATTCACTTTTGAAAGTTCTTCGTAGCCCAGCCCCCATTTCTCAAGCGTGCCAGGTCGGAAGTTTTCGATAACAATATCTGCTTCTTTGGCCAGTGATTTTACAATTTCCTGTCCTTCCCCCGATTTAAGATCAATAGTCACGGACTTTTTGTTTCTTGCCTGCAGCGACCACCAAAGGGACTTTCCTTCATAAATATATCGCCAATCACGAAGCGGATCGCCTTTTCCAGGGGCCTCTACTTTGATAACATCCGCACCGAATTCTGCAAATAGCCTGCCAGCGAATGGACCTGCAATCAGGCTTCCTAGTTCTATAACTTTCAATCCTTCCAGTGGTGTACTCATTTGCTATCATCCTCTTCCCTTGATTTTTTTAAAAGTTTTTCCCATGCAGCTAAATCCTTTTGTATATGCCGCCTCATCGATAATTCCGCTTTTTCCTTCTCACCCTCGATGATGGCATCTGCTATTTCTCTATGCTCCTCAATAAAAACTCCCTTTCGTGCGAAATCCCCTAGAAGCACATTACGCATATAACTGTTTTTGGCACGAATCAGTTCCATGAATCGGATTAGTTGATTATTATCGGAGGCTTGAATAATACGTTCATGAAAGGTTGCATTTAATGTTGCGATCTTACTGTTCGTTTCTCTATTATGTAAAGCAGACGCCGTCTCATCGACAATCCGGATTAAATCATTTTTAGCGGCAGCTGTTATATGCTCAGCAGCCAGCCTCGCTCCCAATGGCTCTAGTCTATCCCTGCATAGATAAATATCGAGAACATCTTTAAACGTAGGGTTATAGGCATACACATGGGCTCCTTTTTGAATAAGCAAACCATCGTGAATCAGCATTCTTATTGCTTCTCTGATTGGCCCACGACTGATTCCAAGTTTTGTCGCCAAAGCGGTTTCTGTTAGTTTTTCTCCCGGTACAAATTCTTTCTCTAGTAAATTGCGCTGAATATGCTTGTACGCTTGGATATGAAAAGGCTCAGCCCTAATAATTTCATCCATTATATTTCTCCTTTGTCGGATTTTGAAAGCGATTTCAATATAGCATAAAATATTAACTGTAAATTGTCAACAGTTTACAAAAATTAAATTAGTTTGTATATTGAAATAACACTTGAATGTAATCGTATTTATCATCCTCTATCCTTCTTTGAAATCCACAACGCCACCTGCAATATCAAAGCTTCTCGAAACTTTCTTGGATCATACCCCGTCTCCTCTATAATTTTATGAAGTCTATAAATAAACGTATTTCGATGTACATACAAATCATCGGCTGCCTTTTGGATATTAAGGTCATTTGCTAAAAAGGCTTCCAATGTATTTGTCTTATTTTCGTCCAAATTTCCCAGGACACGATAAGAAAAGCGCTCTGTGATATCATCATTAACTTGATAAATTAAAGATTTTGCTTCAATTTCGGCAAAGGAAATAATTTCTTTTTCAGGTTCACTTATGTTCAATGTTATAGCACAGTCCAAATATGCCTGGCTGAATTCTTTCAATCTATAGAAAGGTAAACTATAGGCAATCCTAAAAACAACATTTCGTTTCTTCAATAAAGCATAAGTATTTTCGATTTTCCGTTTTATTTCTTCCTCTTCTAAACCGGAAATCGCGACAATTAATCGATTTACGTTAATAAATGCAACTATTCCATTTCCATCCCCAATCGTTTCCTCCAATTTTTGAATCAATTTCTGGTTTGTGATTGATCGTTTTGTTATTTGTATAACCATTGTCGTAAAAGGGGGACCAAAATCAATTTGGAGCAAACTGAGTCCCCTGTCAATCTCGCTAAACGAAGGTTCCTTTTTCATCAACTGTTCCATGATCATTTCTTTTGTTCGTTGCTTCCATTCCATTTGCGAGACGACAAATTCCTGCCTGATCATAAGTTCTGTGGTCATTTTCACCAATTCTCCAACATCCCCCATTTCAGCAGGGTCCCCTGTAATGCCGATGACACCAATTATTTCCCCCTGAAAAACGATGGGAAGATTGACACCAGGCTGTGTTCCAGTCCATGATTCCTGCTCAGCAGAAATAACTTGGGTTTCACCACTTTGCAGAACCTCTAACGCTCCTTCGTGAAAAGAACCTATTCTGGAATTGTCACGTGTAGCGATAATTATTCCTTCCGTATTCATGATATTAACGTTTCGGTGAAGACGAATCGACGTTTCTTCCACAATTGAATTTGCAATTTTTTGATTTAACATCTTCATTCCATTCTACTCCTTGGTTATAGTATATAATTTATAGTTAAAATTCCTTCTTATTTTCGTATGTTATAACCATAGACATGTCTCGTCAAGATTCTTATACTATTATAATAGATGTTGAAAGCGATTACTGTAGGGGGATTATATGAAAATCATTATTGCACCAGACTCATTTAAAGGAAGTCTTACAGCAATAGAAGCAGCACAAGCCATAGATAGAGGAGTGAAAAAAGCCTTTTATGACGCAGAAACAGTGTTACTGCCTGTGGCTGATGGCGGGGAAGGGAGCATGGAAACCCTAGTTTCAGCTACCGATGGGAAAATAAAACATACCCCGGTTATTGGGCCATTAGGCAATAAGGTAGAAGCAGCTTATGGCGTATTGGGGGACGGTAAAACATGCGTGATTGAAATGGCTACAGCATCAGGGTTAAATCTCATTCCTGAAGGAAATCTTTCTCCGTTACAGGCAACTACTTACGGTACTGGACAATTAATAAAACAAGCACTAGATGATGGATTTTCTTCTTTTATTATCGGTGTTGGAGGATCAGCGACAAACGATGGTGGGGCTGGAATGCTGCAAGCTCTAGGTCTACAGCTTTTAAACGAAAACGGGCATGAAATCGGTTACGGTGGCGGTGAACTAAATCGCATGAAGCAAATAGACATGAGATATTTCGATAAACGAATCAAAGACTGCTCCTTTAGGATTGCGTCTGATGTACAAAATCCGCTTACCGGAGTAAATGGAGCTTCCGCTATTTTTGGTCCGCAAAAAGGGGCAACAGCTGCAGAAGTCGCATTGCTGGATGAAAATCTAATGCATTGGGCGAATAAAGTTGAAAAAACAACAGGTATAAAACTACATGACCTTCCAGGTGCCGGCGCTGCCGGTGGTATAGGAGGAGCATTTCAGGCCTTTTTTCCAGGCGATATGAAGCGCGGAATAGACGTAGTTCTAGACTATATAAAACTGGATGAAAAGGTAATAGATGCCGACCTTGTGATTACCGGAGAAGGTCAAATTGACAGCCAAACAGCTTCCGGAAAAACCCCAATGGGAGTCGCACAGGCAGCGAAAAAAAGAAATGTTCCAACTATAATGATTGCTGGGTCTATTGGTAAAGGATTTGAAGTACTCTACGATTTTGGAGTAGTAAGTGCCAACAGTATTATCAATAGACCTATGCCTTTAGAGGAAGCGATTGAACGTGCGGAAGAATTGGTTGAATGGAGTGCTGAACAAGTTGTGCGGTCTTATTTTTTCCAGAAACTAAATAATAATGGGAGGTTAAACACATGAGAATAAAAGAGTCAGTCGAAAAAGTTCCAGGTGGATTAATGGTAGTTCCGCTTCTTCTAGGGACAACACTAAATACAATTGATCAATTACATATCCCATTTGTAATGGATATTCTAAAAGCACTCGGTGCACCAGAAACAGAAGAAGGATATTATGAATTTTTACAAATCGGCGGATTTTCTCAAGAACTTTTTAAAGATAGTTCACTCGTCCTTATCGCCTTGTTCTTATTTTGTGTTGGTAGTCAGATGAATTTAAAAATTGGTGGAAGAGCTTTAAAAAAAGGGGCCCTTATCACCACATCAAAATATCTTGGCGGTCTGGGAGTTGGAATGGCATACGGATTTTTCTTTGACCCATGGAGCGGAATACTGGGCTTATCCACTTTAGCAATTGTAGCCGGTATGACAAACAGTAACAGTGGGATGTATGCCGCTTTAACCGGACAATATGGGAATAGATCCGATGTGGGAGGGTTGTCCATTCTCGCTATTAACGATGGCCCCTTTCTAACCCTGGTATCATTGGGGGTTATAGGAACTGCCTTCCCGGTGATTTCCTTTATTGCTGTATTATTACCAATCGGAATCGGAATGATATTGGGTAATCTAGATCCAAAAATACGTGAATTTCTGGCTCCAGGTGAAACAATAACTATACCATTCTTTGCATTCTCATTAGGAGCTGGTATGAATTTAGCAGACTTCTTTAATGCTTCTGTCCTTGCTGGCGGATTAGTAATCGCTGTTCTTACCTTTGTCATTTCAAGTGGACTAGGGATCTTTACATTTAAACTTTTCAAGGAAAAAAGTTATATTGCTCCAGTTGCTGAGGCTTCTACAGCAGGAAATGCTACCGCAACGCCTCCAGCAGTTGCCTCAGCTGCTTCCGTAGCAGCAGGTTCAGGAGCTATGACGGCAGCAGAATATGAGGTGATACAGGATATTGTTCCGATTGCTACTGCACAAATATCCATAGCAACTATAACAACATCACTACTGTGTCCCCTTGGAGTAATTCTGGTAGATAGATACCAAAGGAAAAGAGGAATTGATGCAACTCGAGAAGACCTAGGAATAAAGAAAGAGAAAAATGAAGAGGAAGCAAAACATGCTGCAAATAAATAATTCTTTTTCATTTCAAAAAGGTAAGCGTTATCCTATAATAATATTAAATACGACCAAGGAGTGGAATACAGAATGAACACAGAAGTCCTCTACGGAAAAGAAGGACTAACCATAGACTTACCGGAAAACACTTATATTATTGAACCCAAAAATATACCTAAACTGGAAAATGACAAGGCCGCAATAAAGGAAAACTTAAGAAACCCCATTGGCTCACGACCACTAAAAGAATCGGTGAAGAAATCAGACACGGTCTCCATCGTAATCAGTGATATCACGAGGCCAACACCGAATCATATTTTAGTTCCCTTATTAATAGAAGAACTCGATCATGTCCCCTTGGAAAACTTCGTCATTATCAATGGAACAGGAACGCACCGCGATCAAACGCGGGAAGAATTTGTACAGATGCTAGGGGAATGGATCGTGGATAACATTCGAATCGTCAATAATCACTGTCATGACAAAGATTCATTAGTGAATGTTGGAAAGAGTAAATTCGGCTGTGATGTATATCTGAATAAAGATTATGTGAAATCAGACTTTCGAATCGTAACAGGGTTTATCGAACCACACTTTTTCGCAGGATTCTCTGGTGGCCCAAAGGGAATGATGCCTGGCATAGCTGGCATTGAGACTATCATGACCTTTCATAATGCAAGAATGATTGGCGATCCGCTAGCAACTTGGGGAAATATGGAGAATAATCCTGTTCAGGATATGACGCGTGAAGTTAACGGAATGTGCAAACCGGATTTTATGTTAAATGTTACATTAAATCGTGAAAAAGAAATTACAGCAGTTTTTGCCGGCGAGCTTTATGAAGCACACAACAGAGGGTGCGAATTCGCTAAAGAGCATGCCATGACCCGTTGCGAGGAACGATTTGACGTCGTGATTACTTCTAATTCTGGTTATCCCCTCGATCAAAATTTATATCAGGCAGTAAAAGGGATGAGTGCTGCACATAAAATTGTAAAAGAAGACGGCGCTATCATTGTCGCATCTGAATGTTCGGATGGTCTGCCCGATCATGGAAATTATTCCAAGATCTTTGATATGGCCGACAGCCCACAAGGGTTACTGGACATGATCAATGATCCTAACTTTAAAATGTTTGATCAATGGCAGGTACAAAAGCAGGCCGTTATTCAAGTTTGGGCTGACGTATATGTGTATTCCAAACTAACTGATGAACAGGTAGAAGGAACGATGCTAAAACCGACATATGATATTGAGAAAACGATAGAAGATTTAAAGAAAACGTATGGTGCGGATATGCGTATTGCTGTTTTGCCGTTGGGACCTTTAACGATACCGTATGTGGAAGAATAATATGCTTGTAAATAGTAGGCAGTGACATTATGTGAATGTGAAGAATGTTTTAGGACATTCGGGAGGTACTGAATCTCTAGAATATTTGCAGATATAACCATTACAAACATCGTTTTTTATTGGGGGCAACTAGCCATCATTGCCCCCTTTTTTATAATCATTGTACTTCACTTAATCATTTCTATCCTAGCCATACCCATGTCTGCATATAAACCTGCACCATGACATAAATCACCACTGCATACTTCCAATTAAACACAACCCCGTTCTTAAACCCGCTTAATCCATTCGACCCACTTAACATAATTAGCGGCATAATCAACGGGGAAAGTAAAATCGAAATAGCACTCCCAGAAGTAATGGCCAGGACAATTAGTTCAGGTGGATATGGAAGATGTATAGACTCCAATATCCCCCAACCAAAACCATGACAGTTAATGGACCCAAGCCAAAGAAACCCAGTAAGATCACCATAAATGGCAAAATATGCAATACATTGATATAAGGTAGTGACTCCTGAAAGGAATAAAGACCATTCACCATTAAATCTACAAAACTCGTCTGCGTCAAACCATAGATCAACATTCCAGCTCCCAACATGACACAGAGCTGATATGCTTGTGGGATCGTATCATTTTGTGCATAACTTTTTGCTTCAGCAGCCAATTTATTTAGTCGTCTTTTTACCACATAGTAAGTTACAATCCATACCATGACCACCAAAGGAATGAGAATAAGAAGTTCCACATCGACCGTTGCATACAATAAGAATATCAAGCCAAACAAACTTGTGAATAAGAAAATAAACTCCTTCACAAGCCGGTTTGTCACTTTTTTGCTTTCCGAATGGCGCAGGACGTCATCAATTTCTTCCTGAAGTCCTGCAGTCAAATCTACGCCATACTTTCGTTCCTCATATTTCGAAAAAATAAGTGCTACGATGATACCAACTATCGAAATCATCAATCCTTGGAAAATGGAAATGCTGAGGGAAGCACCCATGATTTCCACAACAAAAGCAAAACTCGGAATCGTGATCACCCACATGACAGAAAGCGAAAAGCCCCTCAATACTGCTGTTCCTTTGAAGTGTTCCCAAGGTTCTCCCTTCTCATCTTTTAACAACCAATTCTCCAACTGGTGCATCATCGGGATCGCACCAAACATAAGAAAATAGGCGATAATTTGGGTCAAAGAAACAATACTAAAATAAAATTTACGACTTGTGCCAATAAGCTTATGTGCAGCTGCCATAATTGCTTCTAAATACGGTTCACCACGCAGTACCCAGCCAATCATTGGTATGACAACAATCAAACCAATCATATTCCGCATTTGCAGGACACCATTCACAAGGCCGACAAAAAATGGTGCATTCGAAAAAAGTAAAATGATTAAACCAACAAGAAATAAAGAAAGTGGCATTTTGATCTTTTTCGGTGTATAAATAAGAATGGAAAATACAAACAAACCGACCCCACTTATAGCTAGTAAATCAAGTAAAAATGTTTTTTCATAAAAGTATGTAAAAAAGTGCAAAAGAGTAAAACTGAAAATCGATGTTACCAGTCCCCACTTGTAAAACCTCTTCATCGAAATACCCCTAACCATGCAATTGTGCTTAACAAAAAGCACGCGAACTCCTTATTTGTTAAACTGAAGTTAGCAAAAAAACAGATACAATAAGAAGTGCGTGCAATTGAATTCTAACATTCATTTACCAGGGTTTGAAGCCAAACAGCTGGATATTCGGGTGACATAATATATAAGGATGATCGTGCGTTCATCCCAACATTTGACGGTGAACCTTTTATTATTCAGAAAATGATTGACGCCCCAGCAAATATTGTAGAGCCTAAAAAAACTGAATCGTCAAAGCTAGGTAAGAATCAAGCAAACGCTGCCGCAATGCTATTTAATTTTAAAGGTTTACATCTTTATCTTTGTCAATTAAATATTGTATAAGTGGGTTTTTAAATATGAATAACTCCGGATCCAATTTATACAAATCGTCAATTATAATACGGGCTTTATCGATATAACCATTAAATACAAGTAAGTTTACTAAAATCCCATCTAAATATTTTTGGTCAAATAAAGTATTGGTTTTGTTCATATTATTATAAATACCTAAAAAGTTATTCAAAAGATTATTATAGTCATCCTGTATACCGCCTATGTAATAAAAATACTCTAAAAATATAAAATCAGAGTTACTAGGAAATAAGTGTTTCGAAACATTTAACAAGTGCTGAAACTGATCTAATGTAGTATGCATTAAACTTTTATATAATAATAATGTTAATAGATTAGAGGTATATTCTCCAATTCTAATATTTTCTATAGAAAATTTATCGTTGGTATTAACTTTTAGGGATTTTTCTACTATTTCTTCAAAATTTCGATAATCTAGGGTGCTAAAATTATCTCTAAGGTAAAAAAATCTCCACCTCTGATGATCTGGGTATTCTTTAATCGTTTCATTTAAAAGTTTAGTATAATATTTAATTTTTGACTTACTTACTCTATCAAAGGAAGTTATTTCAAAGTCAAGATAAACAAAAGGCAATAAACCATTGTCTATAGCGTAGATTTCATGGACCTTACCAATATACTTTATGTCTGGGTTATTTTTTTTTAGCTTTACTGCTGTATATGTATTGTTTGTCCTGTTTATCTTTAAATTAAATACAATATTTTTTAATTCATTAAAATAATTAAGGAAATCTAATACTTTTTTAAAAATCTCGCTATTTGAATTAAAACTTTCATCAGCATCTAATGTTAAAATCCAGTCACTCGATGCTAAGCTATTTGCATAATTTCTGGCTTCAGAAAAATCATCATTCCATTGTGTGTGAAACACCTTTAATTTAGAATTATTGGCCTTAATACCATTTAATATTTTTAATGTATTATCTGTCGAACCAGTATCTACTATAATGATTTCATCAGCAATTTCTGATATGCTTAAAATACTATGTTCTATGTAATATTCTTCATTTTTAACAATATATACTACTGATAAAGTACTTTTCTTAATAACATCTGGATAACTATTAAATTTCCTAATATAATCCAATTCGTTTATGAACAAAAAGGAATTTTCAGGAACTAAGCTAGAAACGTCAATATATGAAAGCAAATTTTTAATTTGTTTTTTTTTACTACTGTTTAAGTTTATTTTTGTATAAAAATATTTAAAACAATTATCATCTAAAAACATTAAGTAATCCAATTTCTTTAATTTCCTTTCTAAAAATAAAGAGGATGGAACACAAGTATTTTTTCAAACTAAAATACGAACATTAAATAAAGTATCGTTCCAGCCAAAGTTGATTGCATAACTGTTACGACAAGCATTCACACTTTTATCTTTTCTATGCTTCTGTAATGCATCACGGATACGGATATTCTTACCCAGGCTCTTTTTCTATCCCAGGCTCCCCTGTATATCTTTCTTTGCTAGTATTTTTCATTATTCGTCTTTAGAATTGAACCTCTTTGCTTTGTTCCATCCTCTGTATTCGTTATTTACATACTTTATTCATGTATTCAAGCGCACCTTCCGGATTAGTACAACCGAGCTGTCCAATACCTCCAAGAATAGCATCATGCTGAAATGTTATCTGTGCCCATTTACACTGATCTCCCCCTCCTGCTTTTTCTAAGCTTTTCAATTCTTCTTCTGATACTTCTTTAACTAATTTCTCATACATTTGCATACCTCCTAAATATATTTGCATTTCATGATATAATATGTCAGAATTATCGTCAAATATTTACTTAATTTGGTATGTGTCAACTTTTTCTTGATGTAGCTGTAGCATCAACGTTTCTAACTCAGAAATTCTTATGATACTCAAACTTCAATAATGGTTATAAAAGGGGTACTAAAAACTAAAGTTCCTGATACAAGTATAATGCATATCAGTATTATTGGTGTTTACTTATATTAATCCATTTTTTCGTCTCTCACTCACCTCATCAAGAATTTAAAATATTTTGTTATAATTTTCAACCTCTTCAAAATCGGTTGAATATAACTTGTTATAATATGTACTTTCTTCTAACAGTTCTTTATGCGTACCTTTACATAATATATTTCCATTATCTATTACAATTATTTGGTCCGCATCTTTAATAGTTGATAAGCGATGCGCAATTATGATTCTAGTAGTTTGAATATTTGAGAGATAATTGTCAATTTCATATTCGTTAATATTATCTAAGGAATTCGTTGCTTCATCAAATACAATAATTTTGGGCTTATGTGCCAATGCACGTGCAATGGCTATTCTTTGTTTTTGCCCTCCTGATATATTCTCGCCGCCTTCTGAAACAATTGTTTCATAGCCCATAGGCATCTCAGAAATAGTTTGATGTATTTGAGCAATTTTTGCTGCTTCGATTATTTGCTCCAGTGGCAATTCATCATTACTTAAGCGAATATTTTGTAAAATAGTTTGATTGAAAAGAAAAGGGTCCTGAGTTACAATTCCCATCTGTTTACGCGTATAGGGTTTATCTAATCGATTAAAATCAATTCCGTCATACATAATTCTTCCTTTTGTTGGTTTATGGAGACCTATTATAATTTTTGCCAATGTACTTTTTCCGGAACCGGAAAGACCAACAATAGCAATTTTTTGCCCTTTTTTAATATGCAAATTAACATTTTCCAATGTATTCTCAGCGTTTTTCGTATACGAAAAATTAACATTTGATAAAGAAACATCACCTTCTATTTTTTTCTTTTCTTTTATTTCTTTTTCATTGGTTTCAGGAGGGGTGTCAGTGACATCGCTTACCCTTCTTAATAATACTTTTACTTGGTAAAATGATTCCAATGTTAAGATTAAAGAATTAGAAGCAGTTATAAAAAATGATGAGACAGTTTGTAGCGCAATAAGTTCTCCAACTGTAATCTCCCCATCGAATACTTGACCGGATCCAACTAAAATTACAAATAATGGCATAAAAAAAGTGATACTAGTTGTAAAGGCCCCTAAAAAACCGTATAATCTTTCTTTTTTTATAAACGCATCAGCAAATTCTAGGTATAATCTATTCCACTTATTTGAAATTTTATCCTCTGAACCACTAGATTTAATATCACTCATGCCCATTACTACTTCTGTTTGAAAACCATAAAGATTTGTATCTTTTGTGAATTCCTTTCTGTTTGCCTCATACAAAAACTTCCGTAAAAATAAAATAAAACCATATGAGAAACAAACAAAAAGCAATAAAATAATCGTCAAAAAAGGAGATTTATAAAACATATATATTATTACAACTGCTAATAACAATATATCAAGTAATGATCTCATCATTTGATTCGATAAAATTTGTCGTATCGAGCGCAAATTAGCAAACCTATACAATAAATCGCCTGTTTGGCGAAGTTGAAAAAAAATATATGGAAGTTTGAGTAAATGGGCAACAAAATTCCACGAAACCTTATAATCAATATACTTATATAATTTAATAGAAATTTCGTTTCGCACAATAAAAAACAGTATATAGGATATGAATGAAAATATAATACCAATAATAAGTATAGAGGATAAATCAGGATCAACGACATCTGCTAACAAAATATTATCTATAAACTTTTGTGTCAGAATTGGTATAACTAATACAAATAACTGTAAGATAATACTAAAAAATAAAAGTGATAATAACATGAACCTCTTATCACTTAATATATTTAAATAAGGCTTCCATAAACTATTTTCCTTTTGTTTTTTAAAAGTTTCATTAGGTTTTAGTTGTAATACATAATTTGAAAAACATTTATCCAGTTCCTGAAAAGTAATAGTCTTCCTCCCTTCACTAGGATCCAAGATAATAGCTTTTTTTTCCATTAGCTTCTCTAACACGACATAATGATTATGGTTCCAAAATAAAATCGCAGGTAGTTTAATTTGATAAAGCTGAGAAGCCTCCCCTTCAAAAAACTTAGCTGTAAATCCCAATTCCTTTGAAGTGGTTAACAGATCATATAATGTACTTCCATCCCTTCCAACACCTATTAAATTTCTGATTTCGTGGACCTGAACATGTTTACCGTAAAAACCAGAAACCATAGCAATACACGCAATTCCGCATTCAGTTTGACTCATTTGTTCTATAAACGGAACTTTAGAACTCAACATCTTGCACATCCTTTTTTGTCCTTTTTCTGTTAAGTTTAATATAATAATTGTTAGTAAGTTATTTTTAATCATATAGTAATTTTCATTTTATCACGCATGAATATAAGAAAATATGCCTTTTATTACATTCCATCAATAAAGCAACCAATATACTATATCCTATTCAAACGTTATCATTCCTAGAAAGATTTTCTAAGGAAGGATGATTTTATGGACATCGGAAAAGACATCAAGTATATCAGCAATTGATAGCTTGTCATGCTGGAATTTCTTCTTCATTAATATTTGGATCAACTTTTTTCACGCATTAGAATTATGAACTCGACATCTTTTCGCCTTCCGAACGACTATCACAATTATCCGGGAGCCTAGGGCTCAGGAGTGAAGATACAATTGGAATATATGACTGGCTTCAAGGCGTATTCCTAAATAATTCGGTTTATCCGAAACCAACTGTGATAGAGAAGCTTCTTGTCATATGATGGGTTCTCTTGCACCTGGCGACCTGCTTTTACGAGATTTAGGATACTATAGGGCAAGTTTTAAGAAGGTTACCGATAAGCGCGGAACCTTCTTTATCAGCCGGACGCCTACAAATATGAAGCCTGAAGAAGATATTGGAAGAAAGAAGGATACATATCAATATTCCATATAATTGACATTTCAATCGCTCTTGCTTCACTGTTCGAAGCTCATGGATTTCGAATAGAGATTTCCATATTTTAAATAGAATCTTAACCTGCCAGCTGATGGAATAAATCGGATAAAGATCATGGGTATCTAGTAAAAGAGGCTCTTCCACACCTTGTATCTCCCTTACAAACTAATATAGAAGCCGTGTTTGAAATCATAGAGATCATCTACGAAAATGCTTAGACGACACGGTAAAAATGATCACAGGAAGAGTCATAATAGCCCATTTGATGTTTTAGATCTTCCTTATAAATAAGGAGATCCATAAATTGTGTGGAGTAATGAGCCTAGTTACATCAGTTTTAACCAACCATTACCAATCGGTTCATTAGTAAATTAGGTAGTGTTTGAATATTCCGCAATCTAATCGTGCCTTCTTCTCCCCTATTTAGCTTGACGGCTATGGGGCCTGTTCCCATGTCCCTCTCACAAAACCCACTTCCTCAATCCAAACGCGACTCCATCCTGATTATGATGTTTCGTAACATGATCCGCCTGCTTTTTCACGACTTCTTCTGCATTTTCCATCGCTATACTTGTACCTGCTTCGTAGAACATGGAAAGGTCATTTCGATTATCACCTATAGCTACCGTATCTTTCATAGGTACTCCAAAATAATTCGCAATGAATTTCAGGGCATTACCTTTACTCGCTTCCGGATTTCCTATTTCAAGTTTTTGCCTACCTGAAGTGGTGAGGGCTATATCATTTCTTTCCATTAAATGATCTTGCAATTGCGTGAGTCTTTCCACATCAAATGAAAGAACAAAGAGTTTGTACACGTCTAAAGCCGTATAGTCGATTTCCCGATAGTTGGGGACATAGGTGATTCCATGCTGTTGATACTGTTTTTCAACAATACCATTTGCCTTTTCCCATTCAAAATCAGTTATCCTTTCCTTCATACGATTGATTTCCCGGGTTAAAAAATCTCTCCTATCTCCTTCAATAAAAACGCCTTTATTCGTATAAATTTCATAATATAATCCACTCTTTTCAATAACATCGATCATTTCTAATACGACATTTGCCGAAAGATATAGGTTTTGAATAATTTCTCCGGAGTGGGATGCAACTGCTCCATTTCCTGTTATTATTGGACAGTTCAGTCCTGCATTTGTCAAAATTTGTTTCGAATCATGAAGGGAACGACCTGAAGAAATTACAATTATATGTTCCTGTCGCTGTGCTTCATGAATTGCCTTTCTATTTTGATCGTTGATAAAACCTTCATCTGACAATAGGGTTCCATCGAGATCAATTGCGATTAATGTCATTTCCATTCCTCCTTGCGCTAATCGCATAATATCTATTATAAATCATGTCATCCGTCGGTTCCGAATAATTTACATGTACAAGTCTGTTTACATTCGTTAATTGCCAGTATGCCGCCTTTTAGACTCAACACTTTCATTAGAAAGGCTAGAATATCCATGACCAAAAACATAATAAAAACCAGCGCACCCATATACAGTACGCTGGTTTTTATCATGTTTTTGGGTTTATCCCTTCATTCCAACAGCAATCTCTTCCTGCAAATCCTTCACAACCTCACCATTCTTCAGAACCGTTACGATATTATTCGTATCTTCCAAACTAGTAATATCTGCAATCGGATCTTCTTTCGCAATAACAAGATCCGCCACTTTTCCTACTTCAAGGGTTCCGAGTGTGTCTCCCCAGCCCATACATTCTGCAGCTACCTTCGTGGTCGCAACAAGTGATTCCATTGGACTCATGCCGATGTTGCACATTAGATTAAGCTCACGGAGGTTTGTGCCATGTGGCATTACACCAGCATCTGTACCCATCGCAATCTTCACACCTGCTTTGTATGCTTTCGCAACGCTCGCGTTATGAATATCTATAACTTCACGAGATTTTTCAACGGCATATTCCGGCATATCATTGCTAACTTTAGCCGCTTCTAGTACGGACAGCGGAGCAAGTAGTGTTGGCACTAAATACGTACCGTGCTCAAGCATCAGTTCAATCGCTTCATCATCCAGAAATATCCCGTGTTCAATAGAATGTATCCCTGCACGGATGGCGTTTTTTATACCCTCTGCTCCTTGAGCATGTGCCATTACTTTCACGCCACGGCGGAATTTGGCTTCACGTACCATGATTTCCAACTCTTCCTGTGAAAATTGTGTGAATTCCGGGTGATCAGTCGGACTCATTACCCCTCCGGTAGCATGCACTTTAATAATATCAGCACCTGCTCGTAGCATCTCCCTTACTTTTTTATGCACTTCATCGGGTCCATCAGCAATCCCGCTCGGCAACGATGGGTAACTTGGATCCGTAATATCCACTCCAGAGCGCATCCATGAATCACCGTGGCCTCCTGTAATCGTAATTGGATTTACACTTATTTGCATACGTGGTCCAAGTACAAGTCCTTGCGCTATAGCTTCTTTCACACCAACGTCCGTAAATCCGGCGTCTCTAACCGTTGTAATGCCAGCATTCACCGTACGTTTCATATATTCCATCGCCTGATAAAATTTGAACGAAAAAGGAGTTTCAAGTGTTTTTTGCAAGGCAGATTTTTGCATCATCATATGAACATGCGTATCAATGAAAGCCGGAAGAATATAACCTCCTTGCGCATCAATTTCATGTACCTCACTCACTTGTGGTATATCACTCAACTTACCAACAGCTTCAATCTGATCATCCTTCAATAATACCGCAGCGTCTCGTATAGGCTCCCCGCCGTTTCCATCAATAAGTGTTCCATTTTTCACCAATGTATATGTCATCATTCACACACTCCATTCTATTTTTTTAAAAACCTGCAATTCGTTGCTTTAGAGCATAAAACAACGGAAAAATTAAAGTGTTCCAACCAAGATGCTTGCAATGACAATGGATGCAACTGTCACGGTAGTAAAACCTCCAACAAGCATTGGGGTCAACAACTCATCAAAAATTGCCTTTTGCTCTGTTTGATTATCACTGACACTTCTGCTAACTTCATCACAAATAATATAATCACCAGGAAAACCAAACAATGCAGTCAATGCAACAGGCATCCCTTTATTTGGATCCCATTTAAATAATTTGGACATGATAAAGCCTCCAATAAGAATTCCGATAATACCAACCACCATAACTAAAATTACTTGCGGTAAATAATCGGCAAACATCGCTGGCGTGATTGAATTCATGGAGGTCATGACAACAACAATAAGTAAAGCCATTGTTATACCAAACGAATTGGCACGCTCCATTACATTACCAGTATAAAAGCCAAAATATGTGCCGATGAGACCAATAGCAAGTGCCCATAGACTATAATTTACCCCCGTTAACGCATCCAAACTTACCGCAATTGAACCCCCAAGGAGGACTTGGAAAAGTAAGATGACTTGGGTTTGGTATTTTTCAGGAATCAGGCCTTTTCGCCTACCTTTCTTTTCACCGGGCTCTACTTCATTCAATGTTGCAGCTACTTCTTTAAAACTTGTTTGGTTCATTTCCTTCTTAACGGTAGCTCCACGTTTGCGTAAAAAATAAGTGGCAAGTGGCATGCCTATAAAATTTTGCAAAGCCAATATTAGTGCAGGAATGGTAATCAAACTAACAAGCCCCAGCTCCGTAAGTTTTTCAGAAGTAATTACATGTGCAAGGATTCCTCCTGTTAATGGACCTATTCCTGCAATGGAAGACGTATAGCCAATGATAGGAACACATATCGCTATAATAAGTAATGCAGCGACCACTATTCCAGCCAGTGCAATTAATACGGCTTTATACTGTTCTTTCAACTGCTGAAAAGGAATTAAAGTCCCCATGTGCACAATGAGTACTGCAGGAAGCATGGATGCAAATGCCGTAAGATTCGCCTGTTCCGCAATATCTTCCGGGAAAATTCCTGTCCACAGCAACAACAGATAGCCCATCATGACAACAAAGAGCATCGGTATCCTTGCTTTTGAGATGACAGAGAGAAATTCCCCTAATGCGAAGAGTGCAAAAATTAACATCGCAGCGATTAATGGTTCGTTAAACAATGATACCAACCCCTTTAATTTATTTTTAAACTATTTCTTCGGCTCCTACAAAACCTCTTCCTCCAATCATCCAAAAATTTAAATTAAGTTACGTTAATTCGCTAAAGAATTAAATTATTTCTATATTAAGATTAAAAAAACAAAATGTCAATAACAAAATTCGACAAAATTCAGATGATTACAGATGCCTGCATTATGGTATGGTTACTTTCCGGCTATTTCAGTAAATAAAGATTAAATTATTTTTATCCAACATTTCGATACCAATATAGTAGAAAGTATTGACATTATGCATTCAATTAAATATACTTTCAAATTAATAGATACAAATGTTAAAAAATTAGGAAACAAACGTTATTAAACAACAAGAAGGGATGATAATCACGGTGAGAAGGGTATTTTTTCAAGTAATTTTATTAGCAGGACTACTTATTATTTTAGGAGCATGTGCTAGTGAGCCAGATTCAGAGAATGCTTCAGGAGAACCTGATGAAAATAACGAAGGTGGATCACTTGTCGTTGCAGTTGGCTCCGATGCACAGCAATTGGATCCACACCTTGGTACGGATATTCCCTCTGCCAATATCCATAACAATAAAATCTATGAAACGCTTCTTGTCCAAGACGAAACAATGGAATTGCATCCTGGACTAGCTACAGAGTGGGAACAAGTAGATGATAAAACATGGGAATTCACGCTAAGGGAAGATGTGAAGTTTCATGACGGAGAGGATTTCAATGCAGAAGCCGTGAAGGCAAATCTGGAACGGGTAACTGATGAAGAAGTTGCTTCACCGCGGGCTGATCTTTTCAACATGATTAGCGATATAGAAATTGTTGATGATTATACCATTCGACTTATAACAGATTATCCATTTTCTCCCCTGCCAGCGAACCTAGCTCATTATGCTGGAGCTATCATCAGTCCAAAAGCGATAGAAGAAGACAAAAATGGAGAACATTCATTACAGGAAAATCCGGTTGGTACTGGGCCCTTTGAATTTGGATCCTGGGAGCCAGGAGCTGAAATAAACATCGTAAAAAATGAAGATTATTGGGGCGATCCGGCAAAAGTGGATGATGTAACTTTCACAGTGATTCCTGAAGGACAGACTCGAATCGCTATGGTTGAAACCGGTGATGCACATATTGCCGAACCAATTAACACGAGTGATGTTCCTCGAGTTGAGGGTTCAGAAGATATGGATTTACATGAAAATGAAGGATTAGGCGTCGACTATATTGGCGTAAATATGGATAAAGAACCATTCGATGACAAACTTGTGCGACAAGCAATAAACTATGCATTGGATACAGAAGCCATCATCGACCACGTCTATAATGGGGTTGGCGTTTATGCGGAAGGTCCCATCGGCCCCTCCGTTATTGGCCATTCGCCTGAATTAGAAGGATACGAATATGATCCTGAGAAAGCAAAGGAACTTCTAGAGGAAGCAGGCTACCCGGATGGTTTCGAAACGACCATTTGGACGAATGATGATCAAGCTAGAATAGATGTCGCTGAAGTTGCACAAGCACAATTGGCTGAGGTTGGAATTGATGTCTCCGTTGACGTAATGGAGTGGGGTGCTTATTTAGAACAAACATCCAGCGGGAATCATGACATGTTTGTCCTCGGTTGGTCAAATATGACAGGTGATGGCGATTATAACCAATATTATATGTTTCATTCGGATTCTATGGGGCCACAAGGGAATCGTGTTTTCTACGATAACCCGGAAGTAGACGAATTGATCGATCAGGCAAGACAAGAGAATGATCCTGATGTACGTAACGAAATCTATAGCGAGTTACAACAAATCGAGAAAGAAGATGCACCTTACACGTATCTTAGACATTCACAAGACATCGCAGCAGTTCAAAAAGGTGTAGAAGGATTTTGGATACATCCTTCCGGTCTCCTGATGTTAAATGATGTTACGATTGACTAAGATGAAAATGTTCTAGAACAAACTAAATGAAATGGAATGGACGAGGTTGGGACAAAACAAACGTGTTCAATTAAAAAGACGAACATTACCAAACTTAGCGTAGGAAATATGCAGAGAGCGAAGTATATTTTTAGAAGCGATGTATGTTCAGAATTTATTTGTTACAAACACTTTTGTCCCAGCCCCGTTTTTCATATTAATACAATAAATTAACCTATAAACGAACAATCAAATCTATCAACTATATGCAGGTATTTACGATAGCTATTATTATGATATGAATTTTTTATTACTGTTCACCCATTCACCTTCTTCGCTCCTCTCCAATACATCTCCCGCAAGCGGAATTTTTGCAGCTTACCTGTAGCTGTTTTTGGTAAAGCATCCACGAACTCCACTGCTTTTGGCGCTTTAAAGTGCGCCATTTCTTTCCGACAATATGCAATAATCTCCTTTTCTGTAACCATTGCATCAGGATGCAATACGATAATCGCTTTAGGCACCTCTCCCCATTTTTCATCAGGAATAGCAATAACGGCTGTCTCCATCACATCCGGGTGTTTGTATAATACACCTTCCACTTCCGTAGAAGAAACGTTTTCCCCTCCGGAAATGATCAAATCTTTGGCACGATCCCGAATCTCAATATAACCATTCGGATGAGTTACCGCCAAATCACCGGTATGGAACCATCCATCCTTGATAGATTCTGCTGTCTTTTCCGGATCCTTGTAATAACCTTCCATTACAACGTTGCCGCGAGTAATAATTTCTCCCAATTCCTCTCCGTTCCATGCAACCTCTTTTCCATCTTGGTGGACAACCTTCGTTTCCCCATTAAAAGCGAGTTCTATCCCCTGTCTTGCTTTAATCGTTGCCTGTTCATCCACAGTTTTCTCGTCAAATTCCTTTTTCCACTCATTGTAAAGAATGAATGGTGACGTTTCCGTTAGACCGTAAGCGTGAATCATATTTAAGCCAAGTATTTCCTGTGCTTTTTGAATAAGCGCTGCCGCTGGTGGTGCGCCCGCTGTCGCCATTCGTGGGTTTGTCCTAATATTTGACTCCTTTGCTTTTGAATCATTTACAAGCATGTTAATAACCGTTGGAGCTCCGCATAAAAGGCTAATATTTTCATTTTCAAACAAGTCAAGAATATACGGCGGGTCTACTTTACGCAAACAAACATGGGTTCCACCAGTTGCTGTAATCGCCCATACACCTCCCCAACCATTTGCATGAAACATTGGTAAGGTGTGTAAGTAAACATCATCATGACTCACACCGAGATGATACATAAAATTAGCCGCATTAAGATAATTACTACGATGGGTTAGCATGACACCTTTTGGCTTCGATGTTGTCCCACTTGTGTAATTTAGCGTCAGGAGCTGATTTTCATCGATTTCAACCTCAGGGAGTGTCGCATTCTGGGGAGTCGTTTGTAAAAATGCTTCATAATCCAATCCCTTCAAGGCTGCTTTTTGACCTTCAACAGCTACAATAATGATTTCATCTAAATTAAGGTCATTTTCTATTTCCTTAATTGGCCCACTAAATTCTTCGTCAACGATTAACATTTTTGCATCACTGTGATTGATAATATATTCCATATCCGCAGCTGCTATTCGATAATTCAACGGAACCATAACAGCACCAAGTTGACTGATTCCGTAAAAACTTTCCAGCATATAATGTGTGTTTGGCAGCATTACCGCAACATGATCACCCTCACGGATGCCTGATGCGTACAGCGCAATCGAAAGTTTGTCTATACGCTCCCCAAATTCTTTATACGTAAACTTCTTCTCTCCATCGATAACTGCCGTCTTTTGCGGATAATATTTCACGGCTCTACGTTTCCAATCGAGTGGGGTTAAGTTAGCAAAAATAGAAACCAGCTCCTTTATAATTTTTAATATTTTGATATCTTTAAATAAAATGGCAGCGTTTACATTATATAGTAAAGTAAATAACTGATTCCTGCAAGTGGAAACGAAGTAATTATCTATAAAAAAATTAGGAGACATCTCGCTGTTTTTTTGATTATGGAGAAGGGGGATTCAAATCGTACCTTTTCTTCCATTCTTAGACCGTTTTCATTGAGTATCCTTGTCTCACCCACTATAATAAAATAAATAGATTTTCTACGTAAGGAGGCCAATCATGCCAAGTGGAACGCACACGACCGAATTAAACGCCCCAATCGAACGTATCTGGGAATTTGTTCGTGATATGAACAAATGGGCTCCATTAGTTCCTGGGTATATAGAGCATAAAATTTTAAATGATAAACAATCGACATGGAAATTCAGAGCGGATCTTGGTGTCGTGCATAGAAAAGTAAGCTTGAAAATAGATATTACAAAATGGCAAAAACCAACAATAGTTACCTTTGATCTCACCGGATTAAACGAGAAGTTTTCCGGTAACGGGTATTTTGAAGCAGAATCATTAAACGCAACCAAAACAAAAATGACCGGCAATCTTGATATCACCGCAAAAGGCATAAAAGGAACAGTGATAAATCCTGCCTTAACCTCGTACGTCCCAAAAATCACAGAAGAACTAACAGAGGCCGTTGCAGGTAAAATTGTCGAACGTGAAGCGATTGCGGAGTGGGAATAATTTCAGGTACATATGGTTGAATTTATGCTGCTTCGCTAATATGGCGTTATAAAAATAAAGGGGGAATGAAAATGACACAATTTAAGATCCAACGAAAAAAAAAGAATCTTTCACTAACAGCGCAGCAATTAATCATTTATAAACAAAGCAAGGTGCTCGAGGCAAAAGACGAGATGGGGAATTATTTCTATCTGCTTTTTTATAAAAATGATTTCCTAACAGGGATTCAAACAGATCATATTGACCTTAACACACATATCTATCGTGCTTTTACGGAAGGGCTTCATTTCAAAGGAGCGCACCCATTAACTAAACAGCTGATTCGCCAGTATAAGAACTTCTACTTACTCCCTATTGAAAAAGTCTATAAAAAAATCCAAGAAGCCTATTCCCTAACAGAAGCTGCACTAATTAATACGTATTTTGATTTCTTCACATCCACCGACTCCATTCATAAAGTATTTAAAGATACCTTTAATCACTATCAGCGAAAAGGCCAATCACTTGCCGCTTATCAATTGTTAAACATTTATCTAAACTACGATCATAACAATACCTTTGCACATGATATGATCAATGGGGCACAATTTAAACCCCACGAAAAAATGTATAAGAATTTAGAAGAATTGTCAGAAAAAGACCCTATTCAGCTGGAGTCTCTATGTTTTGATAATTTGTACAGCACAAAACACATCATGATGCTTCTTCCATTATATAAAGAGCAAAATCGCTGGACAGATGAACTTGCGGTAAGAATCGCCACAATCCAAGCCCATTTCACATCGGAAAACCTCGCAGCAATCCAAACAATAATCGAGCCGCTACCTACCGAGGAGCAGTTAACGTTATTACAGGAACTAAACCAAACCAACCACCATCCTGTATTGCAGGAAGCATTAATAACCAAACTGCTCGCATTCGGCAAGCCAAATGCCACGCTTGAATTCATGATGACAACGAAGATTCAGCCAAAGGAAGAACAATTAACAGAAATGATAACTCACATCGAACAAGCCGACCACGCAGTTCTAGCTTCATACTTTGCAGGCGGCAATCATCGATTACTGGAGCTTAGTAACCATCCACAAACATTAGAAAGACTGATTATCCCATTCGTCTCCTCCTTTCTGCACGACCACAATCTAAGCGAATTTCCTGGTTGGTTTCAACCATTTCGTGACATGAACTTCCACCTCCCAATAGAACAGAAACTGTTAAAAATGCAAACATTCGTTGACGACCCTGATCGACAATTCGATTTAGGCGAATTATATATGTACTTTCATCAATTGGAAAAAGCACTCGACTGTTTTAAATGGGAAGTAGAGCTGGATCCTCAGGCACACAGCTCCATAAAATATGTTGCAAAAATATATCAAGAACTGGGCTACCCGGATGAGGCTGCAGCTTATCAGCAATTGTTGCAAATGCAAAAATAGAATCTAGCGTTCGTTTTCTATAACCCCATTAGATTTCATGTTGGCTTTGGTGGTTGCGACGTTTTCCAAACCACCAGCCGATTAATGGTGGTACGAAAGCAACAATTACTAGAATTCGAGTCAATTGCAATGCACTAACAACAGCCGGGTCTCCTCCGACGTTATAGGCCGTTAATACCATTTCGAATAAGCCGCCTGGTGCAATACTTAATATTGCTGTGGCATAATTCAGTGTTGTAAAATGAGCTAGTAACATCCCGAGCCCAAAAGCAATAATTATGAGAACCAGCGATAATCCAAAATAGACGAGACAATATTTCCCCCCTTTTTTCAAATCTCGGAACAAAATATTTTTCCCAAGACTGGCACCTATCATTACCTGACCAGCATTCATCAAGGAAGTAGGAACCTGAGCTAATTCGATGGGACTGACATTCATCACCGCCGTAACGCCAAGTGCACCGATAATAATTCCAGCAGGGAGCTTATTTCGTGCAAACAATGCTATTAGCACAGGGAAAATAAACCATAAATAATTCCAATCTCCAAAAGTCACGCTTGCTACCGCTTCACCTGCAGCACTTTGCGCCTCTTCAGAAAAGAGATACGTCATTGATGTTGGAATCGTAAAAAGCACAGTCATTAGCCGGATCGTCTGGAAAATAACAACGAAAGCGGATTTTGCATGCAGTGCTTCGCTAGCAATCGTCATCTCCGTTAATCCACCAGGAATACTTGCGAAGATACTTGTAATTTTGTCCACAGCAATCCATTTCGTCACGACAGCACCCAGCATAATACTTGCCAGAATAAGAATACAGGTCAATAGAATATAAGGGAGAAAATAAGGCCAGATCGTCTTAAACGTGTCTGTCGTAAAATATAAGCCAAAGTAGATTCCGATAATAATTAATCCAGCATTTTTAAGAGAACCTGGTAAAGAGGCTTCTCTTTTGGTAAATCCTTGCCAGAGCATGACAAATGTGAGCGCCCCTAACAACCATGGAAGGGGAAGACTCAAAACATGAAAAAGGAAACCGCCCAGTGAAGCTATGATAATTGTTTCGATGAAACGTTGGATTTGTGAATAGGCCATGAGGATACTCCTTTATCTATACTGTAATCATACAGGAAATGAGCGTTTTTTGAAATAACATCAAAATCGGTTAGAAAACCTGACATACTCTTTTCCCTTCGAAGTACGCCTTAGTTACACTAATGCCAATAGGAAAATTTTCGACTTTTCTATTAGTCACAAAAGGATATTTCATTTAAAATATAATGTAATGAATTAACATCTCCAAACGAATGGGTGTGAACATATGGGTCAAAATATTGGAATAGATGCGGGTGGTTCACTTATAAAACTAGCGTATGAAGAGCGAGGCCAAATACATGTGAAAACATATGCGATGGAAGAAATGGATCAGCTCCTTGATTGGTTACAGTTCCTTTCACCAGATGCAATCCTTTGCCTGACCGGCGGGAAAAGTGGTTACTTGCAAAGCACGGTACAGCATAGGAGTCGTCATATAGATGAATTTGAAGCAACCACGGAAGGGACACGTTTTCTACTAAAGCAAGAAAAAAAGAGATTTGAAGAAGATTTTATTTTAGTCAGTATTGGGACAGGAACATCCATTTACCACGTGACTGCAAATGCTCATAAACGGCTACTCGGAAGCGGAATTGGCGGAGGAACACTGATGGGACTTGGCCATCTCATTACAGGAAAAAATGATTTTCATGAGCTGGTTCGCTTGGCTCAAAAGGGGAGTTATACAAGCAGTGATTTATTGATCAAGGACATCTATGCACCAAATGATCCACCACTTTTAGGTGATTTAACTGCAGCGAATTTTGGAAAAGCGCATCTTAATAAAGATGCCACGAAAGCCGACCACATGGCCGGGCTGATCCAATTGATCGGCGAAACTCTTATTTTGCTTTCTACCCAGGCTGCTACGACAGAACAAGTTAAAAAGATCGTTTTTACAGGTAGTACGTTAAGCGGCAATGAGCCACTCGAAAAGGTATTAAATGGATTTCAGGATATGTTGTCCTATGAGCCTATTTTTCTGGAAAAAGGTGCTTACGCTGGAGCAATTGGGGCATTGATGGTGGAGTAATATCAAGTATGATTTTTGTCACCTAACGTGTATTTTCCCCGGCTCTAGATAATCCCCTTCTAATTCAAGCCGCTGTTTTTCATCATATGAAAACATGGGATGATACAATATAAAAATGAACTGTTGCGAAAGGAATGAATTACAAATGCTGCAATCCAATTAACCTGTGATGAATTATTTCTGTATTCATTTGCAACAGATTGGGTCGATGTCTGTAAAGGTTGGGAAGACGTCCAGTTTAATAAAACCGTTGCATTCGATCAGGATACACATTAACCATTTTCAATCAAAGAAACCTAATCGTTAGTAGTGATTAGGGCTCTTTGATTGTCGATAGTTAATGGGCGTGCACAATGACACCTTATATTATATTTTTAGATTACAATAACAAGATGCACACAAAAAGCCATCCCCATCAAAAGTGGGTGGTGACTTTATGACTACTGGTTGTGCGTTTGATATAATCAGGCATCCTTTTTAGAAAACCTAGACTCCCCGTTTATTTCCCCATAAATAGGTATGAAGTTGCGGAAGAACACGCACATCTTTTAACTCGTTACTTTCCATTACCTGGTCAATTAATTGTTCGTATTTAGTTAGTAAATGATGTAGTAAATTTCCGTTATGCTGGTTGTCAATTTCATCATTTCCAACCTGAAGAAATAGCGTGACATCCGGGTAGCGCTGATGTAGGGACGTTGCATAATGCAAATCAGCTTGATCAAAAATAACAATCTTTAAGCTAAAATCTCCTACTTGCTTCTGTTTTAATGATTCGATAATAAAATCAAGTATGTCAAAATTTGTTTTCATTCCAGAACTTGGCGGTTTCGGTGATAGAGTTAGGTCATCTATTTTCACAAACCAATCCTGCCATTTACTCCCTTGAGTTTCCAAAGCTACTTTTATCTGATGATCATGCAATAGATCCACTAATCCATCCACCTGTTTCAGTAGTCCGGGATTTCCGCCAGATAGTGTTACATGACCAAAATGATCGCCCCCCTTTTCCATTAAAGCATCCATGATTTCTTTCGGTTCCATCATTTGAATTGCATTTTTTTCCGATCCATCCCATGTAAATTTCGAGTCACACCAAGAGCAACCGTAATCACAACCGGCTGTTCGCACAAACATAGTCTTTCTTCCAATGACCATTCCTTCTCCTTGAATGGTCGGACCAAATATTTCCATTACAGGTAGCTTCATGATTCCCCTACCTCCTTAGGCCGATAAATGCAATAACTCGTAGGCGTTTCCCTTAAATAGACTTGCAGACAAACCGGCTGATTTGGCAATGTATGTAAATAATCCTGAATAATCTCGTAAATCGTACGGGCAACAACTTCAGTCGTAGGGAAAAATACTGCCTCATCATCGGAAAAAGCAGCATCGTTATTTAATGTTTCATGGTCAAATCGTTTATGAATGATATCTTTGATAGTTTTAAAATTGACGAGAAAACCAGTATCATCCAAATCATCGCCGGTGATCGTAATATTGGCAAAATAAGTATGCCCATGTGTCACCTTGCATTTTCCAGCATCTTCATGCGGAATGTAGTGAGCTGCTGCAAAATGAAAATCCTTATTCAACTCATAAGCATAGTGATGTGGTGGTACGGGGTAAATTTGCTGCATCATTCGGCTGTCACCTCGGCTTTCCTACTTTCATAGTTTGCTAGTCCGCGATTGCGCAACTTACAAGCTGGACACTCCCCGCATCCGCTGCCTTTCACCCCGTTATAGCAGGTAAGTGTGTGATTTTTCACAAATTCAAAGGCTTCCAATTGATCACTAAGCTCCCATACTTGAGACTTATCTAACCACATCAATGGCGTATGGATCACAAATTTGTCGTCCATTGACAGATTCAAGGTCACATTCAGTGATTTCATAAAATCATCACGACAATCCGGATAACCGCTAAAGTCCGCCTCACTCACGCCTGTAATCAGATGTTTGGCCCCAATTTGCTTGGCCAATACACCAGCAAATGAAAGGAATAATAAATTCCTGCCAGGAACAAATGTTGATGGCACCCCTTCCCCTTCAGTGATTTCAATATTCTCTCTCGTTAACGCATTTGGTGCTAATTGGTTTAGCAAAGACATATCCAGCTCATGCTGTTTTACACCTAACGTTTCACAGATTTCTCTGGCACAATCCAATTCATTGTGATGACGCTGCCCATATTGGAAGGTAACCGCCTCCACATGATCGAATTTTTCCAATGCCCAAAATAAACAAGTAGTACTATCCTGTCCACCACTAAATACCACAACTGCCTTTTTATTATCCATGTAAATTCTCCTCTCTTTAAAAGAAGAGCTCGCTGCATTATCCACTTAAAAAACAACACAAAGAAGCATGTGTTGTTTACCTCCTTAGTATTTTTATAGAGGGATGGAATTACGAACCTCTCCTGCATCATTTGCAGTTTACTTTTTAGATTTGTAATTCAATTTTAACATACTTCCATTTTCTTTTACCATATAAGAAAGAAATCTATCTCAAAAAACGAAAATCTAATTATTTGTAAGCCTCCTGCATCTTGTTCCTATCCTTTTTACCATATGTCGATACAAACAGGTAATAAAGGTTAAAACCTTACACATATACCAAGAACTTCAATGGTCGTTGCACTTAAAGCCATGACAATGCCCATTCAATCAACCGTAGACCCAACTATATTACAATTATATGTCATTATATTGCCCGGGAAATAATTATCAAATCTTGTCATATCTTCCATTCGTTTTGAAATCCTTTTACTACGTCTAAAGGTTTCTTCTGCAAGTATTTTTAGCTCGCGTAACATGTTTTCATAACAAATTCCGAGTTCCTTGTACACTTATCGGACGACGTTATGAAATGTAATAATCCTCCTGTATATACAAAATATGTCCATTCGTTATTTTTTTCGCTATTTTATACGCTTCCTGATTTGTTTTTGCTAGTGTGTTTGTCTTTTTCACTAATCCCTCTTTCAATTGGTAGGCGATAACATACTCCTTTTCCATTTTACAACCTCCCTTGCTTAAGAATAACTGTATCAATAACCATGCCAAGTATATGTGGTAGTCAATATAATGACCAGCTTTTATAACTTTTACATTTCCTATCTTTTTATACTACTTTAATTATGTACTAAAATGAAATCATTGATATTCAGCAAAGCGCATTCTCCACCTCTTTATGCTAACCAAACCTTTTCCTGTATGGTACAATTATCTAACCTACTCACATAAAAAGATTCATCATAAGGGAGGCTGAAATTATGGAGGATGACAGATTATGGTATCGGCTTGATCATGCAGGAAAATTGTATACGTCGATTATTTCTTCAAGAGCAACCACATTATTCAGGGTTTCTGTAACGCTCACCTCCCAAATTGATTCTAAGCTACTGCAAGCAGCCCTTGAGACAACATTGGAGCGATTTCCTTTTTATAAGGTACAATTAAAACAAGGATTTTTTTGGTATTATTTTGAAGGAACGAATCAAACACCAAAGGCGGAGGAAGAAATATATTATCCGTGTATGAGTTTGTCGATTAAAAGACGTGGGTCATTTCCGTTTAGGGTGCTATATTTTAATAAAAGAATCGCCATGGAAATATCACACAGTATTACTGATGGTACCGGTGCAATGAAATTCCTGCGTGAACTCGTCACAAACTACCTTCACCTGAAGGAATCCGTCCCTCTAAAAATTGAAAAAATAAGCCAGAGGCAATTACAATTGGAAACGGAAAATGCATTTCGTAAATATTATGAAAAGAACACCCCTGCCCTAAAATCTCGCAATGGGAAGTCATTTAAACTTCCCATCTATCTTGATAAAAAAGGCCATTATCACATCACAACAGGAATTATAAAGGTGGACAAGCTAAAAGGAAAGGCAAAAGAATACGGTGTTTCTATTACGATATTGTTGACTGCGATTTATATGGAATGTTTGTTAACAATTCAGGAAAGAACCAAACGTCGGAAACTTCCTATCGTCATGAATGTTCCTGTAAATATGCGTTCCTTTTTTACCAGCGAGACCATGCGCAACTTCTTTGTGAGCATCACACCTTCCATTGACGCGAGACTAGGTACGTATGATCTTGAAGAAATCATGGAAGAAATAAAGATTGAGTTTAGCCGGTTACTTACAAAGAAAAAGTTAAAACAGTATATCAAACGAAGCGTCATCAGTGAGAAATCAATAGCATTACGATTAATGCCATCCCCAGTGAAGGATATTGTTGCTCCATCTATTTATTCCTTTTTTGGCGAAGGCCAGTACACCAGCGGTTTATCCAACTTAGGCGTCATCGAAATGCCCAGTGAAATAGAAAACTTTATTGAACGCTTTGAATGCTATCCCCCGCCAAGTATCGGGAATAAAGTGAAGGCAATGATGATTAGTTACAAACAGCATATGTACATTTCTTTTGGAAACCTATCAAAAGATCGAATGCTGGAACGCGAATTTTTTCGTCGGATTCGTGAATTAGGGATTGACGTCAGCATAGAAACAAACGATGAGGAGGATTAATATGGCCTATTGTCCAAAGTGTGGCATCAAAGTTGAAAAAGACAACCGGCCTTGCCCATTATGCGGCTTTCATATCCCCAAAGTAACGGAAACTGAAAAGTGCGCATCACGTAAATTTCCAAAAGCCGCCAATCCATATCCCGATCATCTAAGAAGAGTGCTAAATCGTATTTTTATTTTCGTATCCTTATTAGTGTTCGTTGCTATTAGCCTTATGTTCTATGTAAACTATGAATTAGACGAAGCTTTTACATGGTCGAGATACAGTAATCTAAGTGTACTCTGTGGGTGGGCTCTTTTATATTTTGCTTTCGGCTATGTACAGAGTTATTATAAGGTTATTATCGGGGTAGCCATTATTTCTCTAATACTGCTATTGGGACTGGATAGCTTCCACGGAGGTCTTGAATGGTTTATGCCGTTAGCATTTCCGATCGTTGTTGGTTCCTCTGTGATCGGTTTGGCTTACTGGAGCTTAATCAGAGCTCTATCTGTTAAAGGGTTTAACGTCATTGGCTTTTTCTTTATTGCTGTGGTGATCTTATCCATGTGGATCAATTTCTTCATCAGTAACCATCAAAATGAAACCAACCTAACTAGTTGGTTGATTGCCACCGCACTACAGGTTCTGCCACTCACCCTCATCATGCTATACGTTAAATATGGAATCCCTGAGCATATAAAACAGAAAATCGCCAGGAAATTTCATTTGTAGGGATGTGGGGACAGGCCCCCCATTACCCGGACTGAAAGGAGATCCAATCATGAGCGACCATAAACAGGATAATTACGACCAAATGCATGACTTACTGAAATATATTGATGAAGGTCTACAGAAGGCAAAAATACCCGAACAATCAAAGAGGAAAATAACGGAAGAACTTGAAGAGTTAAAGAAGTTTATCCTGGATGCGCGCCCGGCACGAATTGCTATTGTCGGCAGAAGAGGTGCCGGTAAATCGAGCTTGATTAATGCGATATTTGGTGAAAAGCGTGCGGAAGTCGGCGATGTCAAAGCGCGAACTGGAGCTGGAAAGTGGCATGCCTACAAATCCGATTCCGGCACACTTGAAATCCTGGATACACGTGGATTAGGAGAGACAGATCAACCTGAAGAGGCATTTAACGAAAGGATTGCAATAGATGAAGTACAGGAATCGATTAAAGAAAAATGTCCAGATGCTATCCTTTTCTTGAGCAAAGCAAAAGAGGTAAGTTCACGAATCGACGAAGACATCTCGCAGCTGCAACAATTAAAAGAAACTGTCAAATCTTATCATGACTACGATATTCCCGTTATTGGAGTTGTGACACAAGTAGATGAACTTAGTCCAAAGTCGGTGGACACGCCTCCATTTGATCACGAGGCAAAACAGGAAAATATCGCAGAGGCAGAAGCAATTCTAGCTACAAAACTAAATGAGCTATCAGCCGCATCCGTGAAAATTATACCAGTTTCTGCCTATTTCGAAATCGAGAACCATGTCATTTCCTACGATCTCAGATGGAACATTGACACATTGGTTGATTATCTAATTGAACAATTACCCAATGACGCACAAATGATTTTAGCCAAACTGGCAAAAGTGAAATCCGTTCAAAAAAAGTTAGCACGGAGGATCGGGAAGAATATTTCCGGAATAACCGGTCTGATCGGCGCTAACCCAATACCTCTTGCTGATTTACCCATCATTACCGGTATGCAAATGGCAATGATTAGTTCAATTGCATTGATCGGCGGTAGGAGAGTAAATAAAAAAGACCTACGCGAATTTCTCAGTGCCTTAGGATTAAATGTAGCCGCTGGATTTGCTTTTCGGCAAGTCGCACGTCAACTCGTTCGCATATTCCCCGGTGCAGGTAACGTCATTTCAGGATTTATCGCATCCTCAGGAACATACGCCTTATGCGAGGCATCCATTGCCTACTTTATCGAGGAAAAATCATTAGGTAACGTCAGAGCCATCTATAAAGATAAGTACGAGGAAAAGCGAACGGAAGGTTAAAAGGGGAATATACTGATTTTGCCCCTTTTAATCCTTCCCATTTTCTCCGGGTTATTGCAGGTCTTTCAATTTAAATTCTGGCCTAATCTCACCTATTTTCTCCTGTCTTGCATTCAGCACTGGGGCATGATAGTAGCTGTCTAATTGATCCCATAGCGATGAATCCCCAATCTTCAATTGTTTTAGAACTTCCATGGAAGCGACACTGGCTCCTCTCCCATTTCCATCATCAATTTTTACGGCAACTCCGATTCCGGTTTCTTTATCACCAAAGCAGTGAACCCCTTCTGCACCGCCTTTTGCTACAATTCTTCCACCATATGTTTTCATGAAATCCGTATCAAATCGATTCGTTCCTGCTACCATTTCTGGATGTGCACCCATCGCATCCCGTATTCTCTCAAGCGAATTTCTTCGCTCTGGCGTAGCTGTTTTCCAATTAGAGGAATAAGCCAGACGACTGAAAGCCAAAGCTATATTCTGAAGCGGGACACGGTGTACAGGAACTCCGCAGCCATCGACGGCAGTCACTATTTTTTCTCTATCAAAATTACTAACGGCTGCAATAACATCTATAATTTGTTGCTGATAAGGATGTGCTAATTCACGGTATGTATCCACATCCATCTTTTGGTTAACACAGCCTGCCAGCATCCCAGTATGTTTCCCTGAACAATTACTATAGTACGGGCTTAATGCTCCACCATCTTTGATAAGTTGATTATAGCTATCAATGTCTGTAGGAATATGAGTGCCACATTGAAGATGACCTTCTTCAAGATTAATTTTTTGTAAAACCTGTGCAACTGTATTTCGATGCACTGGTTCTCCACTATGACTCGCACAGAACAATGCTAATTCTTGTTCGGTTAAGTGGTATGTATCCATTGCCCCTGATTCCACTATTGGCAAAGCTTGAAATGGCTTCATGGAGGAACGTGCAAATGTTAATCGGTCCGGTTCCCCGTAATAAGCTAGTAAATCCCCCTTGCCAGAAACTACGGCAATATGAACATCATGGGCGCTCTCTACATAATTCCCTCTATATACTTGGATTGGCTTCATGGTAGTCTCCATCATTATCAGTCCTTTCTAACCGGATACCACACAACACATATCATTACTAGTCTATCATATTTTACAGGATAGAAATATTCCTTGAGATGAAAGAAGTACAATCCTCCATCCATGCAATCTTTTATTTTATCCGTTATAATAGTACATATATTGTACGAAAGATGAAATTATTTTCCAATGAAAAATGCAAATCTTGTAAAGCTCACCTTATTCGCATCACCATGGGTTCGTGGTTGTAAACTAGGACACCCTGATTTAGCAAATGTCTTAGGCGATTTACATCCACCACCCAAATCCAAATGCATGAGGCTGGGACAAAAGTGTTTGTAACAAATAAATTCCGAACATACATCGCTTCGGAAATATACTTCGCTTTCCGCGGGCGGCTGGTGAGCCCCCTTGTGCTATTGCACTTCGGTGTCTCACCTATGCCTTCCCTCCCGCTGGAGTCTCCGCATATTTCCTACGCTAAGTTTGATAATGTTCGTCTTTTTTATTAAACACGTTTGTTTTGTCCCAGCCTCATGCCGTAATTGGTGACATAGCTGTAGCTGATCCAGGCGATACTTGCGTTGTATCAATTTTATGAACATATTCGTACTTAAAAATCGGCTCATCTTGCCGATTTTTTCAGTCCATAACCATAAACTTTTGCAGTAGAAAGAAGGATTAACGTGTTCGAAACTATTTCGATAGATGAACTGCTCCACTTAAAAAATTCAGGTGAACTTACGGTTATTGATGTGCGCTCGCCCTCTGAGTTTGATAATGCTACCATTCCCGGCAGCATCAATATTCCCTTCTTTAACGATGAGGAAAGAGCAGAAGTTGGAACACTTTATAAACAAGTAAGTCAGCAAGCAGCTAAAGAACGAGGGCTTGAAATTATCTCCGCTAAATTGCCTAATTTTGTGAAGGCATTTGCCAATGTAACAGGAAAAAAAGCTGTCTTTTGTTGGCGAGGCGGCATGCGTAGTAGAACATCTGCAACGGTTCTTGATCTAATGGGTATAGAAGTCCTTAGACTGGATGGTGGCTATCGGAGCTATCGTAATTGGGTAGTCGATACGTTGGAAACGTCCGAATTGAAACCGGACGCCTATATTTTAAATGGATATACCGGATCAGGGAAAACAACGATTCTTCATCGTCTTCGTGAAACAGACTATCCGGTGATCGACCTTGAGGGACTGGCAAATCATAGGGGATCAATATTTGGCCAAATCGGCGTGGAACCAAATAACCAGAAAACATTCGATGCCTTATTACTTGAAAACGTTCAGCATTTGCAGGAATCATCGTGCGTATTATTTGAAGGGGAAAGTAAACGAATTGGAAAAGTGACACTTCCAGCCTTTATTTTAGAAAAGAAGGAACAAGGGACTCAATTATTTATTGATATGCCCCTAGAGGAAAGAATGAATAATATTCTGGAAGATTATCAACCATGGAATCACAAACAGGAATGTTTAGAGGCCTTCAAGCGAATTAAGAAGCGCATTCATACGCCAATTGCCAAGAAAATTGAATCCGATTTGGTAGCAGAAAATTATGCTTCAGCAGTCCGGCTTTTACTCGAATATTATTATGATCCCTTATATGACCATTCAGCAGGAAAGATTCCTGAAAACCAAAAAATAATGATAAAGGCAAATAACGTCGATGAAGCAGTCGATTTAGTTAGGACATATTTAAAAGGGATCGGCCTGCCCCCTGCTACGCTAAATCGGTAGCATCCGTGGGACAGCCGCCTTTTAGTTATTTTTTTGATTTAACAATTCCAACCATCAATGTTCCAAATGAGATCATCAGGACAAGCGTTTCAAATACTGTCATCCGGTAACCCTCTTTCCTAATCGTTTCGTCAGGAGAATGGACTGTCACCCTTGTTATCGTTTTGTCGTATTGCTTGCTTGGATTGATCTACTCGATGAAATTGCTCTATAATGTTTTTGATTTGTTCACATGATAATTATTATATTTTATAATATGGGCTTATCCGCTTGTCCTATTCCTTTTATGCTGAAAAAATGTGAAAAAGAACCGGATTTTTATTTTTCTTCCAAATAAATACACTGATGCAAAGGTGGACACCCAAGTACCAGCCAAATTTTAATGAACAACTCTAACCTCGGTTGCGACACATTATTGAATATTTTGCTTATATTCGGTGGCTTCATATGCAGTTGCTTGGCAACGTCTTTAATATAGATATTCTTATGTTTCGCTATTTCTTTGAAACGATTCTTGATCACAAGCTGTTTATTGCTATTTAGAAACGGATTAACGGAATCAAAATGATTGATTTGTTCCATCTTATCCGCTATACAGCCAACAATGAACTCCTCTATTTTATAATTATCACTCCTGTTTTTATCCCGATGCCGATTAATTAAATTCTCCAATTCCGTGATTTCCTTGATTTTATCATAGGTTTCTTCATGAAGCTGAATTGTCACTTCTTTCATGTATAAATCACCTCTTTTATGGTAAATGTATAGTTGAAAGGATGATAAACGTGATAAAACATAATGATAAAGAAGACGTGATCGACGTTATCCATGAAACATTTGATAAAGGAAGAAACGATAAATCCTACAATGGTTGAGGAGTCGATGGTTCTCCACTAACTGGTGAAGTGGTTTTATATTTCGAATATGATTAACGATGCAATTTAATACGTTACAGTTTACATTAACTACCACATTTTTTTATCAAAAACACCGGTAAAAGAATCAATGGAATAGGTTCTCTTATTACATATTCCGTTTTTCTGCTAAACATGCCAAAAAAAAGCTACTGGTCGAAGAACAATCAAGGTTCATCGGGGCAGTAGCTGATCCATATAGTTTCAACGTAAAATGTTAAAGTCCAAACTTTTCCTCATGACGCTTGCCCAAATAACGCAGCAAAAAGAATTGAATGACGATACCAGCAATCAGCAGCACGATACTACTTCCGATAACAGAATATAATAAATATAAGGCTCCCGTTATTCCAGCAGGCACAAGAGCATATGGAAGCTGTGTATTAACATGCGCAATGTGATCCGATTCGGAAAATATCGATGCCATCACTGTCGTATCCGAAATAGGCGAAACATGATCACCAAAAATGGACCCTGCAAAAATGGCTCCAATAACGATGGGGATAAGATCCTCTCCACCCATTGTATAGGCAAGGGGGATTGCAATTGGCGTCAAAATGGACATCGTACCCCAAGACGTACCGGTTGCAAAAGAGATGAA
Organism: Virgibacillus sp. NKC19-3; assembly: GCF_019837165.1. NCBI lineage: Bacteria > Bacillati > Bacillota > Bacilli > Caryophanales > Bacillaceae > Virgibacillus > Virgibacillus saliphilus. The sequence goes on from NZ_JAGYHC010000001.1 coordinate 3,118,043, forward strand.
CATAGCGATAACAAAAACCAGAAACGGAATAAGTGCTGCCGTCATCCATCCTTCTGTCGCATTTACGACAAATTCCGCAGTACCCAGTTCATCCGTTACCGTCCCAATCGACCAAGCTAGGACAATGATAATGAGTGCCGGTAACATGGTACGAATACCGCCTAGTAAGGTGTCTTCGCATTTTTTCAAATCCATACCTTGAATCAGTGCTAGAATAAGTCCTACTGTTGTCATCGCAAATGCACCCCATGTTAACGCAACGGAAACATCCGTATCCGCAAGCGCATCCATGATAGACTTCCCGGTGGCACCTCCTCCTGAATACCATAATCCCCAAACACTTACAGAAATAAGCGTAACTAGCGGAAGGACAAAATTCCAAACACTACCTTGCTTTTGATGTGGCTCGCCCAAATCTTGGTCAACAGAAGATAGTGGCGTCGAACCATCCGGTATCAATTTTCCAGTTGTATGCGCACGATGTTCAGCTTTTGCCATTGGACCAAAATCCCTCCCGGCAATAATCATCGGGACGGCCAACAGACATAGAATCGCATAAAAATTCCAAGGAATCGATTGTAAAAAAGTAAAATAAGGCTCCATCCCAACAATACCGATACCCGCAAAGGCTGCAGCAATCAACGACACCTGAAAACCGATCCAATCCGAAACAGGACCAATTGTCGCCATCGGTGCAGCGGTTGAATCAATGACATAGGATAGCTTTTCCCGTGATATATGATGCTTTTTGGCTATATCTTTTGTTGCATTCCCAACGATGACAGCGTTTACGTAATCGTTAAAGAAAATGAGAATACCTAAGAAATACGGTAAAAATAGCACACGCCGTTTTGTAGTTAGTCGTTTTTGCAGAATCCTGATCAAACCTTCAGATCCCCCAGTTTTAAACATAAACGCTGCTCCAGTTCCAAGCAATGCAGTCATAACAAGAAAACGAGCATTCCATGGATCGACCATCACATCCTTCATCCATGTAAAGGTCAAACCTACTGCTCCAAATGGGTTCCATCCCGCTGCAATGAATCCCCCAACCCAAATACTGACGAAAAGAGAAATCAAAACGCGTTTTGTCACAATAGCTAAAACAACTGCAACAAGCGGTGGGACAATCGATAATATCTCCATAAATCATTCAACCTCCCTTCCATGTTTTTATTATCATTAAAAACTTGTCTAGTTTACATATCTGCAAAATCGAAGCATCACCTTTTTACAAAACATATAGATGATCGGGTTGTTACTACATATATGTTTCATTTGGAACTTATATTACTTCCCTTTTGAAGAACAAAAGCGAGAGAATGCATGGGAATAATCTTACGTAAGATAGAATAGTTCTATGGTACACCGTTCTGCTAAATTCGTATATCCATGTATCATAGAACGGCTCTATGGTACATCGTTCTGTTAAATTCGTATATCCATGTATCATAGAACGGCTCTATGGTACATCGTTTTGCTAAATTGGCATATCCATGTATCATAGAATGGCTCTATGGTACACCGTTCTGTTAAATTCGTATATCCATGTATCATAGAATGGCTCTATGGTACACCGTTCTGTTAAATTCGTATATCCATGTATCATAGAATGGCTCTATGGTACACCGTTCTGCTAAATTGGTATATCCATGTATCATAGAATGGCTCTATGGTCGTAGAGTCAGTCGGCCTTCCTTTACCAGGCGAAGTGATGCCCGCTTTCACCACAAGGATAACCTTAAGACTAAGCCTCTGGCGGACAATCAGTCAGTCCTCTTTTCACCCACAGAGCATAAGTGCGACTTTACTTCTGCCTGCGCCCGTGATCCCTCAATCAGTCAGTCTTCTTTTTCATAATGGAGTAATGCTCCAGTTTGGGATTGCGTTAAAGTTCGCTCCGCCAAAAAGACCTGTTAGTTACTGGGCGCCGAAAGCCGGACGGTCTTTTAGCTACTAAATTACCCTAAAATTTATTCAATATGAAAAAAGCCCTTTTCTCAAGGCAGAAAGGACTTCCTATAACTATAAAATATTCAAATCACCCATTAAAACACAATCGTCTTATTCTCATGAACAATAATTCGATCATCCAGATGCCATTTGACCGCTCGCGCAAGCACACTGCGCTCAACGGACTGACCTACTTTTTTCATATCTTCCACATCATCACGATGGTCCACACGACTGATATCTTGCTCAATGATTGGCCCTTCATCCAGGTCATTCGTCACATAATGAGAAGTAGCACCAATCATTTTCACGCCACGCTCGTAGGCGCGCTCATACGGCTTCGCACCGACAAATGCCGGCAGAAACGAATGATGGATATTGATAATGCGATTATGATAGGCCTCTACAAAGGTTGGCGTGAGAATCTGCATATAACGGGCAAGGACAATCACATCAATCCCATAATCCTGCAAAAGCTGTTGCTGCTTTTCCTCAACCTGTTCGCGTATGTTCTTATTTGCTGGTATGTGATAAAACGGAATATCGAATGACTCTACCAAATCCCTAGCATTTTCATGATTACTGATAACAACAGCGATATTGGCCATCAGATCCCCACGCTGCCATTCCCATAATAACTCAAGCAGGCAATGCGGTTGACTGGATACAAACACCGCCATGTTCTTCATCTCACGCACGTAGGTAATTTTCCAATCCATATTAAACGTTCCGGCGACAGAAAGGAAGTCTTTCTCCAATTGCCATGCTTTTTCTTTTAACCCTTCACATTCAAATTCAATCCGTATAAAAAATTCCCCACCGATCGGATCCATCGTATATTGATCGGACTCGATTATATTTGCCCCATGCGCGTAGAGAAACTGAGAAACAGCTGCTACAATTCCGGGCTGATCCGGACATTTGATCAAAAGGCGCGCCCGGTTTCTATTTTTGTCTTGAAATGTATGGATGTTTTCTTCGATGTAACGATTCATATTTTCTTCCCTCGCATTTATTTAATATGTTCATACTTTATGGGATTTGTAAAATGGGGTCAAGGAAAAATACTATTTATCGTTCATCATTGACATTCATATACACGGGGAAATTTGTATACTGCCGGTATTTAGTTGAACCCCTCCTATTAAAATGATAAAATTTAGCTAGTACTGGAAATAAACACATCACAGATACTTACCTATGAAAGGGTGTACGATTATCGCTGAAAATGATTTGGAACTAAGCATAAATTTAGAGGATATCAAACTTGTAAATCTATCAACAGAACGAAAGAAAGACGGTAGCAAGATCAACAGGACGAATAATATTGAAATACTGGAATGGAACAAAGAACGCAACCAGATCGTTGTTGAATACACAGAAAATATAACTGGAGCGTTACATTTAAACTTGGCGATAGAAGCCATTTTTTCCGTAGAAACTGAAAAGGATGTATCCGCAACACAAATGGAGGAGATTGTTAACAAAGGGGAAATTGATCATTTAGCTTATCCTCTATTAACAGAAGCTACACAAATCACTTCGTTCATAACAGGGAAAGTACAGGGCATACCAACTATCTTCCCTCCTGTATTGGAAGATGAAACGGACGATAGTAACTAGTTGACGGTATCAATTTAAAAAACGGTTAGAATTAACCGTTTTTTTCATAACTTTAAATGACAACTACACCAAACTAGCTAACCTGTAAAAGGACTAAACCATTATTGTGTGCTAAGAAAAGAGCACTCAGTGCAGGCTAAGGCTGATTTCCAATTATATGTTATAGTATACTATTAGATGAAAGTTTGCAGCGGAGTGAATAGAATAACGCGATAACAAAAGGAGATCTTTCCTATGGATAAACACATCGTTTTTTTCGACGCAGCATGTCCGTTATGCCGGTCTGTCAAAGCCGTATTGCAAAAACTTGATTGGCTCGATAGAATCAACTGGTTTCCAGTTCAAGACGTGAAAGCGGCGACAAGGGAAAGAATAAATCGTTATAAAGATATGTATGATGAAATATATATGTATACCAGAGACAAAAAGGTTCTAACAGGGTACGATACCGTACGAAAAATTTTATCCCTGCTCCCTCTCACAATCCCGCTAGCCGTTCTGATGTATCTACCGTTTGCTAAAACAATCGGCAGTCCCGCTTATCGCTTTATCTCCAAGCGACGCTACCGCTGGTTTGGACGTGTACCCTATTCGTGGTGATTTTTTCAAATCCTTTACCGGACCTTTACAACACCTATTTTCTTGATCTTTATCCAGAAAATAGGTGTTTTCTTCAAGTTATCTCCCTTCATTTGGACAATGAAACTCATCGATTTATTTTACACCATCAGTCAGGATATGCACCTGTTTAGACCTAACAAGAGGTAATAGTACTGTCCCCATTTCTTTTACAGGTCCCCCATCAAAATAATGTAGTCGAGATCATTAGTTTTCTTTACTAACTTTTTAGCTAATTAATGTAATTCTATTTGAAAACTACCTAATTTTATATATAATATAAATAAATACATTAGCTAAAAAGGAGTGTCAAATAGTGAGAGTTCCCTCAACCAAAATACAAAATAATTTTGGGAAATATTTGAAGTATGTGGAAGCAGGCGAGGATATCATTGTGACGAAAAGTGGAAAAGATGCGGCCCAAATCGCGCTCTGTTATGATAAAGATTATGTCAAAGAAGAGCAATCAGCATATCGATCTTCAGATGGCAGGGTGACGTATAAGGAATTTTTGGAACTAATGGAGGAATCGGAACAAAGGTATGAATTAATTGATGGAGTCATTTATAATCTTGCCTCCCCCTCCTACAAACATCAGCGTGTAGTTGGCGAGCTTTATGGCGCATTTCACAACTGGTTTAAAAGAAAAAAATGTGTACCGCTCACATCTCCGTTTGACGTAACTTTCTTTAAAGAGGAGGACAACATCTGTGTCGTCCAACCGGACATTGTGATCATTTGCGACAAAGACAATTTGGATGAAAAAGACAACTATAAGGGGACACCAACCCTAGTGGTCGAAGTGTTATCCCCCTCTACGAGAAGTAAAGATATGTTGAAAAAACTGGAGTTATATAAACAGTGTGGTGTCAACGAGTACTGGATTGTAGATCCCATTAATGAGCATATATTGGTTTACACGCTAGAGAACAATGATATTGTAAACAACAAGACCTATTCAAAAAACGCCCATCAGTCAGTTAGTTCAGAATTATTTGAAGAATTGGAAGCAGACCTGCAAGATGTGTTTACTTGATCTGTTAAGCGTTGTATTCGCGGTGAGTTTGAGATAAGGTCACTTCCCATTATAAATGAAACACCTTTGTAAACATTGTATCGTGAACTGGGAAGTGACTCGCCCTTCCTTATCTAGCATGTCGCTTCAAATAATACGTTTTCTTCTTCTGTTTTTCTAAATACTCAACCAGAACACTAATAGATATCATTACAGTATATCCCAACAGAGAACTGTAAAACATTGCTTCAAATACCTGTTCAATCATACCTGTTCCTGTTAAAAACATAAAACAACTTGGACCCAATACTACAGACGCCAACGCACCTGTACGATTCGCCTTTTTCCAAAAATAGCTTAGTGTAATGGGAGCCGCTATTCCACTTAAAATGGCTGATGTGCCAATTTGAGCTAACAACGCCAGTGAATCCGGTCTATCAATGGACATGTATAACGTGAATCCTCCAATGATGATCAGTGAAATCCTGGATACCTTTACTGCTCGTTGATCTAATTTCTTTCTGGGAAGCTTTTTATTTTTATAAAGAATTGGAGCCACGAACCCCTTATAAAGGTCGTTACCAATACTTGTTGTCATCCCAAGATATAGGCTATCTGTCGTGGACAAAATAGCTGAAATAATGCCTACAACCATCAAGACTACTAGAATAGTAGGGAAAACTTCCATAATATAGGCTGGTACTGCACTATCCGGAGATGACAGATTAGGAACCATGATACGCGCGGCCATACCGGCAAATACAGAAAACGTGGATAGGACAAATAACGTAATTCCAGAAGATAGCGTAAATTTACGTAAATCTTCTTTTTTCTTTACTGTCAGCACTTTATTCATTAGATGAGGAAGCAAAGCAAAACTAAATAACAACCATTGGATGCTCAAAATAGCAAAGGCGCTATGAAATGGTCCATCCTGTGAAGTTAAAGCCAACATACTTCTGTCGATTGTACCCATTTGCGTTTGCAAGTTAGCTAAAACATTCCATCCCCCTCCGATGGACCAAATCAGCGAAATAAACAACAAAACGGAAATGACCGACATGATCGTTCCCTGTATTCCATCTGTGATCAGCTGAGCAAAGGCACCTCCCAAACTAACGTAAACGATAGTTATTGTTACCCCTATAAGTACACCCCAAGTGTATGGAATCCCTATGATTGTTTCAAACATTGTTGCTAAACCAACATTTTGAGCAACAATGTAATAAATGTTGAATAAAATGAGTAAAGCAACAACTACCTGTAATGCTTTACTTTGATATCGAATCCCCAGCCACTGCGGCAAGGTGAGGCTTCCCTCCTTCTTTTGCCCCTGCTCCCAGAAGGTTTTGGTAAAAAGAAGCAACCCTATCCAGGAAACACCAAAGCATCCCAGTGAATACCAAAGTACTGGTGCACCATAAGTATAGGCCCATCCAGGAACACCTATAAATAGGTTTGCACTTGCATAGCTTGCCCCAAAACTGATTCCAACAATCCAAGGACTTACTTTTCCTTTCGCGATGGCAAAACCTTTCATCGACTTACTATGAACGGCACCTCGTTTTCCCAGCCAAGTCGTTAACAGAAAATATCCCAACAACGCTCCCAATATCAGCCATATTAATATATTATTATCACCGCCCAGCATCAACTTCTCCCACCTTTTTGTTTCGGGTAAATTTTATTCCATATTGAAAGTCCCACGATCCAACATATTACGACGGCAATCCAATAAATTGTAAACATCATATCCTCCATTTTCCTTAATTAGTTGAATCTTACTTGGTCCATTATTCTGACTGAACTATGCCAACGCTTTTCGCAGGATGATTATCCGGCAGATGGAAATTACCCTTTCCAAACATATTTTCTCTTAGGGTCTTTCCTTCATATTCCTCCCGATAGATACCACGTTCCTGTAATTCAGGAACTACATAATCAACAAACTCACGATAAGTATCCGGTGAATAAGCTTGAGCAATCGTAAACCCATCCACATCTCCTTCTTTCGACCACTTCTCCATTTGATCCGCAATTTGCTCAGGTGTTCCAATAAATTTAACGGTACCATTTCCGAGCCCATGATTTTTAACAGCTTCTCGTAGAGTCCACTTTTTATTCGGGTCTTTCGTATATAGATCTAAATTTCCCTGAACCGCTTCTGTCTCGATATCTTCAATGTACTGATCCGGATCATATCTGGAAAAATCAATTCCAGTATGACCAGACAGAAGAGAAGCTGTACCCTCAAAGCTGACATGATTGGTCAAATCTTCATATTTTCGATAAGCCTCTTCTTCCGTAGATCCGATAATTGGAAGAATCAACTGAGAAACAAGTACATCCTCATGTCTCCTACCCTGCTCCACTGTCCGCTTTCGTATATCGGCAACATAAGCTTTTAAAGCTTCCAATGAATGATTTTTGGTAAACACCGCTTCGGCATGTTTGGCAGCAAAGTCTCTCCCCTTTGGAGAAGCCCCTGCTTGAAAAAGAACCGGAGTGCGCTGAGGTGACGGTTCTACTAAATGAGGACCCGGCACATTGAAAAATTCACCTTCATGATCGATCAACTGTACTTTATCCGGATCTGCATAGGTATCATTTTCTTTATCATGAACAACTGCATCATTGTCCCAGCTGTGCTCCCATAACTTATAAACAACATTCAAAAATTCGTCCGCACGGTCGTAGCGAAGTTCCTTGGGCAGACGAGTCTTTAGTCCAAGGTTAACTGCTTCGCTTTCCAGATACGATGTCACCACATTCCACGCAATTCTGCCTTCAGTTAAATGATCAAGCGTTGATAACTGTCGCGCTAGTGAATAAGGTTGTGCATAGGTCGCAGAGATCGTAGGCGCAAAACCCAGATTTTTCGTGACAGCAGCCATCGCCGAAATTGGGATTAACGGGTCATGCGCTGGCAGTTGGACTGCATGCCGAGCAGCCGCACCATGGCTGTTTCCATAAACACTGTATGTGCCAAGTACATCGGCAATAAATAACGCATCAAATTTTCCACGTTCCAAAATCTGGGCTGTTTCTGTCCAATAAGCTAACCTGTTATGGCTTGTTCCCTGATCCAACTCATGTTTCCATAATCCCATGGAATGCGGAGAAGGTGAATTTTGGATGAATCCATTCAAATGTATTTGTTTTGTCATAAAGCAAACTACTCCTTTTTTCATAGATTTTAATGACCCCTTACCTGTGTATGGTCTGTTTTAAATATTAAATCTGCTCACCTCCTAAAATGAATACTACTTTTCTCATTGAATTACTTGGCTTAAAAGATACGTGTATCACATTAGAAATACCAGCTAGCACAATTTCAAATAAAAAACCTCTACCGATGAGGAAGAGGTTAAAATTTATTTACACACGTCTCATCTTTCAAGCGAAATGCTTGCTGGAATTAGCACCGTGCTACGATTACGTAACGGTTGCTGCGGGATCACAGGACCAGTTCCTCCCCCGACTCTTGATAAGGAATTATTCAATTTTTAAGATTTCTACACATCATAACGGATACAGAAAAAACTGTCAAGTACGAAATTAATAAAAAATGAGGATGGGACAAAAGTATTTTTAACAAATAAATTCCGAACATACATCACTTCGGAAATATACTTCGCGCACCTTGGGGCGGCTGGTGATCCCCCTTGTGCGCTTCGTATTGCAAGTGGCTTCGAGGGGCAGCACTCCTCGCAAAAAAGATTGCTATCGCACTTCGGCGTCTCACCTATGCCTTTTCTCCCGCTGGAGTCTCCGCATATTTCCTACGCTAAGTTTGATAATGTTCGTCTTTTTAATGAAACACGTTTGTTTTGTCCCAACCTCCTCTCTATTATTCAGCAACCACTGTAACTTCAGTAGATGCAAGAATGCTATAACCATCATTTTCAAACATATAAATACGGTACTCTCCCGGTTCAAGCACATCTGTATTTCCCCAGCTACCATCCAAGAACAGTGAACCTTGACGTTCTCCTCCTAGATACTGCCACTGTAAGGAGTTTGTATCGTCAGGTGACTCGTCGATTGGGTAAATTCCCACCCAATCATATGGAAAACCAGTAGCATCTTCCCATTCTACTTTAATTGGTTCACCGTATTTTTGCTTAGGTTCCACATTTAAGCTTGCTGATTCACTTGATTCCAATACTTTAAAGGAAGTTGTTGCTCTTTCTTCATCTCCAGCAGCCAGAAATACAGCTTCATATTCTCCAGCAGGAAGTGGCCATTCACTGGAGACGACAGATTCCTCGTCAAAAAAGATTGTACCTTCGTTTTTGACCTCCCCGGGTTCTTGACTATTGGAACCGGTATAGGCCCAGAGCATAGGATCTTCCTCTCGATCGCTTCCTTTCGGATAGATAGCGACTTGATCTTTCTCGGAAGGCTGATCGTCTACATAAAAATTCACTTCAATGGTTTCTCCGATCTCATACTCCATTTGTGAGGTAGCTACTTCCTCTTCTGGCGCAGACACTAAAGTGGAAGTAAACGTTGAGACGACAGAGCGATGATCAGAGGGCCAATTATCCAATTCAATATCAGAATATGGTCCGACCTCACCCACCACTTCACTATTCGTTGTAATAGAAGATCCAGTCGCATAAACAAAGTCAATCCGATCATGAACCTCATCCTCGTTTACATTCCCAGGGGGATATCCCGGTGTCCACGTATAACTCGGAAATTCTAAAGGGCTTTCATGAATTTCACGATAAGAATCCCGAAAACCAAGCGTCTCTAATTGTTTCGAAACAGGCCATTCAACTACCGTATTGAAATTTTCTTCCTTTGTCTCCTCGGTCCAATCATGATGGGAAGGGACATTGAAATCGCCTGTTAGAAATACCGGCACACCCTCGTTTTGCAATGCTGTTAATGAGTCAAAACGGGACCGCATTTCCATCATATGGTGTCGTTCATTACCAATCACCTGATCAACTGTGAATCCATCTCTTATGTCATAAGGGCCATATGGATCATGCAATAAATGAACATTGCTTACCGCTACCACTTCATCCGGTTCAACTTCAACATAAACATAATCAGGGTGACCAACATCAATAATCGGATAACGACTAATGATTTCTTGATTGTAGTCCGCGTAATAACCAAGTTCATCCGCTAATTGATCCAAAAGTCCTCCCTCTTCTTGAACGCCAACAATATCGGCATCTGCCTCTTCGATAGCATGGACAGTTTCATCTATACCGCCAGTCCAAATGTTAAATGACATCACACGTAAGTCATGCTGATCTACTTTTTCCCACACATCCCATTCTCCGGAACTTTCTGGATTTTCACCTTGTGTCCACCACTTGGCTTCATAAATAGCACCTTCATGTTGAACCCGATCTCCAACTTCATATGTGTCTTTTTCTGCCCAAACGGACAGGCTTTCTTTCCCATCATTGGAGCATTCGGGGGCCAATGTCCATACATCCCATTCTCCGGAATCACTCGGTTTCTCACCTTGGGTCCACCATTTGGCTTCATATATCTCCCCATCAAATGAAACGTGGTCCCCTTCTGTATAAATGCTTTCTTCCAACCACTTATCAACATCACAATTTGTTTCTTCCGCATTGGCAACTTGATTCAATGGCACAATCATGAAAAGAGCTGCCAAAATTACTTGTATAAATCCTTTCACGTTTAAATTCCTCCTGTATATTTTTTACGTCCTGGGTGCACCTCTCTTTCGTTTAAAAATTTTTAATCATATTAAACATATCATATATTCAATATAATTAATATATAAGGTTGAGAATATTTTCTTTTTCTAAAAAAGAAGGCGGAAAGGGAGCATACCCAATCCGCCAACAAAAAGAATTAGATCAACACTAAAAACCATGGCTGAAATTAAATGAATAAATATGCGATCGAAACTAAATACAAATACTGGAAGAAAACGCGAAAACCCCTTTTCTGCTTGCCAATCAGCAAATCTTCTGTAAAGGAGGGGAGGACAAGCGTAGTGCACTTCCGTAACGGGCGCGATATCAACAGTTAATCTATTTTGTCAACCATAAATGTGATGAAGAGTTCCTTTGGTTCCCTCTTTACCTTTTTCCTGTTCCTGCTATTTTCATTGTCTGCTGGATATAAGCAGCAGATTCATGCAACATTTTTATTTCCGCTTCATCTAATTCAATTTCCAATTGCTGTTCCACTCCGTTCTCACCTATGATGCATGGCATGCTTAGTGCAATATCGCCATCATACCCATATTGTCCGTTCAATGTCGTACACACAGGATAAACGCTGCGTTCATTTAGCAAAACGGCTTTTGCGAGTGTAATGGCTGCTTGAGCAACCCCTGCATTGGTCCACCCTTTGCCATTTAGGACATCATACGCGCCGTTAACAACTTTTTGACTAAATACGTTTCGATCAAGGGGTTCTTTCCCTTGGAAATGGGCGTCCAATTCTTTTTCGCCAAACCCATGGATATTCAGACGGCTAAAAACCGGAAATGCAGTCAACCCGTGCTCTCCCATCATATATCCCGTAACACTATTGGGGGCAATGTTATAATTTGATCCTATTACATAACGCAAACGTGCAGAATCGAGCATCGTTCCTGTACCAAAAACACGACCTTCCGGGTAATTAAATTCATTTTCAGCAATATACACCATTGTAACTAGTGGGTTCGTGATGACAATAATAATGGCTTCCGTTGTATGTTGAGTGATGCCTGCCATGATTTCACGGATGTTCTTTCCGTTTTCTTCTGCAAGCATAGCCCGATCCGGTTTTTTATTTTCTTCGGTTGTGATGATGCTCGGACCTGCGGCAATAATAATCACATTAGCATCCTTGACATCTTCATAATCACCAGCATAAACATCAATGTTTGTCATGGAGGGAAGGGCGGTGGCATGGGATTGGTCCAACGCCTCTCCAAATGCAATATCTTTATTTTGATCAATTACCACGATTTCTGAAAACAACCCGATTTTCATCGCATCGGCAAGTACATAAGAGCCTACATGCCCAATGCCAACTACTGCAAGTTTATGTTTCATTCTTACTTCCTCCTTCTTTTTAACTAAAAAGTCAAGTCACTATTTAAGCCGTTAGCGCAAAGAAGGACAGTCCTCGCCTAAAATTCCCACTCACACCACAAACCGTGTCCGACTTGACCCTTCTTTTGTCTTACTCACCTCTAATACTGCCGGAAAAATGGTTTTTAGCTCTTGCACATGGGAAATAACCCCAATCATCCTACCTGATTGTTGCAGGTCAACCAATGCATCGATTGCCTTATTCAATGATTCCTCATCCAGTGTACCAAAACCTTCATCAATAAACATGGTTTCAATTGAAATATTCCCTTGAAAACTTTGGATCACATCCGACATGCCGAGTGCTAAACATAGAGAAGCATTAAATTTTTCCCCGCCTGATAATGTTTTGACGTCCCTCGTTTGCCCCGTATATGCATCATAGACATCAAGTGTTAACCCACTCTGTCTTCCGTGAGATTCCTGACGGTCACTTCGACTTAAGAAGAATTGGCCATTGGACAGGCGCCTCAGGCGTTGATTAGCAGCATCAATAATCTGCTCTAAATATTCGATTTGCAAATACCTCTCAAATGAAACTTTCCGATCGTTTTGTCCTCTGATAACGTCATATAAATCCGTAATGACACCTAAGCGTTTTTCTGTCTCTCGAGCTTGCGCATTTGCATCCATAATGCTTGCCTTCAAGGCGTCCGCTTCCCGGTGATACTCTTTGGACTGATTCCATTTTTTAAACGCTGCTTCATAGGCTTGTTTTAATGCATTCAATTGTTCCTGCAAGCCTTGTAAATCCACATAATGTTTATCTTTTAGTGCCGCTTTTAATTCCGTTACCTGTTCCTGTAATGTAGATCGATTTTGGTTAAAAAGCTCGATATCATCCTTCAACTGTTGCCAATCTTCCTCCCGCATCTTCGCTTGTTGGTACACTTGTTCGCCGTCAAAAGACGCATCGATTAACATATGGGTGAATTGTTGATCTGCTTTTTGTCGTTTCGCTTTTGTTTCTTCTACTTGTCTGCTTACATGCACTAGATTGCTTGCGACTTTGGTCTGTTCCTCTTTCGCTTGCTGAAGTTTGGTTTGAGCATCTTCCCAAGCTTTTTCCATTTGCGTTTTTCGCTCTTGCGCTTCTTTTATCTTTTGTTCTAATACAGTTAACACCCTTACTTCCTCTGGAATGTTCTGCATTCTTTCCTGATAAACAGCCTGTTCTTTTTCATAAGTTGTTTTCGCTTGTTGGTACACGTTCTCAGCCTGTTTTTCTTTTGCTTCTAGTTGCTCGTAAACTTCACGTGCCTGTTCATAGTCTTCCTTGTATGTAGCAAGCTTTTCTCTTATAGTTTGGAGCTCATCTACTTCTACTTTGAGCCGTTTTCCTTCTTCAACGATCTTGTCTTTCGTTGTTGAGGCCGCATCAAGCGAAACAGAATAGGAAGCGACTTCACGTTCTTTCTCCTTTACTCGTGCTGTAGTGGAATTTAAATCAGCTGCTGCTGTTCGGTAAAGCTCATCTTTTTCATCTAAAACCTGCTTTGCTGCTTCAAGTTGTTCTTTTGTTGTGACTGCTGCCTCACTTGTCGCTTTTCTGGGATGCTCGTGACTTCCGCAAACAGGACAAGCCTCCCCATCGTGCAAGTGGCTTGCTAGAACATGAGCCTGATCTTGAAGCCACGCTTTCTCCAATGTTGTATAGGTATCCTTTTGTTTTTCAAAAGCTTCCTTCCTGCGAGTTGCCTCCTTCTTCTGCTTGGCTTGCTTATCGCTTAATTCCAGAAAATCAATCAGCACTTTTGCTTGCTCGCGCATATCCATTAATTTTTGCTGCTTATCCGGCAATTGGTTAACTTGTCGATCCATTGCTTTGATCCGTTCATTATCGTTTTGCGTTTTAGCCTTTGTATTTTTGATATCTGTTTGTAGCTTTTGCAGTTCATACGCAGCATTTTTCGCTTTGTTCTTCAGCTCTTGTACCTGTTGTTTTTTCACATCTATTTCTTTGACGATTGGTAAAAGTTCCTCCAAGCGATCGATGCGTCTGCGGTTTTCTTCCCTTTCCGTCTGCTTCGCTTCTTCCTGTTGGTAAATAATTTGGACCTTTTCAACTCGTGCGTCAGCTGCCTTCTTTGCATTTTCGGTTTCATGTAACATCTTCTTCTTTTCTTTTTCTTCTGCATGTCGTTCGTTCATTTGTTTTTCATATGGCACTATGTTGCTTGCACGTGTTGCAGCTTCAAGCTGTTTTTCCTTCTGGACGTATAAAGATGTCTGGTTACGTAATTCTTTCAACTGGTTCTCTTTTTGGCTTAGTTCTTCAAATCGTTCGTTTAGTGCTTGCGCCTGGTGGTATTCGGTCTGCTTTTGATCATGAGCTTTATATGCTTCTTCGTACTTTTTCTGATCCGTGTTCATTTGTTCAGCATAAAAACGAAGTTCCCCATCCAATCCATTCATTATCTGATTTTCATTATAGTACGACTCAGCTAACACCTGGAAAAGAAGCGATTCTTCCCGCATTGGAAGGTTCGCGCGAATATGTTCGATATAATTATCCCGCGTTTGTTTCGCTTGATGAAACTCCTCTTCGACATGGTTTTTCTTTGTTCGCAATCGCTCACTGATTTGCTTGTATGGTTCTGTTTTAAAAAGCCTGCGCAAAATTTCTTCCTTGTTTTCCGTTTGGGAAGTTAATAGTTTTCGAAATTCCCCTTGTGGCAACATGACAATTTGCTTAAATTGATCTTGGGTTAGCCCCATTAACGCTTCTATTTTTTTATCAATCTCGGAAACAATTTGGCGATCCACACAAGGTAACTCGCGTCCTTCCACTATTTCAAAAAACGCATATTGTTCTCCGGTTTTTGACTTATTCCCTTTTTTTATATGTCCCAACTGCCGAAACACGCGATAGGTATGTTCCTTTAATTCAAATACAAGTTCCACCGACGTATGTGTATCATCATCTGCAAAATCACTTCGAAGCATCATGCTATTTTCCCGATCTTGCCCACTAGCTGACCCATACAAAGCAAAGCAAATCCCATCAAAAATCGTTGTCTTCCCAGCACCCGTATTCCCGGCAATTACAAATAACCGATTCCCCTCCAGATCATTAAAATCAATGACTTCTGTATGTTTATAAGGTCCAAATGCCGTCAATGTTAATTTAAGTGGTTTCAATGCACTTTTTCTCCTTCCGCTTCTACTGGTGGGTAATTGGTAACTTTTGCTCGATCCGCTTTTTCTGTTTCATGATTTTCTCTGACAAGATCATCCAGCACTTCTTTGAAGATGACGCTAGTTTCTTCCGTTGCTTCTTGCCCTTTCACTTCTTTGTAAAAGGACTGAAAAAGCTCCATATCGCTCATTTTCGTACGTTCGACGGATGTTTCGCTTCCATAAGCTGCCCTAGAGAGAGAAAAATTTTTGCGTTCCACGTGCATCGCATTCGGATAAACCGATCTTATTTTTTCCATCGGTGAAAGAACCGGCACCTCATCTGTTAGACGAACAAACACATAATCCTCACTCACCGGATGTGTGAGAATTTCCTCTAAGGAAGCCTCAACCGTTCGCATATCTCTAATCGGAGTCAGATGACGTTTTTGTGTCGTAACATTTCCGTGTTCATCCATCTCCACAACATGAAATCCTTTTTGATGATGGGCTTCCGATATGGAATATTTTAAAATGGACCCGGCATAGCGAATCGTCTCATTAGACACAAAATGTGCCTGATGTAAATGGCCAAGCGCCGTATAATGAAAGGCAGAAAAATGGCGCGCATCCACATATTCCGACCCACCAATGGCGAGCGGCCGTTCCGATTCACTTGTGTTCGCCTCTTCTTCTCCATATGGCGTAACAAAGGCATGTCCGACAAGCACATGACGCGCTTCCGGATCCATTTTTTCTGTAATATGTTCCACTATTTTTTCCGTTGCATCATTATGGGTGCGGATTTTCTCATCTTCATAAACATTTCTGATAGTGCTAGGATCACAATAAGGAAGGAGGTGAAAATGAACTTCCCCATGTGTATCGTTTAAACGAATGGGCTGTAAACTCTTCGTAAAATTCCCCACAATATGGAAGCCATTGTTTTGCATGATACTACTGCCGAAATTCAACCTGCTCGGACTGTCATGATTGCCCGCAACAGCAAGAATCGGAGTTTTCAATTTCAACACAATCGTCTCTAACACCTCATCCAGAAGTTGCACAGCCTCAGTGGGCGGCACTGCCCTGTCGTATAAATCCCCAGCGACAATAACAGCATCCGGCTTTTCCTCTTTTATCGCCTGTATAAATTGACGAAGTATGTAATCCTGATCTTCCGTCATATATACTCCCTGAACAAGCTTCCCCAAATGCCAATCCGCCGTATGAAACAATTTCACAACACTCTCCCCTTTCAACGTAATCTAGTAGCAAGCGCCATACAATTACACTTTCATCCATTGTACCACGCCGCATCAACTAATTTGCATAAAATGATATGAAACTACCAATCGACAAAATACGGGTGGTACCTGGCACTGTTCGCTTTTTCCGCAACAAAATTACTTATTCCTTCCACATTTATCCCAAATTCCTCCCTATGTATCTTATTAGGATAAAGGTGTAAGCTAAGAAATGAGTGCTAACAATGACAAAAAGAAAGACGGTGAATACATTGGAATTGTTAAGTATCAACGGGCTATGTCAGATTGTTGGCGTTTCAGAACATACGGCAGCAAATTGGATCGAAAATTTTAATACCCATATCCCGCAAACAACAGAGCTGGGCGTTACGTATTATCACCCGGAAGCGATTGAGACATTAAAATTCATTAAAGCATGTAAAAATAAAAACTATCAGACGGAGCAAATAAAGGAAATGTTAGCAAATAAAATTTCTCCTATCACAATGGAACGAACCATAGAAGATGTGCAAGAGTCATTAGATCAAGGAAATTACAAAGAAAATATTTTAACAGTGATGCAAACAATTGGAAAAACAGTTTCCAATGTCGCTGATCAGGAAAAATCAATAAAGTCCTTAGAAGAACAACACAATGAACAAAACAAGCGAATCAAGGACATGGAAAAACAAGCAAAAGAAATAAATAACTTAAAACAAGAAATCAAAGCTTTAAAGCAAGAACAAACACCAGCAAAAGAATACGAAATAAAAAAGGAATCATTCGCGAAGCTTTTTGAACAACAAAAGGAGGATCACGATTGTTTCAACCAGATAAGAAAAAAGCTGCACCAGGAGACTTAGTGGAATTTAAGAAAGATGATTTACTTCTAACGGGAATAACGCTGCCATCTAAATGTAAAAATAGTATTATCATTGAAATCTCTTCAGAAAATGATTTGGAAACCATTAATTACCGTTACCCTAACACGGTAGTTGCTCACAATAAATATAGGGTTATAGATAAAAGAACAAAATAAAAGAACAAATTAACAAAACCTTGAGAGGGGATAGCCTCTCAAGGTTTTTGTCAGCTTGAAGATGTTTGCATCAATTTTGATAGGTCATACCTTCCTTTTTTATTGCCTAGGAAATTATAAAATGATTTGCTTGGGCATAACGTATTATTGATTAATGGCTACGTCCAGCTACAAGCGCCAAAAACGAGGAGATAACACGAGAGCTCCCTACGATAAAGAAGACTTGGCGACTGACAAGCCGACAGGCGCAGGCAGAGCCATAGTCGCACTTATGCCTGTGGCGAAAGTCATCATCGGTTCACTTGACAAAGGAAGGCCGACTAAGAACGGCCTTGCCGGCCAACTCACGGCTCCCCTGATGCAGGGGCATGATTCCTTTTCGCTTTCCAAGCATAAGATTCACGTAGACTTTCGCCATTCATTGGCGACAAGTCACGTTCATCTAATCTCAGTTGCAACGCGGGGGTCTCTACGTTTTTAACCAGGCGCTTTTCGCTTTTGTTCTTAAAAGCGGACATAAAAGTCACTGCCATATCTTCATTCTACGCCATCGCTCAAATATCTTAGTGACCATCCAATAGAAGCAAATTCCGACTGAAGCCCCAGCGCTATCAATCAGCACATCCCTCAACTCCCCACTTCTGCCAGGAACAACGAGTTGATGCACTTCATCTGATACAGCGTAGATGATACAAACCCCAAGCGTTACAATCGAGTTCCGATACCAGCGCATCCCACTTTTACTTAAAGCGTTTATCACAAATACCGCAAGCATTGAATAGGCAAAAAAGTGGGCATTCTTTCTTACAATGTGGTTAAAACTATTTATATCTAGATTCACACTTGAGAAAATAGTATCCACTATAGTTATAATATTTTCCGTAATTTTATTACTCAGCTCATTTGACTCCGTGGCTGGTTGGTCGGATAAGTAGAAGATTACCCCCATCCATACAATCACTGCAGTCCAAGCAATCTTTTTTTTCACAGTCATATGAAGGATTCCTTTTTATTTATTTTTTCGAGAATCATGTGAAGGATTGTTCAAAAAGCCCAGGAAAAAACAGTAGCTAACCACCTCGTACTTTTCCTGCTCCTTACTAATAAGCATTTACGCTATTTCCTGTTTAACAAACACGAAATCAGGTAATCTATATAATAAATCACGAAACATTAGGAGGAAATAGCATGAGTTTTATTTGGAGTTTAATTATGGGAGGTATTTTAGGTTGGTTGGCAAGTTTAATTGCCGGTAAAGATATACCAGGCGGGATCATTGGAAATATTATCGCCGGTTTTATTGGCGCATGGATTGGCTCTTCCTTGTTTGGAAGTTGGGGCCCTGAAATGGGGGGCTTTTTCATTATTCCAGCCTTAATCGGTGCCATTATTCTTATATTCATCGTAAGCTTAATTATGAAGGCGATGAGAAAAAGTACGTAAAAAGCGAACGGAGGAGCTTACAAAGCAACGACATGTTAAACTGCCATTACTCCTCCCTGCCCCTGCGCTCCCTGGTAGCCAAAAACGATCCCCACCATAAACAGGAATGGGATACCTATTGAAAGCGTCAATGTATGAGAAAAGATATAATGCTACAATGACTCTGAGGAGATTAACGATTCATTGCCTTATCAACAATTAAGGCAATAGCTCCATCTCCAGTTACATTTGTAGCTGTACCAAAACTATCTTGAGCCATGTACAGGCCGATCATTAAACCTAAAGCTGTTTCATCAAAGCCAAGTATGGAACTTAATAAACCTAATGCAGCAATGACCGCACCACCAGGTACACCGGGTGCAGCAATCATAACGATTCCCAGCATTAAAATAAATGGTAACATCATGGTGAACGATGGCATTGATAAGCCATTTGATATTACCATGACCGCGACAGAACAAAGCACAAGCGTAATGGTGCTCCCAGATAAATGAATCGTTGCACACAAAGGAACTGCAGAATCTGCTATTCCATCACTGACATCATTTTCCTTTGACTGTCTAACAGTAACTGGAATCGTTGCAGCACTTGACATGGTTCCGAGGCCGGTAAAGTAAACAGGCAACATCGTTTTTAAAGCGGAAAAGGGGTTTCGACCTGTGAAGGCACCTGCAACCGTAAACAAGATAATTAACCATACCCAATGTACAGCTACAGCTGAGACTAATACCAAGCCAAATGCCTTTAATGTATCTACGACTGTTCCATCAGCAGCAAGTTCTGCAAATATACTCCCAATATAAAATGGCAAAACGGGAATAATAATCTTCCATATCATTCTTTCAATTATCTCTTTCCCTTCATCAAAAAAAGACTTTAACGTTGGGCTATTAACTCTTGTAATACCAATACCAAACACAAATGCAGCTACTAATGCTGTCATAACTCCTGTTAACGGATCAATGGTAAATTCAAAAAAGGGCTCAAATCCTGCTGCTTCTTCGGCATTACCACCACTCTGACCAGCTAATAATGGTATAACAAAAATAGCAACAATAAATGCTAGCGTGCCTGCAAGTATGGTTGAGGAATAAGCAATAGCGGAGGTTAACCCAAGCATCTTCCCTGAATGCTTTCCGAAACTGGCAATACCACTAACAATAAAAAAGATAATAATAAGCGGAATCGTGAATTCAAGAAATTGTCCAAAAATCTCTTTAAACGTAACGATAATTCTAATAATAAATTCAGGTACAATCAAACCGATAATAATCCCTGTCACAATCCCAAGCGCCAACTTCACAATTAACTTCATATCTTCATCACCCTCCCTTCTATAATATACAATATGACTTTAACACAGAGCTTATTCAAACTCAATACAATTTTCTGAAACAACAAGTCCCGAGACTGCTCATTTCCCCAGGGTGTATAATGCCTAATAAAATGGGTACATTAAGCAAGAAGCTCGCATAAAGGAGAGTGGAAAAAATGTCGCTAATCGTACGATACAATCAGAATTGATACTCCCTTTAGATCTTGGAGCTTACAAACGATATACCACGTTATCTTTACAGTACATTATCAATTAACAAGGAGGAATGATGATGAGTTTTATTTGGAGTTTAATTGTTGGAGGAATTCTAGGCTGGTTGGCAAGTTTGATTGTCGGTAAGGATGTACCAGGTGGAATAATTGGTAACATTATTGCGGGTTTTATAGGAGCATGGATTGGTTCCTCCCTACTAGGAAGTTGGGGCCCTGAAATGGGTGGTTTTTACATCCTCCCAGCTTTAATTGGCGCCATCGTACTTATATTCATCGTAAGTTTGATTTTGAAAGCGATGAGGAGCACGTAATTGCATACGGAGCTCAGGAAGTTTGTAATCCACTGTAAATGGAAGCAAGAAAGCCAATCAGGCATCCTTGCTTCCATTTATTCTGCTGCCTCAAATTCATGGACCCATACCCTTATCTCCGGTTTCCATTTCATACTGGGATGTATAGACAGTATCGATTGTTTGTATTCTTCCAGGTTTTGAAATCCTTCCTGCAAAGCATGTTCATCTGTAACATCACCAAGTTTTTGCGGATATACATCTGTAATGATAAACTTGCGGTCTTTCAGTACCATGACCTCATCAATATCTGCATAACGACCATTCCTGCGAGTTGCTGTTTTTTCTCCATTGATTACTCTATCTATGTCTGCTGGAATGGTAATAAGTCTTTCAATGGAACACGTTTTTGGCGGAAGCGAATAGTTCTTATCCTTCATTGAAATTCTCCCCTTTTTTACATTATAACAAATACGCATCTAGAAGCACAGAGACAGTTCTTGGTTAAAAAAGAAGTCATGGCACGAAGATTTCTTTCCCATGACTTCCTAACTATTGATTGGAAAGGGTAAGGGGAAACCTAAATTCCCTTTACAAATTTTGTTCTTTGAAAAGCTCCTTGCTTACGCGTGGTGCGGTCCAAAATGTGGTTAACATCAACAAAGATACGGGGACTCCCGTTACTACAATAAAAGATTGCAGTGCATCAATGCTCGATTCCCCGATCATGATAAGAACAGTTGCTACGACTCCCATAAGAAATGCCCAGAACACACGCAATAATCTAGATGGATCCCCATTCCCAGTAATGGCCATGGAAATGGTCAAGGACATAGAATCTGTCGTTGTTAATACGAAAATAATGGTTGCTATCAAGAATAGAAAACCTATGATCGTTCCAAAAGGAAGCTGATTCGCAATGGCAATCATCGCTGCTGGTGCACCATCACTGTTTAACGGTCCTGAAACAGAACCAGGATTACTCATTTCTCCCTCTATTCCTGTTCCTCCGATAATTGTAAACCAGAACGTTGCTATAATAGGAGCAATTACCGCAACAGCTGTTACAATTTCCCGAATGGTACGACCACGGGAGATACGACTTACAAATAATGCCATCATCGGTGCATAACCAAGGAACCAAGCAAAGAAGAAAACGGTCCATCCACCAAGCCAATCGCTATCGCTAGTGAACGTACTCATGGAAATGAAATTCTGCACATATAATCCAAAAGCCTCCAGATAGGAATCGAAAATAAAGAGTGCCGATCCTAGTACAAGAACAGCCGCAATAAGGAACAGAGACAAAATAACATTATAACGACTCAAAATTTGTATCCCTTTATGAATGCCAGTTGCAGCAGAAATGGCAGCTAATACGACAATCACAATAATAATCACGCATTGAATTACGATATTATTTGGAACCCCAAACAAAGCATTTAATCCATAGCCAGCCTGCAAACCGAGGAACCCGATCGGTCCAATGGTACCAGCTGCTACCGAGAGAATAGAAAACACATCTACCAATGTTCCAAGTACACTTTTTTTCATAATCTTATCACCGAAAATCGGATAAAGCAGTGCTCTTGGCTTAAGTGGTGCTCCGCGATGATAATGGGCGTACATCAGTACAAAAGTTCCAAGAGTTCCAAGTATCGCCCATGCAAGAAAGCCCCAATCAACAAAACTGGTAGCAAGTGCAGGTGGAACTGCTTCTGCAGAGCCTGCCTCAATACCGGAAAAATGTGGTGGAACCGTCAAGAAATGGCTCACTGGCTCAGCGGCAGCCCAGAATACGCCTCCTCCCGCCAGCAATGTACACATAATAATAGATATCCATTTAAAATTGCTCATCTCCGGCTTATCCAAATTACCTAATCGAATTTTTCCGAACTTCGAATACCCCAGAAATAAAGCAATCAAAAAAGTTCCCAATAAAAGAAATTGATAAATGGTCCCAAAGTAGGTCACGGACCAATCAAACAAGTAATTCACGGCATTTGTAACCATTTCCTGGTTGATCACTGCGAAAATCACAAAAGCAATCAATGCCCCGCCACTTAGAATAAGAACAGATTTATCAATCGTTTGTTTATTCTTGCTCAAATTATTCAAAAATGATTTCCTCCCAGCTATTTTTACAATAGCATTTAAAATTAACACGCAACAAAAGAGGATACATTTTTTAAAAAGTCATGTCAAGCTAAGAAATGAAGGAAACATGAGGGGCAACGCTTATGCTTTTTCGTGGAATCTCATGAATCATCAGGCATGGTCGCACAACCCAAGTATAAATGGTTAAAATGAATTGGAATTTATTCGCAGTGTGGGAATATTTTTATGAAACCACAATGGGAAGCAAGAGAACCGCCTCGCCCCTGCTTCCTTACCACCCTTATTTATTTCCGAGGAAATTCTCCTACATAAACGGAATCCACAATCGTTCGTTTAAAGGGATTCCCATCTTTGGTTAATCCATCTATATCAATCGTAATATTATATGCTCTGTCCTGTTTATCAAATGTCAGTTCTTGAGAAAGGTTGGTACCACCGGTAACAACCCAGGTTTCACTATTGTTTGGACTGTCGGATTCTGTTACATGATAAGTCGCTTTTACCGTGTCTTCCTGCACGTTGGGATTATTGACTTTTAATTTGTAAGCAAGCTGCTGATTTTTTTGCAAACCAGCCATCTCCTTTTCCGTTCTTATCCCAACATCCGATTTCTTTTCCATGTCATAGTCAGCCACTAAAAGATATGCATTTTCCTCCTCAGCCTCCATCTCTATTTGCCACTCTCCAATTTGGGGATTATCCAGCGTAAGTGAATGACTAATTGCTCCAGAGAAAAAAACTTCATCTTCTTTCCCTATCTCTACATTTGCGCTCATTTCTTTCCCAGAAGGATCTAACACTTTTATTTGCGAAAGGTCATCTGCCGTTAATAGATGAAGGTTCACTTTGGCAACATTTTCTTCCACTGCCACATTCATTTTATTTTCGCCTCCCTCTATGAGAGGTCCACCATGAACCCATTGATTAGCAACTGGCATATTTTTGGGTATGTTCTCGTCAGAAATATTCGCTCCTTCCCGTGCATAATCACCTGTTATATATTCTTCAAACACGGGAAATGTTAATCCGGTTCGAATGGACATATGATCCCAATCTCCAACTGCTAATTCGTGACCACCGGGAATATTGCTACTGACCGAAGTGACCACTCCATCGTTATCACCGTAACTGGATAAATACATGCCCCAAACCAGGTAGATGAAAACATGGATCCCCAGTCTGTTCCGCCCAATGTAAAATAATCGTTAGCATAAGCAAGCGGCTCCTGATCAATCATTGAACGAAAGCTTTCCATGTAGCCGGTTTCCATCGCCGTTGTCCCTTCTCCCTGCATCCCGATCAGATCTGCGAGCCAGCCAGCCCAAGAACTGTTCGCCAAATCTGCTAGTTGTGACCCATGATGCGGACTTGAAAGTGTAATCACATTATCCACATGTTCAGATGCGTCGTAGTAGGTAAGCGCTGTTTGCGCATCAATTCCTCCCTTACTATACCCAATAATTGTTACTTTTTTACCATCAAAATAAGATGAAATCTCCTCAATCTTATCAGCCAATAATTCACCATTATCCCACATATCTGCAGAAGCACCTCCGGCATCATACAATTGCACAAATGCTGTTTGATAACCTGCATCATAAGCCAATTGAGGCATGTCATTGTCTTCCCAGAAAATTTGCGCCGCATTATTTAAACCGGGAACAAATAACAAGACAGGTGCATCATGCTTTAAATCAGAGGGGGTTTCACCGGCATACCATTCCCCGGGTGTCTCTTCATTTCCGTTACTTCCCTTTCCCATAACAGAAATTGGCTCTTCGGGGAAGTGGGAAGATGGTTCTTTTACTTCCTCAGCCACAGCATGAACAGATTGCCCTACAATAACCAGGATTGTCAAAAAGAGAACAATGAGCAAATGTCCAAAACTTTTCGTCATATCTACTCCTCCAAAAATCATTTAGGTTCACTTTAAAGATATGAAGGGGATTGCTTATCTTATTACAGGCTTATCATGACGTATTTTGAGGTTCCAAAAAAGGAAAAACACCTCCACATGAGGGAGATGTTTCATAATCAATCATTTTTCCTTTTAGAACTTCTCATCCATCCTTCATTGCTCGATCAAAACAACAGGGCTATTAATTCGCCCTTCCCTGCTTTCCGCTCATTTCTCTCCCAATAAACGGTTCACTTTCTCATTTAATACATGCTGATTGCGATATATTTCAACCATCTCCTCAACAAGACTTTTCTCCGACATCACTGTCATTAAGTGATCCTGTGCATGAACAAGCAATACCGGTAAATTCCCCAAACTATCTTTCGCATCTTCCTGGATAAAAGTTGTCTGTAATTTATGTGCTTCCAATAGCTCCTCTGAAGCTTGTTTTATTTTTGAATCCACTTGATCGAACGCTGTGTTTCTGGCATCCTGTAATGCTTCATGTAAATAATTCTTGGCACTTCCTGCATGTAATATGATATTCATTGAGAATTGTTCAATGTCCATGATGCAGCCCTCCATAATGGATCAGATGTATCGAATGATCATTTAACCATTCTTGAACCTTGTTGTCTACCAGTATCTCTAACTCTTTCATTCGAGTAAAATCATAACTTGACACCCTTCTTAACCATGCATCTAAGAAAGCAGGATGACACATAACCTCAGTTGTCCCCGGTTTTATATTTGAAAAAATAGCTAATAAATAAGCAACGGATACATTTTCCTCTCCATAAAAATCATAATGAAAATAGTCTGTGGTACGACCTTTTCCTATTACCGCTGTTTCGGAAAAGGTCCTTACAGGTAACTGATAGCGCTCAGCAACTTCTATAACTGCCTCCAGGGCATCCGGGATATGAAGATGCATATGATGATGACTATCGATGTGTGTTACATTACCATACCATTCATGCAGCAACTCAAGCTGTGCCTTTAGTTCATCTTTTATGTCCCATGTTTTGGCAGCATCAATCAATGACCTTCCTTTTAAAAAGTGTCCACGATGATCCGTTAAACTACTATTATGTGAGAAAATAGGCCGACCTGCGTCCAAAACAAAATGCAAGCCAATTCCAAGATCTGGATAACTTTTCGCTTCTGTTAAGCTTTGCTTTGAAAATGCCGTATTGACCATTGCTGTAGTGCTGGTTAAAATACCATGTCGATGTGCATAAAGAATACCTGCAGAAGCACCTGGCGTCAAACCAAAATCATCCGCATTTATAATTAATTGTTTTGATGAAGATTTATTCATATATACCATTCTCCTTACACATCCTTGGAAGCAGCAGCTTGTTCGTTCGTTTCCTCTTCCTCCATCAGTTTTTTATCATATAACCGGAAGAATGGATAATAGATAAACATAGCAACAACCAGATTCACCATCATTAACACTCCTCCACGCCAATCACCGGTTGTCAATATACCTGAAAATGGCGGTGGCGTTGTCCACGGCACAATAACATATGGTTTGCCGACAATACCAAGTGACATCGAAAAATAGGTTATGATCCCAACTGCCAATGGCGCAAGAATGAATGGAACGAATAATAATGGGTTCATGACAATTGGTGCTCCAAAGATCACCGGCTCACTTATATTGAAAAAACTGGCCCAAATAGAACCCCTTCCTAATCCTTTTAAATGTTTCGAACGTGCTCGCCACACAAACAATATCGTTAATGCAAGTGCCATGCCGGAACCACCGACAGCCCACCAAATCGCCATAAAAGGTTGACCGATTACATGCGGCAATGCTTCCCCAGCTTGCTGTGCTGCAACGTTCTGATCTGTCAAACTATACCAAATTGGAGCCATAACACTAGCAACAATTGAAATTCCATGTATACCAAACGACCATAGAAGATGAACAAGAATAATCGCGATCATCGCGCCCCAAAAGCTACCTCCCATAGCTTCTAATGGTTGACGTAAGACAGCACTGACGATACCATGTAAGGATAAATCAAATGAGCTTGTTAAAAGTAGATCTACCCCCCAGACGATAAAAATAATAACAGCTCCCGGAATTAGTGCGCTAAATGCGCGCCAGACAGAAGGCGGGACTCCTTCGGGCATACGAATGACAATATTCCTATTTTCAAAAAAACGGTATACTTCAACGGTGAAAATCGCTAATACAATCGCAATAAACAATCCCTCTGCTCCCATTAAATTTAAAGGAATATCACCTTCTTCAGTTAGAGGCGTAGCAACCATGAAAGCTGCTAAAGCTAACACCCCCGCTGAAAGTCCATCCATTTTATAACTATTAGCGAGACTATAAGAAATTGCAAACACTGCAACAAGTCCTAACATCCCAAAAGTAGCATCTACAGGAATATTTAGTGTAGGAGCATAAGGTTCCATAAATGTTTCCCATGACTCAATTGGTGGGGATGATATAATTAAAAATATACTACCGATAATAAGTAAAGGCATTGCTGCAACAATTCCATCCCGTACTGCCTTTAAGTGACGCTGTTCGGCCAATTTCCCTGCAACCGGCATGAAATAACGCTCCATGAAAGCATTAAACCCATTCATGACTATTCCTCCCTTGTATAATTCATTAAATCCAGCGCCTGATCCAAGACTTTCTCGCCATCTGTTGAGCCGTAAGCTCTCATATCGATGATTTCAATGGGTGTGTTTGCTGCTTTCGCTTTCTTAAAAAGTTCATTTTTCTTATACCGGATTTGCGGCCCGAGTAAAATAACATTTGCTGTTTCTACATGCTTATCGATAT
The DNA here is from genome assembly GCF_019837165.1 of Virgibacillus sp. NKC19-3. NCBI lineage: Bacteria > Bacillati > Bacillota > Bacilli > Caryophanales > Bacillaceae > Virgibacillus > Virgibacillus saliphilus. The sequence continues at coordinate 3,145,857 of NZ_JAGYHC010000001.1, forward strand.
CATCAGCCGAATAAGCCTCAATCTCTACATTGATCTCTCTTTCGTTTGCAACCTTTTTCATTCGTTCTACTAGCAAACTTGTACTCATCCCTAATGCGCATAATAATGTAATTTTCATAGATAATGATCCCCCTTTATCATTTATGGACCGAAAACAGCGGCAAGTATTTTTCGTTAACCGGCAGCATTTCAGTCAGAATATTTTTTGCCCGCTCTGCAGATGGAACGAGCGGATGTAATGTCAACGCCTGTAATGCTATCCCTTCATCTCCGCTCACAGCTGCTTCTACCGTCAGCTCTTCATAAGCTTTCACATGCTGCAAAAGGCCTCTAATTTGTGGTGGAACCTCTTCGACCTGAAGCGGCGTTACCTGATGACTTTCAACCACACAATTGACTTCAATGCTGACATCATCTGGTAGGCAGGCTATGGTCCCGTTATTTCGCACATTTAATGTGTGAACACGCTTTGTATTTAAATGAATGGATTTAATCAAATCAATAGCAGCTTCCGAATAATAGGCGCCTCCACGCTTTTCTAAGGCTTTAGGTTTTTCCTGTACCTCAGGATTTTGATAGATTTCAAACAAATCTTTCTCAACCTGTTGTACCTGATCCGCACGTGTTTCATTATTCTGAAGTTGCTCACGCTGTTCTTCCAATATCCGATCCGTCTGATAGTAATATTTATGATAGCCACATGGTATAGCTTTCATGGATTGGAGAAATTCCAGATCCCAACCAAACGAAGGAATATTTTTTGCTTCATAGATATCCGATTTGCCGGTCAAAATATCACGCATTCGTGACTCGCCGCTAATATATAAACTTGTTATCCAGATAAGATGATTAATACCAACAAAGTTGATACTGACGTCTTTCATCGGCACATGATAGGTACTGGCAAATTTTTTATAGAAATTGATAGGATTATTGCATAGACCAATAGCCTTAACATTGCTGTGTTTTAAAATGGCCTCCGTAATAATACCCGCTGGATTGGTAAAGTTTAGCAGCCATGCATCCGGTGCCAATTCCTCCATATCCTTACAAATGTCCAACATTACTGGAATGGTGCGCAACGCCTTCATGAAACCACCCGCACCAGTTGTCTCCTGTCCGATTACACCATGTTTGATGGAGATATACTCATCATTTCGTCGCATCGCCAACTGTCCAACTCTGATTTGGGTAATCACATAAGCCGCATCTTTAATAGCTTCTTTTCTATGAAAGGTAGCAACAATTTTTATAGAACATTTCGCCTTTTCTACCATTCTTTTGGACAAAGCCTCGATAATGGACAATTTTTCTTTTCCTTCTTCGACATCTACCAGCCAAACCTCTGATATAGGTAACACATCCTGGTTGTTAATAATCCCTTCTATTAATTCCGGTGTATAAGAAGACCCCCCTCCTATTACCGTTAGTTTTAGACCATCCATCACTTACACACCCCTTCCTTGTTGTATGCTTATGCTACTTTCATCATAGTATGTAATCCCTTTCATTTTAAGTGGATATTTTTCCGTTGTCACCGGCAAAAAGTTGGTAATGAACATTGTTCCGGCTAATTTCCTGATTCATGTACGATAAGAAGCTTCTCGGGTACATCGTTTTGCTATAATTCCCGATTCATGTACGATAGGACGCTCCTCGGGTACATCGTTTCACTAAATTTCCTGATTCATGTATGATAGAACGCTCCTCGGGTACATCGTTTTGCTATAATTCCCGATTCATGTATGATAGGACGCTCCTCGGGTACATCATTTCACTAAATTTCCTGATTCATGTACGATAGGACACTCCTCGGGTACATCATTTCACTAAATTTCCTGATTCATGTATGATAGGACACTCCTCTCAACCATCAACTTGCAATCGCCGCCCGTTCTTCACCAAGCAAATGGATGCCCACACTTGTTATAGGAGAGAAGCGTTCCAATTTGCGACGTCGCAGCCTTAGCTGCATTTCCCTCATGCCACTAAACTTCAGCATTTTATAATTCTCTATGTATCAAAAAAAGCAAAGGAACACTCCCTTGCTTGTTACATCGTTTTTATGATCTCTTCTAATTGTGCATAGGTCTCGCATTCCAAAAACCGCATAACAGCACGCTTGTTATCAGTCAATTTCCCCAGGGATTGAAACATTGGTTTGAGATCTTCTTTCTTTGTTTTATTAACGTTCAGTAAAAAGATAACTTGTACGAGTTTATCTCCCCATAGGATTGGCTTCTTTAAGGTGACAATCGTCCAAAAAGTAGTGTCCGTTTTCGGCTCGAGAGGATGTGGTATTGCCAGTAAATTACCAAAACTTGTCGGCGCATAATGTTCTCTTTCCAATACAGAATCTATATAGTCGCTCTCCACCACTCCATCTTGCATTAAAACGTCACCCAAAAATCGGATAACAGCCTCAGGGGTTTCAAACTCCTTATTTAAAAACGTATACTTTTGACGCATGTACGATGCAAAGACAGATTTATCCTTAGCTAGCATACGTTCTATGACCATTACATCACTATCTCCAAGTATCGTATTTACATAAATCACAGGCACCGACAAATCCAGCTCAATAGGGATGGTACTTATAATGAAATCAACCCCATTCAACGATTGATGAGTTAAGTTATAATGCTCCGTCGTGCCGATGATCTCCAAGTCTTCTTTAAATTTATCTTGTAATTTAAATTGTAATAACTGTGCACTGCCCAGTCCGGAAGCACATACAATCAAACATCTTTTCACATGGGAAGTAGCTTTCTTCCGTCTTTCCTGTGCCACTTCAATATGGAGTGCCAAATAGCCAATTTCATCTTCATTAACAACGATATCTAACTGTTCATCGAGAATATCCACACCAATTAATGCCGCCTCAAAAGAAAGCGGATATTTCCTTTTTATGTCTTCCAACATTGGATTACGTATATTCATTTGATGCCTATATCTATTAATGGCAGGCTTTAAATGCAAACTTAAATGCCGCAAGAGTTCCTCATCACTGGAAAGGCCAAGTGCATACTTTGCATCAATCCTTTTCACCATATCCCTAGCTAAATTTTGAATATCATTATGCACAACCGCGTTCATGTTTTCTTTCTCCTTAACGGAATTTGTTAATGTTGTCCCTTGTAAATGAATGGAAAGATAGGCCACTTCATTTTCAGGAAAGCGAACGCCCAAACCTGCCTCTATTTCTTGCATCATTTCTTTTGCCACCAGATATTCCTTCTCATTCTTTACCTCAAGAAGTTCTTCATGCACTATTTGTATGGATTGATCTTCTTGGATGCGCTTCCATGCAATAGCAAGATGAGTAATTAAATTTTGCAAACTGATATCCGAAATAATAATGTGATGCTTCCTTAGGTTTTTCAGGATGCTGTTTCGGATAATTTCTAAATCTGCTTCCGGTAACATTTTAAGCCAATGGGTATATTCCTCCATGAAGACAGGTTTTTGATTAAATATATATTCGGAAATGCAGAACCGAATCAACGTTTCTTTACCAATAACCTTGATGCCATAATTAGGTTTATGCTCAATGGACAGATCATATTCCTCAAGTATGGCCCGAACGATTTTCAAATCTGCTTGCAATGTGGATCGGCTAATATACAATTCCTCAGCTAGATCTTCCATCTTTATATAATCCGTCTGCAGTAAAATCTTTTCCATTAAAAAATCAACCCGCTTATCGGGCTCATTGGGGACTGTTCGTATTTCTTCTTTTACATATTGTTGTAAGAAATAACGGAAATCCTCTTCATCTTTGATGTTTAAGACATAACCTTTCCCCTTATAAGCATCAATAGTTATATTATAATTCCGGAGCAGACTGTTTAACCCTTTTATATCATTCCTGACCGTTTTTGAACTGACCTTTAGATCTGTTGCCAGATTCAAACTCGTTACAGGGACATCTGCATGCTTAAGCAGTTTTATAATCTCTCGCCAGCGGGAGTCCATATTGAATACCTCTTTTCCGGGGAAGTATGCCATGTTTCTATTTTAACATAGGATAAGCTAAAAAAGGGAGCATCCTCGATTAGAGAATACTCATAAATACGAGACTATTACATTTTGCCCCCAGATATTTCATTCACCAAACCTACTGTAGCTTCACTATGGCCGTCATACATGAATTCTATTCCCACAAAAAACACAATCGTTAGTATAGCAGCAATAACAAAAACGATAAGTGCTTTATTCATGCTTTCTTCCCTCCTTTCCATTTTTTAATATAAATCAGAATAGATTTATATCTGTCTCGTTATGCTATAACCCATTTTTGCTTAATAAAAACCTAAAACCGTATTGGGCAACCTACAGATAGAAGGAACTTAAACTAGATTAACTGCATCGTTGTGATACAAGTAAAATCATCCTCATACGTACTGATTTCCGATGTCACTTCTTTTCCATCATGTTTGATTTCAACGGCATAGGTTTCATCCCTAGGCAGCCACAAGTCAATAAAGCCGTTCTCTTCGGTCTGCATTGTCTCATCGATGACAACGTTCCCTTCCGCAGTTTCAATATAAACATCAAATGCTTCCTGAACCATTTCTCCCTGACAGCCTGTTAAACTATGAATTTCACAGGGATGCGTCTGTTCTTCAAAGGGAGCAATCGAAACAAAAAATTCATCTTCCGGTAAATCATAAATCGCTTCTTCATTCTCTTCCTTATCTGTAACAATAAGTTGTTCAGAAGTAATGGATGCATCCTCATCAACAATATCTTCGGTACTATAATAATGGACTAATTCTTTAATATCGCCCGTTTCGTCCTGTACATTCTCTTCTGCACTACAAGCAGCTAATAAAGCCAAAAATACAAATAAGACAAGGGTCCTTTTTTTCTTCATGAAATTCACACTCCAAATATAATTTCTTGTCTTATATTATACGGAACGATAATGCTATTATCTATATTCTCCCAATAACTGACACAATATAGTAACTTTATAGGTATTGTTATAAATTTGTTAAAATAAAGTAGTCTCATAGTTGACGTTTCAGAGCTTAAAAATCAATTGAAAAAACTTTGTCCAAACAGAAAATGGACTTTATAGACGATTAACTTGAGGCATGTTTTAATGCTATTTGCTGTTGTTCATTACTTGGTCGAAGAAAGCGGATTAGTGCAATGAAAAAACATAAAATTGCTGCAAAACCAAATAAACCAAACAACCCACTTTGATAGAGTGGCGTAAAATAAAACACATTTACCAACGTGATTAAGATTCCACCAATTAGACCAATATATCCAAAGCGATTTGTTTTTTGGATGAACCAGTCTGCTTTTCGGTCTATGAGCGTCACTAATGTAATACTTAAAATATTGATCGAGCTGCCAACCCAAACGGGATGAATGTTCAGGTAAAATGCATTGGGGTCCCATCCACCAAGATAATACCATAACAGTCCACTTACAAAACCTGTAAACAGAGACGTAACAACAGCACGTTTCGTAGCTACTGGCCAGAATAATGCTGCTACGACCGGGGCGAATGTTGCACTGTTTCGAATGGTCCAAGCAAGTACATTCCACCAAGCGGACTGCTCTGTGCGCATTAATCCAAATACAATCATTAGTACTGTAAGAAGTAGCAAAGAGACCTTTGTATATTTGATCAGCTGATTTTCCGAAGCAGCTGGTTTTAGAGCACTGCCAACATCACGACCAAGACTGGTCGCTCCGGAAAATTGGCAAGGCCCTCCCCATCCCAGTGCACACGCCCACACACCTAAGAAAAACAGACCAACAAGCGGTGCGGGGAGCACTTCCATTAAATACTGGGGAATTGCAATGAGCCCGGTTTGGGCATTTGGAACAATGACACTTGCAGAAATCCCGAATAAAACACCACCGACAATAAATGGAACTGCCATAAATCCGGCCATGATTAAGCCTCTTTGCCCTTCTTCAGGTGTTCGTGAAGAAAGTGCCATCTGGAAAGCGGCTTGAGCAAGAATAACATTTACTAGAAAAGTTCCAAACCACACAACGATTACTTGCAGCCCAGCGCTACCAAGATTAAACATGGCTGGTCTTTCGATAGCAAGTGCACGCAGGCCATCGATTCCAGGATTTAAGAAAAAGGCAATGATACCAATAATAATCATTAGTCCAAATAATACGATGTTCATCGTTTGTGTAAAGGCAATGGACCACATACCGCCAGCCTGCAGATAAACAAAAAGCAGCATTGCGGTAAAAGCTACAGATAGAGGCAGCGAAATCCCAGTAAATACATGAATAGCGGAGGCAAATGCAATCGCAGTAGCAACCGACCACATTGGAAACGCAAAGGCGGTAATAGCCCCGGAAATTCCCTTTGCAGTCCGCCCATATTTATCACCAATCATGCCAGAGACAGTAACAAGCATTTTTTTACGGAATGAACGAATGATTAAAAAGGCAATAATAAAAATTTGAACCATTTCTGCTACTCCATACCAAACTGCTGATATCCCGCTTAAATACGAAAGCTCAAGAATGGAAATATATGTGGATCCGGAAAATAATCCAGTTATACAAAATGCCACAATCCATTTATTGAAATTTCGATTACCGACAAAATAGCTATCTTTTTTAGTTAAACGCCGCTTCGCAAACTGACCGGCAATTATCAATGAAAAAGTATAGCCAATAGCAAGAGCGATAATCCATACTCCATATTCTGTCATATTGTTTCTCTCCTTTTTTGCTTATTATTTAGCCGTTTTTTACCGAAACGGTTTCCTCTATCAAAACGAAAAAACCCTCTTCCACAATAAGAAGAGAGTTTGAATGGTCTGTACTCCTCCCCTTATCTTTCAGACGTCTGTCTGATGGAATTGGCACAGTACTCACAAAGAGCCCGCTGCCGAGGTATCAAAGGGCCATAACCCTCCACCTCTCTTGATAAGAAGTTCGTTTATGTAATTGTATATAATTTACAGTGTTTTGGTGATTAAGTCAACTGTATTTTTAAATTTTTTTGATTTCCATTCATAGAATTCATACACAATGAAAACGCATATAATTTTTAATGAAAATTACTTGATTTTTGTCGTTAATTAATGATATTATGCAAACGATTTCAATATCTATTTCAAACAACAGGAGGTAGCACATGTTAACCTTTTTCATATCTATTATTATATTAATTATTGCGTATTTTACATACGGGAAATGTATAGAAAAAATATTTGGAATAGATCAATCACGTCAAACACCTGCAATCGCTAACCACGATGGCGTTGATTATGTTCCAATGAAAAAGCAAAACAATGCAATGATTCAATTGCTTAATATCGCTGGAACAGGACCGATATTTGGCCCAATAATGGGTGCGTTATTTGGTCCGGTAGCTTTTATTTGGATCGTTCTGGGTTCCATTTTTGCAGGTGGCGTTCATGACTATTTGACAGGAATGATTTCCATTCGAAACAAAGGTGCTCATATTCCGGAACTTGCTGGTAAATTTCTAGGTAATTTTTCAAAGCATTTGGTCAATGCCTTTGCACTGTTACTACTTCTTTTAGTAGGAACGGTTTTTGCGACAACATCCGGCTCTCTCCTTCATGTTCTACTTGATGGCCAGATGGCGTTATGGATTATTTTAGCTCTTATATTTGGGTATTTCCTTTTATCTACTGTCCTGCCAATTGATAAAATTATCGGTAGAATATACCCAATCCTTGGTGCTATTCTCTTAATTGGTACACTTGGAGTTGGAATTACCATGTTTACTTCCGGTTATGGTTCAGCCATCCCTGAGCTTACACTGGAAAATATGCACCCGGATAATCTAGCAATCTTTCCCATGTTATTTTTAACCATAACTTGTGGTGCCTTGTCCGGATTTCATGCAACACAGTCACCGATTATTTCTCGCACTGTTCAAACGGAGTCACAAGGACGGTATATTTTCTACGGGATGATGATCACAGAAGCTGTTATAGCGATGATTTGGGCTGCTGCTTCCATGAGCCTTTTTCATGGAGAAAACCTTAACGCGTTGATTAATGCCGGTACTCCTTCTGCTGTGGTAAATGAGGTAGCGACAACCCTGCTTGGGGCAATTGGTGGCACAATCGCTGTACTTGGTGTTATTATTCTTCCTATTACTTCGGGGGATACAGCCTTTCGTGCAGCGCGTTCTGTTATTGCAGATTATATCAATTTCAATCAAAAGAAAATAATGAACCGTTTAACCATTGCTATACCTTTGTTCATCGTTTCTATTATACTGACGCAAATTGACTTTGATATATTATGGCGATATTTCTCTTGGGCGAACCAGACAACTGCATCACTTGCACTGTGGATCGCAACGATGTACCTGCTTGTTAAAGGAAAAAAATACTGGGTTTCCTTTATTCCGGCATTGTTTATCACCGATATGGTACTTGTCTATATATTACATGCACAAATTGGTTTTAACCTTCCCATGAATGTATCGCATATTGGAGGAGTTATTCTTACCATAGCTTTTAGCATTTGGTTCTTCTGGAAAGCAAAGCAAAATAAGGCGAATCATATTGAAACAGATAGTGAGGTTGTATAAGAAGGTAAGTCCTTTTCGTAAAGGGGTTCTTGTCACAGACAAGGACCTTTTTTTATGAAGCCATGATAAGGTATTTGTCTGCAAATATGCAAGCACAAATCAAAGTCTTCCGCGTTTTTAAAACCACTAAGAGTTCGTACTCCTTTTCAGGGTAGTACATGTTCCACGCTTCAAATATCAAAATCTGAAATTATATACCATCTTTGAGCAAAACATTGATTTTTAATACCGCAAGATATACGATAAGTTTGCAAGCGCTAACGTTAATGGTTGGAGGTGTTTATCCTGGAAGGAATTCTTTATAAAGTTAGGGAATCGCTTAATTATGTGAAACCATCAGAAGGAGCTGTTGCGGAGTATATTTTACATTACCCACAAAAGGCAGTCACAATGACTGTCAGTCAGCTTGCACATGCTAGTTATTCCAGCCCTTCTGCTGTTATGCGCTATTGCCATACACTTGGCTACAACGGATTTAAGGAGTTGAAGCTAAAGTTATCCGGAGATCTGGCAGTGATTAATTTACACGATCTGGAACAAGAAACGTTATCACCCGACGACTCTATTGATAAAATTATGGCTGTCATTACCAATACAAATATTCAATCACTGTATAGTTCGTTGCAGTTAGTGCAAAAAGACCAATTTACAGCAGCATATGAATACCTGATGAAAGCAAAGAAAATTGACTTCTATGGTGTTGGGTCCAGCTTTTTGATCGCGTATGATGCCATTCAAAAATTCATGCGCATTAATAAGACCTGTACAGCTTATAGTGATTTTCATATGCAAAAAGTATCGGCCGTTAACCTGCATAGTGATGACGTAGTAGTTGCCATTTCGTACTCAGGTGAAACTCGTCAAATCATTGATTGTGTCAAAATTGCACAATCAAAAGGTGCAAAAGTGATAGCGATTACGAAATATGCAGATTCACACTTGAGCAGTATGGCAGATGCGGTATTATTTGTTGCCGCCCAGGAAGATGAATTCCGAAGCGCTGCTATGTCATCACGAATCGCCTCATTAAACGTGATCGATATGCTTTATACAGCATGCGCATACGAAGATTACGATCATTCTTTACCCCATTTGAACCAAACATACGAAATTATACAACAATCCCAAGAGGAGGATGCAAAGCGTGCCCGAAACAACAAAGACAACAACCGAAAAACGTAATGCAAAAACCATGAATTTAGATGAAATGCGTACACATGACATTTTACATGTGATGAATGAAGAAGATAAAACCGTTCCTGATGCAGTAAATAAAGAAATAGATCAAATCGAAAAAGCAGTATCAGCCGTTATTGATGCTTTCACCAAAGGCGGCAGACTTATTTACATCGGGGCTGGCACGAGTGGCCGATTAGGAATGTTGGATGCAGTAGAATGTCCACCAACATTTGGCACTGATCCAGAGATCGTTCAAAGCCTTATTGCAGGAGGTAAGGATGCCATCATGAAGGCCGTTGAGGGGGCTGAGGATGACTCGGAATTGGCTGAATCCGACTTACAAAATCTGAATATCAGTGAAAAAGATACGGTGATCGGGCTGGCCGCCAGTGGACGAACCCCTTATGTCATAGGCGGGTTGAATTACAGCAAATCGGTCGGCGCTCATACAGTCGCCGTTAGCTGTAATAAAAATGCCAAAATCAGTCGTTATGCGGATATTCCAATTGAAGTTGAAGTTGGTCCTGAAATTTTAACAGGTTCAACCCGATTGAAAGCAGGAACAGCCCAAAAGCTTGTTGTCAATATGATTTCAACAAGTTCAATGATTGGAATTGGAAAAGTATATGAAAACCTGATGGTTGATGTCCAGTTAACAAACCAAAAACTCATAGAACGTGCGAAAAATATTATTTCTCTCGCAACAGAAGTTGATTATGATACAGCTTCAACCTTTTTGAAAAACGCTCATCATAACCCCAAAATAGCAATTATTATGATCAAATTAGAATGTAGCTTCGAAAAAGCGAAGCGATCTCTCAAGCAGGCAGGTGGATTTGTACGCGAAGCTATTAAAATGGCAAACAACAAGGACGGTGGCTATAATGAATAATCAAGAACTTGCACAAGCGATTGTGACCCATCTTGGTGGGGAAAGAAATATTTCCAATCTCACCAATTGTATAACGCGTCTGCGGATTGATGTGAAGTCACGCAATAATGTGGATCTGGATGCCATTAAACAATTAGAAGGCGTCTTAAGTGTCCTTGACCAGGGAACAATCCAAGTTGTGCTAGGTCCAGGCAAAGTGACGAAGGTAGCAAACGAAATACATGAAAGTACATCCATTCAAGTTGACGTTGAAGACGAAAATGAGGACAGCGAATTTGACGTTGCATCTGACACAAAGGCAGCTTACAAAGCAAAACAAACATCCATTTTTCAGCAATTTTTCAGACATATTGGTAATATATTTGTTCCCATTGTTCCTGGTCTGGTAGCTTCAGGTTTATTGTTGGGAATTGCTAACTTGATTACGAATCTAGCCAATCCAGATGCAGCCATACTTGACCCATCTGTTCTCGAATCAGACTGGTTCATGCTGCTTGAAGCAATCGGAAATCTGCTGTTTGCCTCCCTTGGTATATTTGTCGGTATCAATACAGCACGGGAATTTGGGGGGACCATGGTTCTCGGTGGTATCGCTGGCCTACTGGTTAATGCACCTGTTTTAGATGATATAGGAGCTTTAAACTTATTTGGATTGGATTTAGAAGTCAGCGCTGGTTTAGGTGGTTTATTTGGCGTTATTATAGCCGCTTATTTATTTGCTAAAATTGAAAAATTCACTCGTAAACGTGTGCATGATAGTTTGGATTTAATTGTGACGCCGCTCATCACGGTCATCGTAGGATCCCTTGCAACGATCGTCGTTATTCAGCCAATTGCTGGTTTACTCATGAGTGGTATAACATGGTTCTTGGTTGATGTCATGTTAGAAACCGGCGGCATCATTGGTGGATACGTACTCGCAGCAACATTCCTACCACTGGTAACAGTAGGTATGCATCAGGGATTAATTCCTGTGCACTTAGAACTAATTGATCAGTTCGGTTCTACATCATTGCTGCCTATTCTAGCCATGGCAGGTGGTGGTCAAGTTGGTGCGATGATCGCCATTTATATCAAGGCCAAAAATAAACGACTTAAAAATACCGTAGCAAGCGTACTGCCTGTTGGATTTTTAGGTATAGGCGAGCCGCTTATTTATGGAGTTAGTTTACCACTGGGCAGACCATTTCTAACGGCCTGTCTGGGAGCTGGATTCGGTGGCGCATTCCTGGCCTTGTTCAACGTAGGAGCCATCACTGTCGGACCTTCTGGTGCTGTCTTGATTCCACTCATTGCGGATAATAATTATTTACTGTATATTATCGGACTCCTTATTTCCTACGCCGGCGGATTTATCCTAACATATCTGTTTGGTTACAAAGAAGAAATGGTTCACAAGCTTTATGGAGACAGTTCAAGTCAAGCGAAAACAGAAAAACCAAGTGAACATGAACAGCAAGAAGAAGTTCAACTAAACAGTCCATTATCCGGTGAATTACAACCATTGAATAAATTAAACGATGAAGTTTTTGCAACGGAGGCAATTGGAAAAGGAATAGCCATAATCCCAAGTGAAGGGAAATTATACGCACCTATAAATGGGAAAGTGACAACCGTTTTCCCAACCGGGCATGCTATCGGAATAACTTCCGATAGCGGCGTGGAAGTCTTATTGCATATCGGCTTGGACACAGTTGAAATAAAAGATAACGTTTTTGAACGAAACATTGCAAAAGACGAAGAAGTTGAAACAGGACAGCTTTTATGTACGTTTGACATGGATGCTATCAAAGAAAAAGGATATGACATAACAACCCCAATTGTTATCACCAATTCTAACTCGTATGAAAATATCAGTATCGTAGACCAAAAGCAGATTGAAGCAGGAAACAAGTTGATGTCTGTGAAATAAAGCGACGTGAGGAAGCATGGGAACAGTTCTCTTGCTTCCTCTTTTTATCTATCAAAAACCTTCTATTTTATTTTTGCATACGTTGATTCGTATCGTTATAATGAAAATAAATCTAGTTCATCTTATGACGAAAAGGGGTTAGATCATGTATCGAAAAGTAAACGATTTTATACAAGATTGGTCAATGGCTTCTCAAGGTACCTTAAATGTGCTTGAATCACTTTCAGACGAAAAGTTGGACCAGGCAATCGTAGAGGGGCATAATACACTCGGCTGGTTGGGATGGCACGTCGCAACGGCACCTGCATTTTTTGCAGGATTGGTCGAACTAAATATAAACGATTCCGCTGATCCAAATAAAGTGCCACAGCAAGCAAGTGAGATTGTAGAACAATATAGAAAAATCTCCAATGCAATCAAACAAGAAGTAGAACAATTATCTGATGAAAAATTAGAAGAAAATGTGGATAATTTTGGTAACCCTACGCCTAGAGGTGCGCTGCTACGAACATTAATCGATCATCAAACGCATCATCGAGGACAAATGACCGTATTGCTTCGCCAAGCAGGATTGCCAGTACCAGGTGTGATGGGGCCAACAAAAGAAGATCAGGAGAACAACTAGCGTGAATACGAATTTCTAATATAAAAGACATAGGTTATGGAAGCCAATTGTTCTAGCATCAAGCTAAGACGACAATTGGCTTTTGTAATACATAAAACCCTAGGCATATTTTCCCTCCTATTCTCGTAATAAAAACCTTGCGTAGAAAGACCTTAGCTTTTTTAAAAAAAGTTATAAAATCGTAAAATGTGAAAAGCTGAACATCGTTTATTATCATTTATAATAGAAGTATAAGGTAATAAACTTCATTTTAATGATTTTAGTTACCTGGAAGGAGGAAATCAGGATGAAAAAGAGACAGATAATAGCACTTATCGCAGCTTTTATAGTGCTAATCATCATTTTATTACTTCCAAATCCGGAAACTTTACCAGTAGCAGGTCAACGCGCTTTGGCTGTATTAGCCTTTGCTATTATTTTATGGGTTACAGAAGCGGTAACTTATCCTGTAAGCGCTGTTATGATTGTAAGCCTATTAGCGATATTAATCGGTTTATCACCAACAATTGAGGATCCTTCTGTGACATACGGAACAAGTGAGGCTTTGAGTATGGCAATCGGTGGCTTTAGTTCAACTGCCGTACTATTAGTGGCAGGAGCACTTGTGCTTGCTGCAGCAATGGAAATCACCGGATTGCACCGGCGTATTGCATTATATATCCTATCTAAGGTAGGTATTCAGCCAGGACGGCTGGTTATCGGTACCATTATGGTCAGTTTTGTGCTAGCTTTATTTGTTCCAAGTGCTACAGCCCGTGCTGGTACCCTTGTGCCGATACTACTGGGAATTGTCGCTGCGTTTGGATTGGCTAAAGATAGTAAATTAGCTTCATTATTAATGATAACAGCTGTTCAGTCGATATCCATTTGGAATATAGGTATTAAAACCGCAGCAGCACAAAACATGGTAGCGATCGGATTTATAGAAACAGAATTTGGTGTTAACATTGCATGGGGGGAATGGTTTTTATATGCGGCTCCCTGGTCTATTCTAATGTCTATTCTATTATATATCGTCATGACAAGATTAATTAAACCTGATATTCCCGATATTTCAGAAGAAGACAGCCTTAAGAAACAATTAAACGATTTAGGTAAAATATCAAGCAAAGAAATTCGACTCATTGTTATTGCACTATTTTTACTCGTATTCTGGTCCACAGAAGGGGTTATACACCCATTTGACTCTACCACGATGATGATAATTGCTGTTGCAATAATGTTGACTCCAACCATTGGTATATTTAGCTGGAAAGAAGTTCAGCAAAAGGTACCATGGGGAACATTAATTGTTTTCGCTACAGGTATTTCGTTGGGGATGGTATTGTTAAATACGGAAGGGGCTTCTTGGTTATCCACCAATTCCTTTGAAGCAATGGGAATTAGCGATATGCCACTCATTCTTATGATTGCGCTATTGGCTTTATTTAACATTCTGATTCACCTGGGATTTGCTAGTGCAACTAGTCTGGCATCTGCTTTTATTCCAATTGTTATTGCATTAGTTGGAGCAATGGAACCAACATCGTTCAATGGAATCGGATTAGTTCTTATTATGCAATTTGTCATTAGCTTCGGCTTTTTATTACCCATTAACTCTCCACAAGGCATGCTTGCTTATGGGACAAATACATTTACTGCAAAAGACTTGTTAAAATCAGGTATTCCAATCACCGTTATCGGTTACCTGCTCATTATTTTATTCAGCGCAACATATTGGCAATGGGTTGGGTTATTGTAAAATTCTTTAAATTTTGTTCAGAACACATTCGATTTGGCACTACAACCCTTCCTGACAGGATTCGGTTGTGAAAAGTCATTTATCTTTAACAGCCGATCCATCCTCCATACTTCCTTTTTTCATAAATTTATATTATACTAATCTTTATGCGTCACGTGGTTCGAGACCCTCCCACGCAAAAAAACTAAGGAGATGTCAGAATGAATGCTCGCACTTTAGTCATAAACGGGTTGTTAGCAGCGCTATATATTGCTGTTTCGGTCGTTATTCAACCATTTGGATTTACGAATGTTCAATTTCGTATTCCCGAGATGTTTAACCATCTCATTGTGTTTAATAAAAAATACTTCTTCGGAATTATTGTGGGTGTATTTTTAACCAATTTATTATTTTCACCATTAGGTATTTATGATCTGCTATTTGGGGTTGCGCATTCGGCTATTTCATTGACCATTATCATATTACTGGCACGTTTTATTAAAAACACTTGGATTTTGCTGATTGCCAATACACTAGTATTTTCGTTCAATATGTTTATCATCGCATTTGAACTTAACTTGGCTTTGGAGTTGCCATTTCTATTTACATGGCTGACAACAGCCGCCGGAGAACTGATTGTTTTGGCTGTTGGAATCCCCATTATGTATGCATTAAATAAACGCGTGCGTTTCGATCAATTTATCTGATTCTGGGAAATATGGAGGGAGCAACTCCCTTGCCTCCCTCCCCTTACTTATTTTGCCTTGCAAGTTCTGTAATATAGTCGAAAAATGCATCCCGATTCACGTCATATACGAAATTAACAGCTCGACCTGTTTCGGCTATTTCTGTTTTTCCTTGACTCGCTCCATCTGCATGAACTCTGCTTCTCACTTCTTTTTTCTGTACGATATCTTCTTTTCCAATCGTAGCTGTTGTAAGAACATCCCATAAAAAGTAAGTCGAATTGGTTTGAAAATGAACGAGTGGTGGAACCATAGCATAACATTGACCTAGGAAATCAATTCCAATATCTTTTCGCTGCGACGCCCAGCTATTTCTTACATCTACTGTAAGTGGCACTTGATTCGTACTTTCCAGCGCAACCAAGTCAATGGTAATCGAACTATTCCAGACCCGCTCCACCGCCTTCGGATCCCAGAACGCATTCCATTCCGCTGTACCATCATGTTCCGGCTCTGCTACATTTCCATTTTCTAAAAATGTTCCACCCATCCAAACTAATTTCTCAATATTATTTTCGATGTCAGGCGCCTCTTCCAACGCTCGGGCTAAATCCGTTAACGGGCCTATAAATACTAATGTAACTTTTGTTTCACTTACACGAATAGCTTCGATCATATGTTGGTGGGACGGAAGTTTGGCTACCTTTGTTTGTATTGAACCTGATTCATTTAGAATGGGAAGAGCATCAACAAAAAAGGCATGCATGCGCCAATCCTTTGGAAATGGGTTTTTGCCACGGGATGTAGACGCAGCTACTTTGACTCCTTTTCCTTTTCCAAACCGGTCCACTATTTTACGACTTGCATGTACTGCAGGTTCCAAATAGCTGTCAGCTGGAGTGACCCCGACACCAAGTAAATCAACCTCTTCCATTTGTAATAATAAAAATAGAGAAACTAAATCATCTACACCACCATCATGATTTAAATAAACTTGTCTTTTCAATTGCACTCTCTCCTTCTGTATAAGTTGGAAAAGCATGAGGGCTTATTTTGATGGCCCCTTACTCCTTTCTAAATCCTTCCACTTCTTGTTTAGTAGGCATGCCGCCCTGGGCGCCAACTTTTGTCACGGAAAGAGCCGCTGCTGCATTCGCAAACTGAACCACTTCATCAATAGATAGTCCACTCCCCAGACGCGCAGCCAATGCTCCGTTAAATGTGTCACCCGCGCCGGTTGTATCTTTTACTTCTACATTGAACCCCGGTACATGATTGGTTCCATTGTTATAAAATTCCACCCCCTCATCGCCTTTTGTCACAATCAATTTTTCACGAATCGAATCAAAAAGCGGATCATTTTTCATTGCTTCTACTTCAATTTCATTTGGCGTAAAAAATGTACTTCCCGTTAATAATTCATCCGGCAATGACTGATATGGTGCAGGGTTTACGATAACTGGGATATCATATTCCCTTGCGATCTTCAGCGTACGCACCACCGTTTCTATTGGTATCTCTAATTGCATTAATACCACGTCGCTATGTTTAATCTGTTCCCGGTTCTTTTCTATTAATTCCGGTAGCACAGCATGATTGGCGCCTGGCGCAACAATGATTCGATTATCATTTTCAGACAAAATAATAGTTGCAATCCCGGTTGCTACCTCATGCATCATAGTGATTCCTTCAATACTAATTCCTTCATGTTTAAGATGATCCAATAGTGTGGTACCAAATGCATCATCCCCAACTGCGCCAATCATATTTACATCAGCTCCTACTCTAGCTGCCGCTACGGCTTGATTGGCACCTTTTCCACCCGGATATGTAGCAAAATTATCACCCAGAATCGTTTCCCCTTGATCCGGCATTTTCGTTGTAGATATTGTTAGGTCCATATTAATACTTCCAACGACACAAACCGTTGATGCTTTTTTCATATAATTACCTCTCCAAAATAGTTTGAAATATAGATATAAATTTGGCCCTAAATTCATTTACATCTGCATCTATACAGACGGAAACATTTCCATCATCCATATAGTTCGTTATGGTGCATCCTGCTGCTTCTCCTTCTGTTACCACATTTACATTTGCTCGTTTCACGTCGAAAAGATCTGGGCATGTTAAATAGATGATAGTACATACATCATGGATACTGATACTTCCATCGGAATAAGTATGCTTATAGTAATCAAGCATGTCATAAACCATTTTACCAGCATCACCAAGTCCGTTTAGCTTTTCAACATCCTCGTTGGTAACACTTGTTAAACGCGTCACATCCAAGCCACACATAATAATATGTATATCTGCATCAAAGACAATTTTTGCTGCATGTGGATCAGCAAATATATTAAATTCTGCTACTGGTGTTGCGTTACCACCCTCTACGGCTCCACCCATCAGTACAATTTCTTCCATATTGTTCAGTGTCTCCGGAAATGTCTTTAATAATAGGGCAATGTTGGTAAGCGGTCCAATCGCAACAAGTGTGACAGGCTCTAGGGAATACATAATATGATTTCTCAATGCGACAATAGCGTTCTCATTAGACAACAGAGCTTCATTCGCTTTCGCTTCAAACCGATATTCACCCACGCCGGTGCTTCCATGGACATGGGATGCGGTCCTAGGTTTGCGCACAAGGGGCTCACTAGCACCTTTTGCAACCGGAGTATCCTTTCCTAAAAAGGTCAGCAAATCAACCGCATTCTTTGTTGTATTTTCAATCCCCACATTTCCTCCAACGGTTGTTATTAACCTAACGTCCAGCTCTTCGGAAAATAAAGCAGCAGTAATTGCAACAACATCATCAATCCCAGGGTCTGTATCAATTATTATTGGCTTTTTCATTTGAATCCCTTTCCTATATTAATAAATATAAAAAGATATTGATCACACTTGTTATTTTACCATATACATAACAGCGATTACGAGCTATTCAGATTGCTTAAGAAGCCGCCTTAGATAAGATTGTATACCTTATGTAAACATGCCGTTTATTGTTATTCCCGTAAAAAGTGCAAGAAGTTTTCTATATTAGATGAGAGAAAGCCCTTCCCCTGATTACAAAGATAAATAATTACATCTTAAATTTACTTCAACGCTCCATGATCATTGTTTTCGTCCATAGATTTAATGTCCTCTTCATATGTAAAAAGTCATGTTTTGTCAAAAAAATTCCCGGGAATATAGTAGTAGTGGTTAGAAATACCACTAAATAACAAATCAATTGAGGTGATTAAGATGAGTAAGGTAGCTGTTATTACAGGTGGAGCTCAAGGAATTGGTAAAGCACTAGGAGAACGCCTGGGAAAAGATGGCTTTCATATTGTTATTAGTGATATGAATATAGATTTAGCTAATAAAACGGTGGAAGCATTTAAGAATAACAGTATAGACGCAATCGCTGTTCAAGGGGACATCTCAAAACAAGATGATCAATTTCATGTTGTGGATCAAGCAGTGAAACAGTTTGGCTCCGTCGATGTCTTTATTAACAATGCAGGGATTGATCAAGTCGAGGCTGTAGAAGATATAACACCGAATAATCTGGAGAAGATATTCAATGTTAACGTATTTGGTACTGTCTATGGGATTCAAGCAGCGACCAAACAGATGAAAAAACAAGAAAACGGTGGAAAAATCATTAATGCCTGCAGTATTGCCGGTAAAACGGCTTTTCAATTATTAGGCGCTTATTCCGCTACCAAATTTGCTGTTCGTGGACTTACACAAGTCGCATCACAAGAACTAGCCCAATTCAACATTACGGTTAATGCCTATTGTCCTGGGATTGTTGGAACTGACATGTGGGACCGTATTGATGCTGGAATGGTTGACTATAAAGGCCAAAAACCCGGCGAGGCATGGCAAGAACAAGTGGACAATATCCCGCTTAAGCGTTCACAGACACCAGAAGATGTTGCTAAGCTAGTTTCATATTTAGCTTCTGAAGACGCTAACTATATGACAGGCCAAGCTATTAATATTGATGGTGGTATTGAAGTCCACTAATCCTTGAAAAGTATCCATGAGGTATCTTTGGAAAAAGAGCCCCCTGGATACCATATCAAAAAAAGGCCATTTCTCTAATCGTGAAACAACCTTATCGCGCTTATTGCCAGTGGTTTCTTACTATTGAGTCTCCGTACCCTCCCATCTATTTCGTTTTCACTATCAGTAATGCGGATTTGCCATACGTAACCATTTTTTCATCACTTTTTATCAGCGAAGTCACCATGTCTCCATTTGTGATAACAACTGGTGAAATAATACTATCCGCCTTTACTTTAATTTGTCCCAGATCAAAGGTTATAAGTTTGT
This sequence comes from Virgibacillus sp. NKC19-3, assembly GCF_019837165.1. Taxonomy (NCBI): domain Bacteria; kingdom Bacillati; phylum Bacillota; class Bacilli; order Caryophanales; family Bacillaceae; genus Virgibacillus; species Virgibacillus saliphilus. Next base: position 3,165,769 of record NZ_JAGYHC010000001.1, read on the forward strand.
CACCAGCCTTTATATGATCCCCTTTTTTCACAAATCCTTCAAAGCCTTCTCCATGAAGAGCTACTGTTTCCAAACCAATATGAATTAAAACCTCCAGACCATTTGTGCTACGAATTCCAATGGCATGCTTGGTATGGAAAAATTGAATCACTTCTCCATCAATCGGAGCAACCACGATACCTTCTGTTGGCTCAATAGCAATCCCATCACCCATTAGTTTCTGACTGAACACGTCGTCTGGTACATCTTCCATTTTGATAACGTTCCCAGTAAACGGAGAGAGTATTGTTTCCGTTGTTTCTTTTTTTCGAAATATATTTTTCAACATTTTGTACCTCCATATACCGTAAAAGGCGAAAATGCATTTCGCCTTTTACCGTTTCGTTCAATTATTTAAATTCCGGCCAATAATCTTGATTCGCTTCGATTAAATCGTCAAGTACATTTTTAGCCACTGCTGCACTTGGTACAGTTTTGGAAAGCGTTAATGCTTGCCAGAACTTTTGATAGCTGCTCTCGATATACGCCTCGACCGCTAATTTTTCTACGGTTACTTGCTGATACATCAGTGCTCGCTCAAATTCCGGAATGTTGCCTTGACTCAATACCTCCGGACCATCCGAACCGATAAGACATGGAACCTCTACCATTGCATTATCATCAAAATTTGCGATTGCCCCATTATTTTCTACAATCATAAGCATTCTTTCATGTGTGTTGTACGCAATAGCTCGGGCCAAATCAACAATAAATGTTGCGTGACTGCCAATAGCAAATCCACTGCCTTCTGCTGTTCCTTTATCCGTGATATTTCTAGCAGTCGAGAATACTTCTTTTTCTCTTCCATCGATTACCTCATTTGCACGTGTATAGTTAGCATTTGAATGTTCAACAACAAAATCAGGGTAAAAATAATATTTTAAATACGTATTAGGTAAAAATCTAGGATCAATTGCTAAAAGATCTTTCGCCTTTTTATGCGTGTCTTGCCAGCTTTGATCCATGTGCTGTGTGTCAACCTCTGTTTGCGTAAGGTAACCATGTTCTGCAACATATTCACGGATTTGTGGTAAATATTCATGCCCTCCTTTATCTTTAACGCTTGTCCACCATCCAAAATGATTTAAACCAAAATAACGGACATCCAAATCTTTAGGATCCTTATCAATAATTTGTGACATTCTCCTCAATGTTCCAACGGGCATATCGCAAATATTCAACACTTGGGAATTGGGACGAAGTATGCGACAAGCTTCGGCTATAATAGCTGCAGGGTTTGAATAATTCAGCATCCAACAATCTGGTGAATACTTTTCCATCAGATCGATCATTTCCATCATTGGCCCTATACTACGCATTCCATAAGCAACTCCACCAGGTCCACAAGTTTCTTGCCCGACGACCCCATGTTTTAATGGGATCTTCTCATCTTTTTCACGCATATCGTATTTTCCAACGCGAATATGCGCGAAACAAAAATCTGCATTTGTAAATGCCTTCTCTGGGTCTGTCGTATAACAAAATTCAATGTCTGGCGCTTGCTCCTTTAATAAAATATCCAATGATTCGCCTAAAACATTTTGTCTGTCTGCATCATTATCATATAACGTTAGCTTTTGAATTGGGAAACGATCCAAATTGTCCAATAACATCATAACAATTCCTGGTGTATACGTACTTCCTCCACCTGCAATAACTACTGTGAACTCTTTCATATTAATCGTCCTTTCTTCACTTAATCTACTTCTTTTATTCCTAAATAATTATCTAGTTCTTTTCGAATGTTATTAACTTCCAACCCATATACGACTTGAACATTTTGATTTTTTACAATGACCCCATTTGCCCCGGTTTCGTTTTTTAATGTTAATTCATCTACTAAGTCAGGTTTATCCAGCGTGAGTCGTAATCGAGTATAACAATTGGTAACTGTTTTTATATTGTTAGCGCCACCCAAAGCATCGACAATCACACTTGCCATGCCTGAATCTGTTTGTGCTTCTGGCTCTTCCTCATTGTTTTTCTTCTTTTTATAATCTTTTTTGGAGTACATTTTCGTTTCTTCTTCTGCATCTTCACGACCAACCGTTTTGAAATTGAATTTCTTAATTAAAAAACGGAATGTGACATAATAGATAACAAAGAACAATAATCCCACTAAAATGTACATTGGCCAACTTGTCTTCTCAATTCCAAGAGGTACATTATACAATAAGAAGTCAATCATCCCATTTGGACCAATGGCACGAACATCCAGTATATTTAACATCACAAAGCTCAATCCGCTCAATGCTGCATGGACGACAAACAATAGTGGTGCTACAAACATAAAGGAGAACTCAATTGGTTCTGTTACACCAGCAATAAACGATGTGAAAGCTACCGGAATTAAAATCGCCTTTGCCTTTGCTTTGTTTTCAGGTTTTGCAGTATGATACATGGCTAAACATGCACCGATTAAACCGAACATTTTAGAAATACCACGTGCATCCCATATAACACTTTCCGATAAACGCGTTACACTTGGATCAGCAATTTCGGCGTAGTAAATATTTCTCGCACCTTCAAACACTTGATTCCCAACTTCTACAACGCCCCCTAAAGATGAGTATAAAAATGGCGTATAAACTAAATGATGCAAACCAGTCGGAATTAATAATCTTTCTAACATTCCATATAAGAACAAGCCAAAGTTTCCACTTCTCTGAATTAAGGAACCCAGACCATTAATGCCACTTTGGAAAAAAGGCCAAATATACGTGAGCGCAACTGCTAACAAAATAACTACTGGAATCAAAACAATAAAAACAAAGCGAGAACCACCATAAATCTGCAAAGCTCCCTTGAATTCCTTTTCAATAAATTTATTATGAATATAAGCAGTTATTAAACCGAGTATGATGCCCAGAAAAACACCCATATCCATAATTTGTACACCCATCACCAAAGTCTGTCCGGCATTTTGCATTGCTTCAGCTTCAGCCAGTAAACCATTCAGTTCCATAAATTGATTCATAGCATTAACGAATATAAGATAGCCTAACACTGCTGTAAATCCAGCTACAGCTTTTTCCTTTTTTGCTAAACCTACTGTTATACCTACACAAAATATCAATCCTAAATTACCGAGGATAGAAACCAAGGAGCCAGATAAAATAGTCCCAAACCCGGTTGTAATAGGATTATCTAAAAATGGAACGGTATCAAGTAATCTTTGGTTCGTAAATACATTTCCAAGAGCAATCAAAATACCTGCAATTGGTAGAATCAGCACAGGAATAAACATTGCCTTAGAAAATCTTTGCATTCCCTCCATTATTTTTTCCCTCATGATTGTCCCCCCATCTCTCGTTGGTGTGATTTATTTTCTCACGGGGATTTTCCCATGTAAATGCTTTCAGACATGATAAAAACGTGTTTCACAAGAAGAAACACGTTTCACAAAAATAAATTACTTTACAAGTTTTTTTTATCTACGCCCGTTCAAGGTACGTTTTCATGATGAATTCAAATACCATAAGCAATCTGGGAAAGAATATATTTGGGAGCATATTTCGATCATCTAATTTGCTATTATCAATGATTTTAAAATTCAAATCAGATAAATCAGCAATCCGATTACTCGTTTCTTTAGTGAAAGAAATAGTTGTAATTTCATGCTCTCTGGCAGCTTTTAACTTATCAATAACTTGTTGGGTTTCGCCAGACTTTGATATAGCAATTAGCACACCAATATCCTCTATATTATTCTCAAACACACCAACGGAATCTGTCCCGCTTGCATGTACAGTTTTTTTTCCTAATACTAGTAACTTTTTATACAAATATTCAGCAGCAATACCAGAAAAACCCGTTGCATAAATAAAAATGTAATTTTGATATAAATGTAAAACGGTTTGAATAAACCACTCTATGTCTTCCATTGTATTGTATTTAAAAAAATCCTGAGGAGCCATTTCCAAAAAATCCTCGGCCAACTCGTTTTGATTCTCTGTTGTTTTAACTAGAGGTAAAAGATTATAATACATATCAACAAAACCTGTATACCCAAGTTTTTTTGATAAGCGAATTACTGTAGCCGCAGATGTATAGTTATTTTCCGCAATTCGCCTAACACCTTGTTGTAAAACATTATCGATATTATCAATGATATAAGTAAAGACTTGAATGTCTATATCTGTCAAATTCTTGCCTTGAATAAATTTACTGATATCGATCAAATTGGGTCACTCCTTCAAAGGGGAAGTTATACATTCCATTCATATTGGTGGTAGTATTGGAGTCTAGTAAATACTAAGCACACCATTTCTCTAACAGTTAACCACCATATTCAGCATCCTATCATTCCCATCTATTCATACATCCCCTTCAAACTAGGATACATCTTCAAATACGTTTCATAGATTTCTTCATAAACCTCATGATTAAGCCTATTTGGTTCATACATTTTAGATTCAGCAGTTCTTAGAAATCGCTCTGAAAAAGCATAATAATGATCAACCCATCCAAGCTGCACAAAGGCAGATGCAGAGATACCCAATGCAGGCATATACTCACTGTCCGCTGGAACCCTTACCTGGAGACCGAGAATGTCCGCTAAGATTTGGCACCAAACAGCGCTTTTGGAGCCCCCTCCTATTAACGTCAGAACATCATTGTCCCCAAGGTCAATGATGAGATCCGTTAGTTGTTTGTAAGAGAAACATATACCTTCCATCACCGCTCTAGCCATATCGCTTTTGGAGGTTTTCGGTCCAATCCCCCAAAAGGCACCTTTTGCATCCGAATTCTGCATCGGACACCGCTCCCCGTGTATATAGGGGAGGAAAAATAACCCATTGCTTCCTACTGGTGCTTCTTTTACTAATTCTTCAAACGCACTATTCTTATCATCTGTGTCCTCACTTGCGAATGTCTCTACAGCCCATCCATGTACATTTCCCGCATTAAGTAGTGGAGCAATGCTGATTGTTAAATGTGGAACGATATGAGCTAAGTGAAACATGCCTTGTATATTTGGGCTAATGATTTCTTGCACCATTGCTGCCCATCCAGTTGTTCCAAGATAAAAATAAGTATCTCCTTGATGAACCGCCGCTACTCCCATCGCTGTTGCTCCCGCATCACCACTTCCGCATAAAACAGGTGTGGTTTGTAAGAACCCTGTTTCCTCCATAGCTGATGCAGATACATACCCGACTATTTCCTCGGAACCACATAAGTTTGGAAGCTTATTTGTATCAAGTCCGAATATTTCCATAATTACCGGTATCCATGCACGCGTATGTAGATTCATCATGCCAGTCGTTGCTGCAGTTGTTGGATCTGTGACGAACTTATTCGTCAATTTATAAATACCATAATCCTTTGAACTAAAAACAAAACATTGTGTGTTTTCCATGAGCTCTTCCCTATTTTCTTTCATCCAAAGTAACTTAGCTAACGGCGTGGATGAACGAATGATGTTCCCTGTTTCCGCTTGAATATTTGGCAACCTTTTCATAATGTACGCTGCTTCTTGCTCAAAACGGTTATCTGAATATAAAATAGCTTTTTGATTCGGATATGTTGGTGAAATCGAAATAATATCTTCCATTTGCCCCGTAAACGTAATTGCAACAACTTGCTTAGCTTCGATGTTTAATACGGACCACCACTTTTGTGTAATCTCTTTCATTCCTTCCCACCAATCAGCAGGGCATTGTTCCACTTCCCCATTTTTTCCATAATAGGTGTTCACACGCACACGATATTCTCCTATAATCGCAGCTTGCCCGTCAATTAAGACACCTTTCACAGCCGTCGTCCCAATATCAAAAACCGCAATATATTCTTTCAAACTCTCACCTCTTTCGTTTTTAAGCAAACATAAGGACGGTCATTTTTCTTTTGCACTGTCCACCGTACGTATATACGAAGCCCCTTATGATTCCTTCACATTTCTCTAAATTTATAAGATCTATTATACCAACTGCACGTTGAGATTGGAATGTCATTATCGCATTCTACCTAACATAGGAAATAGTGACCTCTGGAAAAGGTAATGGGATTTATGGTGGTGGGTCGGGGATGTTTTATTAATCGTAGATGCCATTCGCTTTAAGTATTAAATGTAAAAAGAAGCAAGAGAGTACTACTCTTGCTTCACTAATATACTAAACAAAGAAACTCAATACCGATGTAAATACAAAACCCATAATCCTGATAATAGCCACCTATTTCCTAGGGATCAATTAAAATCCCTAGGTATATCCGTTTTCCATGTTTTCCGGAACACTTCGTTATCATTTTCAAATGCTACTAAATTGTTCGTTAAATAAAACGTTGTTTCATCACTGGTCATTTCACTGAAACTTTTAAGCTTTGTCTGCCAGTCGTCTCGGCCGACTTTCAACTCCCATTCACACGAGACTTTGGCGGACAATGGATCATTCTCCTTGATCATAAACGTATTTTTATTCTTACTACCGTGCTCTACGCCATTCGTCAGCAGTTTTCTCTCCCCTTCATCCGAGTAATCTTCTAATTTCCATGCGCCTTGAACCAAATCATGTTTCAGTTCCCTTGTTCGTTTTTCCTCACGCAAAATTTTCTTATCAATCACTTGAGCTATTTCAGGAATTTGAAAATGGTCTCCAACTGTAACATCCTCTGGTTGTGCCTCTCTTACTGGCAAATCCATATACGTATCTTTTCCAGGATAAACAGTTAACGTAACTGGTTTTGGAGATGGCCATGCTTGCGGCCAATATGTTGGAGAAACTGCCACTTCCAGCTGATGGCTTTTTGGAATTTGTTGGCCCATTGCATCTAAAGAAACCACAATTTTATATTTTTTCCCTTTTTCTAGTTTCCCAGGAACTTCATGGGACTGTAGATGATTCAAATTTAACATTCCCCAGCTAATCAATGTAGAGTCCCCTGTTGGAGCCTTATCATTCAGGCGGACTGCTATCATTGCATTTTCCTGATCCGAAGAAATTTCTGCATGGAATACTGGTAGACCAAGTAATTCAACGGTTTCTTCCAGGGGGGGAGATGTAAACACAACGGATTTTGCATTTTCCAAACGCTGATCGGCAGGCAAATCTCCTGTTTCCCCAAATGGGCAGAACACGCCGGAATAAAATCCGTGTTCCTGTACGCTTGGAATAGAAATTACCGATTCCTGAACTGGTACCTTGTCCGTTAATTGCTGATTTTCCAACCATAATTTCCTTCCACGTACATTTTTAGATGGCCACGTTTCATCTCCTACCCATTTTCCTGGGCGTTTTTCATAGTTCACTTGTGGCAATTCACTATCCTGAATCCAGGAAATTAATTTCGGCTCGTCCATGATACCTGTATCTTTTCCTTTTAACCATTGATCCCACCAGCGCAAGCATTCTTGCAGAAATCCGATGTTTGGCTCTGGTGTGGCCACTTCCGGGTATTCATGCATCCACGGGCCAATTAAGCCCTTGCTTTCTTTTGGAAGATGCTCAAGGAGGCGAAATACCGCATTCGTATAACCATCCTGCCATCCGCTTACGGCGAATACCGGGATTTGGATATCGGAATAATCTTCACAAATGGACCCATGTTTCCAGTAATCATCCCGACGTTGATGTCTCGTCCATTCCTCAACAAAAGGCGGCGTGTTTTCCAGACGATCCAACCAGTTTTTTCGCCAACTTTCACCTACCACTGTAGGGTCTTGTGGTCTCGCGTTATATGCAAACATGGTTGATGACCACCAAAGCATGTCTGAAGCTAAAAGATTACCACCTCGATAATGAACATCATCAGCATACCGATCATCTGATGAGCATAGGGTGATAATCGTTTTCAATGCCGAATGCTGTTTTGCTGCAACTTGCAAACCATTGAATCCTCCCCATGACTTACCAATCATCCCAACTGCCCCTGTAGACCAAGGCTGCTTGGCAATCCAATCCAGCACTTCCAGGGCGTCATCCTGTTCCTGACTCAAGTATTCATCAACCAGAATCCCGTCTGAATCTCCTGAGCCCCGGATATCCACACGAATACTCGCATAGCCATGTCCTGCAAAATATGGATGTCTGATTGAATCACGAATAGCGGTAAAATCATTCTTCCGATATGGAAGATACTCTAATATTGCTGGTACAGGATTATCTTTTGCATCCTCCGGCAACCATATATCAGCCGCTAATTCAGCCCCGTCAGACATCGGAATTCTGATATGTTCAACCTTTTTAATGTCTCGTGGAAAGTTTTCTTTAATTCTGCGATATTCTGAATCTCTTACATTAAAAACCAATACTGTCAACCTTTCTATCAATTGATTTATCTATTAAACAGTCTGATGTGTTGTTTTCTTTTCTAATTTTCCAAGTATAAAATCTGCTAATAATGCTAAAATTGTTGCTGGAATAGCACCTGCATATATTTTTACCTCAGATTGTAAACTAATGCCAGAAATAATCTCTTTTCCAAGTCCGTCTGCACCGATATAAGGACCAATACAAGCAACTGCAACCGCAATAACCGAAGCTACTCGAAGCCCTGCCATCACAAATGGAAGAGATAGAGGGAATTGGATTTTTGATAATAACTGAAAAGCAGTCATACCAGATCCCCTCCCAGCTTCCAGAATACTTGGATCAACCTCTTTAATTCCAACATACGTATTACGCACAATCGGCATTAAGGAATAAAAGAACAACCCTACAACCATTGTTTCGAATCCCAAGCCGAGATACAGCATTAGAATTGCCAACATTGCGATACTCGGAATCAGCTGTAGAATATTGGTCAAGGAAATAATGACAGGTGCCAACCTTTCATATCTCGCTGCTAGAATGCCTAAAAGAATCCCAACGAGTAACGCCAGCGCCAATCCATAGACAACCATAATAATATGATCCATTGTCATACCTAGCAGTTCACCACTGTTTTCCATCATGTACTGACCTAATTCTATGAAAAAATTCAAATTCAATCACACCCTACTCTAGCAAGCCTTTTTCCTGTAAAAATTCTTTCGCTACTTCCTTTGTGCCTCGGTCTTTAATATCCACCTCGTGCATTAATTCCATCATTTCTTCTGTACTGACCATACCTACAGTTGAATCCAATACTTCGGACACTTCCGGATACGCATCAATCACATCATTGCGTGCAACAATTGACGCATCATATGGCGGAAAAAATTGCATATCATCTTCTAATAGTTGCAAATCATACTCCAAAATTTGCGGGTCAACCGTATATGCCGTAACAGCATCCAATTCCCCACTATTAATACCTTCATACATCAGGGCAACATCCATTCCATTTGCTTCAGAGAATGAATAACCGTAAGTTTCCTGATACGCATCATAACCGTCATTTGCCCTTTCGATCCAAGAGTTATCTGTACCTAGAATTAAATTGCCCGCATACGGCTCTAAATCGGACATCATTTCAATATTTTTTTCTTTTGCTAAATTATTCGAAATCGCAATACTATACTGATTTCTGAAGCCAATCGAGTCATACCACTTTATGTCATACGTTTCACCAAATAGTTCTTGTGCCTGTTCTATCGTTTTCTCCCCATCTGTTGAATATTCCACTTGTTCTTCATCAAAGTGATTATTATAAACCTCTCCAGAATATAGCGTTGCAAAGTCAAGCTCTTCCTGGTCAATGGCAGACATTACTTGCGGGCTTGCCGGAAGATCTTCTGTCATTTCCACTTCATGGATCGTCTGATCCTCCATCATCATAGTGACAATTTGTCCCATTATTTTCGCGTCTGTATTTTTTTGCGCACCATAATTAAAAATTTCTCCACCTTCTTCTGAGGTTTGGTTTCCGCATGCTGCTAAAAGCAGTACCAAACATGCAAAAACAATACCAACCACCATCTTTTTCATTGGTAAAACACTCCTTAAAAATTTATACGTTTGAATATCTTTTCTCAAATTTCCCAAATGCTAAATCAATCAACAAAGCAATCACAATGGCTAAGATAGTACCTGTAAAAATCATGTGTTTATCGTTATACCCAATACCAGCTAAAATCAGATCCCCTAATCCTCCTGCGCCGATTAGGGCGGCAAGGGTTGTCCAACTAATAATGTAAACCGTTGTCACACGAATTCCTGACATAATATAAGGTATAGCCGAGGGCAATTCGATTTTAATCAATCTCCCAAATGTACTGAAGCCCATTCCTTTTGCTGCTTCCACCATACTTTGATCAATGGACTCAATTCCTGCATATGTATTACGAAGTAATGGAAGTAACGCATACAGAAAAAGGGCAACAACAGCTGGAACAAACCCTATCCCGAAAAATGGGATCATAATCGCTAAAAGAGCAATAGTGGGAATTGTTTGGAATATATTCGCGATGTTAAAAATCAAGCTTTTCATTTTCTCGTTTTTCATCTTTGTCATCCAAATTGCAAGCGGGATGGTAAATACAATGGAAAGAAAAATGATTGTAAATGATATAAGCAAATGTTCCCACGTATATGTTACGATAGAATCCGCTTTGTCCTGCCAAAATTCAATGTAATCTATGACTAATTCCAACTTTGACCACCACTCTTGTGCTCGTAAAATTGATTTAGTAATTGATACATCTTGCTACGCTGAACGATACCTTCCACGCGCCCATCATCTGACAAAACTGGATAAATGGTAAAACGGCTTTCATTGAAACGGTGAATCAATTGGCCTGTCTCCATTTTCTGTTTTATAGGTTTAATCGAATCATCGATCAGTTCTCCCAATTTCATCTGCATATTGTTCAATGTGTGATACAAACCTAGCATGCCTATAAATTTGCCCTTTTCATCCACTACTGGAATTTCCGTAAATTCACAATCTACCATTAACTCAACTGCTTTTTTCACTGACTGGCTTAGAGTTACTGTAGGTGCATTTTTCTCCACAAAGTCACTAAGCGATGGCAACATACTTCCAAGTCTGTCCTCACCAATAAATTCTTTCACAAAATCATTTACCGGATTCGTCAAAATTTCTTTAGGTGTTCCTTTTTGAACTATATGACCATCCTGCATCAAAATAATCTGATCCGCAATTTTTATCGCCTCATCCATATCATGCGTTACAAAAATAATGGTTTTATTGATTTCTTTTTGTAGTCGAACAAGTTCATCCTGTAATTGCTCCCTGCTAATCGGGTCGAGGGCACTAAATGGCTCGTCCATTAAAATAGTAGATGGTTCTGCCGCAAGAGCCCGAATCACACCAACCCGTTGTTGTTGACCACCACTTAGTTCAGATGGATAACGATGTCGATATTCATTTGGGGGGAGATCCACCATCTCAAGTAATTCATCCACCCGCTTTTTTATCCGTTCGTTATCCCATTTTAATAACTTGGGTACGGTAGCAATGTTTTTCGAGATACTCATATGCGGAAATAATCCAATATTTTGAATGACATATCCCATTTGTCTCCGTAATTCAATGGGATCAGTATCTTTTAAATTTTTTCCATTAATCATTATTTCTCCATCGGTATACGCTGTCAATCGATTCAATAATTTCATTGTTGTTGTTTTTCCACAGCCACTCGGACCGATCAAAACATTAATTTGTCCTTCCTCAAACGTCAAATCAATATTTTTCAACGCTTGAAATCCATCATCGTAAACCTTGCTAACTTTTTTCAAGCTTATCAAATTAGTTCCCCCTTCAGCTGAAGAATGAAAATACCCTCAATTATAGCTTAGTACACAAACAAATAGAAAACATTTTCATAATATGAACGTGTTCATAAATATTTCAAAATAATTACTACTGTACAATGGTAGTAGCTAAAATCCGTCCTTTATCTACATATCAATGTCATTGTAAACCAGCTTAACTTCGCTGCGCTTTGATGGAATGACTACACTCATTACGCTGTTAAAAACATAAAAAAGTGTTTTTTGAATCACCTCTTCTTTTGAATACTTTCTTCGCTGGTTTATAACCGAATTCATCATTCCTTTCCAAATAAGCAATGTCACATCGGAAATAAAATCCACATTTTTTTGTTCGATAAAGTCTTCATCAACTGCACTTTGGATATATAAAGCGCTTCGTTTCGAGAAACTCTGCTCCATGATAATCTCTCTAATTCCATCCGGAAGTCCAATTAAATCATTTTGGTAGACCTGGTAATAATGTTCTAACAATTCTTCTGGAAATCCCAGATTATCCATAAAAATTACAGAATAAATTTTTGGATTTTCAAAGGAATGTTTGCAAAAGCATTCCCAACTATACAGCCAGCTTTCTACCGTATTGTTCCCCTTTTCAAGGTAGTATGGCAATTCGTCCAAATAATCGGCAGTATACCTCATGGCAGTAAAGAACTTCAAGTGCGATAAGTCTTTAAAATAGTTATACACCGTTGAGCTAGTGAAACCTGCTTTATCAGCTATTTTACGAACTGCAAAATGATCAATACCATCCTCCTCAATAACTTCCGTTGCAGCATCAATAAAATAACGCCACATACGTGCCTGTTGGATTTCTTTATTATTTCGTCTCATTCGTTCACATCCTCACGCTTTATACACAAATCAAAAAGGGTATTTTTCACGAACACGTCTTCTTGAACAAGTTCATTTCGTGAACATGTTCATATTAACACAAAGAAAAAATCATGTTAAATCTGATTTGCAGTAGTTTTATAGAGTAAAATAGAGATATAGTAAAAAAATATAGCATTTAACAAAAAAGAAGAGCAATTATCGAAAAATAAACCTATTTATTAAATACAACATGGATTTTATAAAATGGAAGTCTATGTTATGAATATAATTAAAGCCATAAACAAAAAAATCCCCATTAGAAGTTTCTTGCATCTTCTAATGGGGAAGGAGCAAACTTAAAGTCATATGTTAAAAAGGTATTATATCTTTTCCAATATATTTGGTTTTCCCCTTGCATCGGTTTTTGCTTTTTTAATTGCATAGCCGATATTAAGAATACACCTACTAACCGGAATTCCAACCTCTTGTAACTAGTTAATCAAATATAATAACCGCTTTTCTCACTTTATCTGGATTCTTATGCACAAATTCAAATGCTTCCCTAACTTGATCCACATGAAATTTATGTGTTACTAGACCATGATGGGTTAATTTCTTCTTATTCATTAGATCTACTACTACAGCAAATTGATTGGTTTGTAGCCTTGAACCCACAATCGTTAATTCTTTTTTCGTAATTGCCTTTAAAGAAATAGAGGATGGCGTTGCACTAAACCCTAATGTAACAACATACCCAGCTGCAGATGCTACCTCCACACTTAATTCAAAGGTCTGTGGCGTGCCTACTGCATCAATTACGACGTTCGCACCTTCATCATTTGTGATGTCATTCATTTTTGCAATGCTATCTTCTTCAGAGGGATTTATTACATCATCCGCACCATTCACTTTGGCAAATTCCAAGCGCTCATTCGTGATATCCGAAATAATGACCGTTGCGCCGCGTAGCTTAGCCACTTTTAAAACGGCGATTCCAATTGGACCAGCCCCTTGTATAAAAACCACTTGGCCTTTCTGAACATTCCCTCTCCAAGTTGCCTGTGCTCCAATCGTATATGGTTCAGCCATAACTGCTTCATCCCACTCTATTTCGGTATTCACCTTATGGACTTTGCTTTCGGGAAGCACAACAAATTCCCTCATTCCGCCATCCTCATGAACACCAAATACCGTTACTTCCTTACATACATTTGGTCTACCAGATCTACAAGCATAACACACACCACAGTAATGAATAGGTTCGATAACAACGTGATCGCCAACCGATATTCCGCTTACGCTTGAGCCAACATCAACAATTTCCCCGGTTACTTCATGTCCAATTATTCTAGGGTAAGTCGCAAGTGGATTTGTTCCATTATAAATATGCATATCTGAACCACAAATACCAACACGCTTAATTTTCACTTTCACTTGATCCCCTTGATCTATCATGGGCTCATTCATATTTAATAACTCAATAACATGCGCCTTTGGAATCCTAACTGCTTTCATTTGAAACACCTCTAAAGAAATAATTTACAGGGAACACAGGATAACCCTATTTAACCATGTGCTCCCCTACAGGCTTACATTGATTTGATTTTCTTCCATACATCTGATTCAACAGGTATTCCTAACGTTGTATTTTCTTTTCTCGTAATCTTGGTTCTCTCTCCTGGATAATAGACCTCACTGTCATCTGAAACAGGAATCGAATTTTTTATGTCTTGGATCGTTTCGTTCATTCTTTTTTCCCATTCCTGACTATTTCCTAGTTTCGTTGGATCAATCGCGATAAATACTTGAGACAAAGCGAATTCATCTTCTCCTAATTTCCCAACGTCATGCGTCGTATTTCCATCTGATAACATAGAAGCAATTATATCAAGTACGATCGATAATCCCGATCCTTTCCAATAACCAACCGGCAAGACCCTCCATGTATCTTCTATTGCTTTGGGATCCTTCGTAAGATTTCCTTGAATATCAAAGCCTCCCGGAACAGGTAGATCTCTACCTTCCATTTTAAATTTTTCTATTTTACCATAGGAAAATTGAGACATAGCCATATCAACTACAACTGGACCATCTTTTCTTGGGAGGGATAGAATAATTGGGTTATTCCCAATCCTCCTATCTTTCGCATTCCAAGCTGGCATATTGGGCTGTGTATTCGTCCAACAGACTCCGATAAATCCGTTTTCTGCCGCCTGCCAACCATATTCCCCACCTCTCATCCAGTGATTTGTATTCTTCAAAGCAACACAGCCTATGCCATATTCCTGAGCCAGTTCCATTGACCGATTCATACATTGTTTTGCTGTTAAATTTCCTAGTGCTAAATTGCCGTCCCATCTTTCCAATGCGCCAAATGCACTGATTTTTTCTGGAACAGCATTCGGCTTTATATACCCTTTTTCAATATAGTCAATAACTCTAGGAAATCGATTGACACCATGGGAATAAATCCCGTCAAGACTATTATTCGTAAAGGATATGGCTGCTTCCCCTGCATCCTTCTCCGAAAATCCTTTTTCCATGAGCACGCTTTTGAATTCATTTTTCATTTCCTCATATGGTATCCTCACATGAATAACTCCTTTATAGGGCAATATATACTCCAACTGGTTGCATGTAATAGCCGAAGTATTATTTATTTCCCAGAATATCTATAACGAACTTGATGCAATGAGATCATGGTCTTTAATCATAAATTCTTTCTCATTTACACTCATTTGAGCTGAAGCATTCGTAACAATAATCGGACTGATAATATTATATTCTTTTTGAATGGCTTCTAAATTAAACGTGATTAGTTGTTGACCAGATTTCACGCTATCCCCTTGTTGGACAAGCATATTGAAATATTTACCTTCTAGTTCAACCGTATCAATACCAATATGAATGAGAACCTCAATCCCACTTTCAGACCTTAATCCAATTGCATGTGAGGTGCCTGCTGTGACAATGACAGTTCCGTCAAATGGGGCTACAACAGCACCTTCACTTGGAATGATGGCAAATCCATCACCCATAGACCCACTTGAAAATGTCGTATCAGGAACATCTGTTAAATCTACGAGTTTACCATTCATTGGTGCGTGGATGCCTGTTTCGATACTTTTTGAACCAATGTTTCCATCCGTGGCAGCTGCTTCATTTACAGCTTTTTTCTGTTCATGTTTTACACCAACTTTTGGTTGTAATGTCATGACCAGGATAAACGTAGATCCTACTGTAATTATGATTCCAATAATGACATGAATGAATTTTGGCGCTAATGCGTATACAGCAAGACTAATGATGTTAGAAGGGGCAAAACTTAAAAGATGGTATCCCATGAATGAAACATAGCCTGCCCCTAAGGCTCCACCAATAATTACAGATAATAGAACACGTTTGTATCGAATGATCACACCATATAAAGCCGGTTCTGTAATTCCGAGGATTGCTGATATACCTGATGAATAAATGACCGATTTTTCTTTTTTGGACGTTGATTTTAATGCCAACGTTAACACACCTGTTGCCTGTGCAAACGTTGATATTATCATCGTAGGCATTAAAACATCATATCCCAATGATGCAAAGTTTTGGAATACTATCGGTGTCAACGCTTGATGCATACCAGTAATAACCATTAATGGACGAAGCCCACCTAGAATGGCACCTGCAACTGCACCTGAAAACTCAAATAGTTCCATTGAAACAGTTGATAAGGCTACACCAAAGTAATGGCCTAAAGGACCCAAAGCTATTAACTCAATAGGAATCATAACTAATAATACTACCGTTGGAACAAATATGACTTTTAACATATCAGGCATGTGTTTATCGACAAATCGATAAACGTAACTCATTAACCATACGGATAAAATGATCGGAATAACCGAAGTTGTATATGAAATTACTGGAATTGGTAAACCGAGAAAGCTATAACTGTCAATTTCACCCACCATATCAACAATGGATGGATAGAGTAATGCACCGGCTAACACAGCTGACAATATTTCACTCGTTTTAAATAATTTCGCTGCTGAAATCGCTAGCAAAAATGGTAAAAAATAAAACGTTGTATCAGCCATTAGGTTTAATATCGTATATAAATCGCTTTCTTCTGATAGCCAATGAAATGTTGTTAATAATCCGAGCAATGCTTTCATCATACCTGCAGCAGCGATCGCAGGTATGATAGGAACGAATATATTGGATAAAATTTCCAAAATACGACTAAAAAAGCCTTTTTTCTCACCTTCTGATTGGGCATCTGAATCGTCTTTTGATCCACCTATCCCTGTGATTTGAACCATTTCATCATACCAATTGGCAACAGCCGGGCCAATAACTACTTGTAATTGTCCGTTTTGCACTTGCGTATTTAGTACTGCTTCCATATCCGACAGTGCATCGATGTCTATTTTATTATTATCAAATAGGTCGATCCTCAACCTTGTCATACAATGGGAAATTCGTTTGATATTTTCTTTGCCACCAATATTTTTATAATCAATTTTATTTCTTTATGATGACTCATAATTTGCCCCCCTTTTGCCAAGTAAACTTGCAAGATGCATTGTCATATATAATTTTTCGGAAGAAGATATATGAATGTTGTAATCTATCAAAATGGTTGCTGCTATCTTTTCTGCTATCACGTATTCGTTTTCATATTTCTGTTTAAGCAATACACTTATCTCATCATCAAAACGCTCAGAATATGTTGCGCTTTCAAGAGCGCGAATAGCAAGAAACTGTATATGTCTGATGAACCGGGTATATGCAAGAGATTCCTCATCCAATTCCACTTCAGATTCCGCTTTGACAATATTTAAAATGGCCTTCATGATTTCCGTAACCTTAATAACAGTGTAAGGTTCTTTACTGTCACCGATAGCAGCAACGAAATGCATTGCGATAAAACCGGCTTCATCTTCCGGTAGTGATACAAAATGATTTTTCTTCACAATATCTAAAGCATATTTGCCAACTTCATATTCTTCCGGGTAAAACTTTTTGATATCCCAATTTAGCGGATTCGGTGTTGTAAATCCATCACGTGCTTTATTGATAGCATGATTTAAGTGATCCGTTAACGTTATAATTATATTTTGATTGATTTGGTCACCCAAAATTTCTCTTCCGTAGTTAACGATTAAATTACAAGACTCGATTAAATGTGTTGGAACAGTTAATAGTAAGTTCTCAACAGTCGGAAATAGCTGTTTGTTCGTCAAAATAAATACTTTGTCGACATCCGTTTGCTTCACAAAATCACCTTTGTGCTTTCTGAAACCAATTCCATTGCCAATTACAATTACGTGATTCCCTGATTCCTTTTTGACTTCAACTACATTATTGTTAAGTATCCGTACTATTTCCATGCCATTCACCATTCTTTATTTTTTAAAATACATTTTCACCATTATTTTCAATGATTTCTTTATACGTATCGAAACTATCTTTCTTCATTCTGTTAAGCGTACCCTTTCCTTCATTATCCTTATCAACATATATAAACCCATAACGTTTTTTCATTTCGCCGGTTCCCGCTGAAACAATATCGATTGGACCCCAGTACGTATATCCAATGATGTTACAACCATCCTTAATTGCTTCTCCAATGGCTTTGACGTGATCGGTTAAATATTTAGCTCTAGCTTCATCATGAATCTTTCCATCTTCACTAATGGTATCTTTGTCTCCCAGGCCATTTTCAACTATCATTAATGGGCAATCATAACGATCTTGCATGACGTTACACATCCATCTTAAGCCTAGCGGGTCAATTGGCCAGCCCCAGTCAGATACCTCTAAATAAGGGTTTTCCTTACCAACCACACCGCCAGTATCTCCATATATTTTCATGCCATCTTCAAAAACGCTACTTCGATAATAACTAAATGCTATATAAGATGATGGATATGCTGCAATTAGTTTTAGATCCTCATCTGTAATATCTAACCTAACGTCATTTTCTTCCCAGATTCTCTTAACATAGTTAGGGTATTTTCCTTTGATTTGCACATCTGCACTAATAAAGGTTCTCCTTTGAAATTGGAGTGTACCAAATACGTCTTCAGGTTTAGGTGTAGCTGGATAGCCGGCTGCCTGACTAAGAGAAATCATAATTCCCATATGTGCATTCGGCATCATGTCCTTTGCTATTTTGTTTGCAAGTGCATTAGCTACATACATATTATGCGTCGCCTGATAAACTTGTCTTAATTGGTTGCTTCGTTCGCCGGTAAGATCCATGGCAGCGGATGCATATGGAATTGTATGAACATTATTCATCTCATTAAAAGTCATCCAATATTTAACTTTATCCTTATAGCGATCAAAAATAACCCGACAGTATTTCTCAAATAATGGAATTAGTTCTCTACTTTCCCAACCGTTATACTTTGTATACAAGTTTAATGGTGTTTCGTAATGGGAAATTGTTACAATCGGTTCCATTCCGAGTTCTAACATTTTATCAAAAAGCTTATCGTAAAATTCCAACCCCTTTTCATTCGGCGTTTCTTCTTCTCCCGTTGGGAATATTCGTGTCCAAGCAATGGATGTTCTAAAACAATTGAATCCCATCTCAGCCATATACTCTAAATCCTCTGCATACCTATGATAAAAATCTATTGCCTCATGACTCGGATATACTTTACCAGGTTCAACCTTTTTATCATGCTGATTTTTGGCGATACCATGTTCCGTTACATCTGTAATTGCTGTCCCCTTTCCATCCATATTCCAAGCGCCTTCCGCTTGATTAGCGGCAATAGCGCCACCCCATAAAAAATCCTTTGGAAAAACTGTCAAAATAAAAACCTCCCCTTTTTTGAAATAAAAAAAGGCAATACCAATAGACACACTACTGTGCCTATCGGTATTGCCTGATCATATCAGTTACAAGCCGATTTAGCTATATCATAAAACAACACACCTCTAAAGTCAAGTCAAGCTATTTTTGGAATTTAGAAATGACCTACAACTCTATGATCCAACCCTGATTCTCCAATCATCATTACAACATCATAAACTGTCATTGCTATAAGTAAAGTCTTATACCTCTATATTAAATTCCAACCCCCAAAGAAAAAAGAATGAGGGAGGGAATTGTAACGAAACATAAGCATCAAATAGTTCCCTCCAATTAGAATAGATCAGAACGATTTGATGCTTACACTTATGAGCATATGGTTAACTAGGAAGACGTAACCCCGCCTTCATATCACCAACAAACGATTCTCGCGCTTATGTTTTATTTATACTGCAGACGCTGCACTTTTTTCAAAGCT
This sequence comes from Virgibacillus sp. NKC19-3, assembly GCF_019837165.1. Taxonomy (NCBI): domain Bacteria; kingdom Bacillati; phylum Bacillota; class Bacilli; order Caryophanales; family Bacillaceae; genus Virgibacillus; species Virgibacillus saliphilus. The sequence goes on from NZ_JAGYHC010000001.1 coordinate 3,185,576, forward strand.
ATACTTTCATCTGCTAAATCCCCTGTATCTATTGCTTTTTGTTGCTGGATCATCCGTCTTGTGGGTAAAGCATGTTTCGGTTGGTTGGAAATAAACGCGGCCTTAACGATGTCCTGATCATTCAGATAGAAAATTGTGAATGCATCTGATTCTATCGATCCTCGTAATACGGTTTTGGACCAATTTTTTGCATGACCGAAATATTGAAACCGGATATGGTATTGATCCGACCAGAAATACGGCGTATACGTATAAGGTGTCGATCGCGGATGTATCACATTTTTTGCAACTGTCTTGGCATGATTGACGGCATGATCCCAATGTTCAATGCGAATGGGATACCCTTGATATGGCCATGACGTACAATCCCCTACCGCATAAATATTAGAGACGGATGTCTCGCCATATGCATTAACAACATAGCCCCCTTCTTCCTCCAATTGCGGAGACGACACTTCCGTATTCGGTGTCACTCCCACACCTATCACGACAGCCTGGCAGGGGATCCGCCGGCCTCCTGCTGTTACTGCTTCTTCCACTTTCCCTTCCCCGTTAAACTGCGTGATAGCGTCTTCTGTAATTACTTCAACACCGTTACGTCGATGCAAATCGAGAAAATACGCTGATGCTTGTTGGCCTACAATATTTTCCATTGGATAAGAAGACCTTTCTACAATCGTAACGTCGATCCCGATCTCGCTCAACGTGGATGCAAGTTCGGCACCGATAAAACCAGCGCCAATAATAACGGCTTGCTTCACATGTTGCATATAGTCTTTCATAGCTATGGCATCATCCATCTTTCGTAAATAAAAAATGCCTTTCAAATCATCGCCCGTTATAGACAATGTCCGTAAGCTTGATCCAGTCGCAAGGATGAGTTTGTCCCACTCATAGGAAGATCCATCTTTCGTATCGAGGGTTTTACGCTGGGGATCAATGCCCGTTACCTCCACCCCTAACTTCAAGTCGATGTCCAATTCTTCATAAATGGCAGGATCTCGTAATAAAATACGTGCATGATCGATCTCCCCCTTCATCCACTCCTTGGACAGCGGTGGACGGTCATAAGGCAGTTGACTGTCACGGTCCATCAGCACAATCCGATCCTGATAGCCTTCATTTCGTAAGTTCTCAGCGGCATGCACGCCAGCAATACCAGCTCCGATAATAATCGTTGTATTTACATAAGACACCCCATCACCCCCTTTTATATCTGACCCATACGGATCCGTCGCGCTCGATAGTCTCGTAGACGCGTAGCGGTTTTTCTGCCGGGCCTTCCATCACGGAACCATCACGAATATCAAAACAGGCAAAGTGCAACGGACATGTTAAACAAGTCCCTTCCAATTCACCATCGATCAACTCGGCATAGGCATGTGAACATATCCCGTCAACAGCATAAACCTTTCCTTCTGCACGACCGACCACGATCGTATCTTCCTCTGTTTCACATTCCATTAGCTCATCGTCTTCAATCTCTGCACCTGAGCACACATAAATATAAGAACTGTCTAAAACAGGACTTTCCCCTTTTGAATGTTGCATTGCCATCCCCCTTTTGTTTCATTTTCTATGTCATTTATGTTTTTTGCGTTGGTACCAAGAAACAGCTTCATAGACTTTAAAACCAGTTCACCGGCTCCGGTTTCAAATTTTGAAAAATATGCTTGGTTTCCTGATATTCTTCCAACCCTGTTTTACCAAGCTCACGACCGATTCCGGACTGTTTATAGCCACCCCATGGTGCTTGCGGGAAGTACAGGTTCACGTCGTTAATCCAGACCGTGCCCATTCGCATTTTCTTTACACAGCGTTCGGCTTTGGCGATGTCATTTGTAAAAACACCACCGGAAAGCCCGTAAATAGAATCGTTGGCAAGACGGACGGCCTCTTCTTCGTCCCTGAATTTTTCCACCGTAATAACCGGACCGAAGCCTTCATCCTGCACCACACGCATATCCGTCGTACAATCCGTCAACACCGTCGGTAGGTAGAAGAATCCTTTTTGCAGGTATGGATCTTCGGGACGATCACCTCCAACCGCTACCGTTGCACCTTCCTGCTTGCCGGTTTCCACATAATGATTCACCTTATTGACATGTTCCTGTGAAATCAGCGGCCCCATTTGAGTGGATGGGTCAAATCCGCTACCGAGCTTGATATTATTTACACGCTCTACAAGTGCATGGACAAAATCATCATGAATGCTTTCTTCCACAATTAGCCGCGTCCCTGCTGAACAGATTTGCCCGGCATGGAAAAATACCGCGTTCATCGCCTGATCAACAGCGGTTTCAAAAGCCGCATCAGCAAAAACAACATTCGGATTTTTCCCGCCAAGTTCTAGTGCTAGATTTTTCACATTCGAACTGGCGGCCTGCATAATCTTTTTGCCTGTTTCGATGCCACCCGTAAATGAAATCAAATCAACATTGTCATTCGCTGCAAGTTCCGCGCCAACGCTATCACCAGACCCAAGCACCAAGTTGACAACACCTGGTGGGACCCCAGCTTCTTCCATTAATTCGAAAACTTTCACCGATGTAAGTGGCGTAATTTCACTTGGCTTCATGACAAGTGTATTACCTGCTACCAGGGCTGGTGCCAATTTCCATGATGCTTGCAATAATGGGTAGTTCCATGGTGTTATCTGGCCACAGACACCGACAGGCTCATGAACCACCCTGCTGGTTGAATGTGGAATAGGAGAATCGATGATCTCGCCACCGTCCTTGTCAGCCATTTCGGCAAAATAGCGAAAAACGCCTGCAATATCATCCATATCTCCACGACTTTCCTCCACGGTTTTACCGGTGTCAAGTGATTCAAGCTTTGCCAATTCTTCGTGGTCACGATTGATCAAATCGGCAATCATGTGAACAACCTTGCCGCGCCCCGCAGCCGTGATAAAAGCCCATTCCCTATTGTCAAAGGCCTCCCGAGCAGCCGCAATCGCAAATTGGGCGTCCTGCTCATTGCCTTCTGTGACTGTTTCGATAACTTCTTGATTATACGGATTGATAATTTCTCTTGTTTCTTTAGAACTGGCTTCTATCCATTCGCCGTTGATAAACATCTTTTTCATACGCTCACCTCATGCACCTTTTCATCCTTATTTATATACAACCACTTGATCATCTTCAATGGTGACTTGAAAACTACGTAATTTTTTGTCAGGCTCCGCAAGCATGACACCATCATTTTTAATGTCATATTCAAGCGCATGCCACGGACAACGAAGGATCTCCCCATCTTTTATATATTCATAGTTGCCATGAACATCTGTACGTTTGGTATCCCCACATAAGACACCTTCGGAAAGCGGGGCGCCCTGATGCAGGCATCTATTGACAAATGCGTAAAATTCACCGTCTTTGGTGCGACAAACCACAATCGGAATTTTCCCCAACGTGGCACTTCTCATCTTACCCGGATTAATTTCTTCTTTATGACACACAACTTCTCGCATTATTCCACACCTCCTGTTCGTTTCGGCAATTTAGGAAGAGCAGCTCGCGCATTTTCGGAATAAATCTTCTCCTCCAGCGCCGCGTCAAGCTTCGGTAGCGCCTCTAGGGGGGAATCATAATCCCAATGTGGGTAATCGGTAGCAAAACAAATCATATTCTCTGACCCCATTTGATCGACATACTGCATAAATTCTCTTTGGTCTAATTCTTCCACGGGTTGCGTGGTAAAACGAACATGATCCTGAATGATGCGACTCGGCATCCGCTTTACCCATGGAATTTCATGACGAAGTTCCTTGTACTGCTGATCCATCTTTTTCATCAGATGCGGGACATGTGTGAATCCACCCTCAATCATGATGAGATGTAAGTCTGGGAATTTATCAAATACACCGTTAAACACCATATTGGAAACTTCAATCATATGCGCCGTTGGCAACATGGTATGCCACTCGATAAAATAGCGCGGCCAGCCTCCGAAATGCGTCGGTGGCTCATTATGATGCATACCAATCGATAATTGATGGCGCTGGGCTGCTTCATAAATCGGATGATAGTACGGATCCCCCACGACCGGGTATCAATCGGTAGTAATACTTGCACCATTTTCGGATGAGGACCGACTCGTTCTATCTCACGGACCGCTTGTTGCGGATCCTGTGCTGCAATATGAACAGAACCATATAAACGGCTATCTTTTTCCAGCCAGTTTTCAATCTGCCAATCATTATACGCACTCGCTAAGGCAGTCCCCATTTCATACCAGCCGTGCATGGATGACGGGGACGGATCTAAGGCTCCGCTTAAGATGGCGTATTCATGCCCTTCCGCATCGAGTAGTTGCTCTTGCATAAATGCTAGGTCTGTTCCTGCCGCTCCTCCGTCTGGCGTTACCGCATCTGCGCGATCCACACCCGCTACCGTTGGTTGCGTATACGGCATATGTTTTTCCTGCAACCAGTGGTTATCCTCTATATATCGTCTCCATGGATTGTCCAAGTAAGGGAGAAGATCCGAATACATAACCCGTTCGTGAACATCAGTATCGATAATACGACGCTGCTTTCGCTTTTTCGGCATATAATCACTCCTAATTTTCTTAAAGAATTATTACTTTAAATGGATAACCCATGCGCATGAATTAATAACAGTTTACAAAAGCTTCTGATTACTGGCAAACTCGATTTCATGAACTGAGTGACCTCAGTGAAGCTCAGTGAGCCTCAGTGACGTTCAGTGAGCCAATATCTCCAAAATTGGATGGAAAATTCATCTTTTATGTAATTTGAATGAATGAGTGAACGGATCAGTTCTCCTAATTAATTTTACGATGCCTCTCGCTCGAATTACGTTGCTGCTCGATCGATTCAATGCTGCTCTTGATCGTTTTACCCTGCCACTCGATCGATTCGATGCTGCTCTTGATCGTTTTTCTCCGCTGCTCGATCGGTTCAAAGGTGCTTCCGATCGATTTCCTTTTAAATCAAATCGGTTAGTATTTCTTTCACTGAACGCCCCTGAGCTTCACTGAGCAAGCTTAATGCACGAAATCGACGGAGAAAGCCTATAATCGACGTTGTATTTTCTTTTTTTCTGATTTATCCTACTTGTTAGTCGACAAATTGTGGTACCACATATATTCAACAAATTGTATGAAAAACCATTTTTAGGAAAGGATGATGATGATTTTATTATCAAAGAAATGGGGTATCTTCCTAAGTATAACTATTGTATTACTATTGGTGGGTTGCCAAGAAGAATCCAGTGGTAATGCTACAGAAGAAGAAAACAATGATGCAACTGAACTGGAGGAAATTGTCGGAATCGAGCCGGGATCAGGAACGATGGATATCGCTGAAAAGACCGTTGAGGAATACGACTTGAATGTTGAACTGACTCCAAGTTCAGAAACAGCCATGTTATCAGAATTAGAACGTGCGATTGACAATCAAGAACCGATTGTCGTCACGCTCTGGGAACCACACTGGTCGTTTCGAGAATATGATTTGAAATTTTTAGAAGACCCAAAAGAGACACTAGGTGAATCCGAAAATATACATACGATGGTCAGGGAAGGTCTTGAAGATGAACACGCTTCCGCTTATCAATTATTGGATAATTTTTACTGGGAAGTGGAAGACATGAATGAAGTTATGGCAAATTTTAGAGACGATGACGTTGAACCACGCGAAGCCGCTTCGGAATGGATCGAAAACAATCAGGATGAAGTTAACGCCTGGATGGAGGGTATTGAACCAGTCGAAAATGAAGAAATCGAGCTGGCTTATGTGAATTGGGATACAGAAATATCATCAACAAATGTCGTTGCGATTCTTCTTGAAGAATTGGGCTACGATGTTACGTTGACAACTGTTGATATGGGAATCGCATTTGAAGCCCTTTCCAGTGGCGATGTTGATGGGATGCTAATAGCTTGGCTCCCTGTGGGCGCGGCTTCCTATTATGAAGAGTATAAAAATGAAATCGTCGACTTAGGTCCGAATTTGGAAGGTGCTCAACAAGGCTTTGTTGTACCAGAATATATGGATATTGACAGTATTGATGATTTACCAACAAATTAAGGTGTAGAGAGAGGCTGGGACAAAACAAAAGTGTTTTATTAAAAAGACGAACATTATCAAAATTAGCGTAGGAAATATGCGGAGACTCCAGCGGGAGGGAAGGCATAGGTGAGACACCGAAGTGCGATAGCAATCTTTTTTGCGAGGAGTGCTGCCCCTAGAAGTCGCTTGCAACACGAAGCGCACAAGGGGGCTCACCAGCCGCCCTAAGGTGCGCGAAGTATATTTCCGAAGCGATGTATGTTCGGAATCTATTTGTTAAAAATACTTTTGTCCCAGCCTCTTTTTCAGTCATGTCGCTATTTGTCCCACACGGCGGCCGATAAGTCTTACGTTCAGACCTTTCATTCAACTATTAATCCTTCGGCACTTTACGAATGATAATCTGCCAATCGGCACCAGTTTCGATATTATATGCTTTTGCGAAGGAACCTTGGTTAATTGCTACACCCAGGTTATCTAATGAATTGACATATAATAATGGATCACCAAGGCGACTATCCGCAAAGGAATGTCCATATGTCATCATATTTTTGTACACGTGTTGACGATTATTAGCAATGGTAACTTCTAACGAATCTCCATACGCGATCTCTGCTTCTTGAACCAATGCTTTGCTGATATTTGTCCATAAATTGCCAAAACGAACATCCAATATATCGATATTGCCATAAATAACACCATTTTCCATAAAGGGCTCGGGTTTTGCTAATCCAATAATATCATCCACATCTACGGGAGGTCCGACTTGTTCAAAGGAAATGACACCTGAAGCTAATCTTGCTCCTGTATATGCATAAACATCTCGACCATGAAACGTATATGATTCACCAGAACGCGGCAATCGGTTTATTTTCTCATCAATTACTCTTGCTTCCTCGATTCCAATAGCTTTTTTTATATGAGTAAGTGTACCGTTATCCGGCGTTACAATGTATTGATGATCAACCGTTCTGGCGACAACACTTCGTCTTGAAGTTCCAACCCCTGGATCAACCACTGAAATAAATACCGTTTCCTCCGGCCAATAAGGTAATGTCTGATATAGCCGATAAGATGCCTCCCAGATATTGTATTGCGGGATATCATGTGTGAGATCGAATAGCCGAAGTGCTGGCTCCACAGAAATGGCTACACCATACATTGCACTAACCGCACCATCACTAACCCCAAAATCTGTTTGAATTACTACATTTCCACTCATATAAGCCCTCCTATTTTTGTTCGCTTAGCTTATCTTTCGTCGATGATTGGCTGGTTTTTCTGGAATCCCTAAGAAACGAAAAAAACACGCCCTCACCGATATAATATCGATAAGGACGTGGTTGAATGAACGTGGTACCACCTTATTTCACCATATACTCGCATATATAGTCTCATCAAGTACGAAAGCCTTAAACTTTTTATACTGTGGTATGGATAACGAGTACCAAATCTCGTCGTAACCTACTAATAACCAATATTTTCAGCACGAAGCTCAGAGGCCATTGTTCCGATTCATCACTTTACTCCTTTTCAGCTACCGAAGCTCTCTGTGAAAAATATCTGAATCTTACTTTTCCTCATCAACGCTTTTTAGAAATAACAAATGATAAATTAATGTTATCTGTAAATTAGTATCATTATACGTAATAGTAATAGAAAAGGCAAGGGGTTCTAAGAAGATTTTTAACGATCCTCAGCTCTCACTAATTGAATATTCGTCCAAACTCCACAGAAAGTCCTTCACAAAGAAATGAATTCACTTCCTCCTCTGTTTTGCACATGGAAGTTCGTTTGATCTTGTGTTCCGTTCCTGAAACTGATAAATGATGACTTTCCTTTCAAATAGATCTACAATCCAATATGCCTCTATACCACATATCAAAAATCAGCTTGTATCCAATCTACAAGCTGATCTTGAAACTACCTACCGGAAAAGGTCTAAGAATCGCTCCCAAAAGCCTTTATCCTCTTCTTCATCCGTATCTTCCGTTGTTTCAGCTTCTTCTACTTCAATTGGTTCGGTTTGCAGAGCAAATTGCACAACGTCAACATCTTTATTTTTATCAGATACAAACGATACTGGATCGAAATCCGAAGCATCATATTCGTCCATCATCTCATCCACTTCTGACTGCATTTCATCAGGCATATCGCTGGTTTCGCCTTCCAACTCTTCCGTGCCATCTTTAAGATCTCCAGCACCATCTTCCAGGGAACCCAAGCCATCTGAAATCCCCCCGATACCTTCGTCAATATCTTGATAGTTCGATGCCAAATCGCTAACGCCATCCGTATACGCTACTAAACCTTGATGAAAGGATTGATACTGTGATGCAAATTCTGAAACACTTGATTGCAACTCATTCAGTTCATCCAGTCCATCCATATTAGCCAACCCATTTTCAACTTCAGTGGCAGTAGTATTTGCTTCATCTGCCATTTCTCGCACCGAACCGGCAACGTCATCCAACGTCCCTGTCACCGCATCGAATGCTTCTTCCACTCCTTCGTACGTGCCTTTAACCTTTTGAGCCGATTCATAGGAATCTACCAATTGGTTGATAACTTCCGGATCAACATCACTGTTGAATAATTCATTGATTTGTTCTTCCGTAATTTCATTAGCAGGGATCTCGTTAATCGCATCACTCAAATTGCTATAAGCGGTATCGTAATTATCACGCAATTCATCAAGACCATCAGCGGTGTCATTCAAGCCATTTGCTAATGTACGAATGCCTTCAGGGAATTGATCAATATTACCCATATCAGGGGCTTCATCCGGAGCGTCTTGTACCGCACCCGCCACTTCCTGGAAAGCATCATTAATTTGTGAAGATCCATCAACCAGTTCAGCGGATGATTGATCCAGCTGATTGATACCAGTCAGATAACTACTGGAACCCTCACTCAAATCCGAGGCACCGTCGTTCAGATCCGAAATACCATCTTTCAAATCGCCAACACCGCCATTGATCTCCTTGATTGCATCCGATAATGACTCCATATCACCTTTCATATCACCTAAGTCCGGATCATCCATTGGCATCGAAGCCGGTGTTGCCGAAATATCAATAGGATCCATCTCCAGATCGGTAACATCAGCAGAAACAATGAACGTTTCTTCCTCGTCTGGCATGACAGTAAATGTCAGATTTGTATCCTTCCCTTCTTTGGCCTTGGTCCCGTCCGGCGCTTGAATATTATCAAATGTCGACGGGTCAAGCGTTAAGGTGATTTGCATCATATAATTTTCGAAAAAAGTCTCATCGACATCTTCATTGGCAGACGTTTCCATTTGAATTTCCAGCGAACCATCTTTACCGGCTAACGCCTCCGGATCTACTTTGTCTCCATCCAATACATAAGTAATATCTATATCCCATGGAAGCGGATGGTCTTCCAGATAGCCCTGATAATAAAAATCATCATCCCCTTTTTCTGCCTGAAAATGCACATCACGGCCGTCCTGCTCCATGTCAGCTAAATTCGTTAAGTTTCGAATGGTTGTATAATCGCCGTGATCTACAATTTCACCAGGATGATCAACGTGAAACGTATTCACTACATACATGTCCTTCAATGCTCCATCTGCCCCTAGATTACCGTAAATGGCTTCATCCTTCGTGTCATATTGGCCTTTTTGGGTATCTGCATGTTCATCTTCCTCGGCAAATGCAGACAAAGGGAGGGAGCCAAAGACCAGAATAGTCCCCATCATCACAGTTGCTAGTTGTTTCAAACGCATGCTATCACTCCTCTTTCCCATGGTAAAAATTTGGCTTCCAAGTTGTTTTTTCAATCACACGGTCGAATATAACGAGCATTGCCGGCAATAAGAACACCACTAATAGGAACGCAAACAGTGCGCCACGCCCGATCAAGAGCCCCATGGACGAAACGATCGGATCGGAAGACGTCGCCCACAAAATAAACCCGACACTGGACAAAATAGATGCAGATACACCAATGGAGAAAATCTTTTCATTAATGGTTTTCTTAACAGCAGCAAGTGCACTCATTTCCTTGCGGAGCTGCGTATAGTATTCTGTAAAAAGAATACCATAATCGACCGTTGCTGCCAGCTGAACCGTACTGATAATCAGATAGCCGATATAAACAAGCGGTGAATCCGTCAAGTACGGAACAGCGAGATTCATCCATACCGATGTCTGGATCGTCAAAAGTAAAATAACCGGGAAGGAAATCGACCGGAATGTAACGAAGAGAACAATCGCTATAGAAATCACCGTTAGTACATTAACCAGTGTATTGTCCGCTTCGACAATATCTTTCATATCATACATCGACACACTTTCCCCGATAGTATGATAATCGTCTCCGTAGTAATCAGCAGCAATTCCCCTGACCGTTTCAACAAGCGCAAATGCCTCATCCCCCTCCGTATCCGTTGTTGTATTTAACGTGATCCGGCTGTAATTTTCCGAAAAGAAGTCTTCGGTATCTGACGCATCGAGATACTCAGGCGGTATCCCAGTCCCTATTGTATTCACATAGGAAACCGTACTTTTTACACCGTCCAAATTATCCAGATTTTGAACAAGTTCATCTTCCCGTGCCAAATCTCCCTTTGGCACTAACAGCACCATCGGAGTGTTTTTATCAAATGTAGCTTCAATTGCATTCTCATCCTGACCGGCCCGCGTATTATCGGCATTCCCTCCATTTCCATAGAGAAAATCCGTATTACCTTGTGCTAGATAGGCCGGAACAATGAGAATAGCTATGAGCAATAGAACCGGAATACGAAGCTTTATAATATAATTTCCGATATTAAATTTACTTGGTAAAAACGGCCGATGCTTGGTTTTATCAATGCCTTTATACAGTAATAGCGTGAAAGCCGGCAGAAATATCATCACACTGATGAAACTAAGCAAAATACCTTTTAATAGATTTAGACCCAGGTCTGCGCCAAGCCCAAAATTCATAAACATTAAAGCCGCAAATCCGAAAACGGTCGTTGATGCACTTGCTGCAATAGCCGGGAAAGATCGCTTCATTGCTAGCTTCATCGCTTCCTCCGGCGTCTCCGCTGTCTTTCGATAATCGGTAAAGCTATGAAGCAAGAATATAGCGTAATCAAGGGACACGGCAAGCTGCAAAATCGGCGCTACTGATTCGGTTACAAAGGAAACCTCACCTAAAAAAATGTTCGTTCCCATGTTAATTAAAACGGATACACCGATAGCTGTTAAGAAAAAGACTGGCTCTAGCCATGACGTTGTAGACAACAGCAAGATCAAAATCACAACAGGTACAAGAATCAACGCTGCATTCATCGTCTCTTCTCCTGTCATTTCCTGCGAGATTGCTGTATCCAAGGCATCTCCTTCCATCGCGTTGTCTGAACCAATCAAGTCATAAACGGCGTCTGTCGTTTCCACTTCTTTTCCACTTTCAATCTCAAAAGAAAATAACGCATCGCCATCTTTATAGTACGACTCAACGGTATCTTTATCTTCCATTTCGATTGGTGTTGTTATGTCCATCACGTCATCGAGCCACATGACACCTGAAACACCGTCAATGGCTTCCAATTTTTCCTTATAGCCAAGCGCTTCTTGGATGCTGGCGTCCTTTATCATGACCCGCGTATTGGCCACATCATCGTCAAACGCTTCGTCCATCACATCTGTGGATTCAATGGATGGCGCATCATCCGGCAAATAATCAACCATATCATAATTAGTTGCAACGCCAAATTGCACGAGCGCACTAACAATTGCCAGTGTAATAAACGTAATGACAACCGATTTTCTATATTTTAGTATAAAATTCGTCATTGCTGTCTCTGTTCATCCTTTCTTGCTTCATCCATTCAAACACGATAATATTATATAAGACAGCGTGTTGGATTTACAACAAACAGTTTCCCAACATACGTAAAAAAAACAACAAATAGTAAAATACTGTTGCTTAACACCCAAAAGAAAGTGTGACAATTTCGTGAACAAAAAACTGGATCGTCGAAAGAAATACACCCGTATGGTTTTAAAAGATGGTTTAATGACGTTATTAAAAGCGAAACCATTATCATCCATAACGGTGAAAGAAATTTGTGAACAAGCTGATATTAACCGCTCCACGTTCTATGCTCATTACCGGGACCCATTTGATTTAATGGAGCAAATAGAAGAGGAAATAATCGTGGATTTAAACATGTATTTGAATCAATATAATTTCACCAGGGAAGAAGAATCGCTGCAAATGACCGAGAAACTGCTGGAATATATTGCTTCGAAATACGACACATGCCAAACGCTTCTTAATGAAAATAATGATCCTTCGTTTGAGCGTCGCATCATGGATGTCGCCCAACAATTTCTGATGACAAGCTGGACCGATCATCAAGCCATCGATACCAACATATCCGAGTACGCTGGATCCTTTCTTGTCGGTGGTGGCATCTACGTGATTAAACACTGGCTGGCAAACAACATGGATCAACCTGTTGAACAAATCGCCCGCCTGATTAACAGCATTACGATTCATACAGGTGATAGTAAATGACAAACATCGGAGAAATAGAGGATAAACACTATATGAATAGTACCTTCTCACTTGGCCATTTCCCAGCTAAATTTTATTAAAAGTTTACATAGTTTTTTCATCTATTCTTTCTCCTTATCTCTTATTTTCAAACATTTTACCTATGCCCAATAAATAAGGAATGGCTGAAAAAATGGCTGGTTTAAGGTCGTCATCAAACGTACTCAAACCAGCCAAACAATCACTATATCCTATTGCCACTGTTGTATCAGATTGTCAGCCTCATCATTAAGAACATCATAGGCGTCCTCCGATATCAATTCTTCCTCTCGTTGTTGATCAAGTAATTGTTTAAAGCCTTCCATATGTTTAACTACTTTTTCCGACGCTTCCCTTTTCTCATACTGGCTTACAGCAGTTAAATGAATGGTTAAGGCACGTGCTACACGATCGGTTTCAATTTCTCCATCTTTCTTGAATTGTTCAACAGAATCGCTTATTAGACTGGCACTTGGTATAATGGTCTCTTTAAAACGATTTAACTTATCTGTTAAGGTCTTGATTAGCGTATAAGGCATTCCATTTGTATCTTCACTTTCAAAATAATCTTCCAATTCATCTTTCGCGGAAATGAGTTCAGCTCTTTCCTCTTCTCCACTTGATTCTTCTGGTATTCTGTTCAGTAAGTCATCCGCTTCTTTTACGAGTTTTTTCACTTCAGAGAAGCTATATATTTCCAGTTCATATATACTGTACCCGTAATCTGTTATGCGTTGAGACATATCAATTTTTATGAATTTAGCGTTGACGTCTTCCAGATTAATAACATCGACTAACGTGCCTCTTGTGTCATCATCATAGGCGTATATTTCTTCATAATCAACGCCGTTGTCAGAAGCAAGTATCTTATACGCTGAAGCTCGGGCCGCTTCCCAGTTAATCACGATTCTATCCATATCAACGGCCTGATCGAGTTCAACTTCAACCCACTGATCATTTCTTTCAAAATCTGTCATATCTTTATAATCAGACGCCCATCTCGTACTATTATCTCCATCTACGAGAAAAGATGCTCCTTGTGACTCATTATATTCCGTCGATGCAGTTGCTTTTTGTTGATAGGCTAGGTTATTTGAAAAATCGGTTATAACATCGTCTAACACTTCTTCTGCATTTTGCGTTACGTTTCGTTCCAAATTATTCGTGAATGGCTGCAGTCTTTTCGCAGCGGGGATCGCTTTTTCATCATTTGCCTCTTCCAGCATCGGTCGATCATAATGTAAGCTTTGTTCACGTAATACCTGAGCCGATACGTAGTACTCCTTGGCACTATCAAATTCTTCCTCTTCGATCGCTTGTTGTGTTTTCAGGTATTCGATATCAGCAAGCACCATATCACGCAACGCATTGACAAACGGTTCTAATTCCTTCTTCAATCCTTCGTTCTCTGCATCTTTCAAAAATGTTTCACCTGCATCTGCAATTGCTTGCAACTCATCGATCAATTCAGAAGCATCATCACCCAGCGGTTCCCCATCATCAAGCCGGGATATCGTCTCATCGAGCAAATCCTTGATGTCCTCGCTCTCGTCTGCTTCCATTCCATCATCGGGGTCTGCATGAGCCATATGTTTGGCCAATGTATGAAATGCCTCTGTTGCATTCGGCTCCACATATTTCATGCTATCCTCCCAGCTCTTCTGATCATCAAAGTCCTCTGTATTCCATGCATAATCAGCAATGGCAAAGATGGAAACTTTAGAAGCCTCCGCTTCCTGCATCGGATTTGTAACGACACCAGCGAGATTTTCGATACCCGTTTCAAGCATATCTCCTTTTCCAAGGAATACACGCGTCATATCCACGTCATTAACCGGCCAATTAAGCCAAAAGAGCGGGTCACGACGTACCTCTCCATCCGTATCTCGATTTTTAAAGCGGTCAATTGTCTTCTGCTCAACCGGAGCAACTGTATTTTCGCCTGTCCAAAGAATATGGATATTATCATCAAAATGCTTCTCGAGCTTATTCAACTCTTCGCCGCCATCCCATGCCCAAGCCGAATTATAAGCAGCTGGTGTATAAATCGTATCTTTCACATCACCTTTTTCATCAGCCCATGCGGAAACGGCATCCATCTGTTCGACAACATAATCAAGTGGAAGAGCACCAACATCGTCACCAAGGATGCCAAACTGCCTTACACCTGCATCATATAACTGATCAAATTTATCGAGCAGATTTTCTGTATTTTCATCAAGCATATCCATGGCTGCTTCGTCACCTTCTTCCTGGGCAACTTTAGCTGCTTCTCCCAACGGAGAAATAGTCCAAACGAATTCTGTCTTATTTTCTTGACCAACTTCTACCATATCACGAATCTCTTCCAGTTCTTCTTCCGGATAGAGATCCTCCCATTTTTCTCTGTGATAAGGGTCATCCTTAGGGGCGAAGATATAGGAAGTCGTTTTGAATTGACCACCGAATTCCATCAGTGATTTACGGTCCTCATTGCTCCAGGGAATTCCATAAAAACCTTCGATGAACCCCCGAACCTCCGTATTAGCATAATCTTTGATTTCGAGATTCTGAACTACGCCATCCTGACTCTGATCCAGGATTTTTCCAAGGGAGGCAAGTCCATAAAAAGCAGCATCTGTATCTTTTCCGATAACAGTGATGTTATCGCTATCAATTTCTAATTGATAAGCATCGATCTCGTTAAAATCCACACTATTTCCTCCAAATGCTTCTTCAGCATGTTGTTCTGCTGGACCGCCTGATCCTTCCGTCCCCACAAATATATTTATTTCATCATCTGATGGTTCCTCTGCAGATACCGGTTTCGGCAAATTATTATCTTCAAAGACACTTGCTAGTTTTTTCTTTGTTACGTCGTCAATGGTGTCATCATAAATAACGTTAATTTCATCTTCAAGCGACATTTCCCCTTCATCATACGCCACGCTATGCGGTGTTGGATAAAATTCATATTCTTGTACTGGACTACTTTCTTCAGCTCCAACGGTAGACATGAACATCCCTGATGCAAGACCGACAAGCATAGTTGTGATTATAGATGAATAGAGTAACTTTCGTGGTTTCATCTCACTTATCTCCTTTCTCCTTGTAATACGAGTCGTAAATTAGTTTTTAAAAATTTAGATATATTTATGTGCTATGACCACCTCCTATTATGGCGTTGAAGCAGATGGGCCTGTTCAGCATATTTCACTAAAATCTCTAGGGAGCACCACAGCTATTACAACAATAAAAAAGACATGGAGGTACCAAAAGGATGCGCAGAACCCTTTTATTTACCACCATGCCTGGTCAAATCAGTAACATGTGATGCATATATAATTATATTAAAAGTAGCAGGTTTCTATATCATTGTCAATATATATTTACTTCTTGTGTTTACTTTTTTACCATGGTTCTACTTCGTTTTTACAATAAACCTCCGCTATCTATAAAAAATAAATTTATATACAATTCATAGCTTAATGATTGATTTTTAATACCGGCTTCGATAAAGCATTAAGCAGACTGTTTTGATTGTCATCTTGACCGATGTGCCAAATCATACCACCTCTTAGATTGTGCTTATTAATAAATTGTGCTTTTTTATTTATTGAATCCGGATTATCATACGCCAAAAACATATTAGTGTCCGAATTAAATAACCAAGGTACCTCAGCTGTTGAGTGCCAATACTCTTTCCAATCAGGGTCTTTCAAGTAATCTTTTTTTATTTCATTCCATTGTGGAGAAGGCCCAGTAGATTCGTATTCCTGATATAGCCCTTGGTTTTCTTCACTTGAAACCTCGAAACTCCTTCCATAAAATGCTGTTCCAAGAACAAGTTGGTCAGTTGGAACACCTTGCTTCTGATAATATTCGACAGCACCACTTACATTATTCCATTTTTTTATTTCATCCGGTGTTGGATCTGAGTTAACAGGCTGCATTGGAGTATTAAAATTTGTTACCGGACTGAATCCATTTCCAATATCATACGCCATAACGTAGATCCAATCGAGATACTTGGACAGTCCTTCAAAATCATAACTATCAGCAGGATCATAAGGTCCTTGGCTTTGATAACGTCCCGCTGGTGTTGCTGCTGTTAGCAAATACTCACGATTATTTTCCTTTTCCAATTGATCCAGCTGATCACGAAATTCCTTTGCTAATAAAGTTAAGTTTTCTTTATCGTTTGGATCATAATGTAATTCATCTGTGCCTCCTTCTACAGGGAATTCCCAATCTAAATCAATTCCATCAAAATTATACTTTATGATAAATTTATCAATAGTGGCTTGAGCAAACTCTTCTCTCGATTTTTTGGAGGAAGCCACATCTGAAAAATATTTTGAATTCGGCCCCCAACCCCCAATTGAAATAGATGATTTTATATGGGGATTCTTTTCTTTATACTTATTTAATTCCTTGAAATCATTTTCTGCTTCCTTGTATGAAGAATCGGGATGAACATTTCCTTCCTCATCGATGTATGCAAATGCATAGTTAATATGTGTTAATTTATTAGCAGGGAAATTTTCTATCTTTTTGTCTCCATTCCAATACCCCATTATTATTGGATCTTTTTTGTTCTGCTTTGTTTGAATCAAATGCTCGGTATTTGAATCTAGTACATGATAAGCTTTTTCGGAAATTAAATCATTTTCATATTGATAATTAACTAACCTTTTTAGATTTTTTAAATGCTTGATAGATTTTTCCGTCTCTTCATTCCCTTCAAAATGCGCTAATGCCTCCAAGTGAATTTGAAGATTATGAGTTGCTTCTTTGGATATAATGTCATTATCATCTTGATAGTGAGTCACTAGTGTCTTCATATCTTGGATAGCTTCTTGAACCTGATTTGTACTGTTTTTAGCATAAATTTTTTCAGATTCACCAGAAAAAACAAAAATCATGACTAAGAGAAATACGAACATAAACACACTTCGTAGATTAACAAAAGAATTAAATTTCATTTTAAGTATCATTCCTTTCGCTGTGCTCGAGACACAAAAATGTAATGAAAGATATGAATAACATGACTAAAAGAACAAAAGCAAAAAGAGCCTGGTTAAAAACGTAGAGATTGGAGCGGCGCAACTGAGATAAAGGAATCACGGTGAGGTAACGAACCGATGATGACTTATCGTAGGGAGCTCTCGTGTTATCTCCTAGTTTTTGGCGCTTGTAGCTGGACGTAGCCATTAATCAATAATAAGTTATCCACAAGCAAATAATTTTATAATTTCCTAGGCAATAAAAAAGACATGGAGGTATCAAAAGGATGCGAAGAACCCTTTTATTTACCACCATGCCTGGTCAAATCAGTAACATGTGATGCATATATAATTATATTAAACATAGCAGGTTTCTATATCATTGTCAATATATTTTGCAAAATCATAAAATGACTAGATAGCTTAAAATGTAAGGCGGGTGATAGAATGCTATGGATTCCTTAGTCTTTCAATATGGAGTATAATATATCCTAATTCCTCGTACGGGAGTTCGATATCATATTCTAATAATTTCTTAGAGACATTACGCGCACATCTATAAGAAACAGGGAATTTATTTTGTAACATGTCTAACATTTCCGCATCCATCGCTGCGATCTCATAATGATTCGTTCTGTCTAAAAGGAAGTGTAGATGCATAATAAGTCTCTGGTAAGATACGCTATCTTCTTCCACATTGATTTTTAAATCTCCTATAATGGTTTGAACCATGTCTCGCACAATCGTCGTTTGTCTCAATGTTTGTTGGAAACTTATTTCATTTGCTTTGAATGTATGAATATGAAGAGCAATAAAAGCTGCTTCATCAACCGGCATATCTATTTGGGTTTGTTCTTTAATATGTTTAATCGCCCAAAGACCGATTTCGAATTCCTTTTTATATAAAATTTTAATCTCATTTAACAATTTATTCTTAACTTCCATCCCCTTTTTTTGTCGTTCTATAGCAAATGAGATATGATCCGTGAGGACAACATGTATATGCTCATTTAATTTCTTTTCCATGGATTCTTCAGCATAAGTAATAATTTCTTCTGTAATGGTAAAGTGTTCTTCCGGGATCCGACTTAAAAGTTGCTGCAACCTTTCATTTTCCTCTATAATAAAGGTCTTTTCAACTTTGTGAATATTAACGATATCATTTTTCTTCTTTTCAAAGGCAACTCCTGCTCCTACTGCAATTTTTTCCTTTTCCTGCTCTATAACTACAACAGCATTATTGTTAAGGATTTTTTTTATTTTCATCAGGATCACCTCCTTTGTAAATTCGTTTACTAAGTAAAGCTAAACCACATAATTTAGATGAAACCTCCATCATCAATAAGTTAAAAAAATATTTGTTTAATCATAATGAACGTGATTCACTCTAGCTTAATAGTTGAATCTGTGGAGCACTATCCAGAAAAATACTTCATTCTTTATATAGGCTAAAAGTTATTTTCATCCTTAACTGTTCACCGTCGATAGAACTAGAGATATATGTTGACATAAACGATCCACATGCCTAAACGGCAGTTTCTCCAGTTTCAATATATGTATTTCACCCATAAAATAAATAATGATACCGGTTACAATATCACTATACATGTTCCATGTTTTTCGTTTCATTACCCATAATGGTACCATAAGTAACGGAATTATTAAAGTACAATAGTAATGCGTCTAAATCCCCCTTTCCCAGCTATACGTTCATATAACATCAAACAATGGCTCTACTCATCCACGTTATTTTTATTGCATATCTCACCAAAAAGGGGCAAATCTTCCCAGAATCTGACCCTTTTTTCATTTCTCTCCCTACGGCAGGATAAGTCCTGTCATAGGGAGATATTATCATTCTTTTATTGTAACTTGGCTATCACGCCGTCTGTTTGCATGACGAGATTATCATGTACCTCTTCGGGCATTACATTATTGGCTAGCTGATAATTTAGTAGATCCTTAAAACCCTTCAAATGTTGGATGACTTTATCTATTTCTTCTTTATCTTCGTAATGACTGACGGCAGTTAAATGGGTTTGTAAGTGCCGAACAATCTCTGCACTAGCAAACGCCCCTTCTTCATCGTATTGTTCAATAAGCGTTTTTATATCGTTAACATTGGCTGCTTGGTTTTTCTCCGCAACTTCGATAACAAGTGTTTTCGATGCCCCGTATAATTGATTACTATCTAACGTTATCGTATTTCCTTCGACTGTCATTTCTTCGTCATTAGATATTACTTCACGAATCTCTTCACGTAATTCTAAAGAAACCTGCTCATTATTTTGAAGCGGATTTGCCATCGTAATCTCATACTGATTGTTGTCTAATGATTGGACAAGCACGGACATCGGCTGTTCTACTTTGACGATGCCTGCCTTTTGACCACCATTCCAAAAATTGGCTAGCATTACATCATTCGATTCAATTGCCTGGACATTCCTATTGTTTGCTAAAACACTATAATGAGGGTTGTTTGCTAACGTTTCCATCTCTTCATCATTTTCACCCGGTGCAACCATGTATTCATATGTGTCATCATCTACTGATTTTCCATGATTTTTTGTAATGGTGAGGTAGTTCTCACGATATTCTTTATCACTAACAAAATACTCATTGATATCACTGTACTTTCCAACACGTTGCTCTTGATACATCGAAACATTTCCCATTTCTTCCGGTATAATATATCCAATATTGTTTTCTTTCTCCTCCGCACTAATATTAATCCAACCTGTAACATCTTCTTTTTCACTTGAGAATGAATGACCATTGACCATTACTGATACTTCTTCGGGATTAATAAGTCGATTATCTAGTATAGTTTCAATGGAGGCATCTGTAACACCACTGATATCTGCCCCTAGATTAATGATGCTTCCATCTAATAAGAACCAAGACTTTTTAGCGTTTAAATCCATTCCTTCATTAGATTTGTCAAGATACATCCCCACTGCTGCATTTTCTCCATTCGTTGTACCTCCAACCCAGTTTTGAGGACTTTGTTGACTGGCATTTGCTCCATCTGATAATTTTCTAGTATCAACTGTAGTGCCAGGTAATCGGTAAGGATCAATCGTTGCCCAATATCCTTCATCAAATTGTGCGAGATCGCCATTGTTCAGATATACCATACCATCAGCGGTATGCCAACCATGCTTGTTTTCTGTGTTCCCAAATTCATAGTTCGCAATTCTATCAGAATACATACTAATCCCTATCGAATAAGTTGGTGTCTTTTGTAGAACTCTATCCATGGAGGCATATATATTCAGTGTCGTTTTGTCCTCATTAGCTACAATGCTCTCATCTTCCATGATTGTCTTTAATTCTATTAGCGTTCCTAAATCCCTAGGGTTTTGGTAAAAATTATAATATCCTTCTGATTCGATAACCCATTCTTTAATATGGGCATGTATTTTATTTTTTAAGTGGGCTGGCGCAAAATCTGCAATTAGTAATAAGTTTGCGATTGTCTCCTTACCAGATTCGAATTCCGTCGTAAACGGATTGGTCCCAGGGGCTCTTGATATACTACGTCCAGAAACCATAGAAGGCATTTTACCATAGGTCATCAATTGCAAATAACCTTTATCAACAACATTGAATAAATTGGACATGTTGTTATCATCAATTTCCCATTCTGTATCCTGCAACAAACTTTGGATTCGACCAACTCCTTTTAACAGCTCATTTCCGTAACTACCGTTATAGGGAAAGAATGTATGCTGTACAAGTGAACCATCTGTATAAAGTCCGTCTCCACTTGTAACATTTTCCAATACGCTTGGTACGCTTTCTTCCACTAATTGAACACTGCTGTCATCTTCTAGCAAAATAGCACTACCCAAAGTAGATAAAGCGATATCCGTTAGATTGGCTCCCGTAGCAGGATAATTGGGCCACTGTATATTTGGATCTTTCGCATATTTCTTAATGGGAGATACAAATTTTTCTAATTTTTCATAGTCCTCCTCCAATAAATCATCATGTAATAATATTAACGTGTCTACTAGGGGCTGAGCCGAACCAATCTGCCAATCCCACCAATTACCAGTCCAATATGTCCCATTGTATTGCTTGGTGTCGATCATAAAATCAATGGCATTGATTATTTCTTGCTTTACTTCCGTATCTTGATAAATACTACTTGTTGGCTCATAATAACCTAAAGTTAATTTTTTGATATTCGTAAACTGTGTGGTATAGTCGGCAGATACAGTGTCAGAAGCTTTACGCTCCCAGAGATAGGTTCTATCACTATCTTTATTAAGTGTTTCCCACAGTTCTTCACTTTCCTCGGAGATCTTATGGAGATAATTTTTGATATCAGGATCATTATCATTCACGTTACTTCCTAATAGCCTTTCTTTCCATTTAGCTCTCATTGATTGATAGTCTTCATTTACTTTCGTTACAGTTATTTCCGCGGTTGCTGTTAAATCTGTACCTCTTATCTGTAACGTAACATTTGTGTTTCCTTCAGATATAGCAGTTACTGTACCATCTTGAACCGTAGCGATATGTTCATTTTCTGATTTCCAGATTAGGTCCTCATCCTTGATTTCTATACCTTCAGGTTCCAACGTATAGGACAGCTGTGTATTTCTACCTTCGCTAATGGCTACGCTTTCTTGATCAAAAAAGATAGATTTCGTCTTAGGTTGGCTATAAGCTTCGATGGATATAATGCTTGAACCATAATATTGTCCATTTCCAGGGTGTTCCCACATTTTATTTTGCTGATATTTGATATAACGTGCTGTTTGATTATCTGCATTAATATACGTTCTTTTCTTTTGTCCGTTACTTCCATTTGTTTCCTCAAAAATAGATTCGAAGGTTTCACCATCCTCTGAAATCAACACATCATAACTGGGACTTTCTGCATGAAAGTTCAAATATATTTCGCTGATGGGAACGCTTTCGCCAATATCGACAGTTAGCCATTGATCATCTTGTTTATCAGCGGACCATCTCGTATTATCCTTCCCGTCTACTGCCATTTCTCCTACAAATTCGGGATGTTTCCAACTTCCATCTTTATTTTTTCCATTTTCTACACCAGCGTAACGTACATCTTTATTTAAAAGTAAGTCCTCATTTTCTGTAGCTTCCATTATACTAGCTCCAAATAGAATGGACATTAAGATTGTAAATGCTACTACGTATTGCGATATTTTTTTCATTTATGGAAGTACTCCTCTCCTTAGATTCTATTCTTATTTACGTAGGTGTCTCATTTCACTATCATTGTCATCGCTTCCTGCAAATTCTGCATTTCGCTATGTCATACCGCATTATCTATGCAAAAACAAAAGGCATGGTTGTAATATTGGATTAAGTTCCTTCGCATCCATCTCCATTACAACCACGCCTATCCACATCTGTAATATGAGTTCCAATGCCATTACATAACTATAATTTTCTTAGTCGGGGAATAGACCATCAGAACTCTAACTCGTTTATTTAGCAAGCAGTGAAGAATAGAATAAAAATCGATTAATTGGCGCTTGTCTTAATTCCATTCTTCAAGTAGGTTATCAGCATGTCCCCGCAGTGTGTCTGCAGCTTCTTCTGTTATCTGTTCGTTTTCCTCATTGTGATCAAGCATCTGCTTAAATGTGCTCAAATGTTTAACTGCCTTATCCATTTCATCTTGATCGACAAAATGACCAACAGAAGTTAATTGCAGATGCATGGATCTTGCTGTCTGACTATTTGTAATTTCGCCAGCTTCCTCATACTGATCAACAAGCGATATCATTACCTCGACACTTGACTCGGATTCAATGGAGAAATCCTTAAATTGTGCCAGACCGTTGCTGTCGTCAGATCCATTTGCTGCTGACATGAACACTCCTGTATCTAGATTTTCATCCGCATCAGGAACGGTTGCTGTTCCTACCTCTTTCCAATGTTCTCCATCCGAACTACACGATGCCGTAAAAAGCGACCCGTTTCGGGAAAGCTTTACGTACGTAGGTCCGTTAAACTCAGTTGCATTTTCTTTCGAATCCAATGTTCCATCTCCATTACTGTCCCACGAAAGCATGCAGCCATGATCCGGTGTAACGGAAAGATTGATGTAGCCTGCAGAATTATTTTGGTCTGTTAAATCATTACGAGCCACAATCCCTGCACGGGCGTAAGGTCCGGTCCGATCCTGATGATCAACTTTCACCGTTACTGTATCTGTATTTCCTAATCCATCTTCTTGGTAAATAGCACCATAGTAATCTTTGGATTTCCACATATCTTCTCCACCACCATAGATGGCAAAGTCGTCTTCACCTTGGCTGAACGTTGCATCATTAAATGATACGGTTTGATAAGGTGTTTGCACATCATTTTCAACAAGCAATCGGGTTTCATCCGTTATGTTAGCGGTTTGATCCCCATTTTCAAATGAAGCATCTACGACAAATTTAGCAGTAGCTTGATTGCTTACATCCTCAGGGGCTGTTACAGTCCACTTCACGGTGAATGTTTCACCAGGATCAATTTGTTCATTCGTATCAGGTGTTTGTGCTTGTGCAGAATACCCATCAGGAACATTCAATTTCAAATTCAGATCCTCTACTTCTGTAATCCCATTTTGATTCGTAAACGTTGCGCTAATGATTGTTTCCTTGTCATCCTTGCTAATCACTTCTTTGTTGCTTGATAGGCTGAGTTCTCCATCGGGTTCTTCCGCAAACGTTTCATGAATATCATTAGCAATTTCGGTAATGTCACCGGATGGTTCAGTCGGGTAATTGTTGGTCTGTTGTGCCCATTCTTGACCATATTCATACCAATCAATTAACTCCGGTGGCTGGCCTGTTTTAAGTGTATTATCAAGTGATTCGAAATATTTTTCCCATCTTGAGTGATAATAATCTCCGACAAGACCTGACCATTGACGACGTCCATAATCATCGAGTCCAGGAGTTCCCCATATGGAAATAAGGGACCTGGCATCATATTCCAGTCGTTTACGTTCTTCTTCGTTCGTTGCCCAGCTTTTGGCATTTTCAATCCATGGACCAACCATACTATGTTCATTCGTAGCTGCCACTTTGTCCGTCAGTTTCATATACTCCAGCCATTTGGTGGTGAGTTCATGGAAGGCTTCTTCATCACCTTGGTTATACGCATTTTTGATTTTCGGAAACAAGTTTCGTCCTTTGTTTGCCAAAAATTGTCTGGTCACGTCCATCAAATCAAACTGATAGGCACTGCTATCTTTAAGACTTGAATCCACCTTCAGAAGTTCCGTCAACGCTTGTTCAAACTGTGCTTTATCATAATGTAACTCATCTTGATAGTGAATACCTGTAGTAGGCGCAGTAAGACTTGGTTCAAGACTATACATTTCCGTTGCTTTTTCGCTCGAATTGTTTGCAGGCAAATCGTATACTGTTTGTCCAATCGTTTGCCATGCCGTTTGAGCATGTTCATCATCAGCACCGTAGCGAGCGGTCGCATACGCTGCAAACCAATCATTCATGTCAATCTGCTCATCATGCCAAGCCAATTCGGTAAAAAACTCCACGGCAGCCGGATTATTGTCGATCGCCTCAGGCATTAATGCCGTTCCTTGAAGGGAACTATCACTTTTGTTAAGCCATTGGAAGTACTTTTCATTCCAAACCGTCAAATTGGCTCCCATGTTCGTATGACCACCAAAGTTCCAAATCGTTCCAAATGCATAAGGTGTCTGATCCCAATCCTCTTCTCTATTTTCTGCAGAACTTCTTTCAGAGATGCCATCTAGAACCAGTACCTTATCTTTATCAACTGCTTCAATCGTCTCCGGAAGCGGATTGGAATGCCAGCCAAGAATCGCCCAAGTAGCTTTTGGATGGGCTTGTTCAAGCGCTTCCTGCACAGCTATTGAAGCATCACCAACGTCTACATTCCCAGCTTCTCCTCCCTCATGAAGCAAGTCCATTTTATACATGGAGGAATCTCCCAGCAGTTCACTTTGGTTTTCGTAAAAGGCCTCCGCAACTTTCGGATATGACTCATCTGTCGGATCCAACCAATCCGGTTGCGTAAATCGGTGATATGTCCCTTGAGGAACAATATTGACACCCGGATTTTTCTCCTCGAAATCGAATGGAACAATACCGTGATATCCCGGGAAAACCGGTGTCATTCCAAGTTCACGCAATCGATCAGCAATATCCCTTCCCAGTTCTGCCCGTTCGTCAATCACATTTTGAGGGATAGGACTTGGAAATCCACTTAAATTTTGTAATAACCACCATGGTTGATGGGCAGGCGAGGGAATCCAGTCGCGCATTTCTTCTGCCGAATATCCGAATTCCTCAAATGTTTTTTGATAAACAGCCTCTGACCCCGGATATACAAGGACTTCATTAATCCCATGCATAGCAAGTACATCAATTTTATGTTCCCAGTAATCCCAATCTTCATATGGATCGGTGTACCCTTCATCGGTATCATTTAATGCAAATCTATTTTCTACGTTTGCATCACGTTGAATCGTTTGTTCCGGTAAAGGTAACTTTTCAGGTAAATCTAGCTGCTCCCCATTTAATGAAATGTTTGCATTGGCTTCATACTTCAAATACCATTGTACTCCCATTAATAAAGCGCTTGTACTTGATCCGGAAATCGTAATATATTGCTCGGGACCAGGTTTAATTTCAAATGTTTCCTTATCATATTCAGAAGGATCAAGTTCTCCTAATTGAATCTGCTCGGCCTGCTCGCATGGTAACAGTCTTTCAATCACGTCACTTGCCGCGTTCAGATTCACTTGGGAGTCCCCAACATCATTGCCTTGATTACCCGAATGGTCTGAACATGGCTGGATGGGTTGACTTTGCAGTTCTGAAAACGAATGATCATCGCTGGAATACCCGGAATCATCCTCCGCAGATACAGGTGCAACCGAGTACAATAGAAGGACCACCATCATTGTTACAATCAGCTGCCATACCAAATGTTTGTTTTTACTCACGATTATATTCACCTCTCGTCGTTTTTAGATTAAAACTAAAGCGTACAGCCTTTTATAAACCGTTTATACTTTTATTTCGGTTAGCTTCTTCGATTTCAGTTGTCTTTAATTCTTTTAAGTACCTTACTTTCCACTAATCTTGCCTTCATCTTCCTAGATCACCACCTTTAAATGAAAGACCTAATTAAAAAAGACATGGAGGTATGAAAAGAATTCGCAGGAACCTTTTATGTACCACCATGCCTGGTCGAATCAGTAACATGTGATTCAGTATAATCATTTTATTATTTTAAATTTTAGGATGAATAAATTCAATCTCGTTTCCAGTATATTTTAATTATCCTCATCTGTTGCTTGTTGAGCTGTAAATGTCCACTCCAGATTTAACGTATCACCCTGGAATTCATTTTGATCTTCTCCATTATCAACAAAGGTAAATTCAACAACAAGGTCATCGCTGGTACCAGCTTCAAGCCCATCTTCTCCAAGTGCCGGAATGAATACTTCTTCATTTACAGCTTCTGGTGTCATTTCCTTCAGTTCAGCCAATGTTGTTTCATAAATCACTTCATTTACTTGGTCAGCGTTGTATAAGAACTCCACTTGAATATGGTTTCCAAAATCATCGGTATTGTCCCCTTCTGCATCAATCACGGAATAATCTGTTTCCAGGAGCACCTTGTTCATATCCACGGAGCCATTATTTTGCAGTTCAAAATCGCGCGTCATGGAATCCCCGGGCTGGATATTCTCCACTTCAATTACTTCCGTCGGTTCCACGGCCAAATCAAGCGTTCCCGCTGCAAACGTGTTATTCGTTGTCTCACTATCACTAAAATAGGCAAACGTCCCTCCACCTATCAACGTTAGACCAAGTGCAGCCGTTGCAACTCCCATACCTAATTGTTTTTTTATTCCCATGTTAAAATTCTCCTTTAAATTTTTGTATATAGAACATCAAATATCCAAAACAGGCGCTGGTGTTGATTGTTTAAGAATGTATCTATCAAATGCACTACCTCGTTTTTTATCATCTCACCACCCTTATTTGATAGGATCTTAAGATTTCGGGTTACTGAACGTCTTCATCATCATTCTCCTTCAAACTATGTGCAGAACATCGTACCGTTCGACAGTAATTTTATACTCCAATCACCACCCTAGATTTGAAAAACATGACTAACACAAAAAGACATGGGGTATAGAAAGGATCCGTAGAACCCTTTACTTACCACCATGCCTGGTCGAATCAGTAACATGTGATCCAATATAATTATTTTAATCTTAACAATTCGCAATCATGTAGTCAATACTTATTTTCAATTTTTTTAAAAATTTTTGGTTAATCTCAATCTTTCTGTCATAAATTCAGGAAATAAGTAAATATAGGTACGTTTATTTATCACAGGATAAATAAAATATCCCCTTGCAGAAATAGAAAAATATTTATAATGTTATTGACTCTCGTGTAGGATAATGTTACTCTACATATGACATTTAAATAATAAATCACATGTTACTGATACGATTAGGCATGGTGGTACGATAAAGGACTATTTCCCCTTTGGTACTACCATGCTTTTTTATTGATTAAAACGGATGAATCTCCATTTTGAATATTTAAATGAATGATATAAGATTATTTAAGATATTATAGGCTGAGAACCATTGAAACAAACAAGTTTCGCTCGATTTATTAATACTAAAGAAAATGTAATGTCTCATTTATTTTACTACAGGATTAGAAAGGAAAAATAAAATGTTTAAAAATCTATTTAAAAAATCAAATAGCTACCAAATTTACGCTCCAATGAGCGGGGCAATTGTATCACTTGAAGAGGTTCCAGACCCTGTATTCAACCAAAAAATGATGGGAGAAGGGGTTGCCATGATCCCAACTGAAGGAAAAATAGTTTCCCCCATAGAGGGGAAGATTGTACAAATTCCCGATTCCAAACATGCAATCGGCATTGAGACGGATAATGGTATTGAAATATTAGTTCATATTGGTTTAGAAACCGTTAATTTGAAAGGAAAAGGGTTTACCCCAAAAGTAAATCTTGAAGACCTGGTTGCTACTGGGGACCTATTAATGGAATTTGATTTGGATTATATCCATGACCATGCAAAAGATGTGATTACACCAATTGTTATTACGAATAGCAAAAATAGCGACAAGCAATTTGCCATTACTGAAGAGAAAGAAGGGAAAGCAGGCGTAACAGAAATCATTACAGTTTCTTAGAAAATTAGACGTTGAATAGTTAAAGAAGAAATATCCGGTATTACATATTGATCACACAAATGAAGGAGGTGATTTGTACGAAAACGTCAGAAAAGCCGTAAATAATATGCTTCGAATTACGCATCATTGCTTTAATGTAATCAAGTAAATATCTAGGGAATTCATCATGGATGAAGAAATTCTCTAACTAATAAAACGTACATATCTTTTTCCTGTACGTTAGAGGGTTTTAAAATGTCCCGCATGTATCAACAGACATTATTATTCAAATTAACTCGCTTTTTTAAATAACGTTTTGTGGAAGTATGAATGAATTTTTATTAAACAAAATGGGGGGAAGTCAAATGATGAAATATTTGCAGAATCTCGGCCGGTCGTTGATGCTGCCGGTGGCAGTATTACCTGCAGCAGCATTGTTGATGGGGATCGGAAACTGGATTCTAAATCTTGTGAATGAGAACAGTGTTATCGGGAATTATCTGACAAGTGGCGGCGGCGCTATTCTTGATAATCTCGGTATTCTCTTTGCAGTCGGTGTCGCTATCGGGATGTCAAAGGAACAGGACGGTGCTGCCGGTTTAAGTGGGCTTGTCGCCTGGTTGGTTGCCATTACCGTTCTAAGTGTCAGCGGTGTAGCTGGCTTGCAGGGCATCGAAGAAGGAGCAGTAAACCCCGCATTTGAAAATACGGAAAATGTGTTTATTGGTATTCTTTCCGGTATCGTTGCCTCACTCATGTACAATCGATTTTCTCAGGTGCGATTACCTGATGCGTTAGCTTTCTTTAGTGGAAAACGTTTGGTTCCGATCATGAGTGCAGCGGCGATGATGGTGGTATCAGCTGCGCTATTCTTTATATGGCCCCTTGTCTACTCAGCCTTGGTTTCATTCGGGGAGGCTATCATTAATTTAGAAGCGATTGGAGCAGGATTATATGGCTTTTTCAATAGGCTACTTATTCCAACCGGCCTTCACCATGCGTTAAATTCCGTTTTCTGGTTTGACGTTGCAGGTATCAATGATATTGCTAACTTCTGGGCCAGTGAAGGGGAACAAGGTATTACCGGTCGTTATCAGGCAGGTTTTTACCCGATTATGATGTTTGGATTACCAGCAGCAGCGCTGGCAATGTATCATACGGCCAAAACGAAGCGGAAAAAGCAAGCTGCTTCTCTCTTAATGGCAGCTGCGTTCGCTTCATTCTTTACCGGTGTTACAGAGGCGCTTGAATTCTCATTCATGTTCCTGGCTCCTGTATTGTATGTGGTACACGCAGCATTGACAGGTCTATCTTTATTTATTGCAGCAATGTTTGAGTGGACCGCCGGATTTAGTTTCAGTGCCGGCTTGGTTGACTACACGCTCAGTTTGGGTGTGCCGATTGCCAATCAGCCGTATATGCTGATCGTACAGGGCTTGGTATTTGGCGTTATTTATTACTTTGTATTCCGTTTTCTTATTGTTAAACTGGATCTTAAAACACCTGGAAGAGAAGAAGGAGAATCCGGAAAAGGCGAAGTAGATGAAAGTTATAATATAGAAGAAGGAACGCTAGCTTCCGAAAAAGACGAAACAGCCATCATGGCAGCGAAAATTTATGAAGGGCTTGGTGGAGATGCAAACGTCCTAACGGTTGATAATTGTGTATCTCGCTTGCGTCTTGAAGTGGATGACATGGATAAGGTCGATCAGGATAAAATCAAGGAAACCGGTGTGCCCGGTATCAATGTAGTCGGCAAACATAATATTCAAGTTGTCGTCGGTACACAAGTACAATTTGTCGCTGATGAGATTAGGAAAATCCGGAAGAGAGATTGATGCATAAAAGCGAACAAGTGAGAATCATTGTTCATAAAATAATACGCATAACTAAAATTGGGAAGGGGGGCTACCCCCTTCCTTTATGCCGCCGTACCTACGACCTCATGTACGGCGGTTTAATGTTCATGAATGAGGAAAGTCAAGCTCCTTCTTCCTTTTTACGTTTGGTTATTCTTATAACCAATCATCGTTAAATTAACTCCATTGGCTTAAGTCCGGATATCCACTCACAGCCCAAGCACCATCAACCAAAAGACTCGCGCCATTGATATAACTTGCATCCTCACTGACCAGGAATAATGCTGGACCAGCCATTTCTTTAGGGTCGGCTGCCCGGTTCATAGGTATTCTTTCCAGAAAGGCATCTTTAATTTCTTCATTTGAATTAAAACCTTCTGTTAATGGTGTATCCACTAATCCGGGAAGTATAGTATTTACTCGAATGTTGTGACGAGCTAATTCTAAAGCACCGTTTTTCGTTAACATTTCGACCCCAGCTTTAGCGGAGGCATAAGCAGAGCCTGTATACATCGGTACTTGCGCATTTAATGATGATACGTTGACAATAGCCCCTCCTGAACCCTGTTTTTTCATTTGACCAGCCTGGTGTTTCATACCCAAAAACACACCATTAAGCACAAGATCCACAGTAAATTTCCAATCTGTTTCGGAAAGATCTGTAATAGTACCTGCTTTACTGGCACCTGCTACATTAAAAGCATAATCAAGTTTGCCAAATCGGCTTATCGTTTTTGAAACTAAGGCTTCATGATCAGCCTCTTTGGTAACATCCATTTTCAACCCTACAAAATGTTCGCCAAGCTCCTGTTCCAATTGACTTAGACGATCTTCGTTCAAATCTGCCCCAACTACAGACGCTCCTTCTTTTAAAAGACGTTCTGTAATTGCATATCCAATCCCTGAAGCTGCTCCAGTTACAATTGCTACCTTTGCGTTATGATTTGCCACATTGATTCCTCCTTGAATAGTAGTATGTGTCACCATATCTATTTTATAATAAATATGGTAATAAGGTAAGTTGGACGGTATTGTAGAATCTGAAGGAAAACGCTTGGCTGCTTTGAGGATATTTTCGCACTTTATCTCTGGAAGGGCCTTTTTACCATAATTAAAAGAAGAAAAGGTTTAAACCTTTTCTTCCTTGGAACTTTCTTTTTCATCCAAAACCTCAGGGGAATCGTCATCACTCATTAAATCATTCGTAGATTTTTTAAATTCCCGTAACGTTTGTCCTGACGCCTTTCCAATCTCCGGTAGTTTTTTAGGTCCGAAAATGATCAATGCTAGTATGACAATAAGGATTAAACCTGGTATACCTATATTCGCCAAGCCCATGATATTCACCTCCATCTTTCATTGATAATTCAATCATTTTAATCCGGTATTTAGACAGCGCGAGAGTCTCCCTATACGTTCTCTATAATACCCTTTTTACGTCCTCCATAATCATGTCAAGTTCATCGAAATTCATCCCATCATATTTTTTTACAATCTCTCCATCAGGGGCGATTAAATAAAAACCAAAATCATGAGAACGTTGCTCCATTGCTCCTTCTTTTAAAGTGGTTTTAAATGTACCTTCAGATATCTCCTGAATCGTTGTAAAATCATAACCCGTTAGGAAGTCCCATGTTTCCATGTCAACTCCATATTCTTTCGCATAATCTTTCAATACCTCCGGTGTATCATGCGATGGGTCGACACTGAATGAGACAATTTGTGGTGTAAGGCCGCTGTCTTTTAGCTCCTGCTGTACGTCAATTAAATTAGCTGTTGTCCGAGGACAAATCATGGTACAATTCGTATACATAAAATTGGCTATCCACCAGTTGCCCTCAAGATCGTATGAACTTAATTTTTCTTCATCTTGTGTTATAAATTCGAAATCTACCATAGGTTCGGACATATTGCTATCAATTTTATCACTACAGGCAACAAGGAAAACGATAACCAACATAAATAAGTATTTTCCAAACCTCATCTTATCCATTATCCCTTTATTAAACATGTTTCTTGGATTTTTCTCCTTGTACCAACTGACCTCCACCATTGCTCAAGTAATTTTCAATTCCTTCTGCCGCCCGATATGCAAGTGCTCCAACCGTCCCCGTTGGATTATAACCACTATTGTGAGCAAACGCTGATGCTCCCACAACAAAAACATTGTCATGATCCCACATTTGTAAATAATTGTTAACAGCAGATGTCTCCGGATCATCGCCCATGATCACACCACCCGTATTATGTGTGGATTGATAGGGCTCTACGTCAAATGATCCTAGTTCTTTATCAACAGAAATATCACTTGCACCCATTTGTGTAAGAATTTCTTCCATTCTTTCAGCCAAGAAAGCCCTTAAATTTCTATCTTGCTCATGAAAATCAAACGTCATTCGAAGCAGTGGATTACCAAGTTCATCTGTATACGTTGGATCAAGATCTAAATAATTGTTTACATTCGGAAGAGAGGCTCCTTGTGTTCCAACAGATAACATTCTATAAAAGTTATATATCGATTGCTCCTTAAATTCCCTGCCAAAACTTGGAGTACCCGCTGGTACAGCATTAGAACTAATGGGCGTACGTCCATTTTGCCTGAGGGAAATCCATCCCCCATGAAGAAAATCTAACTCACTATGATCAAAGTTATCACCGTTAAAATCATCAATAGCCATCCCTAAAGCACCTGCACCCATGTGCATGTTATATTTTTCTTCAAAAAATCCTTGACCGTCAAACTCAACTTGATAACAGTAGTTCTTTCCTATGATTCCCGTTTGACTTTCAGGATCATAGGGTTGACCTAATTCTGATTGTAACAACAATCGTACATTATTTAAAACAAAACTCGTTAATACAACTACATCTGCCGGTTGCTCATACTCCATCCCAGTAGTTAAATCAACAAAACGCACTCCTGTCGCAACTCCGTCTTCGTGTATAATTTCTGTTACATTTGCGTAAGTATGTAACTCGAAGTTTCCCGTTTCTTGGGCTGTTGGAATGACAGTATTGATTGGATCTGACTTTGCTCCGAAATCACATCCATATCTAGAACAAAAAGAACAGAATTGACATTGGTAGATTGTTTTCCCGTCCGGATTTGTATATTGCTCAGATAAGTTTGCAGATGGTGCCATAAACGGCTGATATCCCATTTCTTCTGTTGCATTTTTAAAAAGGCGTAGTGCTGGTGTCGTTTTCATTGGTGGTGTCGGGTAATCATCTGATCGAAACCCACCATAAGGGTTTTCCTCCCCTGAAATACCCGCGGTTTTCTCAAAACGATCATAATAGGGCTCGAGTTCTTCATACGTAATACCCCAATCTTGCAATGACATATCAGTATCGATTTTTTCCTCTCCATATTTTTCAATAGTTTGTGATCGAATTTCAAAGTCATAAGGAAGAAACCTCCACGTAACCCCGCTCCAATGAACTCCTGCTCCACCTAGGCCTGTCCCCAAATGAAAAGCACCATATTCACGCATTGGTAAAGCCGTCATGTCCGATGTATTACGAAACGTTATCGTCTCGTTTGATAAATTTTGTAACAAATCATATCTGGAATCAAAACGAAGTTCATCCTTCGTTTGCAGAAAATCCTCTGTTTTTTGCTCCGCTCCTCGTTCCAAACCAACTACTTTATATCCTGCTTTAGTTAACTCAGCAGCTATTATTCCACCCGTCCAACCAACACCTACAGTAACAACATCTGCTTTTTCTAATCGTTGTACCACGAAATCTACTCCTTCTATCATTTTCCGTTTTTTCAACCGTTTTTACCTATGCTACTATAATTCAATAATATTAATGATCCTTAAGTGCTATTGGAGTCATTTCAACAAATTCTTCCTCTTCTATGACATCAAGATAGGACATGACAGCACCAGGATGGCCTTTCATACGCCAACCAGCCATGTCTCTATTTCCACCATAGAGCGGGTCCGCGTAGGCTCCTTCTAATACCGATTCCCTTAGCATGTTGAAAAATCGAGAAGAAGATACTCCACGCATTTCTACTTCACCATCAGCAAACTTGGACAAGATTGAAACACGATCCTCCTCTTCCAAATCAACAAATTCTTGCTTGTAATCCGATGTACTTGTTTGATTTATAAGTCGTATTCCTTGAATGAATATCTCTCCTCGAGTTAGAGAAGATTGATATCCTTGTGTCGCAGCCCCTTCCTGGAATGGACCTTTCATATAATCTCGGTTATTGTTTCCCCAAGAACCAGAGAGCTGACGATCAATAAAGTATGGCACACCTAGACCAATAGCTCCAGGTCCATTATCATCTTCAGGAAAAATGGTTTCTGTCACCATTTCTAATACTCGGAAATCTTCTTCTCGTTTAAAAAACATCCTCGCTTCTTCATAATTATTTTCTTCAACGTTTGTATCTGTTGCAGTTTCGGTTTCTGTACCGGGCCACCACCGATTTCCTATAATCCCTCCAAGTAAACCTCCGCCGACTATACCACCAGTTAAAAGGCCGGTATTTTTTATAAATGTACGTCTATCAATCCTTTCTTCCGGTTTTTTTACGCGACTATCTTTTTTAGAATGATGATCTACCATATGAACACCCTTTTCCTAATAAAAAATCAGATACTTAACCTTATGATCTACCAATACAAGAAATGATTCATAAATTGAACCAGATTATAATGCCTGCTAGTTTACGTCCTATTGCTAAGGAAAACAGTTTATCCTAAGCCATGCCCGATATGCTTAAAATGGCCCCCAATTGAATAACATAGCTACATATATTGCTATGGAAGCTAGAATCATCCATATTAATATAAGACGCCAGATGAATTTAAACCAAGCTCCATAAGGTACGCCTCCCATAGCTAAGGCAGCCATTAGGGTTCCTGATGTAGGCCACAGGAGATTGGTAATTCCGTCACCAAACTGGAAAGCTTGCACGGTAACTTGGCGAGTAATGCCAAGAATATCAGCTAGAGGCGTCCATATAGGCATCGTTACCATCGCTTGTCCAGAACCTGAATTAACAAAGAAATTAAAAATCGCATTGGCCCAAAGCATTCCAATCGCTGCAATATCTGATGGGAAAAGTTCTAAAACTTGAGCAAACCCATTTATAATGGTATCCACTATTTTTCCATCTTCTAATACAAATACGACTGCTCTAGCAGCTCCCACGATTAAAGCGGCATATACAAGCCCCCGCATGCCATTCATGAATTCTGCGACAATTTCATTGGCGTTTAACCCCGTTATGATTCCAGAACCAATAGCAATAACCAAAAATAGCGCGGTCATTTCGTTCATCCCAAAATCTAAGTTCAGCGCTCCATAAACATAAAAAGCCATTCCAGCGATAAATAATAAAAGAACGATGCTATGTTTGACAGTAAATTTGATATCCGTATCGATACTAACTTCCGACGTATCATGGGGAAACTTATTTTCGCCCATGTAGCTTTTGGATGGATCATCTTGTATTCTTTTACAGTACCAAAGAATATATAGAATTGTAATAACTGTAAATACGACGAAGAGAACAATTCTATATCCTATTCCAGAAAAAAGAGGTAGCTCTGCAACTTGTTGTGCAATCCCTAAGACTTTTGGGTTTAGAAATGCAATCGTAAATCCGGTCATACTTGTTAGAAATACGATTGCAACTCCTGCAATTGCATCAAGCTTCAATGCCTTCGCAATAAGAATTCCAATTGGAATAAAAGCAACAGTAGCATTTGCCGAAAAGCCAGTAGTTAGCAATAATGCAAACATACTCCCTAATAAGACAATCAGGAGAGACCTTCTATTTTCAAATTTATTAATTAAAGATAGGACACCAGCATTTATTGCACCTGACGCCTCCATAAGTCTGAATGCACCACCAAGAAATAATATTAAAAATATTATATCCGCTGAGTCTATCATTGCTTCTGCGATTGACATGAAAATATTAGAAATTCCAACAGGACTTTGCTCTACAGAATGGAAACTATCAGGATCAACAACTGTTATATCATTTTGCTCTACTCGGTCATATTCACCAGCAGGTATAACATAAGTTGCGACTGACGCTAAAACGACAAGAAAAAATAATAACACATAAACATCAGGCATTTTAAATTTGGCTTTTCTCTTTTTCGTATTTTTTCTTTCCTCTGTTTCTTTCATTCGATAACTCCCCTTTCTGTAAAGCTATCTATTTTACTTTCTAATACTTTCACCCATTTTCTGCTGACTGGAGTTTCCTACCTTTTTTCTTGCCTCATCAGATTCAATTCCCTGTTATAACAAATTATTTGATATATTCTAACTTTTTATTCTATAAAATTTGACTATACGTTAGCCCTTCATGTCATACGGCTATTATTTTATAGTTGGACTTTACCTACTCCATCTGCAATTTGAATACTTGTCCCAAATGGCAAGGAAAGTTCACGTAGATACATTAACGTAGTATTACGACTGCTAAGTTTAGGCCATCCTCTTTGTGAACGAGGTTGTTTCATCCCTAAATCAATTGGATATAAGGTAAGCTCAAACATATTTCCCTCTTTCATCTTCCATATAGGAATAATAGAGGACCATATTTTATCATCAATAACAAAGCCTATTGAGTCCTTATTCGCCCTTACATCATAAAGATCAGCAACATTATTAGAATGATTTAAACCAAATTTATCATAAAAGTCAGATGGCTGTTTTACCATGGTATCATTCTGAAAAATAAAATTACCCAAGCTATAAAAAATGGGACGATTTTTATATCTCAATTCCTCTTAGTATATGAGGGCCGTGACCAATGATAGAATCTGCCCCACCATTAATACATCTTCTAGAAAAATCTTTTAGAAAATCCGCCGGTTTTTCTAATTCCTCACCTGCCATCTCATGGGAGTGAATACTAACAAGAACAAAATCCGCTTGTCTTTTAGCTTCCGCAATTGCAGCTAGAATCCTCTTCATATCTTCCTCATTTGGAGTTGTTACTTGTTTCTCTTTATCCCCAACCTTGAACTACCCCCACTTATCGACCTTGCGGTAGATTGAAGTGGGAGATTCTTGGGAACAGAGCATACTTGTTAACGTATTTCTTTGTCAACAGCGGTGTCTCTTATGGACCAAGCTACCCCCGTAGATTCCTACGGTTCTATATTTTTATTTAAGTCAAAGCTAATGTTCGTAAGCCTTCGACCAATATGTTTTTACTAGCATTTACATCTCTGTCATGATGTTCATGGCAAACAGGGCAAGTCCAATCCCTTATTTCAAGCGATTTTTTCCCGTCTTGATGTCCACAACCGGAACATACTTGACTAGACGGAAACCATCTACTTATTTTCACAATTGTTTTACCGTACCACTTCGCTTTGTATTCTAATTTCGTTACAAAAGCAGACCATGACACATCAGAGATGGATTTTGCTAACTTATGATTACGTAACATTCCTTTGATATTCAAATCTTCGATACAGATAATATCGTGGTTTTTGATTATTTCTGTACTTAACTTGTGAAGGAAGTCGTCACGTTGGTTCATCAATCTTTCGTGCAATCTAGCAACTTTTATCTTTTGTTTCTGATAGTTTTTTGCATCAAGAAGGTTCATACCATTCTTTTTAGCATGTAACGCACGTCTTGACAGTTTTCGCTGTTCCCGTTTTAGTTTCATTTCCATGTTTGAGGTAAAATTATGATTGTCAAACATGCGGCCATCTGAAAGAATGGCAAAATCAGTAATACCTAAGTCTATGCCAATAGATGATTCCGTTTTCTCCAATGGTTGTACTTCTACTTCTGCAAGAATAGATACGAAATAGTTGCCACTGGGATTCCGTCTAATCGTTGCATTAAAAATACGCCCTTGCACGTCACGACTTTTGGCAAAACGTACAAGACCAAGTTTTGGCAACTTGATTCTATTACCTACAATGGCAATATTCCCATTCGTATGCTTGGTTGTATAGGATTGTACTTTATGCTTTTTAGACTTAAATCGTGGTACCTTATTTTGTTTCTTGAAAAAACGACTATAGGAATCAGCAAGGCTTTTAAGTGATGACTGAATAGCAATGCTGTCCACTTCTTTTAACCAAAACAATTCCTTTTTTAGCTGTGTAAGTTTCGCTGAACACGAATGATAAGTCAATCCTTTACCTGTTTCTTTGTAAACATCGTTCCATTGTGCTAGAAAATGATTGAATACAAAGCGAGAACAACCGATTGTTTTAGAGATTAGGATTTCTTGTTCTTTATTTGGATAGATACGAAACTTATATCCTTTATGGACTCGCATTGCTCCCGCCTCCCTTCATTCCTTGATTTTCAATATATTTCATCACTACATGGATGGGAGAACCACCAGTAGTTCGTCAGCAAAAACTTCTTGACCAAATATCCTTAGCATAGTCAGATGCCTTGTCACCAAGACTTCT
Source organism: Virgibacillus sp. NKC19-3 (assembly GCF_019837165.1). Lineage (NCBI taxonomy): Bacteria > Bacillati > Bacillota > Bacilli > Caryophanales > Bacillaceae > Virgibacillus > Virgibacillus saliphilus. The sequence goes on from NZ_JAGYHC010000001.1 coordinate 3,224,645, forward strand.
CTACGATATTTCTCAACTAGAACAAGATGGTAATACATGAAGAATACGGAATGGTTATTGCTATCTAATTTCATTCTAAGTCAGCTTTTCCCTTATCTAAGACGGATTATATCATTAAGATATTAAGGGAAAGTGGATGTAGCGGAGATTATAGCAACTCGTCCATGAACGGTTTCCATATATGTTGGTTTGCTTGCTTCAGCCAGATTATGCCCTGCGCCTGCATGAACAAAATTATAATGGTTTAAATTTTTTTCAGTTGCTTCCAGTCCTCCAAAAGAAAAATCCAACGTGTGATTTGTCGCCCATGAAACCATATTAAAGCCATAGGATTTTAAATCGCTCAGAACAGTTGGAGAAGCTACTGCCCAGGAGCCCCCGCTAACGGCCGAAGGATAGGCTTCAAAGTTATGGGTCGTAACTTCTAAATTTGTAAACCGAACATCCGCTTGTTCCATAACTTCAGCGATCTGACAGGAATGTGGATCATTTTTTGGCAACCTCCGAGTGATAAAGCTATCTCCTGTAGCGGCAAATGTAATTGTTTCATCCATATGATTTACCTCCTTCACGCTAGTTTTTGCCAAGTTCCCGATGTGCAATTTGCTCTAAAAGATGAATAGTTGGAACGAGGACTTGTTCATCTATATCAAAAGCTTGATTATGATGGGGTGCTGAAATTGTTGTTCCCACTAACATATAGGTTCCCTTCCCTCCATTTTCTTGTACACGATTGATAAGAAAACTTGCATCCTCACTTCCTCCTCCCTTATGATAATCTTGAATGCGATGAAACATTGGAATTTGCGCTGCTTCTTCCGTCACAACATTGATTAGTTCTTCATCACAAGTAAGTGTTAGGGCATTACCAATCACTTCTGTTTCATAGCTAAGATCATGCATTTGGGCACTATGCTCCACTATTTTTTTTACATACTCTTCCAGTTCCGAGTTAACTGTAGAGGATGTTGATCTTGTTTCTATTAACATCTTAGCGTGCTGTGGAACTATGTTTATTGCCGTTCCACCCTCCAGTAGCCCAACATTTACTCGGGTCTGTTCCGAACTATGTCTAGGTAAGCTCTGAATATTTAATAAAGCTGTTGCAGCACCTACTAAAGCATTTTTTCCTTTTTCAGGTGCAGCTCCTGAATGAGATGGGACGCCATGAAAGTGAGAGAGTAACTTCGTAGTTGCAAGCCAATCCTTTGATCCACCACTTATTTCGCCTAAAGGTACATCTAGGCCCAAGTGAAAGCAATATATTTTATCAACATCATCTACCACTCCTTTTTCAACAACAGAAAGAGCTCCTCTTCCACCCTCTTCAGCAGGTTGAAATATCAATTTAAGTGTTCCAGATATATCTTGATTCGCCATTTTTCTAGCAAATTCCAGTCCAATAGCAGTATGCGCATCATGTGCACAGGCATGCATATGACCCTCATAGTGAGAACGGAAATTATTTTCTTGTGGGAAATGACTACTTTCCGAACTCTCTTGAACCGGAAGTGCATCCATATCGAATCGAAAAGCAATAGTTGGACCGGGACTATTTCCTTTCAAGGTACCAATAACAGCTGTAAGTCCACCTTCCATCTTCTTTATAATGTCGGGATTTGCTCCGTTCTTTATAGCGCTTTGATATGCATGATCTAATTCCTCTTGTGAAGGAACCCCTCTACGGGAATCTGCTTCGATAGCATCTTCCCCATATAGAACTTCGAAGTTTAAGGATTGCAATACCTCCACTACTTTCCCCGCAGTTTTAAATTCTGTAAATCCCACTTCTGGAAATTGATGCAATTGGCGTCTAAGCTTGATTACCTCATCCATGTTATACCTCCTAATAGACTATGTTCAGCCATTTATGTTACCACTATCATTTTAACGATAGATATAATGCTGATGTTTCCATCTAAGTGGTCCTTTCGTATCCGCCTTTCATTCACAAGAGCGAATATGAGATAGACCATTTTTTTAACCTTAATTACTTCACTATTTTTTCATCCTTTTGCAAAATTGGTGCCTCAACTTCGATTGTATTTGGATACTTAATTCCTGCGCCTGTATTCAATACCACTACGCGTTCATCGTTTTTAATCCATTGCTGTTCGCGTAACTTTCTCGCAGCAGCAAAAGCAGCGGATCCCTCCGGACAGACGAAGGCGCCTTCCGTAGAAGTCACGTATTTCAATTCTGCTAAAATATCGGCATCACTCACCGATATTGCACAGCCTTCTGTTTGTTTTATGGCATCTAAAATCAGGAAGTCTCCCAGCGCGTTAGCCACATTAACACCAAATGCAACGGTGGAAGCATCTTTCCATGGCTCTGCGGTTGATTTGCCTTCTTTCCAGGCTTTTACAATTGGCGCACATCCTTCTGATTGAACGGCTACTAATCTAGGCATTTTCCTTTCATCTATCCATCCTAATGCTTGTAGTTCGCGAAGGGCTTTATAAATCCCAATTAAGCCAACTCCTCCCCCAGTTGGGTACAGAATGACATCAGGAATCTCCCATCCAAACTGTTCTGCGATTTCGAGTCCCATGGTCTTCTTTCCCTCAATCCGGTAAGGCTCTTTCAATGTAGAAGCATCAAATAAATGATAGGCTTTCACTGCCTGGCCGACGATTTTTCCTGCATCCCCAATCAAGCCATTGACAAGATACAAATTGGCGCCTGCAGCAACACATTCCTTCCTGGTTATTTCTGGTGCATCAATTGGCATGACAATCGTTGGTGCAATACCCGCCTGTGCACAATATAGGGACCACGCTGCTCCGGCGTTCCCATTCGTAGGCATAGCTAGTTCCTTTATACCTAATTCTTTAGCTTTGGATACCCCGACAGCTGCCCCTCTTGATTTAAATGAACCCGATGGTATTAGACCCTCATCCTTCATAAATAGGTTAGGTATTCCCATTTGTTCTCCGACTTTATTCATCTGTACTATGGGTGTCATCCCTTCGCCCAGCGTAGTCACATTTTGCGCGTCTTCTACTGGCAATAACTCATGATAACGCCATAAATCCGTCGTACGTTTTACCAAACTGTCGGGGGTAAAAACTTCGCTCAGCTCATCCATCTTATAAGCAACAAGCAAGGGTGACCCACATGCACACAACTGATTTACGACATCTGAACTATACGTATTATCACACTTTGGACAATATAAATGAGATACATAGCTATATGTCATTGTTCTCCTCCTATTTTTTATTCATGGTGATTCATGCAATCGATCGGAAGGCAATGAATTCTATTTCTACTAATGCATTTTTTGATAATTCCTTAACGCTAACCATTACTCCGGTAGACTTTGAATCTCCAAAGTACTGGACGTATACTTCATTCACCTCTTCTGCCTTTTCTACAGATGTCACAAATATAGTATTTTTTAATTTATGACAAAAGTAACTTTAGCTTTTTACAAAAAATTCATCCCCCCTTTTGATTTTACTAAATGGAATACTATGCATGTAATTCATATTCTTAATGATGATCTACTACGATCACTTTTGCTCCTTCTTCATTAGGATTGAACACAACATGAGGTATATCATCAGGAATAATGAAGGCATCTCCTTTGTTCCATTCTGTAATTTCTTCATCTATCTTAATTTTAATATTACCTGAAACAACATAAAATGCGTGACCTTGATAACAAACATGATCTGCCTCATAACCAGAAGGATAAACAACAACCCGCATTCTAAGTTTTTCATCCTCTAACCACTTGGAAAAAGCGCCTTTTGAAACAGAATCCGGTAAAAAATCATCATTCTTCTTGCTCACTATTAATTTGGACATAATAATGTACCTCCTTCTTTTTTTCGCACTTTCAATTCTTTTCAAATAGACAAAATAATATCATGCAGATTTTAAAAATCAATGGCATATACATGGACCTATTCCATAATGAAACAACCAAATGGCTTCTTGTGTTTTGGGTACACTCTCAGCAAAACTATATACTTTTATATTATAATGATTCTTCAAAGTCACCAATGCGTTGGCTTTCTTTTGTAACATAGCCCATTCGTCTATGTATAAAATGGTTAGATTTACCTTTATCATCTATTTTGGTTATTTTTATTTACATACTAGCTTTCGAGTCTTCCACCCTATAGTATCAGGAATATTTAAACCCTCTTTATTGATTTCAAATTCCAATATGTTGACTGAACCTTCATTGCACGATGGACAGCCTCCTTCTGATGCGGATAAATTGGCCCTTCATGGAATCCCTGATTAAACGGATCTTCCACTTGACTACGCTTTCCACATAAGCCCTCAATTACCCGCAATGTACAAAATGGAACATAAGCTGTACTGTATCCGCCCTCATGACAGGCAATCAAACGCCCATTACTATGTTTTTCAGCCAGGTTCTTGATACGCTTACTCATCTGGAAATAACCTTCAGCAGTTAGCAACATTCTTCCAATAGGGTCAAATCGACTTGCGTCTTGTCCAGCTGAAATAAAGATCAATTCTGGTTCAAACTGTTTAATGATCGGTTCGATTAATCGGTCAAATGCATAAAGATAACCCTCATCCCCAGTTCCAGCGGGTAATTCAATATTGATATTATACCCCTCACCATCTTCCTTTCCTGTAAAAGCTACATCGCCTCGATTTTTGGGGAAAATATTTTCCTGATGAATGGAAATAAAAAGTACATCCGAGTCATGCTCAAAGGCAGTTTCCGTTCCATTCCCATGATGAACATCCCAATCTAGGATCAGAATGCGTTTCAGTCCATACTTCTTACGAGCATATTTAGCCGCAATCGTCACATTGTTAAACAAACAAAAACCCATTCCTTCATTAGGCTCAGCATGGTGGCCAGGAGGGCGGACAAGTGCATATGCATTTTGGACCTTTCCTTCCATCACAGCATCAACAGAAGCCAACACACCTCCAGTAGAATTTAGAGCTATTTCATAGGATTCCGGGCCGACAATTGCATGTTCACCTGCATCGCCACCTCCTGCATCACTTAACTCCTGAACTCGGTTAATATAATCTTTGCTGTGATTCAAAGCTACCTCTTCATGGGTGGCATGCCTTGGCTTAATCTGTTGTAGTTCATCCATAAAATTTGAACGCTCAAGCAAATTTTTGACACGTCGCTTAGATTCCGGATTTTCCGCATGAATATCAGCCTGAACCCAACCACCTGACCTGATATTCAATGCCCCATTTCCGGTCTGATGCCAAAAATAACTTTCGTCACAAACGAAACCTGTTTTTGATGTCATGTTAATACCTCCATTAATTAATTAATAGAATTAAAGCTCTTTTTGATTGAATGACTCCAAATAAAATAATTGCTCCTTGTTCTATATACCTAAAGTGAGTTCTGAAACATCATAGCTTTCCCTGTTTACCATATATTTTTAAATTCTAATGGTAAATTATGATAGTTTAACGTTCTAATAGCTTCTAGCGATGCAAGTATACCCAATATTACGTCAAATAAACTAACGCTAAGTTGTGTATCTAAATGTGCAATAAGAAGCGGTGATTTATTCGTTTTTCTCTCTCTTCTACCGTATATATTCCCAAAATCGCCCACCCTAACTTTCAAATCTGATTCTGCCATCCACTTTTTAAATAATCTCGCATCTTCGTTTGAGAGTGCCAGTCTTTCGATTCATTATTATAATTATCCAAAAATTCTGGCCGTAATCGATCATATTTCTTGTCACCTGAAGTTTTTATATAAAAGTCGCAAGGACAACACTCCTACTAAAATTGAATTTATAAACCTAAATTGACAAAGAAGTATCCCCATACAACAACTGAAACCATCGTAACCACAACTGCAGTTACAACAATTTGCTTATATTGCTTTTTGATTTTTGCCAGGCCATTAGGTTTTTTCAAAAACTCATTAATGGTTTGTTCTGCCATATTAGTTTGTTTCATTTTATTGTAATATTCTAGCTCATATGAATTTGCCTTAGTCATAAAAGCTACAATAATTAAGGATCCAACGGAGAAACAAAGAGCAATCATAAGCTCATCAATTCCTTCAGGAACCGATAATTGCCCATTTCTTATAAGTTCTCCAAATAACACAAAAGTTGAAACACCTATTATCATACTTGTTAATGCTGCCTTTGAGTTCATTCGCTTCCATTCAAAAGAAGATACTATTGTTGGCAACCAACCTACTGCAAATATAGAACCTGCATAAATCGAAATCCAGTAAATAGCCGATGGTTGTAAAATGGAAATAATACAGATAATAACAGCAACAATAACTTGTCCTATACGAGCTGCCATAAGTCTTTGTTTTTCATCTAGGTTTTTTTCAAATATTTTCTCATATAGGTCACGCGAAAGTGCAAATCCAACTAACACAAACAAGGTAGATGCCGTCGACATAATAGATGCCATTAAAGCAGCAATCCCAATTCCAGCTACTACTGGTGGAGTATATTCCATGAACCCAACAACCATCGCATTATCTGTTGGTGTAATATTCGGCTCAAGAACTTGCATACCACCTGCTGCGATAAACACAATTAATTGCATAAAAGGGGCGAAAAACACACCAATTATTGCCGCTTTTAAGATAACAAAATCATTGTTCGCGGGAAATACACGAGAAACAAGCGCTGGTATACAAGTAAAAAATAAAATCCAAACTAAAAATTGTGAAATCGACCAGCCGATAGAGCGATTTTCTGTTCCAGCAATTGTCCAATAACCCGGTAATGTCTCTGATAAGCTTTTCATTTGATCAAACCCAGCTTCGCCTATAATAATCGGAGCAATGACCACAGAAATAGCCAACATTGTAAAAAACATTAAGGTATCAGTAATAACAACCCCATACATCCCACCAAATGCAGTAAATACAATTAACGCGAATGTAAATAATATAATTAGTAACTCAAAATTAATATTTGTCACTTTACTCAAGACCAGCCCTGCTCCTATAAACTGAGTGACTCCATATCCAATCAACCCAATAATCATAATCAGCGTAGCAACAACACTAACCCATTTATTATCAAATCTCTTTTCAAAATAATCCGGCATTGTTTTAACACCTAGAGCCTTCATTTTTCTTCCTACATAAATTACCGCGAGAAGAGTCCCTAGCCAGGCTCCAAATGAACCTAGCGCAGCAATCACTAATGGGCCTTCAGCATAGGATTGCCCTGCAATTCCTAACAATGTAGTCGCACTAAGATAAGTTGCGGCTAATGTGCCAACGATGAGAAGTGTAGACCCCTTTTCTCCCATCACATAAAAGTCATCACTACTTTTTACAAAACGAGTTACGACCCCACCGACAACAACATAAAGTAATAAAATTATAACAAATATTGTTACAGCCATATAACACCCTCGCCTCTACTAATAATTCTTAACTTGAACTTTGATGTTTGTCACTCCTATCCAATTCTTTAACTTTTTCCTCCTCTTGTTCTGCTTTTCGGATTACAGGAAGATACTGTTTTCGAAGAATAACAATAACAACTATTGATGAAATTACGGTTACTAAAGTTGCATTTATAAATAAGATTAGCACTTCAACGTTCATAGCAGTTCACCACCATTATTTACTAATCACTTTTCAAATCTGATTTCAAATTATCACCAATCATTTTACCGTTCTGTCAATGTATATATAAATTTAATTACCTTAAACTAGATTAAATTTTCAAGTAAGCTTATTTAGACATCTATTTAAGGGCATGTAAGTTATATTAAATGTTTGATTATAGTTTTTTGCGAAATGAATAACACCATTTATCGTAACCTAATTCTTTTTCATAAAGGCGGTGTGCTTCCGTTCTTATGATACCAGATTCTAAGGCTACATACTTGGCTTCATGTAACTTAGCCCAATCATCAATAAAATTCAATAATTTAGTTCCATACCCTTGTGAACGGTATTGCATATCAGTAACCAGATCAAACACAAATACATGCTTTCTATTATAAAAATTCACCTTAAGTACAAATCCAGCAATAGAGATAAATTCACTTTCCTTAACAATTGAAAATAATTTGTAGCCGTCACTGCGCATATCTTCGAGTAGTTCTAAAAAACTATTTTCTGTTAAATCGGTTCGCAATTGATTGATTAAGGGAAATACTTTTAAAAATTGTTGTTGTTCTGTCAACTCAACTATCTGTTCAGTTGGTTCACTCATTAACTTTCTCCTCCCTAAAGGGGTTCTTTATAATAATAAACTTTACAACCCAACCGACAAATACTTCGTCTCTAAATAAGGTTCTATTCCCTCAACACCACCTTCACGTCCAAGCCCGCTTTCCTTCATTCCCCCAAAAGGAGCATGGGCAGCAGATGGTGCTCCGTCATTCCAACCAATAACACCAAAATCTAAATAGTCGTGTAAGTAAGCTCCTACCTTATAATTATTTGTAAAGAAATATGCTGCTAGACCAAAGGGCGTACTATTTGCAATCTCTACCGCTTTATCAATTTCCTTAAATAGGGTAATTGGAATTACTGGACCAAACGTCTCCTCATGCATGATTTTCATACCCACATCCACATTTTGTAATACGGTTGGATATACGAAGAAATAACCTTGTTCCTTATCCGCATGATATTGGTTTCCACAAAGAACCTCCGCACCTTGATCGATGGCGTCATTGATTTGAGAAACAATTTTATCATACCCTTTTTCGTTGATGACTGGCCCTACCTGTGTATCTTTTTCTAACCCATTACCTACTTTTAATCTTTTGACTTTTTCTGTTAATTTTTTAGCAAATTCTTCTGCAATACTGTCATGGACAATTACACGATTGGCGCAAATACAGGTCTGCCCGGCGTTTCTAAATTTCGAAGCGATTGTCTGATCTACGGCAACGTCAATGTCTGCATCTGCTGCTACAATTAGTGGAGCATGGCCTCCCAATTCCATCGAGACATGCTTAACGGTATCGGCACTATTTTTGATTAATGATTTTCCGACAGGAGTCGAACCGGTAAACGTAATCTTACGGACAAAATCACTAGCTGTAAATAGAGGACCAACATCGCTCCCCCTTCCATTTACTACCTGTACTGCAGATTCGGGAATTCCAACTTCATAAGCAAGCTCAATGAATTTCATTGTTGTTAATGGCGTTTCTTCTGCTGGTTTAACGATAAATGTACAGCCTGCGGCCAAAGCTGGCGCAGCCTTTCTCGTCATCATCGCCGCGGGAAAGTTCCATGGTGTAATCGCCGCAACGAGTCCCACCGGTTGCTTGCTAACAATGATTCGTTTGGTTTCCGAAGCAGCTGGAATGGTACGTCCATATAAGCGTTTGGCCTCTTCCGCATACCAATCTATATAACTGGTGGCGTAATTAACTTCACCCAGTGATTCTTGGATGGGTTTGCCACTTTCCAGCGTCATCACTTCTGCAATTGTCTCTTTATTGTTTTGTATCTTTTCGGACCAGGCTTTTAGTAATCGAGAGCGCTCATGCGCATTCACTTTTCGCCATTCTTGGAAATATTCATGTCCTCGCTTTAATGCTTGATGAATCTCTTCTTCGGTATCAGCTGGAATTTCCCGTATGAGCTCACCTGTTGCAGGGTTTGTTACTTGAATTGATTTCGTCATTGGTTTGCCTCTCCTTTACAAATAAACTATTTTATGCAATTTTATAATTCAAATGCCTCTTCCAATATAGATAATCCTTTCTCCAACTCCACATCTGTAATGACTAACGGTGCCAGAAAACGAATCACATTTCCGTTTACGCCTGCAGATAGAAGCAGGAGCCCGTTTTCATTTGCATAACTTGTTATGGCACCCGTTCTCGCTTTGTCTGGAGACTTATTCACCCGGTTTTCGACAATTTCAACCGCAACCATAGACCCTAGCCGACGAATATCACCAACATAATCATGTTTATTAGCCAACTCTGTTAATTTAGCTTCTATTTTTTGCCCTAGTACTTCTGATTTCGCTACTAAATCTTCTTCTTCGATCACATCAATAACAGCTAGAGCAGCAGCACATGCTACCGGGTTTCCAGCAAAGGTTCCTCCTAATTCCCCGGGAGCAGCTGCATCTAATATTTCCGTTCTGCCCACCACACCACTTAGAGGCAATCCGGCTGCTAGCGATTTCGAAACGGTCATGAGATCTGGAACAACGTCAAAATGTTCGATTCCAAATAATTTTCCTGTTCGGCCAAAGCCTGTTTGTATCTCATCAGCAACAAAAACAATACCATGTTGCACGCAGAAATCACGTACAAATTGTACGAACTTTTTAGGCGGAATAATAAATCCTCCTTCCCCTTGAATAGGCTCCATGACAACGCATGCAACATTTTCCGGCGCTACGGTCGCTGTGAAAAATGCTTTGAATTGCTCAATCGTCTCATCCACGTAAGCTTCCTCAGATAACGCTTCAGGCTTATGATAGAGATAGGGAAATGGTGCCTGATACACTTCCGGGGCAAATGGTCCAAATCCGAATTTATATGGTTTCACTTTACTTGTCATACTCATGGTCATATTCGTTCTACCATGAAAACCACGAACAAAGGAAACCACTGCTTGCCTACCCGTATATTTGCGGGAAGCTTTGATTGCATTCTCCACTGCTTCTGCACCTGAATTAAGTAAGAGGGTTTGTTTGTCAAAAAGACCTGGGGTGATTTGGCATAATTTCTCAGCTAAATGAATATAACCCTCATACATCATCACATTAAAACCAGGGTGCAAAAACTTCTCCACTTGTTGCTGGACTGCTTTTGTCACTTTTGGATGACTGTGCCCAACATTCAAGACACCAATCGCCCCGGCGAAGTCAATCCATTCATACTGATCCACATCCGTAATCGTAGCCCCTAAGGCATGATCAGCGATGGCTAAATTACCATTGTTTACACCACGCGGCACATATTTTTTTCGTTTATTTTGTAAAATTTCATTTGTTAGCGTTGTCATTATTTAGCTCCTTCTTTAAAAATATATAGACTAGTATGACAATAAATTGGTATAATGAAAAGCACCAGATTACAAATAATGATGGTACCAGAAAGAAGATGATCGAAAATGATCTTTTTTAAAGTAAATAAAAACAATAAATCAACCCATATCTATCAACAGATCTATCATGAATTGAAACAAGGTATATTAGAACAAAGAATACCTGCAAATGAAAAATTGCCAGCAAAAAGAAAATTAGCTCAGACATTGGATGTCAGTATTAATTCTGTGACAAATGCCTATGAACAGTTGATTGAAGAGGGCTATATTTATCCCATGGAAAGAAAAGGGTACTTCGTTGAAAACATTACCCAATTTAACCATCATAATGACACGGGTAATTTGAAGATTTCAAATGACTTGAAGGAAAAGGAGCTGAATAGAGAAGGATGGATCTCCCTATCCCATATGACCGCTGATATTTCGATGTTTCCTTTTAAAGAATGGGTGAAAAGTCAAAACAAGGCAATAAAAAATCATAAAGAGGAGCTATCAGAGATTTCTCATCCCCAAGGCCCATATTTGGTAAGACAGACGATTGCGCACATGATCGCAGTAACTCGTGGCGTAGTATGTGAAGCCGAACAAATTGTTATTGGTACGGGAACTCAACCCTTAGTTCGACAGTTAATGCAAATGCAAAAAAACAATACAAAAATAGCCGTAGAAAACCCTGGATATTCTCGTATTTATACCTTACTAAAAGATATGCAATTTGATGTGTCTGCCGTACCATTGGATAAAAAAGGGGTAAAAGTAGATTCGATTGAATCCATCAATCCGGATTTTTTATTCATTACACCGTCCCACCAATTTCCAACTGGAATCATTATGCCAATTTCCCGGCGTATTGAACTTTTAAATTGGGCTGCACTTTCGCAGAATAGCTATATTATTGAGGATGATTATGACAGCGAATTTAAATATGGCACGGACAATATTCCATCATTACAAAGTCTAGATCGCAATCAACGCGTCATCTATAGTGGAACCTTTTCCAAAACCCTATTACCTAGTTTACGCATCAGTTATGCCGTTTTACCTCCTGATTTACTAAGAGCATATCGTCGTCATTATGAGGACTGGATACAAGGCAGTAATTCACTTGGTCTATTTACATTACACTATTTTATCGACAGCGGAGAATACGCCAAACACATGAAACGAATGAACCATCATTATGAAATAAAAAGGAAAAATCTAATAAAGGAACTTCGACTACAATTTAAAGAAGCTATTCATATAAAAGACGTACCTGCTGGCCTTCATTTTCTCGCACAATTTAAAACCGAAAAAAGTTACGAAGAAATCGAAGCAAAAGCAAGGCAGGAAAAACTTGAAATCTATACACTACGACGGTTCATGCTAGACGATGAACCTGCAGAAACAAGTACCATTGAGTTGGTGATCGGATTTGCAAGTATAGGAAATGAAGAGATTGCTGAGGCGGTGGATCGATTGTACCGGGTTGTTAACTTTAGCTGAAGTCATATCTAGGAAGGCTTTAAGGGGTAAGGTTAATCACAAATTTTGGAAGGGCACCAAGAATGAACATGACATTCAAGAAGCAAGGGAACGGTTCCTTGTTTCCGTTCCCACCCGTCAATCATATTACCCTTACCGAAAAGCGATTAAGTTTCAAAAATAGTTTATTATATCTATAGTAAATACAAAGGAGTAAAGTAAAAAACAAACGTGATAGCAATTAATAAAACACCACTAATAATAAGTACATTCGGATACCTTTTTGTAATAGTTATTTCATTCGCATCCCCAAACGTATCAGGAATCTGTAATATTTTTTGGCGGAATTCTTTTTCTACTTCTGTAACATTCTCTGTTCGTGAAATGAATATTAAGGATCCTGTAGATAGTAGTACTCCAATTATTACAGGATGCAAATATATAGGTAATTCTGCTACCAATGTTTGGAATAATTCAGCTCCGACAACGCCAAGGAAGCCAAGTATGATACTCCAAAATGCTGCATTTTTGGTAACACTTTTTGAATAAATACTTGAGAATGCGATAGGTCCCCAAGATGCGGCAAATAACGTTGCAGCGAAATATCCTATCCACATAACTGCTGGTGGTTGCCAAAGTGTGATAAAGAAGATAACTGAACTAGAAACTAGCATCGTATTCCTACTAAATTTTAAAACCTTTTTGCTATTTTTTTCTTTATAAATAAATATATCATGAGCGACACTATTTCCAATAAGCTGTAAAAAAGTAGAACAAGACGATAAAATAGCTGCCATAATACCCACTAAAACAATGACCCCTAACCATGTAGGCATAAGGTTTATAGCTGACCATATAAATGCGTTTTCGGTTGGACTTATATTAGGATTCACCACGTTCACTGTAGCCATGCCAATATGGAGAAATAAGTAAATGACAAAAATGGAAATTGTAGCAATAACCCCGGAGCGAATAACAACGTGCTCACTTTTCGCCATTAAATACCTACTAGTTTGCCAAGGGCTTACAGCAACAACTACTCCCCACACTCCCCCTAATATAATAGCCCACGCCAGTGCTTCAGCAGGTGTATTAAAATTAGCACCCGCCCCGACCATCCCATGCCAGCTTAAAATACCTTCATGAGACTGCAAAGAAGCGGTTTCCATTATAGCATTTGGCCACCCCCCTGTTGCATTAATAATAAATGGTACACCGATTACTGTAGCTAGTAAGAAAATAATAAACATGATCGTATCATTGACAAGTACACCTTTAGCGCCAGATAGGAAAGTGAATGAAGTGTAGGCAACCCATATGATAATCAAAGAAACACCATAAGAGAGACCCGAAACAGAGGAGAATAGTAATGCCCCGCCCTGCGTAACTGCTACAATGTATGCAGATACTCCCAAAATAGTTGTAATTGCAGCTGCCTTTCTTATTTTTTGTGAATCAAAACGTTTACCAAAATACTCAGGAACGGTTAAAGCTTGACTTCTACGCAAATATCTTCCAAAGAAAAACGCCCCTATAACATACCCACTTGCATTAAAAACAACTAAGGTAAGCTGAACAATAGGATAACCTTCATATGAAAAACCAGCTTCTCCCATAAAGGTAACTGAGCTTAAAAATGAAGCAACCAAAGATCCTGTTATCAATAAGGTCGGGGCATTTCGTCCTGAAACATAGTAATCATCCACATTCGTTACTTTCCTTGCTAAAATTATTCCAATCAATATAAAAACCAAAAATGCTATAAGAATCCCAATCAAGTAAGCCACGCATATCACTCCATTTTAAAATTTAAATAGAAAATAATGATTCTTCACCGTTGTGATGAAACACAACGGTGAAGAATCTATTACTCAGCAATATCTTTCTCTTCGTAGGCGCTTTCGCTTTTATAATTGAGTTTGTTTATCATATGTTTCGAAAACACCCCAATAAATATTAAAGCGCTTCCATAAAAGAGCGTAAATAATAATTCACCCATTTATTGTTTCCTCCTCATTTTCCTTCGAAAGTTCCAACGCCGTATAGAACCCTTCCCACACTGCTTCATCTAATGTTCTAGGACTCTTGGCATCTCCAATCCTGTAAACCCTACTAAAATGACTTTTTAACCTGCGAAATTCAGCCAATGAATCAGAAGAATCTTGGCCAACCGCAATCACAACCGCCTCCGGCTTACGTTCCTCAGTGCGCCCGCTAAATAAATGCTCTAAAACTATCTTTTCTTCTTTCACCTCAGCTAATTTAAAATTTGGAGTTTGTTTAACACCTAGCTTGTCCATCTGCTCAAGTAACTTATGTCGTTTATATTGTTGAACTGATTCAGCAATTCCGTAACTTTGTGAAACAATTTCAACACGTTTATCGAGAGAAGCTAAAAACTCTGCTGCTTCAACTCCTGGCCAATCTCCCTTCCAATCGATGACTAGTATATTATCTTCTTCTATCCTTTCTTTTCTTAATACATCCCAAGAAGTGTAAGTAGCAATATTTGTCTTCGAAAATGCTTCTGGTATAAGTGGTTTAGATCCACTAGCAACAATAATACCATCAAACCGCTTATCTTCTACTTCCTCAAAGCTAAAACGTTTTCCTATTTCTATATCAACATTTAACCTTTCTAATTCGTTTGTTAGATATGTTTGCCAGTTCTTTACTTGATCTCTGTTTAATCCACCTCGCATTACGTTTAATTGTCCACCAGGATACTCACTTTCTTCAACTATTTTCACGTTATGACCTTGCTCTGCTAATGTAATCGCCGCCATAATGCCAGACGGGCCACCTCCAATAACTAAATAATCTTTCTTTCTGTCTGCCCTTGGTAGATCAGCGAAATATTTCTCCCGACCTGTAATAGGATTAACGGTACAACGAATAGGGAGATGCTCCTGATATCGACCAATACAACCTTGGTTACAAGCAATACAAGGCACTATTTCTTCCTCACTATCTTGCAGGATTTTAGAAGGAAGATGCGGATCGGCTATAAGGGCTCTAGTCATGCCCACAATATCAGCACAATCATCACGAAGTAATTTTTCAGCAATTGCTGCTGTATATATTCTAGAGGTGATTATTAAAGGTACTGTGTCAATAATTTCTCTTACGCTTGCTACTTCAGAAAAAAGCTGTGAAGCCGTTTCGCTAGCAGGTGGTACAATATAAGAGCTGCCTTTATAACTCGCAGAAGAACCAATTACCAAACTCCAATAATCCAGTTTCCCTAATTGATGAATATGGTTAATTATCTTAAGGGATTCCTCCCCAGAAGTGCCAATATTATCCTTCGATTCTAAAGAGATTCTCATTCCCAATACAAAATCTTTTCCTACAGCTTCACGGACTCTCGTAATTACTTCCTTTGTAAATCTCATTCTATTTTCAAAAGAGCCACCCCACTTATCTGTCCGTTTATTTACTACAGGGCTCCAAAATTGCTCAAATAAATAAGTGTGGGAACCTACAAACTCTGCCCCATCCAATCCAGCTTTTTTCAAATTAAGAGCACTTAATACAAAGCCATCAATAATATCTTCAATTTCCTCTTCCTCTAACTCTCTTGGTATAATATGAAACCGCTCCGTCGGTACGGCAGAAGGAGCCACGACATCATTATTTTCTTCACTAACATATGCTTCCCTCCCATGGTGAATTAATTGAGCAAATAACTTTCCACCATATTGATGAACCTTCTCTGCGGTCTTCTTGTGAATCTCTACAATTTTTGGATTACTGGCATCAATAGCAAAAGGCGTGTTAAGTCCAGTTTTATGAACACCATGAGCCTCCATAACAATTAGACCAACCCCGCCTTTTGCCCTTTCAGTATGATATGCAATAAAATCCTCCGTTGGTAAATGATTTTCCACTAATGTCGTCTGATGGCCACTAGTCATAATACGATTCTTGATTTCAATATCACCAATTTTATATTCAGATAGTAAATTAGGATATTTAGCATTGGACATAAGATACACTCCCCCTAAAATTAAGTATTAGTTAATTAACGAATATCGTAACAAATAAATTTTCTAAGTGTCAATGTAAAATTAAGACTTTTACTAAAAATGGAATTATACTTTTATTTTTAAATCGAATCTATTATTATGAAGTAGATATAACTTGTTTAGAAGGGGATATAATTTTGAGCAATTCAAAGGAATTCAATTATACAAAAAAAGTTGGAGAGAATTTACGTGCTATTCGCTTATCAAAAGGGTTGAAATTAAATGATATCGCAAAAGAAACAGGACTCACCTCCAGTTTTATTAGTCAATTTGAACGAGGAATAACGACTTCATCCATTGCATCAATGCAGAAAATAGCTCAAGTGTTAAATATTCCACTAGCTTCTTTATTTGAAAGTGGTAATATTCAAGATTACGAAGACAATAATATAAGTATAGTTCGGAAAAAAAATCGAAATCAATTTTTTTACCCAAAACCAACATTTACAAAAGATTACTTACTTACCAATTTAGATGGAAAATTACAAGTGATTTATTCTACCACAGAGCCTGAAGGTGTAAGTGGAGAGCCTTACAGTCATGATAGTGATGAAGAATGTATTATTATATTATCTGGAGAAATGGAATTAACAATAAGTGATCAGACTTTTATGCTTTTCGAAGGAGATACAATCAAGTTCAGTAGTCGTTTTCCACATAGTTGGAAAAATAATGGAAAGAAAATTCTAGAGGCATTATGGATCATTACCCCTCCCAGTTTCTAAGGTTTATGAAAATTTCTGTTTAAAGTGTTTAGGGTATCGAATTCATAAATGGTGATTTTTATACATTTGGTGGTTGATGATTCTGGCCATTATTCATTGTAAAAAAAGTCGCTAGTTTTATTGAAAAACCAGCGACTCGATAAATCTAGGAAACATAACATAATAGAAATGTAAGAAATTCGTATACGTAGGGGGACAACTAATCACGATGCGTAACATCGCCTTCTTCATTAAATCCTATGGTTTTAGTGACTTCACTATCTCCATATGTCCCTTATCAATACTGAATAACATTAGCTACAACCACGAAAATTCCACCGATTGCGATAAAAATAAGAATTAAAGGCCATATAAATTTCACCCATTTTTCATAAGGAACACCGGAAGCAGCAAGGTAAGCCATCAACGTACTTCCTGTAGGATAAATCAAATTGGTAAATCCATCTCCCAGTTGAAATGTTAATACTCCAGTTTGTCTTGTAATACCAATCAAATCACCCAATGGTGCAATAATTGGCATGGTTGCAGCTGCCTGTCCAGAACCTGAATTAATAAAAAAGTTAATAATGGTCTGTGTAAAGAATAGACCTAAAACTTGAATCGAATCCGGAAGAAGGATCACTAAATTTGCTAAACCATTAATAACAGAATCAATAATAAGTCCTTCTTCTAGTGCTACAGGAATAGCCCGAGCTACACCAACGATTAATGCGCCCAAGGTAAATGCCTTGGCCCCGCGTATGAACTCTTCTGCAATACGGCTGGGATTTAGGCCTGCACAGATTCCTGCGATCACACCTATAGCAAGAAAAAGCGCAGCAATGTCATTAATATACCAACCTTTGTTTCCTACTCCCCACACAAGCACTCCTAGTCCTACTATTATAGTCATAAGAACGAAATAATGTCTCACTTGAAAATGAGATGTTTCCAGTAATTGGTCATCACTTATTTTCTCACTTTGTTCCATTTCAAACACAATACTTTTCGACGGATCTTTCTTTACCTTACTTGCATATCGAATAATATATAGACTCGATACAATTAAAAGTACAACCCAAACAATAGCTCTTAACCACATACCAGAATAGATAGGGATTTCAGCAATTTCTTGTGCGACCCCGACATTGAACGGATTCATCATTCCCGAAATAAAACCGGAGTATACACCGATAAGAACCATGGATAATCCTGTTATAGCATCATATCCAAGTGACCTTGATAAAGCAATTGCAAGGGGAACCAAAGCCATCCCTTCTACCGTCATTCCAATGGTGAAACCACCGATCGAGAAAAGAACTAAAAGTAAAGGTATAATAAGTATTTCCTTGTTTCCCAGCATTTTTGTTACTTTCCTAACAACAGAATCAAACACTTTCGTAGCTGTTATAATTTGGAAGGCTCCACCAACGACAAATATAAACAATATAATATCACTTGCTTCATTTAATCCTGTTATAAACAAACGAGGGATTTCTACGATATGAATGGGCTGTTGTTCAACATTTTGATATGTACCTTCCTCTACTATTGTATTCCCGGTATTCGGATCTTCCACCCGATCAAATTCACCTGCCGGGATTATATAGGTTAACGCGGCTGCCATTAACACAATAATAAACAATAGCACAAACACATGAGGAACTTTGAATAGCTTTGTCTTGAATTTCTTCATTTTGTTTCTTTCTAATGAATTTTCTCTTACCATTTCACTCTTCGATCCTCCAGTTCAATCAAACGTTAATTTGATTCCTATCAATCTTAAAATTATTTTTATAACATAACCTCATTGTAGAATTTTGTCAACTAAATATATTAATTACGTTATATTATTCGTAGATCATTTACCTTAGTAGAATACACAAAAAAGCGGGTACTCTAATGTATTCGTTTTAGTCACATGAATTCAAACAATAAGAAAAACAAAAATCTGCCTGATATAACCTATCAATGGCAGATTTTTAAAGGTGAAACTTGATTAAAGATACGAAGCAAAATATATTACAGGCTTAAACCCAACGTGTCGTGATCACTTTTTTACGCGTATAAAATTCAACTCCATCTTTTCCATTAGCATGTAAGTCACCATAGAAGGAATCTTTCCAACCGGAAAATGGGAAGAATGCCATCGGTGCCGGAACTCCAATATTAACGCCCAGCATACCTGCATCAATCGTTTCGCGAAATTGACGCACACTGCCCCCATCCCTTGTAAAAAGGCATGAACCGTTCGCAAAAGGGGACTTATTCGTTACATCTATTGCTTCATCCAGATTTTTTACCCGAATAATGGATAACACAGGAGCAAAAATTTCATCCTTCCATATCTTCATATCTGTTGTAACACGATCAAAAATGGTTGGCCCGACGAAATATCCTTTCTCCTGTGCATTACCATCCTCACGTCCATCACGTACTAACGTGGCCCCTTCTTTTTCACCTGTTTCGATGTAATGAAGTGTTCGGTCTTTATGCTGTTCACGGATAACAGGACCTAGGAAGACACCTTCATCAAGCCCGTTACCGATCTTGACCTCATTTGCCTTTTGAACGAGTTGGTCGATAAATTCATCCGCTACAGACTCTTCTACAGCTACTACAGATGCTGCCATACAGCGTTCTCCAGCAGAGCCGAACGCCGCATTCAGAATTTGCGTTGATGCATTATCTATATTCGCATCATTCAGTACAATCGAATGGTTCTTGGCACCGGCTAATGCTTGCACACGTTTCAGATTATCTGTGCCGCGTTTATATACATGTTCGGCAACTGGCTGAGAACCAACAAAGGAAATCGCCGAAACCTGTTTGTGATCGAGTAGGCTATTTACCACTTCATGGGCTCCGTGGACAATATTAAATACACCTTCAGGCAACCCTGCATCTGTCAATAATTCGGCAAGTCGATTAGCCAAAAGGGGCGTGCGTTCAGATGGTTTCAATACAAACGTATTTCCAGTCGCAATGGCCATTGGAAACATCCAACAAGGAACCATCATCGGAAAGTTAAATGGTGTAATACCACCAACTACCCCAATCGGGTAACGATACACACCTGACTCCAACCCTGATGCAATAGAGGGAAGCTGATCTCCCATCATTAAATTAGGTGCACTTGCGGCAAATTCTACATTTTCAATCCCTCGCTGTACTTCCCCTTTGGCTTCCTGCAAGTTCTTTCCGTTTTCAATGGTAATGAGTTCAGCCAGCTCATCCCAGTGTTCAACCAGTAATTGTTGGTATTTAAATAATATACGCGCACGTTTTGGAACTGCTAATTCCTTCCATTCTTGAAATGCCCCATGTGCCACTTGTACTGCATGATCGACATCCTCACTGGATGAAATCGGAACATCTGCGATAACCTCGCCTGTAGCCGGGTTATAAACGGATTCTATCTTCTCACTTTTGGCTTCAATCCATTGGCCTCCGACGAAATTTTTTAGCGTTTTTAGTTCTGTTTGTGGTTGTGTCACAATGAGCCCTCCCTAAATTTTATGAATACGTTGGTATTTTCATATCGTTTAATAATTCACTTGCTCCTTTATATGGCATCTCATGCTCTTCTGCCACTGCCTTATACGTTATAAAGCCATTCATTGTATGAATACCTTTTGAAATAGATTCATCTTCTAAACTTGATTCAACATACCCTTTATTTGCGATACGAAGAACATATGGCAATGTAGCGTTTGTTAATCCTAATGATGATGTTCTTGGTACTGCACCTGGTATATTGGCTACTGCATAATGGACCACCCCATGTTTGATATAAGTGGAATTATCATGCGTCGTTACCCTACCACCAGTTTCGAAAATCCCTCCCTGATCAATGGCAACATCAATAATAACAGACCGATCCGTCATTTCTTTAATCATGTCTTCCGACACCAGTTTTGGTGCCTTGGTCCCGGGAATTAGTACTGCTCCCACAACAAGGTCAGCCTCTTTTACAGATTCTGCAATGTTAAGTGGGTTGGACATAACCGTATTTATTTGATCTCCAAAAAGATTATCCAGTTCTCTTAGCCGTTTGGCGCTGAGATCAATGATCGTCACATCAGCCCCTAAACCAATGGCGATCCTCGCAGCATTTTCTCCAACAACACCACCGCCAATAATCGTTACCTTGCCATGTTTTACACCTGGAATGCCGCTTAACAGAATACCTTTTCCACCTTGTGTCTTTTCTAAGAGCTGGGCTCCAATTTGGGATGCGATTCGCCCTGCAACCTCACTCATCGGTGCCAGCAATGGTAAAGAGCCATCTTTCTCCTGAATTGTTTCATAAGCAATACTGACAACTTTGGAATCTTTTAAGGCTTTTGTTAATGCAGGCTCTGCAGCTAAGTGCAAATATGCAAATAAAATAAGACCTTCATAGAAATAAGCATATTCCTCTGGAAGCGGCTCTTTAACCTTGATGACCATTTCCTGAGACCAGGCTTCTTTCGGCGTTTGAACTAGTGTTGCTCCAGCTTCCTTATATTCTTCATCAGAAAAACCTGAACCAATTCCAGCCTGACTTTCAATAAACACAAGATGCCCTGCCTTGATAAGCGCATATACACCTGCAGGAGAAACGGCTACCCTGTTTTCATTATTTTTTATTTCCCTTGGTACGCCAATTTTCATAACTCAGCCTCCATTATTCAGTAATACTACAACCAAACTTAAATTTATGATTCATTCTCCTTGAACACTTTTTTTATTACGGACAAGATGAAGTCTAAATCTTCATCTGTACTAGACAACGGCGGACATAGTGCAAGTATATTATTATATCCGGCAACGGTATCCCCGTTTCTTCCAATAATCAACCCATTCGCCTTACAATCGCTTATTATTTTCTTGACCCGCCCATCATGTGCTGGCTCTTTTGTCTTCTTATCTTCTACCATTTCTATACCCATTACAAATCCCTGATGTCGAATATCCCCGACGTAGGGATGCGATTCCAGCTCCTTCAGTTCATTTCCCAATCGATCACCTAAAACAGCTGCTCTATTTGTTAAATTTTCCCGTTCCATTATTTCAATATTTTTTAATGCTAAAGCACAGGCTGCTGGATTTCCCCCAAATGTATTCACATGGCGGAAATGACTATTTTCATCATCTGTATTAAATGTTTCATAGATATCTTTGCGAACAGCTGTAACGGATAAAGGCAAATAAGCGCTTGTTAATCCTTTTGCCATCGTAACGATATCCGGTTTTATATCATAGTGCATATGTCCAAACGTTCTTCCTGTCCTTCCAAATCCACAAATCACTTCATCAATAATCAACAAAACACCATATCGATTGCAGATTTCCTGTACCTTTTCCACATATACCGGATCCGGTATTAATACCCCTCCGCCAGTAATCAGTGGTTCCATAATAACAGCAGCGATGGTTTCTTTCTGCTCCCATATAATTTTCTCCTCAATCTCTTCGGCTTTTTGTAAATTATACGCCTCCACAGATTGTCCTTGAGGTCTTCGATAATTATCAGGAGGCGCAACATGTAAAAAGCCAGAAGTAAGTGGTTCATATTTATATTTACGAAGCGATTGACCTGTTGCAGCCAGTGCACCTAAAGACCCGCCATGATAAGCTCGATAACGCGATATAAATTTATATCGTGACGCATCCCCATTTTGCTGATGGTATTGGCGGGCTATTTTAAAGGAAACCTCGTTGGCATCCGAACCACTATTAGAGTAGAAAATCATATAGTCTTCATCGAGCATGTCATTTAGTTTTTCAGCAAGTTTTATTCCTGGTAAGTGGCTTTGTGTCATGGATGTATATGACATTTCCTTCAATTGATCATATGCCGCTTGAGCCAGTTCTTCACGTCCGTAACCAACATTTACACACCATAGGCCAGACATGCCATCGAGATATTGGTTTCCATTATGGTCCGTAATCCATGAGCCTTTTGCTTCTTTAGCAATCATGGGATGCGTATTTTCATCATACTTGGAGATATGATGCCATATATTTGCTTGATCCTTCGCAAGTAACGATTGCGTTTCTTCTTTTACGCTTTTCATTTACCTTCCCCTCTCTACAAAAAAATGAAATAGGTACATAATCGTATCACGACTTAAATTTAACTGAACGTCTAATCATTGATTTTATATACATTCAAAATTAACCCACTCCTTTGCAGTTAATTCACATTGACAACGGTTACAACATCCATCATACTGTATTATATGAATTATTATAATTATTTTCATTTTACAATGTGTTAAGCCGTACAGTTTCTTTTTTTACAAGTTAGAATAAAGCATCTACAACGATATTATTAAAATCTTTACTGTTAGTATTCTAAACACCTTACAAATTGATTATCACTATTGTTGCTTCACGCGATATACATAATGCACCGTTTTCTTTAACATTGTGGAGGTATGGCTCTTGATCGCTAAATTCGAATTAACCATTAACGACATTCTGCAAAGAGATATTTTTAAAAAAGCCAGAGTGATTGCTGGAAAACAAGGATTACATAAGCATGTTAAATGGACACATATATTGGAAACAAACAAATTTGATGCTTTAATCAACGGGGATGAGCTGATCTTAACAACCGGTGCAGGGCTTAAACTTGATTCTTCTACCGAATTAACTCCTATGATGAATTTAATCAATAGAAATGTAGCAGGTATCTGCGTAGAAATAGGCACACACGTCAATCATATTTCTAATGAAGTCATCCAGTTGGCCAACGCGCATCAATTTCCGATTATTATATTTGATCAATTTGTTAAGTTTGTTGATATTACTCAAGACCTTCATACCCTAATTATTAACAAGCACCATCAAATGCTTTATCAGTTAAACGAATTGTCAACCAAATTTAATGAACTTTCATTATTACCAAATGGAATTTTGAAAATACTACAAGAAATGTATACCTATTTAAAAAAAGATGCTCTTTATATTACCGATGAAGCACGATCGTATTATTATCCGCCAGAGACAAAATACATCGAAAAGAAAATTCGCCCACATTTTTCTAATTTAGACGATGATAATAAAAAGCAACGATTAATTTCAGTGGATGAAGGAAATTTTGCTTTCGTGCCTGTAAAGGGCTTAGGACAAATTTGGGGATATCTATGCTTGAAGATACAAGATAATCGTTTGGATCATTTTCTTTTCTCTGTGATGGATCGTGCAGCGCTGGCGATTGCTCAAATCATGTTACGAAATAGAACCATAGAGGAAAGAAAACAGAATATCGAAAGTAATATTGTTCGAAATTTATTACACGGAAAGGATTATGATTCTGATGAACTACAAACGTTTTTACCTTTCTCCGCATCAAATTTTCGGTACAGACTGGTTCTAATTCAAATTGAACAAGCGAACAATGAAGAGGAAGATTGGAACGAAATAAAACTGCAACGTTCCGCAATGTTCCGCTCCTTATTTAAACAACATGGTTTCTACCCTGCTGTATCTGTTGGAAAAAATGATATTGCTATCGTTGCATCTTTTAAAATGAAAGATGATGCGGATCAAGATGTAGACAGATTTTCTCCGATCTTGCATATGATGAAGGATACATATGCCAAAAATATTTTTGATAGCAGTAAATGTATTTTTGGAATTAGTAAGATCAATAAAGATATATCCGCTTTAGCCACTAGTTATCAAGAGGCCAAAAAAATGCTTTTTTTACAGCGAACGAACATTTCATCAGCCGTCTTTTATGAAAACATTGGCGTATATAGAATGTTGCTGGATCAGCGGAATGAACATTTAAAATCATATATTTACGATTGTTTGGAACCAATAATCAAATATGATCAGAACACCAACAGTGAACTTTTTCGAACCTTGGAAGTATATTTAAATTGCCGCGGGTCCAAAAAAGAAGCTGCAGAACAATTATTTATTGTTCGACAGACATTGTATCATCGTCTTAGAAAAATAGAGGAATTACTTGGAAATGACTTCATGGAGCCAAGCAACCGCTTAGCTTTAGAGCTTGCTATCAAAGCATATTATATTTCACATGCGAATAGCAATGGTTGAAAGAAAACAATCTTTTGGATTTCTTTCAACCATTCGCTACCTAAGCCTAGTTAAGCTTCATTTGTTACTAGATCCAAAACGGTTTGTAACATGACATTAACCCCATTTTCACAATCCTCCCAAGCTGTCAGTTCATCTTCCGAATGACTTTTTCCATTTACACTTGGTACAAAAATCATAGCTGTAGGAATATAAGTAGCAATAAACTGTGCGTCATGCCCAGCGCCACTTACCATGCGCTTATAAGAATAACCGATATTTTTCGTGGATTGTTCCACTCTCTTAACCAGTTCTTCATTAAACCATACGGTATTCCGGTCCCATTGTTTGGTTATTTTCACTTCGCATTTTTCTTTACCATGGGAATCCGGAATTCCCTGAATAATTTCCTCCACTTGTCTAATGGTTGTAGAATCCTGGTGTCTAGCCTCAAGAGTGAACACAACCTTATTTGGAATGACCGTATGAATGTTTGGACTGGCATTTATTCTACCAATCGTATAGACTAATTCATCATCCAGTTTGTTCATTTTCTCCCGTATTTCTGCAATTAAATTATTTGTAGCAAACAACGCATCTTTTCGCATTGACATTGGTGTTGTACCGGCATGATTGGAGTCTCCAGTAACTTCGATTTCATAATTGACCATACCCACCACGCCTTCTACGACACCAATCTGCAAGGATTCACTTTCTAAAACTGGTCCTTGTTCAATGTGTAACTCTAAAAAGGCCGCTGCATCTTTCAACCGATTTTCTGCTTCTCCTTCAAAACCACTATTTTTTAGTGCTTCTATAAACGTAATTCCTTCTGCATCCGTTTTCTGTAACATGGTTGTTTTATCAAATTTTCCTGAGATCACACCGGAACTCATCATCGCGGGCTCAAATCTTGCCCCTTCTTCATTGGTAATATTGGCAACAACAATAGGTACCTGAGGTTTAATGTCGCTATGAACGATGGTCCGAACTATTTCCAGTCCAGTAAGTACACCCAGCACACCGTCAAACCTCCCCCCTTTTTTCACGGAGTCCAAATGAGACCCGACAACCACTGGTAGCTGATTATTATCGACTCCAGGTAATGTTGCATACATATTTCCCATATCATCAGAGACGACCGTCATTCCGAGCTTTTCACATTCAGATTGAAAATGTCTTCTTACTTTAATGTCTGTATCTGATAATGCTAAACGGGTAACTCCATTGTTTTCAGTCCTACCGAAATCGGCAAACGCCTCGATCGTTTTCTTAAGCCTTTCTCCATTGATTAACATTTTTTGTTTCTCCATCATTCATTACCTCCTATTCTATCTACCTTCTACGTCGTCGATCGTTGTTGCTGTTTGATGTACATTGTTGCAAAATACTTTCGACTATCTGGGCTTGTTAAACGTATTGATTTTTTATCGGATGTCTTTTTATGTTCAAAATCTACCACATCTCCATCGAGTGTTCCTTTTGAACCAGTTATGATATATCCTTCCTTTACCAGATTATCCACTTGACGTTTTTCCGATTGATAAGCATCATAGCTAATCAATGCTACATCCCTCCTTTACCCCTAACTTATTTCTGTCTGCCGATCCCCCTTATCTTCATCAATTACCCAATCTCGCCCTACCGTAATCCCTAAATACTTTTCGTCATTCGGATTTTCTATCTCATCCTGTGGAAATTTTTTGAAGTACCAATACTTAGCCAACACATAGTAAATCGCTCCCGCTACAACAAACCCTACAATAAACGAATAATCCATAAGAAGAATAGCTGCGAAACCACCAAGCACCCAAGCAATGAATCCCACAATGTTTACACCGCCGTGATACGTAAACTGCCCTACATGCTGGTAAAGTTCTTGTACATTTACCCTTCGTTTACGCAGCAAATAATAATCGACAACAAGGATCCCGCTGATCGCTGATAAAACAGCCCCGAAAAACAGCAATGCTTGTGTCAATATTTCATAGACACTCCATGGTTGAATAATCGTTCCTACAATTCCAACAACAAATACCGCTATTGCATTGGTTACCTTAGGCCCAAGTACATTTGAAAAAATAGCAGCAGCGGGGACAATGTTTGCAGCCGTATTCGTCGACCATTGTGTCAGTACAATCATGAGAAGTAGTATGGCCAACATCCAACCAGATGCGGTCTCTTGCAGGGCAATAACTGGATTAGAGCTACCTGCAACCATAAATGCTGCCGCTCCAATCATAATCATAAACGTTTCTGTAAGCGGCATGGCAATCAAACTACCTATCAAATTCGTTTTGTTTCGTTTAAACCAATTTCTTTCATATTTTGGAGCTTTAAAAAAACGGGATATCGTTGGGATGTCACACCCTAACGTTGCCCAAAAACCCATATTTGCAAAAATGACGACCATAAATGCTGTAATTGCCGCCCCTCCCGTGACCGGACTTTCTGCCCAAGCCCAGACGTCACCTCCACTTGCTGCTATATCTGATGTCAGCGTGTGGTAAATAACTAAAGAAAGAATAATAATAATTGGAGCAGCAAAATCAGCAAAGCGTTCCACCCATTTAATACCGGAAGCAGTATTAATCAGTTGTACAAGTGCAAATAGGATATAACATAACAACCAGTTATCAAACCCCGAATTGATCGTATGGATAATGGAATTTATAGCAGTTGATCCAAAATACGTATTTAGCCCAAACCAAAATGATGCTGTAACTGCTCGGGCTAACGATGGAATATGGGTACCCAAAATACCAAAAGGAGCCCGCATATAAACTGGAAAAGACAAGCCATGTTCAACCCCGATGTCTCCAACAATTGAAATAAAAATACCAACTGCAATACAACCGATCAACGTTGCAAGTACTACCCAGGGCAAGGAAATACTTTGAACTCCGGAAGCTCCTATATCAAAGGTGGCTAAAAGTATGGCCATCCCAACCCACATTGCAAAAAATCCCATAACTCCAATTTTCCGTTCGCGATGATTAATTGGAAGTAAATCCGGTGACTTTAGGTACGAGTTGTTTCCATTGTTCTTTCCCATCATTTGTCCCCTTTTTATTTATTGAGTAGACTGCTTAACTTATTAGCAGCCTACTCCTTGATTACTCATTTACATTCCCTAACCCTCCACCTTTTTACTCGATTATTTTGTAAGTAGCCGTTTCACATGATAAAGCTAAAAGTTAGCTGTTACTATTCATTACTTGCAAGGCTGCCTCTCGATCGTTCCATGACATTGGCGGTTCGGTTGGCTCAAGATCTATCATGTCAATCGCCCCTTCAACCGGGCAAACGATGGAACAAAGGTTGCAACCTACGCAATCGTCCTCTCTCACCTTTAAATATTCATTGCCATGTTCGTCTACCAGCATATCGATACACTGATGAGAAGTGTCTTCGCAAGCAATATGACATTTATTACAATTAATACAAACATCATTATTAATACGGGCAACCATCCGATGATTTAGATCCAGATCGCTCCAGTCTGTATATTTTTCGACTGATTTGCCAATAAGTTCACTGACGGAAGCAATCCCTTTATCATCCAAATAATTACTTAATCCTTCCGTTAAATCATCAATAATACTGAATCCATGATGCATGGCCGCTGTACATACCTGTACCCCACCGGAGCCCATTAGCATAAACTCTACCGTATCTTGCCATGTCGAGATACCACCAATCCCTGAAATTGGAATATTGAAATCGGATTGCCGTGCGCATTCCCCAATCATATTCAGCGCAATCGGTTTCACGGCAGGCCCACAGTATCCGCCATGAGCAGCTTTTCCATTTACATTTGGAGTTGGATTCCAGGTATCCAGGTCTACGCCTATTAAACTGTTGATCGTATTGATCATACTAACAGCATCAGCTCCGCCACGTTGTGCAGCTCTTGCTGTCGCAGTTATGTCCGTAATATTCGGCGTTAATTTCGTAATAACCGGTACTTCTGCAACTTCCTTGGCATATAGCGTTGATTTTTCTACTAAATCCGGATGTTGACCTACTGCTGCTCCCATCCCCCGTTCAGACATCCCATGTGGACAACCAAGATTTAATTCAAATCCATCTACACCTACATCCTGAACCCGCTTTACAATTTCATGCCATTTATCCCGCTCAGGTTCCACCATTAACGATGCAATAATAACGCGATCCGGGAAAAGTTTCTTTGTTTCATAGATTTCTTTTAAATTTTCCTCAATAGGTCTGTCGGAAACTAATTCAATATTATTAAAACCTACTACTCGTTGACCATTAAAGTGATGCGCCCCAAAACGAGAGGTCACATTCAATACCGGTTCGCAAAGTGTCTTCCATACGGCCCCTCCCCATCCTGCTTCGAATGCACGCTGCACCTGATACCCTGTATTCGTTGGCGGTGCAGATGCAAGCCAGTATGGATTAGGCGATTTAATTCCTGCAAAGTTGATACTGATATCAGCCATATTCATCCTCCCATCATTTTTTACGTTAAACCTTCTTTTATCCCTTTTAATTGCTGATGCACTGCATATGCTGTTTCTTTTCCCTGTTGTGATGCAGATACAGCCATCGCCTCACCAACACCCTTCGCAAAAACGACATCACCTGCTGCATAAACGTTTGGTTGAGAAGTTTTAAACGTTTCAGGATTTACGCTGACAACACCATCCTGATGTTCCAAGTCAAATGCTTCAATTAATGGAAGATGTCTTTCTTGGCCAATCGCCTTGATAACGCCATCAACATCTATTAGAAATTCAGATCCCTCGATTTCTACTGGCCGTTTACGTCCATCCGATTCTGCTTCTTTTAATTCCATACGAACACATTCCATCTGCTTAACATGCCCATTATCATCTCCGATTAGGCGTTTTGGAGCAGTTAACCATCTAAACTCGACTCCATCCTGTTTTGCAAAGTCATATTCAAATTCATAGGCAGACATTTCCGCCTCCGTCCGTCGATAAAGGATTTTAACATTATCCGCTCCCAGTCTTACCGACGTGGTTGCACCATCAATCGCCGTATTTCCAGCCCCAATCACTGCAACGCGCCTCCCAGCGAATTCAGTTGAATAATTTCCATTCTTTGTTTCTTCAACCAAGTCAATGGCATCATAAATACCAGCTAAATCCTCTCCCTCAATTCCAAGTTTTGGAACCTTCGCCATCCCTGTCGCAACAATAACCGCATCATAATCATCCACAAGTTCCGCAGCCTCAATATCTTTACCAACAACAGTGTTTGTTCGAATTTCTACACCCAAACGTTCAACCTGTTCTACTTCCCATAAAGCAATATCCTTTGGAAGTCGAAATGGAACAATACCATGCGTATCTAAACCACCAGCTTCATGTTTAGCTTCAAAAATAGTTACCGTATAACCTAATCTTCCCAGTTCTCGAGCTGCCGATAAACCAGCCGGACCACTGCCAACAATAGCGATATGCTTTCCATTTTTCTCTCCGGATTTAAATAATACTTGTTCATTTTTAATTGCCCAGTCTGTTGCATAACGCTGCAGGTCACCAATCATAATTGGTTTTGTAGAATGATTAAGTACACAAGCCCCTTCACACAATTCCTCCGTTGGACAAACACGCGCACAACTTGCTCCAATAGGATTTGCTTCCATAATTGTTTTTGCTGAACCTTTTATATTCCCGGATGCAATCTTTTTAATAAAACCTGGAATATTAATATCAGTTGGACAAGCTGTAATGCAAGGTGCATCGTAACAATATAGACAACGATTCGCCTCATCTAATGCCTCCTGTGCATTATAACTGGGCTTAGACTCATTAAAATTATTTGCTAAGTCTTTCGTTGACAGTAAATGTTGCAATAAATGTTCCAATGAAAAACCTCCTTTTTGGGGTTACCTTACTATAACTTTGGCAGCACTTCTTCATTCACAGCACACATACTTATAATCCAAAATCCCCCTTGTATACCAATTACGAAATGAAAGTATCACCCCTTTAAAGTAAGCGGTTACAAATATATCTAGTATTATATTAGTTTAATTCTATAATATATTTTACAATGTGTAACAATTACAAAGCGACTAATAGTCGCTTTGTAATAAAGCAGGTACATGGACAGTTCCACTTCAAGTAAAAATAAATTAGAAAAACTGTTCTTCCACAATCAAGTATAGTTGTGTAGTATTTGTTTAGTTAGTTTAATATGAATAGCAAATATTTTGGGAAAGAGATAGACGACATTCTATTTTAGTTTCACTTATATCTAGTTTTGATGGCGTGATTGTGTGATAACTCACGTTTCCTGTTGAGGAACGCCGGATAATTCGAAATCATACAGAATGAACCGACATTTTCATTTTTTCTACAAACTAGAGGGCTTATTAAAATAAATCATTTATACACGTTTTAGCTCTTTCTTTTCTTTTCTATCATCAAAGCAAAGCGCAAATGGTTTGCCAGGAATAAACTTTCCATCGCCTTTCTCGCCAATAAACGCTCCATCGTCAACAACGAGTTTACCTCTGAGGAATACTTTAGCCACTTTTCCGTCTTGTTTGTACCCTTCAAACGTACTATAGTCAACGCCATGTAAACTATTTTCATTTGAAATAATAGAAGAATCATTAGGGTCATATAAAACAATATCTGCATCCATACCAACACCAATATGTCCTTTGCAATGATCTAATCCCATGTTCTTAGCCGGTGTAGTTGCAAATAAGTCAACAAACCGCTGTTTGGAAATTTTTCCAGTGTTCACACCATATGTCCAAAGGATACCCAAGCGATTTTCGACACCTGGTGCACCATTCGGGATATTCGTAAAGTCATCGACTCCCATATGTTTTTGTGATTCCCAGTCAAATCCGCAATGATCTGTGCTTATCGCATTCAGCCAACCATTATCAACCGCTTGCCACAAGGCTTCCTGGTCGGATTTCGTACGTAATGCTGGTGACATCACATATTTAGCTCCTTCGAAATTTGGTTTGGCTAAATCACCTTCATCAAGCATAAGATATTGAACACACGTTTCTGCATAAACCGGCAGTCCTTCATTTTTTGCAGATCGGATGGATTCCATAACACTTTCAGCTGTAACATGAACAATATAGACAGGTGCTCCTACCATAGCTGCCAGATTAATCACGCGCTGCGTAGCTTCTAATTCTACTCGTTCAGGCCTTGATACTGCATGGTAATATGGATCCGTCTTTCCTTCCGAGATCATTTTCTTTTGAAGAAGGTCGATAACGTCAGCATTTTCACAATGAACCATAACTGTCACGCCAGCTTCCTTTGCTGCTTTTAGCGCTTTGTAAAGGGCTTCATCATCACTATGAAACGGCATCCCTTTATAAGCCATAAACAATTTAACCGTGGAAATACCCCTACTAGGTAAATCGTTAATTTCCTCAAACGTTGCATCTACCGGATCACATACGACAGCATGATAAGAATAATCTGCCATAGCCTGGTTAGATACTTCTTTTTTATCCATATCAAAAATCGTATCAGCCATTCCCTTACCCTGCTCTTGATTGACAAATTCAACAACCGTAGTGGTTCCGCCTGCAACGGCAGCATTCGAGGTTTCAACCCCCCTTACCCGTTCTCCTTTAAATTCAAAGGAATAATGAACATGTTGATCAACACCGCCTGGGAGGACGTATTTCCCCTTAGCGTCAACGATCTCATCAGCGGTCGCCTCTAATTGTATGCCTACAGCAACTATTTTTTCTCCTTCAATTAATACATCCCCAACAAATTCATCAATAGCAGTTATAATCGTTCCATTTTTAATTAATGTGCGCATGCATATCCTCCTCTTCAAAATTTGTAAGCGATTACAATAATGGTTAATATGCTTCCTGGGTTTTGGCAGCTAAATTGTTTACTACATGAAGTAATAAATCACCTCCCCATTTAATATCTTCCTCTTTCGTATATTCGTCAGGGGAGTGGCTTTTTCCTCCCATACTCGGAATAAAAATCATTCCCACATCAGCAACACTCGTCATCATTGCCGCATCGTGAACGGCGCCACTATTCATTTTTATATAGTTATAGCCTTGCGTGCTTGCTGTTTCTTCAATCTTATGAACAATGCTTGACGATAGTTTGATAGGGTCAGACGCACCGATCAATTCAACCTCACTTTGAAGTTTATCTTCTGTAGCAACAGCGTTCACTTTTTCCATTAGCTCCTTGGTAATAAGATCAACACCTTTTGACTCAACATCTCTGACATCTACAAAGAATTCAACCTTTTGCGGGATGACATTCGACATATTTGGCTGGCAGGAAATCTTTCCAACGGTAGCGACTGTTGTTGGTAGTGCAGTGGTTTTCGCTACCTGTTTAATATGTGCGATGATGGTTGCAGCAGCCGCCAGTGGATCCTGTCTTAAATCCATTGGCGTCGTTCCCGCATGATTCGAATCACCCTCCAAGGTGATTTTAAATGTTTTCATACCTGCGATTGCTTGAACGATGCCAATTGACTTATTTTGATTCTCAAGCACTGCACCTTGTTCAATATGCAGCTCAATCATCGCATCTACTTCATCTTCCCTGATGATGTCCTGTTCAATAAGATCTACTGTCAAACCAAAATCTTTTGCAACATCATAAACGGAATTTCCGGAACCGTTTTTGATGGATTTTAGATCCTCTCCGTTATACTTTCCAGTCAGTACTTTGCTCCCAAGCATCGTAACACCGAAATTGGATCCTTCCTCCTCGGCAAAAATAATCAGTTCGATCGGACGGCGCAGTGTTATCTTTTTCTCTTTTAATACTCGAATAATCTCTAAAGCAGTTAAAACACCAATCAACCCGTCATATTTCCCACCATTTTCCACGGTATCGATGTGGGAACCAATCATGATGGATGGTTGATCAATTTCCTTGCCACATTTTGCCCTTATATTTCCTATACCATCTACTTTTATGGAAAGACCGAGTTTCTTCATTTGTCTTAACAGATAATCTCTTGCTTGCCTATCTTCAACACTATAGGAAAACCGTGTACAACCATTATGGGGTGTTCTAGTATAACGCACAATTGTTGTTAAGTCGTTGAGCATTCGTTGTAAGTTGATTTCCATTTTGTCCCCCCCTCCCTTTTGAAAACGTTTTCATTTAAGTGTGTTTATACTATATTTTGATAATAATCTAACTATAATAAAAGTTAAAATCGATCTCACTTACCATTTTGTCAAAAAATAAAATTTATTTTTTGACATATTGTATATTTTTATATCCCATAAAATTTCAGACGTTTTTTAACTCATTAGATAACAGTTGTGTAATGAGCTAATTAACTAATTTCTAAATACTAATAGTAATCAAACGCTAGATAATTTAATTTCTAGCGTTTGATTCAATTAAATTTTGTAGAATCGCTTTTCCTTTTAAAAAGTTTATGTCCTACAATGGATGATATTGACCTGTAACCCCATCAACAATAAAATTATGCTCATTTTGTTTTTCATTGTTATGGAAAACAATCCAATACGGTCTATAAAAAAGCGCTTGTTTTTCTAACGTAATATTGGAAAAGGAAATCATCCTCATTTTTAACGATAAAGATCGGTGGATAAAAGCCTCTGATGTTGATAAACAGTTATCAAGTGACTGAGACTTTTCCAAAATTTGCCCGCTGGGTATATCGATCACTTCTAATTTTGGATTCGAATCTATTAATGAACCCTTACAGCTAATAGCATCTACCACACATCCCATTTTTTCTTCCATTGGCATGAAAATTCGTTTCGCATTTACACTATAGATAAAATAGTAATAAGGATAATAAATAATACGATCAGCAAAAAATGTGGAACCAGAATACAATTTCTTGAAACTTGATTCGATCTTTTCCTTTTCATAATTAATAGCTTGGGTTAATACTTTTTCCTTCATTGATTATCCCTCAAAGTTTAAATCTGGTCTTGGTTGAAGTTGACTCACCTTCGTCTCTTCTTTCGGCAATGTTTTGTTTTGGGTTTCTTTTGATTCCATAAATGCAGAAATATTTCTCGCCTCTACTGCAAGATCTTCATATATGCCTTTCTCCAAATTTTTTGGAACCCTTTTATTGGATTTAGCTAGATCAAAAGCTTCCAAAACTTTAGATGAAGGAGGAGCTCCAAACGGATTGCCGATTAGTATGGCAATAATAGATAAAATCAAACCGGCTAAGAAGGGATGTAACCCGGTTACAGCTTGCAAAGCAAATGCTTCCCAGATAATATTCGTAATGGAACCGGCAATCATCGCACATAAAACGCCGATTTTGTTCGCTTTTCTAGAGTATACAGAAGCAATAAACGGAACAAGAAATGTATTTCCTAATACACCGAAGGCAAAAACAACAAGTGCAAATACCGTTGGAGGCTCATACACAGCAACAATAATACCAATGATGCCTCCAATTAAAATACATAATCGGGAGACTAATAATTGCTTTTTATGACTAGCTTTCTTATTAATAAACCGGCTATAAATATCACGTGAAAGTGTTGTCCCTGCTTGCATGAGCAGCGAATCGCATGTGGACATAATGGCAGCCATAATAGCTGATAATAAGATAGCAGCTATTATACCTGGAAACACATAATAAATCATTTCCGGGATAACCATTTCAGGATCTGATATGTAAGGCATGATAACAATCGCTGATAAACCTAATAGATAAGGCGTAAATGTAAATAACTGGTTGAACCCCGCTGACCAGAGAACCGCATTTTTTGTTGTGTTCGCATCTTCCATAGACATATGTCTAACAGTAACATGGGGTAATCCCATATAACCAATAGCGTAAATGAGTACAGCACCTAAGATAACTCCCCACTGTCCATAATAAATTAAATCCTTACCCCAAATACTAAGATACGTAGGATCTATTGCTGCAAGCTGCTCATTTAATCCTGATAAACCTCCTACTTGTGGAAGAACCATAATAGCGATAACACTGACACCGATTAACATAATAATCCCTTGGATGAATCCACTAACCGCAACAGCAAGATATCCTCCAGCCACTGTATAAAGAACAATTACTCCAACCCCAATAATAAGGGCCCACTCATAAGAAAAGCTTGACATAGACTCTAACGCTTTACCTGCAGCAATAAACTGCGCGAAAGCATAGGCAAATAGAAATATGACTCCAATAGCTGCTCCATATATACGAATACCAACACCTTCGAATCTCTTTTCTAAGTACTCTATTGGTGAGAGAGCAGCTAAGAGCTGTGACATTTTTCTCATTCTTTTTCCTAAGACAGACAAATTCACAATCGATCCACCGGCATCACCAATGGCATACCATAATGCAGTCCAGCCTTCCTGGAATGCTTGAGCTGGTCCTCCCATAAACATA
This sequence comes from Virgibacillus sp. NKC19-3, assembly GCF_019837165.1. NCBI lineage: Bacteria > Bacillati > Bacillota > Bacilli > Caryophanales > Bacillaceae > Virgibacillus > Virgibacillus saliphilus. The sequence continues at coordinate 3,261,256 of NZ_JAGYHC010000001.1, forward strand.
AACCCACTCATGGATGTGCTCTGCATACTTATTGCAGTAATCGGAGCTCCAATTTTTCGGTTTCCAAGTAAATAATGATCTGCAGATGTTGACGCCCTTCTAGCTAACTTCATCAATAGGTGTGGCACTTTGTGCAATCCCCGCGATATTAACCAATCCGTCAATGCTTCCAAATTGATTGGCTGTTACGTTAAAAATATCCTTTACAACATTTTCATCCAATAGATCCCCTTTGAATGCTAAAAATTTATCCGTATCTTCATATTTCGAAAGGTTATCTGTATGAAGATCACAACCAACTACATTTGCTCCGTTATCCAGCAAAAGCTTAACTGTTTCCTCCCCCATACCTCCACCTGCACCGGTAACAATGAAGGTTTTGTTTTCAAATGTCATGCCAAGCCCATCCTTTTTTGAAGTTTGTTTACAATCGTATCCCCAACTTGTTCTGTCGTTGCACTTCCTCCAATATCTGGCGTCAATAGTTTCTTTTCTACTAATACATCTTCAATGGAAGAAAGAACGTGATCGTGCAGATCAGAGCGGCCAAAATGCTGTAGCATTAAAGCTAAAGACCAAATTTGTGCTATTGGGTTGGCAACACCTTGTCCTGCTATATCAGGAGCAGATCCATGTACCGGCTCAAACATGGAAGGAAAATCCCCGTTAGGATTGATATTTGCAGATGGGGCAACACCTAAGCCTCCAGCAATGGCTGAGCCCAAATCGGACAATATATCTCCAAACAGATTAGAAGCAAGGACCAGTTGTAAATCTTCAGGACGTTCCACAAACAAGGCAGCAATCGCATCTACATAGTATTTTTCATAGGAAATTTCATCAAAATCATTTGCTATCTCCTCTACCACCTCATCCCATAATGACATCGTATGTATGATGGCATTTGATTTCGTAGCGTTCGTTACTTTGTGCAGCTGATATTCCCTTGCATATTGAAATGCATAGGTTGCAACCCTGGAAATACCTTCCCTGGTCATGATCGTATTCTGTACAGCAAGCTCCCGTGATTCCCCCTGGTACATCTTTCCACCAGCAGTAGAATATTCTCCTTCGGCATTTTCCCGAATGATCACAAAATCGATATCTTTTTCCTGTTTCAATGGGGTTTCTAATCCCCTCAGCAATTTTATCGGCCTGAAATTGATATACTGTTGAAATTTTTTACGGATAGGCATGATCAGCTCCCATATCGGGATATGCTCCGATACCCTTGAATCACCAACAGCCCCGAATAGAATACTGTCAAATGGTTCTAGTTGCTTTAGACCATTTTCAGGCATCATTAGCCCGTGTTTCACATAATGATCCGTATTCCAATGAAATGCTGTTATTTCATAAGCAAATGTAGAATCTATATTGGATAACGCTTTCAATACTTTTAATGCTTCCTTCATCACTTCAGGTCCAATCCCATCCCCCGGTAATACTGCAATCTTATATACGTTCATTTTAAAAATCATCCTTTTTCTTACTGACATTTGATGCAACACCTTTGTGATGCTGTGATAAATATATTTTTGTCTATATCTCTTTTTCCTTACACAGAAGCAGATCTCAGCACGATTAAATCGTAGATACATGATTTGCTGGTTTCCGTCCGTGATTCCAGTTTCCATTTAATTCACGCTCGATCTGAGCCCCCAACTGCAGCAACAAACCATCTTCTCCCTGTGGGGCAAGCATGTGCATTCCTAATGGTAAACCGTTCTCTAATTCAGCCATCGGTAATGAAATCCCAGGCAATCCGCAAATATTGGCAATCGGCGTATAAGAAAAAATACGCCACAGATTTTCAAACCAATCATAAACAGAAGGATTATCACTAATAGTCAGATACTCCTTCGTTCCAATCAATGGTGTGGGTTTGGCCATGGTTGGCGTAAGGATTACATCCCAATCCTCAAAGAATGCCGCCATCTTCCGGGAAATGTCGTTAAACATTGTTTCCATTTTGACACGATCCGCATAAGAGGCAAAACGACCTTCTTCCCATACCCTGATACACATGGGTTCAATGAGACCTGCTGGCGGATGTTCCAAGTTCGATTGTTCAAGAATATCTGAAATGGTTTGTGCAAATTTCATAATATAAGCTGCAGTCTGTGCCTCATAAGTAGCATGAAGATCAAGATCCGGAACTATCCATTCAACGTGATGGCCAAGACCCTCAAGGTAATTAGCCGTCTTCTTCAACTCTGACACAATATGCGATGTCGCCTTATAATGTCCCCACTCATGAGAAACGGCAATACGAAGCTTTTTCGGATCCCGCTTTATTAACTCGGAATATGACTCCTGTTGATTCCAATAAGGCATAAACTCACCTGGTGCTCCTCCCCTGCAATGATCAACAAAGACAGCAGTGTCACGTATCGTACGGGTATGGCACCCTTGCGCAGAAACAACATTCATCAGGTCTGAACTATTAGGCGCCCCTGAAAAAACACCTCGCGACGGCTTTAAACCTATATTGCCATTGACGCCTGCAGGAATTCGAATCGAGCCTCCCCCGTCTGTGGCATGAGCAATTGGTATGATCCCTGCTGCAACTGAAGCTGCCGTCCCGGCTGAGGAACCACAGGTGGTATAATCCAGATCCCAGGGATTCCGCGTAATATAGATGTCCGGGTTCTCTGCTGAACTACAGAGCCCAAACTCCGGTGTTGTCGTCCGTCCCATAATGTTGAGACCGGCGCGTCGGATTTGTTTTGTCAGAAAGCTATCAGCCTTAGAGCGATTCCCTTCCATGAATAGCGACCCCCTCTCCTGTAATCTTCCTTTAAGCGTAGGTCCCAAATCCTTCATAAAAAAAGGTACTCCCGCAAAAACGCCGTCAGGGTTCATTCCATCACTCACGGGGGCATCGATTACATCATCGAAAATCTCAATAACAGCGCTAATTTGAGGATTTAATTCCTTCACCCCTTTGGCAACCTGGTTTGCCAATTCTTGAGGAGTAATTTCCCCTTTTCGTACTAATTCACCAAGTCCTATAGCATCAAGTTTAGACCATTCATTCCAGTTCATGGCTAAGTCCACAAAGCGTCACTCCTTCATCGTTGATGCGATGTTATATTTATTAGACCTTATCATTCTCTGTTTCTCTTGCAGTATCATTTATCGTTCTTATTTCTTTGTTTCTACAATTCTATGGAATGTATGACGAAACACTATGCTGAATTTGTCCTATGCCTCTTTCTTTATGTTTCGAGTTGGAAATTCATATGCTTCGCGCTTAAATAGCAAACTAAATACGACAAATACAAGGAAGGAAAGGAATACAGGAACCGTAACGGCATGTACACCGAATAAATCTCCATAAGCTTCATTATATAAGTGAATCGCAATATAAGAACCAATGCCTGTAATCATGGATGCGATCGCGCCGGTTTTATTGGCATGCTTCCAGTATAAGCCCATGATAAATGGCCACATAAACGCTGCTTGTAGACCCCCAAACGCAAATAAGTTTAAAAATATCAATAAATCCGGTGGACTAATAGCTAGAAGGAAAGCAACAATCCCGATAACTGCAGTTACACCCATACTGACATTTTTTACTTGCTTTCCGTTTGCTTTCGGTTTGACATAATTTATGTAAACGTCCTTAACCACCGACGAACTAACGAGCAACAACAGCGAATCAACCGTGGACATAATTGCTGCTAGCGGTGCAGCAATTATAATGCCGGCAACCCATGGCGGCAAAACCTCTAGGGCAACAAGCGGAATAACCTGATCCGCCACTTCAATCCCTGGCAATATTGGTCTAGCAAATACCCCAATCAAATGCATGCCAAGTATAATCGTTCCTACTACTACCGTCCCAATCATAATTGCTCTGTGCATGGATTTAGAATCTTTGTAGGACATCGCTCTTACGGCAATTTGGGGCAGAGCAACACCCCCCACACCTACGAGAATCCAGTAAGAGGATACATAAGCAGCGGTTAATGAACCATCATTTCCAAAAGGCGTAATCAAATTTGGATTAATGGATACCAAATCGGAAAATACACTGGATAGTCCTCCTCCTGCAACAACGACAGCAATAAGTAATACCAATGTACCAAAAAACATAACAATTCCTTGAATCGTATCTGTAATTACGACCGCACGAAATCCACCGATAATGACATATATCAAAACAGATAATGTAAAAATAAACAAAGCACCTATATAACTAATACCTGTTAAGGATTGGATAAGGTAAGCTCCTCCTACCCATTGCGCTGCCATGGCAGAAAACATAAATATGATAATACTAAACGCCGACAGCAATACAACCGTTTTACTTTTATACCTTTCCTTCAAAAAGTCGATAAACGTAACTGCATTATATCTTCTTGATACGATAGCAAACTTCTTCCCCAGCACGAGTAATACGAAGTATCCTGTCGCTACCTGGGACATGGCAAGCAGTACCCAGCCAAATCCAATGGAGTATGCTGCTCCGGGCCCGCCCAAAAAACTGGACGCACTTCCATAAGTCGCAACCATGGTCATGGCCAGAACCAATCCTCCAAATTCCCTGCTCCCAAGAAAGTAATCACTGAGAAAGCCATCTGCTTTGTTTAATTTCCGATTGGACCACATGCCAACCATAAAAATGATCAGTAAAAACAGTAATAATGGTATCACCACACTCCAATTCATCTATTATTCACCTCGTCTTCCCCTTCTTCACTCTCCTCTTCATCCTCCAACGGTATTTCAGTCAGCATAAATTTCACAACAAAAAATACTAATGCAAACATAAAAACCGTTCCCAGAATCAAACTAAAAAAAATCCATGCCGGGAATCCCAATATATAGGTATATTCTTCAGGAGGTTTCGAGCCTAATCCATATGCAAATCCATACCACCATATAAAATTAATGATAGCTAACACACATCCGATCCGAGCTTCTCGGTTAGCTATGACAAAACGCCATTCCTGCTTCCTTTTATTTTTCATATTCATACTCCTTTCGCAAACACAGATGATCAAAACTTGATTTTATATATAAACGTCCAGCTTATCGTTTTATGTTTCCAAATCTTGAATCAAAATACGATATTTAAACATTATACTCACTTAAAATCCAATCACTAGATTGATACAGACTTATCAGCCCCCTATTCCAGTAGTCCCTTTTCCATATTATCTGTGTTTAACATGTTATTAAATATGTAATAAGAAAAATATCCTCTGCACTTTTCTTTTTCGAATATCAACGAACTTGTAAATCCATTTCTTTATAAACACAATCCCTTTAGAAAGCCAACTTGTTGACAGCGTTTTCATTTAGGGGAATTTATACTCCGTTCTTTTTATATGCAACCCATTTACATAGTACGTATGATGTAGTATGTTGTACATAGACTAGCAAAATAATAGATAATTGTAAATAGAAAATAACAGAAAAGTTGCATTTACCAAAAATTTTAAATGTAATATTATAACCATGCTCATTGTAGATGAGCCACTTATAGGAGATGAAAGAAAATGACATTATCCTTTGGAAAAATCAATCTAAATCGTACCATATCTTCAGAAATTGTATTAATTATAAAAGATAATCTGCTTAATGGCTCATTAAAGCCAGGTGACAAATTACCCACCGAGAAAGAATTAATGGAACAATTAGGAGTCAGCAGAACCCCCGTCAGAGAGTCCATAAAGATTCTAGAAGCAATAGGTGTCATACAAATCAAACGTGGTGAAGGCATGTTTATAACCAATAATCTCTCTCAGTTTACATTAAATCCATTAATATTCAGTTTAATTATGCACAGCAACAATATAGAAAAACTTATAGCGTTTCGCCAGCACTTTGAAGTGCTACTAATGAACATGATCATCGCAGAAGAAAATAACATCAAAAACATTGAAGAGGTTTATCACTCTCAAGTAGAGAGAATGAGTGCAAACTTAAGTCCGGAGGAACTCGCTACTATTGATTTGGAATTCCATTATGCCGTTCTAGAAGCAACGAAAAATCCGTTTGTCATCGAAATCGGAAAAACCATTTATGAAATTATCAAGCCAAACATGGTTCATTTTAAACATTCACGTAATATTGAGCGAACATTAAAAACCCATCAGCATTATTTAGAATTACTACGCGGCAACATTGATTTTAACTCCACCCTACTAGTTCAACAGATGATCCAAAACAATGAGGAAATGATCGAATAGAATGGTCAATATCATGTTGATAGTGAGATAGTCGTTACATAACGTTTTATTTTTGATATACTCTCATAAAATTAGCCCTATTTTAATGCAATGGGCTAATTTTATACTTACATTATCGTTTCATTTATGAAAATAGGAATTAGAAAAAAAGATGTCGGTAATTCTTGGTCACTTTTTAGCGTGAATTTATATTTACTTCCCTTCATTATCTGAAACTTAAGATGATAAAGATGCCAATACACTCATTCCCCCACATACATATAATACCTGACCAGTTGTAAACCAATTTTCCTCGTCGGCAAAGTATTCTACAATATTTGTAACCTGTCTCGGGGTTCCCACTTTCCCCATTGGTTGACTATCCATGCGGAAGCTAACTTCCTCTTCCGTACTTTGTCTGTGGAGCGGTGTATCGATCATACCCGGCGCAACACAATTCACGGTAATCCCCATTCTTGCCGTCTCTAAGGCAAGTGATCTCGTAAGACTTACAATTCCACCTTTTGAAGCTGCATAATTACTCTGGGCCGTTCCACCTAACCATCCTCTGGAAGAGATATTTATAATCCTGCCATATCCTTTTTCTTTCATAATTTTAATTGCTTCACGACAGCATAAAAAGTAAGATTTAAGGTTTATATCCAAAACTTTATCCCAGTCCGTTTCCTTCATATCTACAATAGGCAAATTACGCATAATACCAGCATTATTTACGAGTATATCAACTGTTCCGTACGTTTCCAGCACTGTTTTAAATAAATTTTCACATTCATCGCTTTGTGAAACATCGGCCTTAAGAAATATTGCCTCTTCACCTTTTTCTTTTATCGTATCAACTATACGATTTCCCTTTTCTTTATTTCTCCCTACTACAACTACCTTGTATCCGATACTTGCAAATTTTATAGCAATATCTTCTCCTATACCGGATGTACTTCCAGTAATAACTGCAATTTTATTTTCCATTCAATATTCCCCCATAATTATATATTATATCAAGTAAAACCTAAGACTTCAGGTATTTTCACATCCAGAAATCTTAGGTCTGATTTCATATTTAGCGCTTAGCATATGGATTATTCATTAACCGCGGTACATGTATGAATAGAGCCTTTTCTCTTACTAGGATCTTTCAGTTTTTCACCAAAAAACATCTCTATAATCTCTTTATCAGGCTTTTTGGTAGTTAATGCAACGATGATAAAAACAGAAACCGAAAGTATTAAACCAGGTAATATAGGATGCACGGCCCAATCTGGCATTAATACCGGAAATAAATACATCGATGCTGTTGAAGTAAACCCTACTACCATACTGGAAAGACAAGCCTTTGAGTTTGCTCTCTTCCAGTAGAAGACTCCTACAAGTGAAGGAAGTACCCCCGCCCCCATCATCGCAAATGCAGATGACCATAAGAAAAATATGCCTTCTATAGACTGAGCAAGATATGCAATGACGATCGCAACGAATGTACAAATTACCATGGTGACCCTTGAAATCTTGACTACTGTTTTATCCGGCACGTTAGGATTAATCAGTTTTTTATAGATATCATAACCAGTAGCCTGAGATGAAATAATAAGCATTGTTGAAGCTGTTGATAAGACCGCTGCTATAATACCTACAAGAACAATGGCAGCAACGAAGGATGGAAGGGCTCCTAAGACAACCGATGGGAAAGCGTAATCAATTATTTCTAGACTAGGATAGTTTACCCGTGCGTATGCTCCAATTATCAAGCCACCGATAAGAATGATAGCATTTGGTATCAATATAATACCGACACCACTTATAGCAGCTTTTTCATTCTTAGCAAGATAGACTCTTGTCATCTGATGTGGTTGAGAAAGATTTCCTAATGCCCATACTAGAAAGAAAGATATTACCATGTTTAAGGTGAAATTACTGTTAGTTGCAGATACAAGTTCCGAACCTTCCACCCATGTAGTTCCTTCAGGAGCGGAAGCCTGGCTATAGTCAGATATAATAGTAGTGAAACCTCCGCCATTTATTAATGCAACTGTAACAGAAGCAATTATAGCGAACAACATTACACCTAGGCTGGCTGTATCCGTCCATGCAACAGCTCGCGCTCCACCCATTAAGGAATAAAGCAATACGGCTACAGCACCTATTATAATACATGTCATATACGAAAGATCTGTAACAAGGCTCAATATCGTATAGATCCCCAAATACATCGAAGCCATTCCAACGACGTAAATCATTAATATAAGAAGGGAGTAAAAGCCTCTAGTTATCTTAGATGGATACCTTAGGGAAATAAGGTCTGGCATCGACTGGGCATTATAATAGTAGCCAATTCTCCAGAATTTTTTTGCGAAAAAGACCGCTAGTACAAACATCGGAAGTAGTGTCGCATTCATATTCCAAATCTGCACCCAACCAATAGAGTAATTTGCACCAATTTGACCAATAAAAGTACCTGCACTCATAAAACTGGCTCCATATGTACCAGCAACTACCCATTTGTTCATACTTCTTCCTGCTACATAATAATCTTCAGGCGTATCCTTTCCGCTTTTAGCAGCTAAAATACCAAGTACAATTAGGAAGATCAAATACAAAACTAAAACGATAACATAAATATTCATTTCCATACTCCCTTGTATATTTGAAATAGCAATGATCCATAACTATTGTTACTTTTCTAATGGGTATCACTACTTCAAAAAACATTTACAAATCTGCATTCATTACCATCAATCTAATTATTCAAATTTTTATGCTTAGAGAAAAATGATTGTTGCTTTTAATCCTCTGCTTCGTCAACAACGCTTTCTGTTTTATGAGCCAACACTGCACATATGACTGAAGAAACAATTGCTTGAATTACCAGAATTGCAGTCATCCAATATACGTCTCCCATAAGAATCCCCTTTATTAATAGTTATTTTAAATTGGATATACAATTACCATTTCCACCTTTGCTATACTGGTAAGTATGTATGGTGCATGTCCTTAACCTCTCAATACTTCAAGTACCATTCTCGCCACAAAAGCACCTCTTACAGCAATATCACTTGTGTTAATATATTCCTTCCCCGGCTGATGTACGAAGTCTCCACTCATTCCCATACCATCAAGCGTTGGACAACCAACGGAAGCCGTGAAATTACCGTCACTTCCACCCCTGGTAATAATACCTCTCATTTCCATACCAAATTCTTTCCCGATCTCTTTTGCTTTTTTATAAATAGCCTTGTTCTTAGAATCATTTTCATCAAATGGTGGTTTTTCTATGCCTCCATTGGTTGTAATTTTAACTTTAGAGTTAAAAGGGGTTAGGTTTTTAAATCGTTTATCGTACTCTTTTGCCATCTCGGCTGTTGAAAACCGTGCATCTATTGTCAGCATTCCGTCCCCCGGAACAGTAGGCCAACCTGCATGACCACTTTGTAAGCTTGTACAAGCAACGGCTAATCCTTTTTCAAGATCTGTAAGACTCTCCAGGTAAACGGCTTGCTGCGCGAGCTCCTTCAAGCCACTTTCTGCATTTTCAGGTTCCTGACCAGAATGTGCTGGTTTCCCTTCTGCCACAAAAGTGTAATTTCCTCTCCCATAGCGTCCTATTTTCAAGCCGCCTGAATAGTCTCCTCTCGTACTTTCCATTACAAAAGCTGCACTACTCTTTTTTGCCTGCTCTGCATAATGCATGTAAGATGAGTAACTTCCAGCTTCTTCATCAGCGCTTAAGAAAAATACAATCTTCTTATTTTCCGGTAATAGGTTAAGCTCCTTCAGTGCTTTTGCAACCATGTAAACCTGCACATCTCCGCCCTTCATATCAAGAACGCCTGGCCCCCACACTTTTGTCCCTTCTTCCTTCCATATGTCACCAAATGTGCCTTTTTCGTAAACAGTGTCATAGTGCCCTACAAAAAGCACCTGTTCATCGCCTTCTCCCAGTTCCATAAGTAAATGATCCCCATAACGACTGTCTTCACTTGGCACAACTTTGCACTTAAAACCTATATCCGAAAAAATAGTTGCAAAGTAATCTCTGCATTTTTCCAAATCTTTTTTGTCGCCCTCTGTCGGTGTTTCCAAGTAAACCGCTTCTCTTAACACGTCCAAAAATTCATTATTGTGCTCTTTCATATAATCTAAAAGCATGCTTGCCTCAGACATGATAGATTCCTCTCTTCCAACTTATTTAAGTAAAAGTCTATTTTCGTATTCCGTCTGTGTAAGCAGTTCGAATCCATCTTCCGTAATAGCTACCATATCTTCAATTCTGACACCACCAACACCCGGAAGATGCACAGAAGGCTCCATACAAAATACCATTCCCGGCTCTATAACCCATGGTTTCTCACCTTGTGCAGAAGCCTCCCCTATAATAGGAGCTTCCTGCAGGGACGTACCGGTAGCATGACCTGTAACTCCGAAATACCAATATTTTTCATATCCTGCTCGACGGAGAACGTCTCGTGAAGCTTTGTCTATATCAGATGTGTAAGCTCCCGGTTTACATGCTTCAAGCGCTGCCATAGTTGCATCATAAACGGCGGTGTATACTTTTTTCTGTTCATTACTTACAGGCTTCCCCGCCATCACAGTACGACAATAATCACTGTGATAACCATTGTAGCAACAGCCTACGTCCATCAAAACAAAGTCTCCATTCCTAATAATTCTTTCAGTCGGGAAACGTACTAGGGTTTCAGCATTTTCACCGGAGTTCACCTGGGTGGGATGGGTATGTCCTCCTTCCGACCCCCGCAAAATCATTTCATCATGAATCATAGCGGAAACTTCAATTTCTGTTAGTCCCGGTCGAAGATTTTCAATAGCAACTTGAGTCCCTGCTTCAGCAATTGCACAAGCTTTTTTAATAAGGTATATCTCTGCAGCAGATTTTATAGCCTTAGCTTTTGAAAATGTGGCCCGGGCATCTACAAACTCATAATCCGAAAAAGTATCTTTAAACACCTCAAATAGTTGAAATCCCATTTCATCAATACCTATTTTAGCTCCTTTTCTTAGTCCCAGTTCTTTAAAAATCTCTTTAAATCTTTCTACACTGAGCATAGGATCCATAGGGAGCGGCTTTACTTTTCCCTGAAGCCATGGCATATAAGTTTTCGCTCTATCATAGTCACCACTTGCAACCAATGCCCAAGGTGTATCACCAACTGCTTTAACTGCTGCGTATCTAAAATAATAAAATAAATTGGGGCTGTTGGGACGGAAACTAGTTAAATATCGAACATTATCCACTCTCATGGTTATGATGCAATCAAGGTCATCATTGTTCATTTGCTCATCCATTCTTTCCAGCCTATATTTTCTCATTTCTTCCATATTAATAGGCTGTTCAAAATCAAATGTTGCCATAAATGATTTTCTCCTTTCACTTAGTTGCACTGTACATTTTTAGTATAAGTAATTGAAACAAGGTTCAGTTGGTTCCTTCCTTAATTAAATCTCTAATAGAAGCAAACGCTAGTTATAATGACAAATAAAATCGTTTCTACTCCATGCAGTTTAAGCCATAATCGCCCCACCGTTTACATCCAGAACTTCACCTGTAATATATCCAGCTTCATCACTGGCAAGATATACTATAGCGTTGGCAACTTCCATGGCTCTTCCTGGCCTTTTTAATGACAAACGCTCAAAAACCGATTGCATATTTTGTGTTTTATTCCATAGATCCGTGATCCTCTGGCTGGCTTCGACATACCCCGGTGATACAGAGTTCACATGGATATTATCTTTTCCGACTTCCCTTGCCAAATATCTGGTAAACTGGTCGATTCCTGCTTTCATACTGGAATAGGCTATATTTGTATTATCACCTGCTGCCCTTCCTATAAGTGAAGAAACATTTACAATTTTCCATATTGTTTATTTTTCATTGCTGGAATTGTTTCACTACAGCAGAGAAATACATTTTTCAAATTCAGTTTATACACTTCATCAAATTCGTCTCCGGTCATGTCCGATGTTAATTTTCTACCTAAACTTCCACCGGCAACATTGCAAAGTATATCTATTCGCTCAAATGTTTTAATGCATTTGGCAAAAGATGTTTTTATTGCAATAGGATCAGTTACATCCGTTGAATGATAAAGACAACGGACACCATAGTTTTTACACATTTTTTGTGTTTCTTTTAACTTTTCTTCATTGCGGCTCATAAGAAAAAGATCTGCTCCATTTTTTGCAAAAAGTATAGCTACTGCTCTGCCTATGCCACTCCCGGCTCCAGTTACAACCGCTATTTTTCCCTTAATACTGGGGAAAATTGCCATATTTTCTTTTTCCATGCACCTTCTCCTTTCATCCGCATTTTCATTCTGTTAATTCAAAATATTTAATATATATTATTTAAATGGCACATTATCTTTCTAAATAATTGACCCAAAAACACGTTAATTAAAAACGCTTTCAACCGATTATATAACGCTAAGCATGAGTGAACCTACTAATCACTAATAACGAATACATAATATAGTTCACACATACTACGTATGATGTATTACATTGTATGTATTCTATCAGATTAAATTTTATTTGTAAATGTTGATTAACTGAAAAATTTCATTTCTCAAATACTTCAATGTATGATTGTTAACGAAGTCAATTGAATATAAAACCATACAGGGGATAACGTTTTATGTCTATCAAAGCAAGAGACTTCTGGAGTGACCTATGATCGATCGCTTACAAATAGTTGAGAAATATATTTAAAAATGATAAAGAGGTTGTTTGTTTCTGATAAGCATTTATTATAACAGTATGATACTATTTATTAAAAAGAGATAGGAGATGAATTTATGAATTGGCCGAAAGCGATTACATTCGATTGTTTTGGAACATTAATTGACTGGGAAGGTGAAATCCAGTTGATATTTAAAGAAATACTTGAAAAGCACGGCATGGAAAATGCTGAAGTAGTTGCTTTACAGCGTTATTGGGAGGAAATTCAATTTGATTATATACAAAATCAATATTTGCCATATAAAGAAGTGTTAAAAAATACACTGCCAATGGCTTTTAATCAGTTCGGCTACCCGTTCACGGAAGAAGATACAGAATACTTTGCAGGGTCTATGGGGAAATGGAGAGCCTTTTCAGATACGAAAGAAGCCTTATTAGAAATAAAAAAGCATACTAAAATTGCTTTACTAACAAATACCGATAATCATATTATTGAAGAAACAGTATCAAGACTTGGAGTCGAATTTGACGAAATCGTTACTGCGGAACAAGCAGGTGCGTATAAGGCAAATCATGATGGATTTCACCTTTTGTTGGAAAGGTTAAATCTGGATAAATCAGAGATATTACACACTGGATTTGGATTCAAATATGATGTTGTTCCTGCTTCTGAACTTGGTATTACATCTTGTTGGGTAAATCGCTATGGGGAAACACGGCCTGTTGATGTAAAAGAAGACTATTTAGTCGGAGATATGAAGACATTAGCTTTGGTTGTAAAGGGATTAGCTGCGAGCTGACCCGCTATGTCGGGGTTAATAACGTTTTTAAATGTACACCAAGCCCCAAACTATCTTTGCTCGTTTAAGATAAGCTTAATAGATACACATGAAAATAGGTTTGAAATGACCAATTTAAGGTAAGCGCTTTCTATATTGTTTGGAAGATTTTACATCGAAGTGATTTACGTATTGATGTTCTTTAACCAATATATTCAAAATATTGTAAAGGGAGTGTTTAGATGCAAGATTTGCGAAATGTAGTATGTGAGAAAAGAACTTACTCAGGCGTCCCGAACACCCATGAACATCCATTTGTACAATTACTATTTCCATTAGAAGGCTCGATGGAGATACAAACCAAAAAATTTTCTAAAGAAATTGATGAAGATGTCATTGTTTTAATTCCAAGTTCCTGTATGCATACTTACTATGCGCATAAGAGAAATGAAATTCTCGTAGTCGACATTCCTGGATATTTTATCGATTTACCCGATATCGGTTCAGGCATTTATTTAGAAATGAATGAATCCTGGAAAGCCATTCGTTTTCTACTTCTAGAAGAAATTTTAACCAATGATTCTCACTCAAAAATGATCTATCATATTGTACGTCTCATAGCTGAAAAGATCAGATCGAGTTCCATATTACCTTCTATTGAATATGTGCATAATCACTTTTCAGAATCACTGGAAATTGAAAAGCTAGCATCCATTGAAAATTTACACCCGGTGTATTATACACAATGGTTTAAAAAAAGAACAGGAAAATCTCCTGTCGCGTATATTCAAGAAGTTCGTCTGAAAGAGGCTAAGAAACTTTTGACTGAAACAGACTTATCGATTACAAACATTTCCTTGCAGATCGGATATAACCAACTTTCTTCATTTAGCAGGCTGTTTTACAAATATGAAGGGCAGTCACCAAGAATTTACCGATATCGCACTTCCCAAAAAAATTAGAAAAAGGAGTAGCGCTAATGACTGCAACATTAATGATTGTATTAAGTACTTCAGTATTGCTGTTGCTATCTGTCGGCTTCTCTTTTTGGATTTCGTATATTGATAAGAAAGCGGAGAACTGGACAGTTGGTGGAAGAAAGTTACCAGTATATGTCGTGGCAGGTACACAGTATGCTACAGGAGGAATGGGAGGAGGCGTACTGGTTGCCTCTGTTGGCATTGGATATAGTAGTGGATGGTCGGCGTTAACATACAATGCGCTTTATGCACTTGGGGTATTACTTCTCGTTTTTCTGGTTGGCTGGCTTCATAAGCACAATTTTTCTACGATGCCAGATATATTAAAAAAATTGTATGGAGAAAATAAATTTATGATTATTTTAGTCACCGTGTTGGCAATTATATTGCCTTTTGGTTGGCTATGTGCACAATTAGTTGCTTTTGGCAGTTTATTCACAAGTATTACAGGAATTTCTGTCGATTATCTTATTCCTATTTTTGCAGTTATCTGTTTACTGTTTGTGCTTCCAGGAGGGATGAACTCTGTAGCTTGGACAGATTTTTTATTCGGGATTGTTATCCTCATCATGACCTTTGTAAGTGGAATATATGTAGTCAATGCAGCAGGAGGCTGGGGGGAAATTGTACAGTCAGTTCCATCGAGGAATGTTAACTTCCCCGATGGATTAGGGGGTGCAGGTATGTATACCATATTCTTATGGATTTTTGCTATACTCCCTGGTGCATTAACCAATCAGATGTCCTTTCAAAGAATTTATGCTTCAAAGAGCCCGAAAGTTGCAAAACAAGGCTTTATTATAGCAGCTATTTTAGGAGTTCTGAGCGGAACTTGGGCGTCTGTAATGGGAATATCCATTTATACAATGAATCCTGATTTAGGTAATCCTGAACTGGCAGCTGGCTGGCTTCTTGCCCAAATTCCTGTAGGGTTCATGGCGCTTTATGCAGCATTTATCGTCAGTACAATTATGTCTACCTTAAGTAGTGCGTTACAATCGGTTGTCGTCAATTTGACTAAGGATATTTATGAACCCTTCATAAATCCAGGAGTTTCCAATAAGAAAATTGTCAGGATATCGCGCTTATTAACGGTTGTCATAATGCTGTTATCCATTATATTGGCGCTATATTTTCCATGGACATTAGGTTGGATGGAGTCCTCTTATGCATATTCTGCTTCAGGATTACTCGTTCCAATATTTGGAGGATTTATATTAAAAAATTCCCGACTGCTCACGAAACAAGGGGCCATTGGAAGCATGGTAGTAGGTATTATCTCTACTGCGATCGCGCATCTTGTAGATACCTCTTTACCATATGTCATTTTTGGATTAATTGGCTCATTAATCACTTTTATTATACTTAACTTTATTTACAAGAATAAAGAAATAAGTCTAGAAACAAAGCCTAAAGAAGCCTAAGAAAATAAAATTAATTGGAAGGATGGTAGTATGAACCCATTTCCAAATTTATTTCATTCTATTAATATTGGAAATAAAAAAGTCAAAAACCGCATCGTATCCAGCGCTCATGGAGACGGATTGAGCGATGGTCTCATTCATGAATCTTTAATACGGTACTATGAAAGAAAAGCAATGGGTGGTGCTGGTCTCATTATTGCATTTGGATCTGCAACCGTATATTCAAAAGCAAGTAATCCATTATACGTCAGTTTATGGGATGATAGAAACAATGAATATTTAAAGGAGTTTTCTCAAAGAATCCATACACATGGAGCAGTTCTACTAGCACAAGCAACTCATCAAGGCAGTAGGCTTATCAGTTCCAAACTTACTGGTGACCCTCTACAGGCTCCTTCAGCTATCCCGGATTGGCTAAATCGCGAAACCCCTGTGGCTTTAACAAAAGAGGAAATCTCCCATATCATACAAGCTTATGTTGATGCTGCCGTCAAATTGGAAGAGAGCGGATTTGATGGCATGGAGGTGACAGCCTATGGCAGTCATCTTATTGAACAATTTTGGAGTCCTGTTTTAAATCAGCGCATGGATGAATATGGTGGAGATATCGACGGACGTATGAGATTTTCAATAGAAGTAGTAAAGAATATTCACAAGGCGGTTTCCGAAGATTTTATAATCAGTTTTAGAATGTCAGGTGATCCTATGACAGACGTCTTAGGATTGAATCAAGATGACATGCTTGAAATTGCCAAACGTTTGGATGCCATCGATTGTATCGACCTATTTAATATTAGCGGCGGAACCGGTGCAATATTGGGCGCTCAGGACAAGACGATTCCACCTGACTCCTATTCAGTAAGGTGCTTCAATCATTTAGCAAGACGAATGAAGCCTCATCTTTCTGTACCTGTTCTCGCAGCCGGTAGGATGGTTAAACCTATACACGCAGAACAATCACTGCAAGAAGGCGATTGTGATCTTGTCGCAATGACAAGGGCTATGATTGCCGATCCAAATATGCCTAGTCTCGCTTATGAAGGAAAGGAAAAACAAATTCGACCATGTATTGGTACGAATCAAGGATGTATTGGAAGAACGGCTGCAGGATTACCGCTAGGATGTACAGTAAATGCCGGCGTTGCTAACGATGCTCTTCATGATTATGCAGACTCAACTAATTTTCAGCGAATTGTCGTGATTGGAGGAGGCCCAGCAGGTATGGAAGCTTCTCGGGTTTTGGCAGAAAGGGGCCATGAGGTTATTCTTTTTGAGGCAGAGTCAAAACTAGGAGGACAAGTAGCTTATAGTGTATTACAGCCTGATCGTGGTCATATAGGTTTGCATACCGATTGGTTAATTAACGAACTAGAACGCTTAAATGTAAAGGTTCATTGTAATGTAGAAGCAACGATTGATACTATTGTGGAAAAGGAACCAGATTGTGTCGTGATGGCTACCGGGGCCCAAGCAGTCATTCCTCCCCAAGCATCTGATATAGCTTCTATGTCCATTACGGATGTGGAAGCCTTGACGAGGGACTCATCTTTCTTTGCTGAGAAAAAAGTATTTGTATACGACCCTAGAGGCATGCGTGGAAGTTATGCTTCTTATTTTATCAAGAAAAAAGGAGCAAGTGGTGTTGAACTTGCAACACTTGGGGAAACTGTTTTAGATGACGTTGACAAGACAAATAAACCAAACTTATACAAGAGATTAATGCAATATGATATTCGATGCACACCAAATCAATCTTTAGTAAACTTGAAAAATGGGTCTGTAAGCCTCCAAGATATTTGGTCAAATGCTTCTCGTAATTTATCAGAATTTGATCTCTATGTTTTCGCAGGATTCACAAGATCAAGAATTGAACTGACAGATTCCTTTTCATCACAAATTCCAGTTTATCAGATTGGCGATTGTGTAGCTCCACGCTCCATGTATGAAGCTATTGAAGAAGGAACAAGGATAGGTAATGAAATCGGTGTAAGGGAATTTTCACAAGAGACAATTAAAAGATAAGAGTAGACTTATGAACGAGCCATGTTAGAATTCAATTATGTCCAAAAAGCTCGTACAATATTTTGCGATTCTAAGAGAAAGCCCTGTCTTATTATTCCCAAGGAGAAGGGGAAGAAAATCCGTCACGGTCAAATAATCCCCACCTATAAACAAACCGGGCATAGCACTTTCACGCTACGCCCGGTCTGTTCTTATAGAATTGGTGAAAGTAAACGCGAAGTATTTTCTTTAAGTTTAATCCATAAGGACCGTTTATGATAACGTTCTAGTGTTAATTCAGCGCTTAACTTACAATCTTCCTCAAATATATTGTATAATTCTGTGGAAACAGCTTCATCATAAGTAATCGCATTTACTTCAAAATTTAAACGGAAGCTCCGGGAATCAATATTCATCGTTCCAACAGAAGCAATTTTCTGATCGACTACAATGGTCTTTGCGTGCAGAAAGCCATTCTCATAAAGCAATATTTTTGCCCCATATTCTAACAGGTCTCCGACATATGCCCATGTTGCCCAGTAAACAAACGGATGATCCGGCTTGCAAGGGATAATGATCCGAATATCTACTCCTGATAATAGTGCCATTTTACAAGCATCCATAAAGCTAGTATCTGGTATAAAGTATGGCGTTTGAATACAGACGCTCTCCTTAGCAGAGAGAATCATCTTAATATACATATTTTTTAAATGTTCTGTCTCCGAGTTTGGACCACTGGATACCACTTGCACAGGGCTTTTTCCATGATGCTTTTCTAAATGGAAACAAAAATCTTTATAATCATCATGCTTTTTGTCTTTTCCAGCCTGATGCCAGTCCATGATAAATCTTACTTGAATGTCATTAACTGCATTTCCATATATTTTTAAATGCGTATCGCGCCAGTAACCGAATTTTTTATCTTCGCCAAGATATTCATCACCGACATTGAAGCCGCCAATATAGGAGAAACCCCCATCAATAATGACCATCTTTCTGTGATTTCGGTTATTGATTCGGAAATTAATCAGTTTTAAGAAAGATGGGAAGAAAACACGAACTTCCCCGCCGGCTTGCTTTAAATCATCAAAGAATCGGAAAGGCAACTTTTTCGATCCAACTTCATCATATAGAATACGGACCTTTACGCCTTCTTTCGCTTTTGTTATTAATGCATCTCTTAATCTTTTTCCTAGATGGTCAGGTTGAATAATATAATATTGCACATTAATCTCTTGTTTCGCAGCTTTGATGTCACTCAGCAGTGCATCAAACTTTTTATGGCCATCGTTAAATATGGAAATCTCATTATCCTCTGATAATCTGCCGTGAGAGGAACGTAAATTCATGGTGATGATGTCATTGTATTGCTTTAACCAAGGTACATCTTCTCGTTTTTCTTCTTCTATCAGCTTTAATTGTGTGTCTACTTCCTCTTTAAGCAGTTTTTGTTCTTCTGCTGTTAAGCCATAAAAATTATTTTGTTTTAAACTGCGGCCTAAGAAGATATAAATTAAAAACCCAACGATAGGTAGGAAAAATAAGACCAGTAGCCATGCCCAAGTATAACCGACATCTCTTTTTTCGAAAAATAGCACACCTAGTGCCAGTAATAGATTAATAAAAATGACGATAGAAGCAACCATAGTAATAATATTACCTATTTCCATTTCCAATATAATCACCTTCTTTAAATTTGAACGATTTCTTTATCCAAATTTATTAGATTCATCTATATTAGACTATATGGCATATAAAGTTAAGTCAATGGTTGCTGTGAAAATGAAGGCATCCACCAAGTCTTTATGTGGCACTTATGCAATGGAAATTCACTATTATCTTTTTCATTTACGTAAGAAAACAAGCGAGTTTCCCTGTATAAGTCAATCAAAACTATATCCGAGGAGACTCACTTTTCCCATTCTTTAGCTTCCATAAAATTTAATTAGAATACGATTCCAATGCATTGGTAAGTAAGTTCCAAAATTTATCTTTATGCAGCTTGTGAGCAAATTTTACATTCGGTGCTTTGCCTGTGACCCCCAAATGATCTATCGCAGTCATCCCATATGTGTATTCACCTTTTGTTTCAATATCCACATGGACCTGATTAAAATCGAAAAGGCTGGGGTCCATTAAATATGCAACAGTACAGGCGTCATGTATAGGTCCTCCTTCAAAACCGAATACACCCTTATACGCCTTAGAAAAGAACGTTAATAGTTCAACAACAAAATTAGCTACAGTATTATCAATTTTGGATAAGTCTTTAATAATATCTTCTGTTGCTAAAGCTTGATGGGTGACATCCAAACCGAACATGGTTATAGGCACGTCACTTTCAAATACAACTTTTGCTGCTTCTGCATCTACGTAAATATTAAACTCAGCTGCTGGAGTCCAGTTACCAAATGATCCTCCTCCCATTAACACAATTTCTTTTATCTTGGGAATAATTTTGGGTTCCTTCATCATGGCTAAAGCAATATTGGTAAGAGGACCCGTGGGTACCAATGTAATAGGCTTATCCGATTTTAAAACTTTGTCTATAATCAAATCTACAGCATGCCCCTCGCTAGCTTTCGTTGAAGGATTTTTAGGCAGTAATGGGCCTTCCAAACCTGTTTCTCCATGAATTTCTTCTGCGATCTCTCTTTTCTTAAATAATGGTCGATCCGCTCCCTGCACGATAGGGACTTCTTCTAAACCAACAATATCAGAGACCTTCAACGCATTTAACGTATTTTTTTCAACTTCTACATTACCAGCTACAGTTGTTATAGCCTCTATGTTTAGTTTACTTATTTTTGAAGCGGCTAATATTATTGCAATTGCATCATCATGACCTGGATCACAATCCATGATTACATTCACATTTTCCTCCATCCATACCCCTCCCATATATATTCATTTAAGCTATTAGTAGAGGCCTTCCCGCCCCTGGTTCAGGATGCTTTCCACATGCAAGCCCTCGGAACTTGTGGTGAGACCTACATGCTAATGTTTATCAATTATTGGATTTGCTGCAACATTCATTTAGTACTTCATGGCCATCGTCGCATAATACTCAATGGCTTTGAAGTACTGCTTTATTTCAACATACTCATTTGGTTGATGTGCTAACCTTTCATCACTAGGGCCATATATAACAATTGGTACATTTAATGCAGGTCCATATACAGAAGCATCTGTATAATAATTTGCTCCTTTTTCTTCCTTAGGCATGCCATATAAGTCATGATTTACATCCAGTGCTAACTGGACAAAAT
Source organism: Virgibacillus sp. NKC19-3 (assembly GCF_019837165.1). Classification (NCBI taxonomy): domain Bacteria; kingdom Bacillati; phylum Bacillota; class Bacilli; order Caryophanales; family Bacillaceae; genus Virgibacillus; species Virgibacillus saliphilus. The sequence goes on from NZ_JAGYHC010000001.1 coordinate 3,282,602, forward strand.
GGTTATTTTCTTCATTTGCTAAGGCTGGGAGATCATTCATGACATTTAACTCTACTTTACATTCTTTTATTTCCTTTTCCATTTCCTCCAACAAACGATGAAAGTCATTGATAATAGCTTCATGAATTACTTCAGGTGTAGTGCGTATATCAACCGTTACTGTACATTGATCCGGAACAACGTTTGTCCCAGTACCACCTGAGATTGTACCTATATTGAGTGTCGGTTTTCCCAATAAATGATGTTCTTTGACAGAAGTGAAATCATATCTTTTCAGTCGATGAAGTAGTTCATTCATGTGAACAATCGCATTGCTGCCTTGCTCCGGCATAGATCCGTGTGCTGTTTTTCCGAAGACCTTTAGTTCAATCCAAAGCGCACCTTTATGTGCGTTAAACACTTTTCTATTACTTGGTTCTGCAATCATGATAGCACCAGCATTATTGATATCTCCATCCTTTATAAGTGCTTTAGCTCCTATGCAGTCCACTTCTTCTCCTGCTGTACCGGCAAAAATAATATCCCTTCTCGGTTGATTGCCTGAGCTTTTTATCATGATCATAGCTTCGATAAGGGCTGCTACTCCACTTTTCATGTCACAAGCTCCTCGCCCATACAACTTTCCATCCACAACTTCCCCCGAAAAAGGGTCATAATCCCAAGGGTTTGCTCCAATGGGGACCGTATCTAAATGTCCACTAAAAACGAAAGGTTTCTGACTAGCGTCTTTCCCTTTTACACGCACTAGAATATTCGCTCTACCGTTGGCAAACTTTTTAACTTTAGTTTGTAAGCCTGCCTCTTTGGTATGGGCAGCTATTGCCTCCGCCACTTCCAGTTCATTACCAGGAGGATTGACGCTATTAATTCGAATTAAGCGTTGCAGAAAATCTACAGCCTTTTCTTTTTGTATCTTCATCATTAACCACCTTTGAACGGAATACATCGTAAAGGGTTTCCGTCTACCTTCAAGATTTACAATACCATTCTGCTACCCGCTCTTTTCCATTTATACAAAGAAAATCTCTCACCTCATCTATCGTTGGCATTCCTCCTTGGGCTCCCATTTTCTTAACAGATAAAGCTGCCGCGGCATTTGCAAACTTACAAGCTGCGTGTACATCCTTTTTTTTGCTAATCGCATACCCAAATGCCCCATTAAACGTATCCCCGGCACCAGTTGTATCTAAAACCGTAACTGGCAAGCTCGGGATTCTTTTTATACTACTTCCGTCAAAATAAGCAATACCATCTTTTCCTCCTGTTACAATTAGTTTATTAGGATATTGCTCTAACGTCATCTCTCCTATTGCTGATAGATGTGTAAGCTCCGACTGATTTGGTGTCATGTAGTCCGCATAGTCCAATAGTAGTGGAGAAAGTTCTTGAGCCGGCGCAGGATCTAAGATAAACGTTGTATTATGCTTATGACATAGCCTGGCCGTTTCTTCTACAGATTCAATAGGGATTTCCAGTTGTGCAAGTACGACATCACTCTTAGCAATCTGCTCCTCGAACTTTTGTACATAGCCAGGAGTTACGTATTCATTTGCCCCTTGTACAACAATAATACTATTATCTTGCTCCGCTAACGTAATAACAGCAACACCAGAAGAAACATCTGTAACCGATTCCACACTGTTTAAAACAATATTCTCTTTTTCTAAAAAACGCATTAAATTGGAACCAAGTTCATCTTCACCAACCCTTCCAATCATGTTAACTTCAGCTCCCAGACGTGACAAAGCGACAGCCTGATTGGCACCTTTTCCACCTGGAACCGTTTGAAAGTCCTTCCCTAAAATTGTTTCACCAGCGGAAGGTCGTTTATAAGCACTCACAACCAAATCCATATTTATACTTCCAACTACAGAAATTACTGGTTTCATATCCAAAATCTCCCCCATTACTTCCTTGTTGTGCTTCTTTCTATAATCGTTGTTGGCATCTCGTAGAATATTTTTTCCGGCTTATTCCCCTCAATTATTTTTATCAATAATCGAGTAGCCATTGCCCCCATATCATATATAGGCTGTGATACAGTTGTTAATTCTGGATAAATCATTTTCCCAAAAAATGACCCATCGAACCCAATAATCTGTAATTCCTCTGGAACCTTGATTCCTTTTTTTAAGGCTTCTTTTAAAACACCCACTGCAATAACATCGTTACTACAAAAAATGCCATCTACATCTGTGTGGGCTCTCAAAAATTCCCTCGCTTTTTTTTCTGCTCCTTCTAATTGAAAGCTTGATTCTTCTATAATATAATCCGCATTTTTTTTATTTACCTCATCGATAAAACCCCGATAACGATCTTCAGCAGGAGCAACACCTCTTGGACCTCGAATATGGGCAATATTTTCTACCCCTTTTTGCAACAATAAATCTGTAGCTTTTCTAGCTCCAGTATAATTATTTGAAACCACAGCGGGCAAAGTTGTATTACCGATTCTGTCTAAAGCGACGACTGGAATATTCAAATCGGTATAAATTTCTGACTCATAGGAATGCGCTGTCATAATAATGCCATCTACATATTGTTGTTTAAATAAATCGATGTATTTCTTTTCTTTTTCAGGTTCTTGATCCGAATTACACAGTACAACCTTGAATCCATATATCATCGCCACATCTTCCACTGCTCTTGCTAATTCTGGAAAAAAGGGATTCGTAATGTCTGGAACAATAAGGCCTATCATATTGGATGTTTTATTGTAAAGCGATCTTGCTACTGAATTTGGTTTATAATTTAGTTTTTCTATGACACTCTTCACATTGGTTAAAGCCTCTTGACTAACATAACCGTTATTGTTAAGAACCCTGGAGACAGTTGCTACCGATACTCCGGCTTCTTTTGCTACTTGTTTTATCGTAACCACCCAAACACCCACCTAGAAATATAATAAAATGAAACCTTGTGTAATAACTTGAATGTTAAAAGATAAGGCAAGTCATTCATTTGTATATGCTTACTTTTGAATCTTCTTCATCATATCATATTACTATGTACATGTAACGGGATGTATCGATATCTCGTTCGCATAGATACGTAGTTTTTTCTTTCATGTTAACTTAAATAAATATACCTGCAATAGCACCATTTAATAATGTTGCCAAGCTTCCTGCCATCATCGCCCGTAAACCAATCCGGGAGACATCTTTCCTGCGATCAGGGGCAAGTCCACCCAATGTTCCAATCTGTATAGCAATGGATCCAAAGTTACCATACCCTGCTATAGCGAAACTAAGAATCATTCCAGTTTTAGCGGATAGCTCATTGTACATTTCTCCTAATCCAGCAAATGCAACAAATTCATTCACAACTATTTTTTGCCCGATAAATTGTGCTGCTGTAACTGCTTCATCCCATGGCACCCCAATAAGAAAGGCAATGGGAGAAAGAACAACTCCTAATATCGATTCCATTGTTAAATTTTCCATTCCAAATAGATCACCTATTAAACCAAATCCTCCATTAATCATAGCTATTAACGAAACAAAAGCTAATAACATACCCGTAATTTCTAAAACCAATTTTACGCCAGTCGAAGCACCACTAGCAGCCGCATCAATGATATTCGATGGTTTCTCGTCTTCATCATCACCTAGAATACTCATTTCTTCCACGTTTCCATTGCGAATATCTTCCATCTGTTTTTTGGTATGTGGAATCATTATTTTAGCCATAATCAACCCGGCAGGCGCTCCCATAAAACTTGCAGCTAACAAGTATTCAAGCGGGATGCCTAACAATGAATACCCAACAAGCACAGCCCCGGAAGTAGACGCCATTCCACCAACCATAACGGCAAACAATTCCGATTCATTCATTTTTTTAATAAACGGTTTTACTAACAAAGGGGCTTCGGTGTGGCCGACAAAAATATTACCCGCAGCTGAAATTGACTCTGGCTTCGTTGTGTGTAACAGCTTGGATAAAGCACCCCCCAGAATATTAACCACCCATTGCATAATTCCTAAATAATATAAGATGGAAATCAATGAAGAGAAGAAAATGATGACTGTTAATACTTCCAGAACAAAAATCGTATCGCCACTCTCCGCAACTAAGGGATCAAATAGAAAAGCAATTCCTTCATTTGTAAACCCAATAATACTTTGGACAGCCATTGATAGCTTCTCTAACAAATATCGACCAACCGTTGATTTCAGTACTAGAAAAGCAAATATGAATTGAATGACTAGCCCCAGTAAAATCGTTCGTTTGTTGATATTCTTCCTATCTTTACTTAATATAACACCAATGCCAAGAATCGTTATGACACCAAGGATCCCCCACAATATATTCATTCTATCTTCTCCTCTTTGTGTTTTTAAAAACAAGCTCCGCCATGATTCAATATTCGAGCAGCTGATATAATACCAATGAAGTACTGCCATATGAACTTATACACTCATCTCGCGCCTTTTGGTTATGCTTCATCGCATCATGGTATATCCATAACACGATGAAGCAAGATATGAACCTTGGGGCGGCACTACGTTTTACTAGTCCGCAGAAGGCATACAACATGCACCCTTTCCCTCATCCAGATGTTCTTCCACCGAAGAGGAAAAGACTTATTTGCTAAATAATTCTTTGGGATTGTCGATTAATAAACGATAGACTTCATCTGCGTGAATACCTTTTTGGTTTAATCGAGGAATGAAGTTCTCTAAAATATGAGAATAGCCATAACCCCCATATTTTTTTAGAAACATCTTTAAAAATATATCTTGCGACAATAGTAACTGTTTTTCTAGGCCTTTATCTAAAAGTCTCGCTATAGCATTGGCGTTATCTTCATCAGAAGGGGACTGGCCCTCCGGAAACATAACCTCAATGCCAATCATGTCATATTCTAAATAACAACCACGCTTTGCAAGGGACAGTTGATAATCCATATCGTCCATACTTGGGTTCATATGATCTAAGATTGTTTGCTCCAGATTTCCCCCTTCATTTTCTACAATGTCTAAAATCCGATGGCAGTACCTCTCCCAACCCGGCGTATGAATCGTTAACACTTTTCCGGATTCCTTTTGAGCACGAGCCGCTCCCTGTAATACCTTCACCTCTAGATCGGTCATACTTGGACTGATACCTATTTCACCAATAATTCCAGCTTTGATTCCCGTGTTATCGACGCCTTCTGTTAAATCACGGATAATACTTTCCTTAATCTCATCAATAGACATCGATGCAACATATGCTGGAATGGTGTCATGTAAATAGAATCCAGATCCCATAATAATATTCAGGTTGGATCTTCTGGACACTTCAAACAAAGCCTTCGGATCTCTTCCTATTCCAATAGGTGATACATCTACAATGGTGTTTCCGCCTTGGTTATAAAAATGAGCTACCTCTTCACTCGCAACATCTTTATCTGTCATTAACGTATTATCATAATTACCATAGGGATTTAAACGCAGTTTTCCAAGAATATCTAATTGTACTTTTGTTTGAGCAAAGTCCTTTTCAGGACCTACCGGATCTTTCCATAACCTGGATCTATCTGTAAATAAATGTTCATGCATTAACGTAACGCCTAATTGTTCAACAGAGATTGGTCCCTGTACCGTCTCTACAGCCATTTATAAAACGCCCCTCTCATCAATCATCATTTTTTAAGTTTTTATGAAATAGTGTGTACGAAGCCATTAGATAGATCTCCGATAAATCTATTGAATGTCAGCCTATTTTCAAAATCGGTGGTGTTAACGATCATTTCCAATATATTTCATGATATTTACCCACAATTCTTGGTAATGTTCCCAATCCAAAAATCCTTGTGGTCCCCAGTGCGGAGAACAATCGCTTGCAAAACAAGCCGTTTTTCCCTTTTTATATTGACCTACAACTAAAAATGGATCATCGTCTACGTTTACTAACACTTCCGCATCAGGCTTTTCCTGAAATTGATTGTATCCTAGGAAAGATGGCCATTCATCGATATTTTCAATAATTTGGTGCTTCACACCTGTATTATGAGGTCGTACTCCCTGTGGTTTTTCTACTCGATCATCTTGATCTTTTATAACTACAGGAAGAACTTCTGCTAACTCCGTATTGTTGTAATTTGCTTTTCCTTCTATTCCACTAAACGATAAATAGCCTCCAATCATAAGCAATCCGCCGCCATTTGCAACAAATTCCCTTATTAAGGAAAGCGCATTCGGAAACGATTCCAAATCATAAAATGTTGCATTTTGAAGTAAAAATGTATTACTTCCGATATCACTTATCACAATAGCATCGTACTTTTCTAATTGGCTGAGATCTCTCGGGAAACGCACCTGCACCTCATGCGCAGGCATATAGTCTACGTCTACACCGCCTTTACGTAAACAGTCCAATAGATAGGTAGCACCTTCCTCATACTTCGTACTTGTAAAACTATCAAACCCCTTTGCATGTATCATGTGAATTGTCCATGATTCTCCAATAAAAAGAATTTTCAAGAATTCCAGCTCCCTTCTCGTATTTAAATCAAACATAAACAAAAGGTAAAACGATGATTCCGTTATCATACTAGCTTTCCTTGTAGCGGATAGGAGACATTGCTTTGCATCGCCACCTTCTGTGTAACCGATTACATATAGTACATAATTCTCGATTCATTATTTATATTAGTCTATGAACCACCCTATTTCTTATCATTTTTACCATACAAATGAACTTCACTTCATCGTTCCTTTTCCTTATATGTAAAGGGTTACACATATACAATAATATATACCAAGAAATATGTCAACACAAAATTGGGACATGGGGACAGGTCCTTTGTCCCAGTTTTTAGATTTTACGAATCTTGTCAATTGAAGCTAGGTCGAGCTGTAACACTCCTTCTAATTTGAAAATATGAATCGTCATGCTGGTAGAACAATTAGAAGATGTTTCCTACGTGAAATATCTATTGACTTTAAAATTTCTATCGTTTATATTTTTAAATAATATACTTGCTTTTATTAACAGAATTTGGCAAATATAAGACTTTAAGAAAGTAGGGTTGATCATGGAATGGCACAGCTATTATATCATTCCCATTATTTATTTAATCCTAATGGTTATTGTTGGTATTGTTGTATCCAAAAAACAGGATACACGATCTGATTTTTATGTAGCTGGTAATAAAATGAATTCGGGATTATTATTTAGTACGATTTTTTCAACAGTAGTCGGTGCTAATACATATATGGGATTTAGCGGGATGGTCTATGACGATGGGTTTTCCATGACATGGATGCTTGTTGCGGCTGGTTCTTCCTATTTTGTATTATTCTATATCTCGGGTAAAATTAGGCGGATAGCACAGGATTATGAAGTTTTTACGTTACCGGATATCATGACGCTAAGGTATTCTAATTTTGCTGCGGTTCTAACCACAATATTTTCCCTCGTTGCATTAGTGGGGGTGCGGGTGGCAGTATTCTTGGTATTGGTGTTATTTTAAATTCGATATTGGGTGTTGATACCACCGTTGCTATTCTAATCACTTCCGTTGTTACAATCGTTTATACAACCTTTGGCGGATTAATGGGAGTTGCACTTACGGACTGGATACAATCTATTATTATGGTATTGGGACTGGTATTGGTCATTATCTTTGGCCTGCAGGCACTATCACCGGATGCCTCTTGGTTATCTGCTACTGTAAATGGCGCGGATTCCATGAATAGGGTACTTGGTGATGGATTTATGAGCGTAACAGAAAGTGCTACATTTTTAATGGTACTTGCTTGGGTAATTACATTTTTACCTCTAAATACAATCAGCCAAACTCAGATTCAACGTGTTTATTCGGCTAAGAGCGTTTCCGCTATTCAACGAACAAGTTTATTAATGATTTGGTTTGTCGCATTATTTATGGCATTTGGTTTAGCACTGGTAGGTGGCATTGGGAAAGCGTTAATACCGGATATGGCAAATGCTGAAACCGTATTTCCAATGTTAGCTATGGAAGTGATTCATCCATGGGTTGGAATGGTTATCGTTACAGGAATACTAGGCGCCTGCATGTCTACGGTAGACTCGAATCTACTGGGAGCAGGCATTCACGTAACACGAGACATTTATGAAAAAAATATCACTCGTAAAGGCAACGAAATCAATGAGAAACAAACATTAAGAGTTACACGGTGGACGCTCGTTATTATTGGTGCACTGTCAACGGTTGCAGCCATTTTCACACCATCCATCATGGATTTACTATTGATGACCCAAAAGATATTTGCAGGAGCCACTTTTATACCAATTATGCTCGGGTTGCTTTGGCGTAAAGCAAATACGAATGGCGCTATTTCCGGGATGTTGCTTGGAGGCGGAGCAACTATTATTTGTCAAATAATAGGTACCACCGTGGACCCTGTTATTGTGGGTATTATTTTCTCACTTTTTGGTACTGTTTTTGGAAGTCTGATCAAGCAGGAAAACAATGAAAAAGGGGAACTCTTCCAAGTCCAAACAATTACGAATAAGGACATTACTTTTTTAAGTGTTATTCTTGTGGGCTATGTAACTTTCTTGACTGGCATGAATTTTATAAATGTCTGGCCTATATTAATTATGCTTACATTACTAGGGTTAATTATCGGAGTTGTTTTACTCATTGCATATATGTTACCAAAACGAAAGCGTACAAAAGGATAGGAGATGTTAAATAATGTATGCCACTCTAAATGATACAAAGTTGTATTTTGATGTGGATGGTGCCGAAGAAGATGTTCAAAATGGTGAGATTCATCATAAACCGGTTGTATTTGTCATTCACGGGGGGCCAGGTGGATCGCATTTTAGTTTTAAGCCGCACTTGGATCGACTGACAGAACATGCTCAGTTAGTTTACATTGACCAAAGAGGATGTGGCTATTCGGAAGAAAATAATCCGGAAACATATACATTAGAAAATAATGTAGCGGATATAGAAGCGTTACGCCAATATCTAGGACTGTCGAAAATATGGATTTTAGGGCATTCTTATGGTGGAATGGTTGCGATGAGTTATGCGGTAAAATATCAACAACACTTACATGGACTTTTGCTAGCTGCAACGTCTCCATCATATCGCTTTTTAGACAAAGCTAAGAAATATATTGAAGCAAATGGGAACGAGGAACAGAAGTATTATGCCACTAAATTGTGGCAAGGAAATTTTCAGTCGGAAGAGGAATTGCAGGCTTATTATGATGTGATGGAGCCCCTTTATTCTGTAGCTTCTCAGAGCGCTTCAGCTACTGGATCAAAGGTGAAAACCAAACGCTCTTACCAAGCACTGAACCAAGGTTTTGGTGGATTTTTACGAAGTTTTGATGTTATAGAAAAGCTTCCAAATGTTCATGTACCAACATTAATAATTGCAGCTGAATCGGATTGGATAACACCAACAAGTGAAAACAGGGTTATTCACGAGAACATGCCACAAAGTGCATTTCACTTGTTAAAGAACAGTAGTCATAGCGTATTTGTTGACCAACGGGATGAATGCCTGACTTTAATAGGTGATTTTCTGGATGACCATAGATGAGGATGGAGATACAGCATATTACACTAGCACCAGGGGAGTTCTTATTAATAAGAACTCCCCTGTGGTATTTAAAGAATGATAGATGAAGTTAGACATACATACTTTTGTTCTTCTATTCAAGGAAAATCTTGTTTTTAATCCTCATTAACGTATAACTCTATTTCCTTGGCCACTCTCTTACAGGCTTGTACCCAGAATTTTGAAGAAAATCTTGTTCTGTTTCCTTACTCAGTCCTTGCATATTAATTTGATTTTGAAGTGCAGTTACATGCATCTTTGCAGTGTATTCTAGTGTTTGTAACGCCATTATTGCCTCTTTTAAACTATTATCATAAACGATGACACCATGATTTTCCAGCAATAAAATATTGGCATCTTTTGCTTTTTCCGTCACAGCTTGTGCAAGATCAGTACTGCCTGGGTGATAATAAGGAACTCGTTCAACTCTTTCCAGATAATACATTGCTTCAACAAAATAATTGGATGGAATTTCAAGGTTAGAATTTGCTATTAATGTACTATAAAAAGGTGATGCGTGAAGAACAGCATTCATTTCTGGACGTTCTTCATAAATACCCAGGTGCATTTTGTACTCCTTTGATGGCTTTGACCCTTCCAAAACGTTTGCGCCTTCGCATAAAGAAAAATCATCGATCTCCATATCTCCAAGATAGGTTCCACTTGCTGAAACATAAAATTGATTGGATTTCAAACGTGCACTTATGTTTCCTGCCGTTCCCCATGCCAATTTGTTCTCCATCATAAATATGCCTGTTTGTTGCAATTCTTTAATAAGCCCTAAACGATTCATTACTACTCTCTCCTTATTGAAGTAAATTTACTAAACCAGTGGATATAGATGGTACAAAAACGATTAATGCTAATGTTATCAGGATAGCAATGTAAAAGGGAATTAAACTTATTGCGAGTTTGTCAAGTCTTGTGTTAGCAATATTACCTACTACAAATAAATTTAATCCTAACGGTGGAGTCACCATTCCAATCGCTAAGGTTACGATCATGACAATACCAAAATGTACAGGGTCTACTCCAACTTCCAGTGCAACTGGCGCCAAAATCGGTGCAAGAATAATGATTGCCGCATTGGTTTCCATGAACATTCCTATAATTAGTAATAGCACCACGACAAATACTAAAAATACCAACGAGTTATCTGATATGGAAGTTATTGCTTCTGCAACTTGCTGTGGTATATTTTCAATAGTCAATATCCAGCTGAATAATCCCGCAGTTGCTAGAATAAACATAATTGTTGACGTAGTTACTGTAGCCTGAGTTAATACTTTAGAAATATTTGTCAGGTTGATAGCTTTATAGAATACAATAGCTACTATGAATGCATATACAACAGCAACACTAGCTGCTTCCGTCGCTGTGAATATTCCGCTGTAAATACCGCCTAGGATTATTATTGGCATAATAAGAGCTGGAATGGCTTCTATAAAAGCCTGCCATACTTCTTTTCTTGTTTTCTTCGGTTCCTTTAAGTAGTCTCTCTTTTTCGCAAGAATGATAACAGTGATGATTAATCCCAAACCTATAATAATTCCTGGAACCATTCCTGCAATAAATAAATCTCCAATTGACGTGCCTGCAGCTACTCCATATAAGATCAATGGAATACTTGGAGGTATAATAATTCCCAATGTACCGGAGACTGCTTGTACTCCCCCTGCAAATTCTTTATGGTACCCACGAGATAACATAGCAGGAATTAAAATTGAACCCAGTGCAGCAGTCGCTGCAACACTCGAACCTGATATCGCTGCAAAAAACATAGTAGTGACAACGGTAACAATTGCTAGCCCGCCAGAAACATGGCCAGTTATCGCATTAGCTAAGTTTATCAAACGTTGTGATATTCCACCATATTCCATAATAACGCCGGCTAGCATAAATAATGGTATAGCCATTAATGGAACAGAATCTAATGATACAAATGCCCGTTGAGCCAATACTTGCAGAGGGACATCTCCAGCTACTAATAGAGCTAAACTGGATGAAAGGCCAAGCGCAACTGCTACTGGCACTCCAATTAGAAATAACACTAATAAAGATATAACAAGTGCAGCGATCATTGAACTTCACCCTCCGTTTCAGACATACCTCTCTTTTTCATTTGAATTAACACTGCAAACACATTTAAAATCATCAATAATGAGCCTGCAGGAATTGCTGCATATGCCCATGCCATTGAGAATTGCAGTGTTGGGGTTGCTTGATCAAAAACAATCAATGTTAATTGGAAACCAAAATAAGTCAGCATGGCAAAGAACAGTACACTAATAAATAGTGTAATAATATTCAATCGTTTTTTATTCTTAGGACTTATTATTTCCAACAGGAAGTCAATCGCTATATGCTCATTTGTTCGGACTGCTAATGCAGAGCCGATAAACACAATATATATCATTAAATAACGTGAGATTTCCTCCGTCCAACTTAATGGGTAGTTAATAATAAATCGAGTAACTACTTGCATAAACACAAGTACTACAAGTGCTATGAATAAAATAGATACAAGATATTTCACAACATTGTTTACTCTATCTATAAAATTTAAATATGCGTCCATTCAAATCCCTCCAATTATCTCAAGTTAACAATGGTTTCATACAGATCACGCCCATATTTATCAGCCAAACGTTCATGTACGGGTTGAACAAGCTCTTCGAAAGGTTCTGTGTCTACCTCTATAACTTCTACCCCTGCTTCTTTCATATCCTGCAACGCTTTTTCTTCTTCTTGGAAAACGATCTCATTTTGGTAATTGCGAGCTTCCTGCGCTGCTTCTTCCACAGCTTGTTGCTCAGAACCGTCTAATTTCTCATATGTCAAGTCGCTCATGAGCAACTGTACGTATCCATACACATGGTTTGTCATTATTAAATAATCCTGTACATCTTGAATTTGAGCGTTTGCAGTAAAAGAAATCGGGTTTTCCTGTGCATCAATCACACCTGTCTGAAGGGAGGAATACACTTCGCTAAAGTTCATAGGTGTAGGATTCGACCCCATAGCTGTCCAACTTTCAACAGACGCTTCAATATTCGGAACCCGGATTTTAACTCCTTGCAGATCTGACGGACGTTCTACTAATTTATTTGTTGTTAACTGTCTAGGTCCACGAATCCAGAATTCTAATCCTCGTACTCCTGTTTCATCCAGCATTTCCTGCTGCAAATTTTTTCCGGACTCTCCATAAAGGAAGTCCTCTAAATGCTCTAAGTCCTGGAACATATAAGGTGCCTCCAGGATGGCGTATGGCTGATGGAAATTTGACATTACACCTGCTGCGAGCGCAAAATCAACTGATCCAATTTGCATACCCTCAATAAGGTCACGGTCCGATCCTAAAGTAGAACTTGGATAGATATCTACTTGTACAGATCCATTTGTTTTTTCTTCTACCAACTCAGCAAACCTGATTGCACCTTGATGCCAAGCATGAGACTCGTTTTGAATATGGCCAAGCCTTAAGGTTGTTACATCCTCAGAATTTGCACTTTGTGTGCATCCCGCAAGTACAACAACTGTAATTGCCATTAAAAGGATAGATAGATTTTTAAATGTCTTCACGTATATAACCTCCTAGGCGTTGAATTCAACGAGCACTTTAACAGATTGGTCTTCCTTTTTATCGACAATATGAAACCCTTTTGCGGCTTCTTCACTGGAAAGCCGGTGAGATATGACTTTTTCTACAGGAATATCATTTTTTTCTATAATGGATAATGCTTCTTCAGTATCCGGTCGATTGTATGTCATACAGCCAATGAGTTCTTTTTCATTCTGCTGCAGTTGTTCGATATCTATTTCTTGCTGACCATGGAACATAGCGACAGTAACCGCGCGGCCGCCTTTCTTTAATAAAGATAGTGCTTGATTAACAATGCCTGGAACACCTGCAGTAATAAATACTTTATCAAAACTGCCTCCCATTTCTTTTTTTGCTGTTTCTATCCACTCAGGTTGATCTTTTGTATTTAACGTTTTTGATGCACCTAACTCATAAGCGTATTCCAAAGAATAATTCAGCACATCAGTAATAAGTGTATGATCTACACCTCGAGCTTTTACAGCAGCAAGCGTTAATAAACCAATTGGACCAGCACCAATAACCGCAACTTTGTCCGTTGGTTTTACTTCTCCTTTAAAAGCTGCATGCACCCCAACTGCCAGTGGTTCCACCAGCACTCCACGATCATAACTAACGGAATCAGGCAATTTAATTACCAGTGATTCCGGAGAAACAAAGTATTCGGCCATTGTTCCAAGCCACTCTCCCATACCAGGTGCTAAGCGTTCATCTGAATAATTGATGTTTCCTGTCATTTCTCCATCACTTTCGCCTGTTCCCATTTGTGGTTCGACAGTTACACGGTCTCCAACTTTAATTGAATTTACTTTTTTTCCAATCTCAACCACTTCCCCTGCAACTTCATGTCCGATTACAACTGGTGGTTGCCGGAATGGATGCAGCCCTTTATACGTATGAATATCAGAACCGCAGATTCCAGCAACATCAACTTTGATCAATACTTCCTCCTCTTTGATTTTTGGATTATCTATTTCCTTCACCTTAATTTTTTCCGCTTCTTCTACAAATACTGCCTTCATACTGTTAATCACTCCTAATTATTGAAATAATATTGATTTAGACTCCTGTAAGTGTTTTTTCATCAAAACAACACTTTCTGAGCTGTGGTTTTCCAAAGCATCTAAAATCTCTATATGTTCCTTGTAAAATTTTCTTACTCGCATTGGATCTTTATTAAGATGACGCAACGTTATTCTGCGCAAATGATCCTGATAATTTAGCAAGGTACGAGTTATCTCGTTATTTCCAGCTATTTCACTTATAGAAAGATGAAATTGATGATCCAATGTAGCAAATGCTTTCACATCCAATTTTTCTGACGCAACTTTGGTCTCATCTATATTGTCCTTAAGTTCTGAGAGCTGTTCATCGGTGATCTGTTTGTAAACAGAGTCACAGTTAAACGTTTCCAGCGCAATACGCAAATTATAAATATCGTTGATTCTTTCTACGGATAAATCATTAATAATTATCCCTTGTTTAGAGGAAACTGTAACAAAGTTTTCTGTTTCTAGCCGTACTAGAGCATTTTTTATAGGTGTTTTGCTCATATTCAAGTCGTTAATTAAAGTGCGCTCTGATAAGAAATTCCCTGGCTGGTACTCTTCTTCTAAAATCTTTTCTTTAATTTTTTGATAAGCAATATCTTTTAAAAGCATATCTATTCCTACATCCCTTCTAAACTGCTTTCATTTACCGTTGATCTGCTTTGTAAACATTTTCTAAGAAGTCTGTCCCACCTAATTGACCACTTTTTAAAGCAATTTCAAGATTGTTGAACCGTTTATTATCGGAATATGCCCGACATAGTGGAGCACCAGGAGCAATAGATTGCAATACTTCCAGTCCAAAAATACCCAGTTGTGAGGTGATGAATCCTGAAGTATCTCCCCCTGCGATAACAAGACGCTTTAAGTCTGCTTTTTCCATGATATATTTCGTCCACTTGCCCAGTTGTTCACCAATATGAATTCCAATCTCTTTGCTGATTCCATGTTCAAGAAAAAGGTCCTTTGTAGAATCAATAACAGGATCATCGGCACCTTTTGCTGTATATAGCACTACTTTTTGTTCAGTTTCAAGCAAGTCTAATATATAATTCATATACTTTTCGGGAATTTCTTTATCTGTTAACAGTTCAAATGGTATCTGTTCCATGTGAAAACCAGACTGCTCTGCATGCTCTAATTGACTCTTGGTTACATCTGATACACTGCCGGAAACGACTAGCATTTGTTCTAGGTTTTCAGGTTTTCTTTCTTTTTCTTTATTTTTGCTTATCCCTTCTTGGTTCCATTTGTTTCCTAATGCATATTCAATTCCTGATGAACCGACAATAAAACGGGATGTATTATCTCTACTTTCCCAAACTGTATCACCAAATATTTCCATATGTTTTTCTTCCAGTGCGTCAAATAAAGTGATGTCCGCTTCAGAATCTCTCAACATATTTACTTCATTAGATTCAGAATCCATATCAAGAATTGTATTGGTTTCAATGGTTTGCTGTGTCTGTTTCTGTAAATGAGATGCTAAATTTGCCTCATCCATTGGTGTAACCGGGTGCTTCGACATTACCGGGTGTTCATCAAGCCGGTAAACTGTTCCACGAAAGTTAGCAAAGTGATTACCAAATATGGTATATCGTCCCAATGCAGGAGCTGCGACTAGCAGTGGATAAGTTCCCTTTGTAAAATAATTCCTGGCAATGTCCATCGCATATCCAATACTTCCTACCTCAGGAGAAGAATCAAACGTAGAACATACCTTATAATGCACAAAATAAGGGTTTATTTCTTTAAATTTCTCATAAACAGGATCTATTTCTATTTTCATTTCCGATTTTCCTTTTGCTCGAGCCGTACCAGCCACTCCAATGCATTGAACATCTTCAAAGCGTGCGAGTGTTTTTTCATCGGGGGGCTCCAAAAATAGAATGGTTCGTAAGCCATATTGATCTAAAGCTTCCATGGCATCCGTGGAACCAGTGAAGTCATCCCCATAAAACGCTAACAAAATGCGATCTTTCATCAAAGATATACCTCCTACCCTTTTTATAGATCCAACTTAGATCTAAGTTGGATCTATAAAAATGATTCTAACAATAGCGTTTTCAAAAATCAATAGTAATTTTAGGTAATGCTAGGTGTAATATTGACAAATTACTATATAAAGATCAAAGATGAATATACAGTATGCTTTGCCATTTAACTGAGATGTGTTTTATTTATTTAAAATGGAGGGAAGAGCAAGAAATGGAAACAGGTAGATAGTGTAGGACTACTGTCAAGCTGTTATGGGAGAAATCTGTTTTAGACGCGGAGCGAATAAGAGAGGGTTCTGGCAGCAGTACTTTATCAAATTTAATAGAAAAAGAATGGCATTAAATGTGTAGACGTCATTGGGAATAATAAATCAACTGCTGCCTTCTATTACAAACATTTATTTCAAAATCATTAGAAATAAGCATAAAACGAACAAGGAAGAGATTTTCCGATACTTCATTTGGAATTAGTGGAGAAGTGTTAATAACTGATTTTTCAAAAAATATTTGTTTACCAATTGATAAGCCGCCCCTTTCCAATATTCACCCAAAGCAGCACAATTGACATCATTATCAACCGTAACAGGTAAACCAAACGTTGTTTCCAGCTCTTTTTTGATGTGTAACCCAGTATACCCGGGAAGAGACTCCGTAGCATGGATGACTACGCCCTCTCGATTATCGACCTGACCAGCTGTGCTAACAGCGATTCCGGTCAAATCATAATTATTCTGCAGTTGCTTGGCAATGACTCTTATTTTTCCTATAATGGCCACTCCACCTTCTTTCGATTTTGTGGAAATTTTTGCTTTATAGCAGATGTTACCCTGTCTATTTAATACACCATATTTAATATTAGTTCCACCGATATCAAAAGCTGCAATAGCCACTCGTTTCCCCCATTTCAGATTAAAGTTCGCTAAATAAGAATGTATAGAGTTACCGGATGAAAATGAATAAGAGAATGAACAATAATACAGAACCAAGATGTCCCAATATATAGAACACTTCCAATCTATTCCCGGCAAATAATGCACTAAATTGATCTGAATCATAAACTATTAGCATGGAACAATTAACCAAACACACTTTGAAGTACTTGTTCTTTTTATACTGCATACGCTTCAAAAAATATCACAAAAAATCCCTCTTTAAAACGTTAATAATATAGCTGTTTTATCATCTGATGAACTCCTATTATCTCGTTCACTATGATTCATCTTTTTTACATAGTCTTCCAACCCAAGTTCGTTTATTTTCCAAAAAACGCTGATCAGGTCCCCTTTAGGATCAAACAAGCCGTCTGACATAATTAAAATCTGTTTTAAATCCCTAACATGTAGCATGCCATATTGAATATAATGCTTTGCTTCTTCCATTCCGTTGGCTACTGAATAACCGTTTGGTATATTCGCCATTTTACGCTGATCAGCAATCTTGTTATAATTATTTTGAAAAAATCTTTCATGTTGGATATCGTTACATTTATGTCTACTCATCTCTCTTCTCATTTTGGTACGAAAACTAATGTTTTTCACAGTATTAACAGTTAAAACATTAACATTATCTTTATTATCACGTGCCAAAATCATTGTATCTCCAAGGCTGGCGTAAATTAATTTATCCTCTTTAATTTGCACAGCCGACACACAGGTGCACCATAACTGAGATTTATCATATAAGTCGATATTGTTTAATATCATTTCTTGTTTTAATAATTGATTAGCTTGTAGAATTTCGTAATGAATATATTGTATTTGATTTAGTGATTCAAAATAATTTTTAAATATATTAGCTGCCAAGTAAGCTCCATTATGACCGTATTCATCTTTAAATTTATCAATGGGAGTAGAGCCATCCATAACTCCATATATACCTAAGCTATCATTTATAAAATAGGCATCTTCGCTTTCCTCTTTGTTAAAGCTTTTCTCCATGATAAATTGTATATCTTCAAATGAAGTGTTATTTGAATATGTCATTTTTTCAACCCCCTATCAACTTTAAACTAAATCTACAAGCTAAAGGAACGTTTAACAAGAGAATCTATTATTTTTTTACTAGCCACAAATCTATCTCAATTTCAAACATACGGCTCCATGGACAAAACAAATTAAATTGAGATAAGGTAATGTTCTTAAAGCTATTTTTGATCGTTGTTCGATATTCTAATAAAATATTTTTTTTAATTTCTTTTTGTACAATATGGTCTTGATTATTTAAATCAAAATAATTTCCATCTAAAGTAGGAAGTAATGTATCAGTAATCTCCTTCCTGACTTTAGACTGATAAAATGCATCATCAAAAATATGATATAATAAATTATTTTGTATTTCTAACGGGCATTGATTTTCATAGCCGAATACTCCCGCCGCAATCGATGTTCCTAATGTATTTCCGTTTGTATTCCATCCCTTATAGGAAATAAGTTCATCTAGTACATTATAATCGTCCAAGTATGAAATTAGCTCCAGATCACCACCATTGGCGAAAGCACTATCAGCTAGAACTACTGGTTTATCCAGTTGAGCCCAGTCGCAAATTTGTTGTGCAAAATACCCTAAATGACGGTAACTGCTGTAAGTAACATCTTTATGCTTCTGATTAGATGCTTCTTCCATTACAAATCCTGGAGCATTGATTGCCAATATAAAATCAGCTTCTTCTGGCTTCTCAGTCACTTGACAGCCAGAGGCTAAAACGTGTGCTTTCACACTTTCATGCATAGGTCTATCTTCATATAATGGAACGATATATGGACCGTTTGTTGAACTATAAAAATAATAAATTAGTGGCTTTTGGGATAATA
This sequence comes from Virgibacillus sp. NKC19-3, assembly GCF_019837165.1. Lineage (NCBI taxonomy): Bacteria > Bacillati > Bacillota > Bacilli > Caryophanales > Bacillaceae > Virgibacillus > Virgibacillus saliphilus. The sequence goes on from NZ_JAGYHC010000001.1 coordinate 3,301,606, forward strand.
ATTTATTTAACATTCGTGCTAATAGTGTATCTCCTACTTCATCTGCACCTGGGTATACCATTACCTTTTGTTGTAGACGATTTTCCTCTATAAAACGGTATACTATACTTTGATCTTTAGCCGTATAACCAAAAATGGACGCATCGTCTTGAGGAATAGATAAAAAATCAATGATTCCTTCATCTACAAGGCCCAACAACTGAAGATTAACTTGTCTATTAAATTCACGTCTGAATTCATAATCTTGAATGTACGCACTTGGAATTGCTGCACTTGCTTGTTTCAATTCATTCTTTTCTTGATCATTTATACCAGTGCGATCTTTTTTATCTTGCAAATACGCACGACGAAATAATTCCCTTCCATATTGTGCATAATAATCAGGCTCCTCATCAGAAGTACTAAATTTTGGTGTACGCATAATAAGGTTAGATACATAAATAGGTATTAACGGATATAATTCACGTAATTTTCGAAACATATCAATTCGACTTTTTCTTTCTTCCGCAGTTAAATGGTGTAATCGTGATGGTAATAAGCCACCATATATAAGCATTTCTGCAGACAGTACAACTCCATCAACTTTATTTATATTCTTCCATACAAACCCCCAAATCTTATCTACATCCGCAGCCTGTTTTTTATTACCTAAAAACTGCTTAGGTGGTATAATTAATTGCACATCATCTCTAGTACCCACTAAATGTTGGGGATAAATAACATTACATGGTCTTTCATCCAACGGTATATATAAAATAATTGCCATTAATAATCACTCCGATTCCCGATTTTCATCCATAAATGCGCTGATCCCGGCTTCTACTGTCGAAAACACCTCATCTGCTTTCCTTTTTATATTTGTATCAGCATTGGCTACAGCATAAGAAACATCTGATACATCAAACATTGATATATCATTTTCTGAATCACCAATAGCACAAATTTTCGTTGGTTGGAATGAAAAATCTTGTAAAATTCGTTTAATAGCTGCCCCTTTAGATATTCCTTTAGATAGAAATTCAAGGCTACTTGGACTAGTCATTATTGCATCAACCTGTTCACCAAATCTTGTATCAACAACCCCAATAACACTGTCAAATATTTTTTTATTACCAAAAGTCAGTAATAGTGTCGGATGGATGTCTTTTCCGATTTTTCTAATGTATTCCGGATCTATAATAGAATGGTCTATAAATTCAATATTTCCTCCTCTTCGAGGGGAAGGGAAATACCGATAATAAGCATCCGATATTTCCACACGGAGATTGTTATCCCTTAAGTATTTCACTATATCTTTTGCTATTCGAGGATCAATAACTTTTTTCCAAACAAATTCATTAGAATGTTTCCTTATGACAGCACCATTTTGACTAATCCGATATGCTCCCTGAATATCTAGCTTTTTCTCGATATATTTAATGTCATGATCCAATCGACCCGTTGCAATGATAAACGTGCCTCCCTTTCTTACAAATTCCCGAACAATTGCTATTGTCTTAGCATTTAGTTTACCTTTTGTCCCTAGTAAAGTCCCATCTAAATCACAAATTATTACTTTATTCATGGTTCTCCTCCAACCTATGCAACCATTTTCACTTTTTCCTAGTGTTCAATATTCGTCATTTTGTTCGCAGCCATTACAAAAGGTAAATATATTATGACAGAAATGCCAATTAATATAATAGAGAGAACGGCTGCCCGCCAATCCCCTGCAGTTGAGAGAAATGCTGACAATACAGGTGGCGTAGTCCAGGGGATGAAAGCGACGGTTTTAGAAATAAGTCCTAAACTTGTAGCTAAATAAGCGATGTTTAAATTCACAATAGGGACAATGATTAATGGTATGGCCAAAATTGGATTCAATATGACTGGTAATCCAAACATTAGCGGCTCATTAATATTAAATAAACCTGGGATGAAAGCAAATTTGGTAACTTCTCGATAGTCTTTTCTTCGGGAAGCAATTAAAATGGCGATCATTAATCCAAGAGTAAATCCGCCGCCGCCCAGCATGGCAAAGCTGTCAACAAATGGCTTCGTTACAATATTTGGAATATCTGCCCCAGCCTGAAGAGCATTAATATTTTCTTGTATGGCGCCATATAATGAGGGATCTTTTATGGGACCAAGAACAAAAGTACCGTGTATTCCAAGCGACCATAATAGATTTTGAACAAACATAATAACACTGATCCCAATTTCACTTTGAATTGCAAAATCCAATGGAGCTTGGATCAGTTTAGAAACCAATTCTTGTAATCCAAATCCGAATAGTGCATTTGATAAAAATACAAGAATCGCAAAGAAAGTTAAGGTCAAAAATGCTGGTATTAGTGCGCTGAACGATTTTCCTACTGCTGGTGGAACCGAATCAGGCATTTTGATTTGTAACTTTTTTTTACTTTTTAATCGTAAAAAAACTTCAGTACCTAAAAGTGCTGCGATTATAGCAAATATTAACCCCGTCGCAGAAGTATCATCCTGACTAAAAACACCTGTGACATTGACAGCTTCCTCGCTGCCTTCTGGAGTAATTTGTATGACATTTGGTAACATGGTTATTAGTACAGCAACGGCCATGGCTCCAGAAATAACACCATCCTCGTTATAACTCACAGCCAATTTATAAGCTACAGTAAATGCGATTAAAATGGAAAGAATACCAAGTGTTCCATTGTTTATTAGATCACCAATTTCCTTATAATAGCTTAAATCAACAACACCACCGAGTATTCCATCTTCTGGGTCTAAAATGACATTGTTAATTAATATAAAGAATGATGCCACAATAACTAAAGGAATGATTGTAATAAATCCTTCTTTAACAGAGCTTAAATGACGTTGATTAGAAAATTTATTTGCAACAGGCATAAGCCATTCTGCAAGTTTATTCGCAATCCTATTCATATTCCTTTCCCCTTTACATTAAACTTCTATTCCTCATTCCCCTCTACTACTTCTAAAATATCTTCTAAAACATTGTCTGCACGCATCATCCCATAGTCTTTCTGCTTAATTACTCTTACAGGAAATCTACCAGCTGCCACTTCCACCATACTTTCTTTCATAAAAGCCACTTGAGGTCCTAGCAACAACAAATCATAATTATTTTTTCTTGCTAAAGTTTTTCCCTCATTCATAGAAACTGCTTGTATAGATAGATCAATTTGTTTTTCCACAGCTTCGTTTTCAATCTTTTGAACCAGCATGCTAGTGGACATTCCAGCACTACAAGCAACTAATACATAATACATGTTTATCCCTCCAAAAAATTTGTTCAATTATTGTTTGTTATCACTCTGACGTAAATCAATTATTTCCTCAGACAAGTCTCTAGCCAACATCGCTGTCATTAAATGATCTTGAGCATGCACAAGTAAAATTGACAGGCTCGATGATCCTCCTTTTGCTTCTTCTTGCATCATATTTGTTTGCACTTTATGCGCTTTTTCCAGCTCCTCATCGGCTTCTTTTAACATTTCATTTGCATTATCAAAAAACTGCAGACGTGCAAGTTTCAACGCTTCCATTACTTTACTTCGAGCATTTCCACTGTATAGAATAAGATTAAAGGCGATTTCGTTAACTTCCATTGCTGACTCCTTTATCAATTTATTATTTGATTCTGAACTTCTGTATTCTTCTTTTCTGAAACCCATTCACATCATGAGTTTTACCCGATATCCAAGCAATTTTATCATTGATAGTCCTTATCGCTTTTGTCGATCCCATCTATCTTTTCAGAAAATTTTTCTGTTATATATTGTGGTCTAGTGATAGCGCTTCCCACAACAACAGCACAAGCCCCAAGTTCGATTGCCTTTTTTGCTTTATCAGGTGTATCAATATTTCCTTCTGCAACAACAGGGATATTAACCTTGCCAACGATCTCTTGTAGTACATTAAGTGAGGTTTCATCTTCAGACCTCGCAGTATAGCCAACCAGGGTCGTCCCCACAATATCCACGCCAAGCGCTTCAGCGTTTATGGCTTCTTCAACCGTTGATACGTCTGCCATCAATGTTTGAGAAGGGATTTGCTCTTTTACCTCGCTTATAAAAGATGCAAACGTTTGGTAACTGGGCCGGAGCCTATCGGTCGCATCAAAAGCGATCACATCAACTCCTTCTTCATACAAAGCATTTACTTCCGTAATAGTGGGAGTGATAACAACATCGCTATCTACATATGACTGTTTGATGATCCCGATCAACGGCAAATTTACTTTTTTCTTAATAGCTTGGATATCCACCACACTATTGGCACGAATTCCTCTTGCCCCGCCACGGGACGCCGCCAGTGCCATTTTTGACATGATATATGAACTATGAAGTGGTTCATCCTTCAAAGCTTGACACGATACAATTAACTTTTTACTCATTATTCAACTCCATTCGGCCTATTAAAATATTCAAATTACTATCATTTACGATTTGCTATATTATAGCTTCACCCCTTTCACCTCTTGTCACTTCATTGAAAAGAAATTTCAAACCCAGCAAACGTTTCTGTGATTTTCCACCCGATGGAATCCGAATGAAACCGCTAACATAAATACTTTAACTACTTCTAATAATTTAATTGAATACTAGCATATTGATAAACTATTGTCAATAATTCATTTATTATGGAGTTGTGCTCCATAATGATAAATATATTTTTGTGCGTTAAAATTTATTATGGAAGATTAAAGTCAGGAGGATCGATTATGGAATATTCATTAAATGACAACTCCATTAACTTAACCATGTTGATGGAGCAAAAGAAAAATCAATTTACCAAATCCGAGCTTAAGCTCTACCGTTACATAACGGAAAACTTCGAAGAAACTTTATACGAGTCGCTGACGGGAATTGCTAATGCCTGTCATGTCGGTGATGCAACTGTTTTGCGATTTTGTCGCAAACTTGGCTACAAAGGCTATCAGGATTTCAAGTTGTCACTAGCGAGAGAACTCTCCACCCACCAAAAGGAAGATCATAACGAAACTTACACCAGGAAAGTGCGGAACAATATGACCCAGGCAATTGAAGACACATATACATTGATCGATAATGATCAACTGCAGCAAGCAATAGACAAAATTCACCATACCCAAACTGTTGTTGTTTATGGTGTCTCGTCATCAGGTATTGCCGGACTAGATATGCAGAACCGACTGATGCGCATCGGGAGAAATATAGAAATCATTACTGATTCGCACAACCAGATGATCCGCTCCAATTCCGCCGATCAGGAAACGGTTATTATTGCTATCAGTCTGACTGGAAGTACTAAAGATATTGTTGATGCCGTCGAAAATGGGAAAAAAAATGGTGCCACAATTATTGCCATCACGAACTATACCGAATCACCCTTAGCCGATTTTGCTAACATTATCCTTTTGACATCCGCGAAAGAAAACCCGTTGGACAGTGGATCACTCGTATCAAAAATATCACAACTGTTTGTGATTGATCTTTTGTGTACCGGCATCACTATGAAGAATCGTGAAAAGGCGGAAAAAACAAAAGGATTGGTCGCAGAAACAATAGCGTCCAAGTTATATTGATGACTCGAAGTATTACTGCCTTAGCGATCAAGTTAGAAGGTGAAAAGACGCATGGATAACATGCAATTTTCATATGGATATGATTTTCTTTAGTGTAAAATATATAGGAATATTTTTACATTTTTTATTAAAATTAAGAGAATGAAAAATAATAGCAAAAAAATGCCGATCATCAAAAAAGATGATCGGCACTTTTTTCATCCATCGCCGTGAATTAGTAAGAAATGGGTCCTATTTTCGATAATATCCTCATACTTTGTGCTTTCCACTGTTATCGTTATTAATTAATACACTAATATACCTATCTATTGTCTGGTAGGTTTTCCAATAAGACGAAGTTGCTCTGGGATAATAGGCATCTCCACATAAGCACATGCATAATTTGCTGGCGTTACTGAAAGCAAGTTTTTATGATAAGACACATTCCATTCTTTTATGCCACTCATTTCTCTCTAATCCTTACCTCCCGCTAATTTCACCTTCCCTACTTAAAAGCACCTTTCCCTAAATAAAAGACCATAGCTAAAGAAATTAAAACCATTTTCTATCCAGTAAATCTATCAAATAAACCCGAATAATGGAATCGACGTCGACCCCCGCTGAAATCGTACCTGCTCTTGCTTGCTTTATCTTCCAAAAATAAAACAGTGCGCAAAAACCCTCCACATAGAATTCATTTTGTGGATCTTTTATATCCAAATCATGAATATGATAATGAATCCGGTGCTTATGCTGCCTGAAAAAAGTTTCAAATGAATCCTCCTCTAGTCGATGCATATCCTATCTCTTTTCTGAAAAACCGGCCTTTCGAATTGTACTATAGTCATTCCTACAATCGGAAAGGAATCCTGTCCGGTGGCAAACAAATACATTTTCGATTCATGGAAAGCAGATCAAAAGCTGACGCACAAATTTTTCTAGAGCAATTCGATCAAACGTAGTCAATGTAGTTAATCGAAGCCTCCCCCATTCCAGCCACGGCAAAAATAAATGACGGAATTTTGCTATATGCAAGCAAATAACATCCAAGTTCAAAACCAATACAAAGTGTAATCGATCCAATACTATAAATGAACACTTTCCGACCTTGCTCACTTCTACTGGTAATGTTCTATTCATCTGAACAATGAATATAATAATACGAGCACAGTAAGTAACTTCAATAATCCAATTAGAAAAACTTCATTTTTATTTAACGCCCATGTCCACATTAGAAAATTTCAATTTTAAGTCAAGGGGGATGAATATAGTGGCTGATAATGATAATAAAGCAAATAATAACAAAGCAAACAATCATCTAACAGAAGAAGAACAAAGATTTGATCCAAGTCGACGTCGATTCATGAAGAATACCGGTATTGCCATTGGAGGAGTGGCAGGTGGTTCATTATTAGGGGGACTTTTAACAAATCAATTTACAACAAAAGAGTCCACTGCTCCCGATAGTGGAGAATCTAAAAATACTCCTGCCGAAGCACGTATGTTTTTTACTAGATATGAAGATTTTGCAGTTTTAGAACAAGCGACAGAACGTATTTTTCCAGAAGATGATAATGGCCCTGGTGCTATTAAATTAGGGGTTCCTTATTTTATTGATAAACAACTTGCTGGTTCATGGGGAATGAATGCAGAAGATTATAGGTTAGGTCCTTTTCTGGAATCTAAACCCGATGCTGATCTTGCCAGACAAACTCGGGGGGAACTCTTTATTAATGGACTTCGCAAAATGAACCAATTAAGCAATAAACGTTTTGGAACCTCATTTGATGAAGCAGAAGAAAATCAACAAATTGAAATATTGAAAGACTTTGAAGACGACGAAATAGATATGAAGGGGGTAAGTTCGAGTGGTTTCTTTGATTTGCTTCGTCAGTCAGTTTTAGAGGGAGCATATTCTGATCCATTGTATGGAGGGAACAGAAATATGGAAGGTTGGAAAATGAAAGAGTTCCCCGGCCCTGTCCCTTCCTATATCGATATAATAGAAGAGGAAGACTTCATTAAAATGGATCCTATAAGCTTAACAGACTATCAACAAAAATCTTAAAAAGGAGAGAAAGCTGTGGCTAAAAAATTGAACAAGGTCGACGTAGTCATCGTTGGAACAGGCTGGGCAGGGGGGTGACAGCTGCCGAACTAGCAAAAAAAGGGTATAAGGTTCTTGGGTTAGAACGTGGTAAAGACCAAGATACAGAAGACTTTATTGGTTCAAAAGATGAATTACGTTATAGCGTACGCGGCGAGATGTATTCAGATCTAACAAAGGAAACTGTCACGGTACGTAATAACTCTGATGAAACAGCTTATCCTAAACGGGCTGACCAAGTTACTGGTGGCACTGATACAGGCGGGACATCTGCCCATTTTAATGGATATATTTATCGTTTTTTTCCTTATGATTTTGAAATAAGAAGTAAAACAATTGAAAAATATGGTGAAGACAAGATACCGGACGACATGACTGTACAGGATTGGGGAATTACGTATGATGAAATCGAACCATATTATGATAAATTTGAAAAAGCAATTGGGGTTTCCGGTTCTAGTGAAGATATGCCTCATGGACCAGAACGTTCAGATGAATATCCAAACCCTCCAATGAAAGATACGCCAATGTTAAATTTATTTAAAAAGGCAGCCAGAGAACTTGATTTACATCCCTATCATATACCATCAGCAAACATGTCACAAAACTACGAAAACCCAGATGGAGAGACTCTAAATGCTTGTGTGTATTGTTCATTTTGTGAGGGTTATGGGTGTGATTTTGACGCCAAGGCGAGTCCAATTAATACAGTCCTAAGAACCGCTAAAAAAACGGATAATTATGAAGTAAGAAATCACGCATATGTGAATCGAGTGGTGCACGATGGTGATAAGGCTACAGGCGTACTTTTTACGGATACTCAAACTGGTGAGGAATTTGAACAACCCGCAGATGTTGTTGTATTGGCTGCATTTGTATGGTCTAACACACGCCTAATGCTCCTATCAGAAATTGGAAAACCGTATGATCCTGAAACCGGACAAGGTGTTATTGGAAAAAATTTCACAGGCCATTATCCGGAGTTAACTTATGATTATGTTGATGGTTTTTTTGAAGATAAGAAGTTTAATAGTTTCGCTGGTGCTGGTACACTGGGGGCCGCAGTTGAGGATTATGGTCCTGAACAATTGGATCATTATGAACTAGATTTTTTGCATGGCTTTAAATTAACGATATTACAATCGGGGAATAGACCTATAGGGAGTAATAATGTCCCAGAAGGTACACCTTCCTGGGGCAAGGAGTTCAAAGAAAAGTCCTTGCATTATGCAAATAGGCACATAGCAATGACGCATCATGAAGGTGTCCTACCTAGAAAACATAACTATTTGGACTTAGACTCAAATTACAAGGATGCTTTTGGAGATCCACTACTTCGTACAACTGTTAAATATACTGACCAAGAGCGCAATCTCATGAATTATGCCAATCAAAAAGCTAAAGAATTAGTAGAACAAATGGGGGCAGACATTATAGACGTTCCCGAAATTAATGAAGATACAGAATATGACGGTCCAGCTGGAGGTTCTCATTTTGGAGGCGGCGTAATCATGGGGGATGATCCAGAAACATCAGCAGTAAACAATTACTCACAAGTATGGGATATGGAAAATCTATTCGTAGTGGGATCATCTGCCTTTCCGCACTTTGGCAATGCTAATCCATCTGGCACTATCGGAGCTCTTGCCTACCGTGCGGCCGAAGGTATGATTGAATACTTAGAAGGCGATGGTGGTCTATTAGTTGATCCAGTAGAAGAAAAAGAAGAAAGCAAGAGCTAAGATCATAGAACGAAAGAGGATAATTGGGATTGGATCAAATTAGTTTCTATAGCTTAACTCCCTTTTTATAATAATATTGATCATCCCATTCGATCCACGAAAAATAGGACATCTTACGGACAGACGCTGAGAGGTTCCAAGAAATTAATGCATATATAGTAGTAGCTTATAGGGGCGGCCATTCGGTCTCCTCCTTTCTTTTAAGAATCATCATTCTAGAGAAGGTAGGATGGATATGAAGGCAGGAAAGCATTTACTTATTCTCACGTTATTTATTTTTCTTAGTATGTTGCTAAGTGCCTGCGGTGATAAAGTGGAAACAAACATGTCTGAACCAATGGCGGAATTTTCATTTACAACACAGGATGAAGATATACTAAGTTTAGATGACCTCAAAGACGAATGGTGGGTTACGTATTTCTCATATACGAACTGTAGGACAGTGTGCCCCCGAACCACGGCTAATATGGTAGACGTACAAAACGAGCTGAAAGAGGATGGTCTACACCCCAAAATCATTTCGTTTAATGTCGACCCTGCTAATGATACACCAAATGATTTAAAAGCGTACGCCAAGGAGTACGGAGTGGATCTGAGTACATGGGATTTTTTAACCGGTTATGATTTTGAAACAATTCAAGAGATATCAAAAAACAGTTTCCATGCCGGCTTAGAGGCTGGAGCAGCTGATCAGATATCACATAGCTTTATGTTTTACTTAGTTAATCCGGAAGGGGAAGTTGTCAAAAAATATGATGGAATGAGCATGGATGAACTTGATACGCTAATAGAGGATGTGAAAACAGTTATGAAATGAAAACTACATGAAAGGAAAATCCATAGATATTGTGAATCGAAACATTAAGATTGTCAGTGGAATACGTATACAAATACATAACAATAGATATACCATTACCACAAAAAGCCCCATTAACCATAAAGTAAATGGGGCCTTTTCCATTATTCTATGCTTGAAAAAGTCTTCAGCCTACGTTGCTTTTGCATCCGACATCAGTTTCTTTTCACCTGGAAGAAACAATGTGATGATCGAAGCGACGATTGGAATAATGACAAACAGATCAAAGACCAAACTAACTCCAAAGTTATCAGAAATCCATCCCATGATAGTGGAACCAATACCGCCGGCTCCAACTCCGAAACCGATCATGAGTCCTGAAGCCAATCCAATATTGTTAGGGAGCATCATTTGTCCATAAACAACGGTAACTGCAAACGAAGACAACACAAAAAAGCCAAAAAGAAACAAAATAATAATCGCCATCACACCAGTGGCTTGTGGTAATATCCAAGCAAATGGAATTGTTAGAAACATCGAACCGAATAAAAGCCACTTATGACTAATCGTATCAGAGAACTTTCCACCAAAGAATGTACCGACAGCGCCAGCCGCCAGAAATAGAAACGTGTATAAATCTCCAAGTTGCAATGGAATATCATTTTGCAAATAAAAAAATGGTAAAAATGCTGCCATTCCAATTTGCGTCCAGGAACGTAAAATCACGACTGACGTTAAGCCGACTAGGCCGGGAAGATTTCGTTTGCCATGAATCGTTTTTTTCTTGCTATTTTGACTTTCTCTCAATTTCTGTTTATACCATGGCATGATCTTCATGATAATAAGCACGCCCACAAGACCAACTAAAGCAAACCAACCTAACCCTTTAATCCCTGTAGCTAATAGGAATAATGGGATCATTAAGGGACCTGCTGCTTGACCAAAATTACCGCCAACCTGGAAGATGGCCTGTGCGGTCCCTTTGGCTTCGCCTGCAGCTAAATGCGCACCACGGGAAGCCTCCGGATGAAAAATACCGGATCCCAGACCGGAAATAGCAATCATGACGAGTAACAAGGAATAGGTTGGCATAAACCCAGTTGCCGCCAATCCCAATCCAGTAAGAAAAACCCCCAACGGGAGAAACCAGGTTTTTGGATTCTTATCCGTAAATTGTCCAAATAACGGCTGCATAACCGATGAAGTCAGATTCGAAACCAAAAGAATGGCCCCAGCTTGTGTATAGGATAAGTCAAAAGCATATTTATATAATGGTAACAGTGCTGGAACAATCCCTGAAGTCATCAAATCATTGATAAAATGTGACGTGCCCAGACTATACAGTTCTCTCTTCCCACTTACCAATTTTTTCTTTAAAACCGACTCCATAAACATTCGCCTCTCTTTCTTCAGGGACAGAGCAATTCGATCAAAAGTTTAAGATTCATAGCGCTGATGTACCATATAACCATATAACCACGATTACTATAATAACACTCAATGAATATATCATGACCATTAATTTATGGAACACAGAACCGTTTATAATATATTGTTTGATGTATTCCTTAAAGCTTTTTTTATGTTCTTTAGAATCATGAGGAGGTGGAGGATATACAACATTAATCCAATGCACAATCGAAACTCCAATAGCAGTAGCCAATATTGTCATAACTGTTGGCATCTCCTTCTGGAATAAAGAACTGAGAAGATAATATAAAATATAAAAAGCAGGAAAAGACAGGATAGGGATAAAGAGAAAATGAAAGAATTTTTGTTTCCTGGTTAATTTCTCCTGCATCGTCACTCCACCTTTCACTATGGGACACAGGGACAGGTTCCCTGTCCCAACTTTTAACTTTTATTGATAATTGACAATAGCGGGAGCTGGATCAAGTTGTAACACTTCTTCTGGCTCAAGCAGCGGATCGTCATTCTGGTAGAACAATTTAAAACCGCCATACTGGATAGGTTGGTTCCGCACCAGTTCTCTGTAAGCATCCATTTTGATAGCCGGATCTCCAAAACCATCATAGTTTAGCGGGACTTGCACGTTCTCTGTTGGCTTGATTTTATCCTTATTAGTCACGATACCATCGCCAAATTGGTGGACAAGCACCATCTTATCAGGCAAATTGTTTTCCTCTACCATCGCATCCACATATTCAACAGCTTCCTGTATATCCTCTCCATCAACTTCACCTAAATCTTCTCCAGGGATTTCACCTTCTGCTACACTGTACTCGGTATCAATGGCTAAATGAACATGGGGTAGTTTCAGATAAGATTCCACTTGTTTTAATTCATCCATCACGGTACTCTGCCCCAACTGAATATCCAACATTAACAATGCATCATTTTCTTCCGCCAATTCCACGTATTCATCGATCGTATCTGTTGACGGCTCCGCAACATATGTACCATCCGGCCCCGGCGTTCGCTGAGCAACGGTAGCAATGAGTTCAATGGTTGGTACAGCAGGACGATCCGGATCTACGTCGGAATAAGCTGCCGTTTGTTCTTTTAATTTTTCCATCATTTCTTCCGGCTCATATTCTCCAAGAATTCCCATATCCTCTGATCGTGGTGTCCCGTAGAAAGCAACCAGTCGATGATCATTTAACGGCCCATCGGAAAGATCCTCTTTACCATCGGATAATACTTCTCCTACAGGAACAGAACGTTCGATGGATTCATCATGCGCTTCCTCATTAGGCAAGTTTTCTTTTTCATCTTCTTCATAATGATCTTCTAATGATTTCGCATCTTTTGATGGTTCAATGGGCTGAAAAGGTTTTTGATTCACTTGTTTTTCTTGTTCAGATTCCTGATCATTGCTGTCCTTATCCCCAGACTCTTCTTCCTGTTCCTGTTCCGACTGCTCTTCCGATTGTTGATCATCCTGATCTGTCGCCGTTTCACTATCACTGCATGCTGCCAAAATCATGATTGTCATTCCCACAAGCAAAATAAAGATAGGGTTTCGTTTCCCCATGTTTTCACTTCCCCTCTGCTAAACAGTTTACATATATTTTTGATAGCTCTATGATGATAGATTCTCGTCTCATCGTCAACTTTTGTTATTCCTGGAAAAATAAAGTATCCATGTTATTATTTATAGAAAATCCTTTCTGTAAATAATAACATGGATATCTGAGGTGCCGTTTTTGGGGATATTACAGTATTCCTTAAAAATTCTTAGAACATTAGATAGACGTGAAATCAACCAATAAAAAGAAGCAAAAACATCACCTGCTTTTACTCCTCTTAGTTTACATTACTCCATTTCATCTTCACTGAATTCCCATTCAGCCAACGTCGTAATTTGATCCCAATTTGTTCCAAATGCAAAATGATAATTATCTGCTGTTGTCTCCATATCAAACACGTAGTTACCTGTTATCGAATCTCCTGGTGCCAGTTCCCCTTCGATAATATCAATAGCAGCGATTCCTTCAAGAAACTCATTATCCACAGAGCCTTTATATTCATTAGAATCCAATTCTCCCAGTGTAGGGGTGAATGTAGCCTCTGCAGCAAATGACTGATCATCAACGTTTTCTATCGTGACATCTGCCACTATAAATACTTCACCAAACAATTGAAGATCATCTAGACTTTCTTCATAATGAAGACTATTTAACGTAACTTCATATGTATAATCTTCTTTTGAACTCACTACCGTACCTGTCTCTCCGATTTGAAGACCTCTTTGGTGTTCTACATATTCATTACTACTACTTTCTTCCTCATCAGAAGATATCTCCCCTTCATTTGTTTCCGAGGCATCTGTTTCTCCATCATCTGCATCAACCGTCGCTGTTTCTTCTTCCTGCTGAACGGTATCCTCTGGTGAATTTGTTTGTTCCTCAGAATCATCACTGGAACAAGCCATCAAAAACAGCCCCATAACTAATAACAAAATGGATATTATTATTGTTTTTTTCATACAAGTCACCTACCCCAAAATTTTTTGCATCAATAACATGACCTTGACCTGAATTCTCTGTAACGATTCCACCTAAACAAAAGGACCAGAGTAAGCCACTTTCTGTTATTCACCACCATCCCACCAGCTCATTTTCGCCTTTCGACATAAGATCATAATTGGAACGATTCGATATACAACTTGCGTTATTGTATTTCATCGGCTGATTATTCATGATTTCGCATAAAAAAACTGCTTATTTACTTATCTACAACAACCCAATCTACCTTTTTACAAAAGTAGGATTGATATTCTTGAATAAAATCATGATTATCATCAGCGCCCACAAACTGTTCTACTTGCTTTGCCTCCTTCCCCGAATTTCTACAACATATATTATACATGAATAGCGATTCCAGTAAAGTAAAAATTTCCAATATTTTTTATAAAAGAAGCAGCAGGCTTTCGTTTTCTCATAAATTAATTATTTCAAGAAATCCCATTTACGCTAACATGTCCGTTTTGCGTTTGCTGCTTGTATGCGCACATACCACATTTTAACAATAGAAATATTACACCCTTCATATTTTATATTTTCTTATTTGCATTTGACATATTTCTATAATACGTTACCATTAAATTTATAAAGAATTTATTTAACATATTAAACTTATTAAACATAAATTACTTATTGTAGATTACTATTTATTGTTTCTAAACTTACAATCGTGCAGGAGAGTAAAGTAAGATTCGTGGCAGAAACTCTTGCTATCTCTGGCTTCTAATTTGGATTCCAACAACTATAGAATAGGGGGAGCATTTGATGAATCATAAAGAACTAGCGGAAGAGATTTTAAAGGATGTTGGTGGGAATGAGAATGTGGTCAGTTTAGTCCACTGTGCTACTAGACTGCGCTTTAAACTCAAGGACTCAGCCAAAGCAAATAAAGCTAAACTGCAAAATAGAGATGAAGTGCTAAGTGTAGTTGAAAGTGGTGGCCAATTTCAAGTTGTAATAGGAAACATCGTTGCAGAGATTTATCAGGAAATCATTCAACTTGGAAGCTTTACGGAGGAAAATGAGAACGACGATAAAACAAATGAAGCTGATCATTCTTCACAAGATAACAAAGCGTCGATTACCTCCAAAATTTTTGAGGTTATTTCGGGAAGCTTTTCTCCTCTTATTCCTGCACTTGCAGGTTCAGGAATGATCAAGGCACTTTTAACCATTTTAACAGAAGTCGGCTGGTTATCCGGGGAGAGCGGAACTTATCTGCTCTTGTCATCTGTAAGTAATGCTGTTTTTTATTTTCTACCCATCTTTCTCGGTATAACGATTTCGAAACAACTGGGAGCCAATCCGTATGTAGGAGGAGTCATAGCAGCCGCTTTATTTGAACCATCCTACACCGGGTTGTTGGAAGAAAGTGATGTAACCAGCTTTTTAGGGATACCCGTAATATTAGCTGATTATTCAACATCCGTATTTCCTATTTTTATCGCCATAGGGATCTATGCTTTATTGGAAAAACTATTGAAAAAAGTGGTTTACAAAGACATACAGCTGTTTCTGGTTCCCATGCTTGCTTTGATGATTATGCTACCATTAACAGTGATTATATTCGGTCCTTTTGGTACGTATGTCGGCGGAGCCATCTCCTCAGCTGCCTTGTGGTTAATTGGAGAAAGCGGATTGCTCTCAGGCATTCTATTAGGTGGGTTACAACCGTTTCTTGTCATTTTCGGTCTTCATTGGGGCATTACGCCTATTACATTGAATAATCTCGCTACAAATGGCGTGGATCCTATTGAAGCACTGTTCGCATGTGCAGTATTTTCTCAAGCAGGTATTGCATTCGGTATCTATCTACGATCAAAGAATAATAGACAATTAAGAGCGTTGTCTGGTTCCACGTCCATAACGGGGCTTATGGCCGGGATAACCGAGCCCATTTTATATGGCTTGATCCTGAGATATAAACGAACAATCCCGATTTTGATTATTGCAGGCGGAGTAGGTGGCGCCTTAAGTGGAGCGGTAGGAGTCCAAATGACATCTTATGTGTTTCATAATATTTTCTCCGTTGCCGCTTACTCGCCAATGGTTACACACATTATAAGTATTTCTTTATCGTTTGCTCTAGCAGCACTACTTGTCGTGATATTTGGCTTTGAAAGCAAGCAAGGAGAAGCTGATCTTGATCAAGCTCTTACAGGAGGGGAAGCGCAAGCACCAATAAAATCAAATAAACATGAAGATGCAAGTCAAATAAGCATCCATAGTCCACTAACTGGATATGTTAAACCATTACGGGATGTAAATGATGAAGCTTTCTCTACGGAAGCAATGGGCAAAGGTCTCGCTATCATTCCAACAAACGATGAACTGTCTGCTCCTGTCAATGGGATAGTATCTGCTGTCTTCCCAACGAACCATGCTATTGGTATAACTTCAGACAAGGGGGCGGAAATACTAATTCACATCGGTATAGAAACTGTTCAATTAGAAGGGCAATTTTTCCAATCGTATGTACATCAAGGGGATCGCGTAAAACAAGGTGATAAACTTATGAATGTCGATGTAGAAGAGATTCAAAATGAAGGATATGATTTAACGACACCTATCGTTATAACAAATTCTGATAAGTATTCTGATCTCTATGAGACCAATCAAGAGAAAGTACAATTAAATGAACCATTATTTAAATTAATGACATAAGTAATTAGGAAGTTTAACGATATGAAATATACAAATGCTCAAATCCTTCCCTACAGATTTTTGGAGGAGGATCTATTGGTACCTCCCCCGAAAGTTAGAGTAGAAAATCTAATTTTCGGGGGTATTTTTATGGCCAAATATAATAAAATTCAAAAATGCTTGTTGATCTTTACAATTCTCTCCCTTATCATTAAAGTGAATGAAATAAGGATGTTTGGGAGACCACCCTATATCGTGCTTCTTTAATCCGGAGCGATTTTAGATGTGGTTAAGCTTTGTCTTCTTCTTTCGGCTCAATTAACAGTCCACCATCACCTTCCAAATATTCGACCATACCTTCAGTAGCGCGATAAGCCAGAGCTCCTATGGTCCCAGTAGGATTATAAGCTCCGATGTGAGGAAAAGAAGAGCCACCTACTACAAATAAATTTTCTTTCTCCCACATTTGTGAATAATTATTCACTGCTGAAGTTTCAGGACTGTCACCCATGATAACTCCCCCAGTTGTATGACTGTGTATACTATCCTGATTAAATTCAGTTTCATCTGTTATCTCAGGCGCTTCCACTATATCAGCACCCATTTCCTCCATAATTTCTTTCGCCTTCTCTATTTTATATTTGGCTAAATTACGCTCTTGATCGGTAAATTTAACAGTAAGCCTGAGAAGGGGATCTCCAAATATATCATTATATCTTGGATCTAAATCCATAAAATTATGTTCACGGGGCAAACAGGCTTCCATGCTCCCTACTCCTAAATGACGATTGGTATAATATAAAGAGTTTTCTTTGAACTCTTTCCCCCAAGAAGGTGTATCCTTGGGTACAGGATTATTACTGATTGGTTCAGCACCACCTTGAGAAATATTAAGTTGAAATCCATGCAAAAAGTCTGTTTCATTGTTATCTATTTGATGCCCATTATAATCATCCAAAGTAGCCCCTAAGGCCCCCGTACCCGCAAAGGAGTTGAATTTCTTATCTTCAAAAAATCCGTCAACACCAGTAAAAAGTAAATTCCCGTAATGTGCCGTTATATTTTTACCAATAATACCCTCTCCTGTTTCCGGATTATACGGCTCACCAATTTCTGATAATAACATTAAGCGCGTATTCCCATATGTATACGCCGCTACCACAACGATATCTGCCGGTTGTTCGTATTCTTCGCCAGTTTGTGTATCCACATACAAAACACCTGAAGCTTTATCATCATCATGTAAAACACGTGTAACATAGGCATGGTTTCGGATTTCAAAGTTATCTGTCTTTTTGGCAGTTTTCAAGACGGTAACAATCGGATCTGCCTTAGCACCAAAATCACACCCATACATTTCACAAAATGAACAATAAACACAAGCATTTATTGTTTCACCATCAGGATTTTCATACTGCTGTGACATATTAGCTGATGGCGTCCGATAAGGATGGTATCCAAGTGCCTCTGCTGCTTCCTTAAACATACGAATACTTGGTGTTTCTTTCATAGGAGGATTAGGATAATCATCAGATCTTTCCGGCCCAAGTGGATTTTCTTCTCCAGATATCCCCGCAGTTTTTTCAAATTTATCATAGTATGGCTCTAACTCATCATATATTATGCCCCAATCTTGAATGGACATATCTTCGGGAATTCTATCTTCACCGTACTTTTCCTCAATTTTACTACGTATTTCAAAATCAAAAGGAAGAAAACGAAAAGTCCACCCCGCCCAATGTGTTGATGTACCCCCGGTTCCATCTCCATTTGTATCTGTGGGTTGATCTCTTAGTGGCTTGGCATCCTCGTCTGTAGTATTTCTTGTTGTTATTGTTTCTTTGGTTCGATCTTGATATAAATCGTGACGTACTTCATATTTTAATTCATCTTTTGAACCAATAAAGTCTTCACTACTTATATCTTCTCCGCGTTCCAAAGCCACAACTTTGTATCCTTGTTTTGTTAACTCCGCAGCAGCAATACCACCAGCCCATCCAGTGCCAACAATAACCGCGTCTGTTTTGTCTAACTTTATAGCCATTATCTCCCTCCTCCTTGTTAAGATTTTTGTTGATAATCCGTTAAACTAACTGGATCCATCTTAACGAACTCGTCTTGTTCCATAATATCTGCATAAGATGCTACAGACCCAGGGTATTCTTTCATTCTCCAACCATCCATATTGCGATTACCACCATACAAGGGATCAGCGTAAGCTCCTTCTATGGTAGAATCACGAAGCAATGTGAAAAAGTCACTTGAATCAACATCTTTCATATCTATTTCACCAGCTTCAAAATCTTTCAAAATATCCATTTGTTGTTCCTCTTCTGCTTCATTAAAAGGTGTATCAAACCTTTCATTACTCAAGCTATTCATTTTCCTTAATGCGATTATAAATATTTGACCTCGCGTCAACCTCGAATCAACAACTTTTGATCCTACAAACGGCCCTTCTCTATACTCATTTGCATTCGTTCCCCGTGAACCCGCAAGTTGCTTATCAATAAAATAAGGAACACCTAACTCTATGGCCCCCGGACCATTATTATCTTTCGGGAAAATACGCTCAGTCGCCTGTTCTAAAACCACAAAGTCTTCATACCTTGTAAAAAACATGCGTGCTTCGGTAGGATTTTTTTCTTGTTTTTGAGAATCAGTTTGACTTGTTGTTTCCTCGGTTTCAAAAGGATTTCCAAGTAAACCACCTAGTAACGCACCACCCACGACTCCGCCTGCTGCAATTCCCGAATTTTTAATGAAGGAACGTCTGGAAACACCTTGTCCATCGTCTGTTTTGCTATCTACCTTTTCCTTTTGTTCCTGATCATCTTTGAAATTATCATCAACCACGTATTTAAACCTCCTCTAGAAAATTATTATTATAGTTCGATAGATAATTTTATAGTAGACTTTATCCCTCCCCATTAACGGGGCACAGTTTTCCAAAATACAATCAACTTTCCTCCTAATAGAAAGCACCACCTAATTATGGAACTGTTTTGTACATATAAAACACCCGAAAGTAAGGAATATTAAAGCTAATCTTGAAGTTAGTATGAAGTGCACACGATGTACGATACATAATACGTACAGTGTAAAATAAAGTATCTTTTTTACCCTTTCACGCATACCGTATATCGTGCGCACAATCAAATAAAACCATGGCAACATGCACACCAATAGATTGAAAAAAATGGATTCATAAATAGAGTATCTACAAAAATTTATCTCGAACTTTCCAAACACAAACTCCGGTGTATATGAACGAAAGTGCTTACTAGCCGACCAAAATAGTCAAATAATTACAGGAACCGCTCATTTTAAACTTCTATTCTTAAACGACTACCTGCTAAAATAGGTAGATTGAACATAAATACCAGCGACTAAAGTCCTACTCAATCCCAACACTTCCTTGTAAAATCATAAGTACTTTTGCTTTACCAACCAGCTTTATCAAATTCCTTTTCCTTATTGCTATATGTTCTTGTAACGCCTTATATCTATATTTCATTACTCATATCATGATACTTGATACTATACACAGCTTGACCACTTTTTCGATATCCGTCCATACATATCAAGGACACTTAAGGATAAGGCGAAAAGCGGAAACCTTCTAAAGACGGTAGATTTAGACCACACATTTGTAAGTCAAACACATCTACCTGTATCTAAACCTATTAATTCTAATTTTCTTCAAATAAATGTACCGTTTTTCATAATAGATTTTTCATTTTTTAATACATGTATGTCATCAAGTGGATTACCATCAACAATTAATAAATCAGCTTTCTTACCTTCAGCAAGTGTTCCGTAATTATCTAAACCTAAGCATTCAGCAGCTATACGAGTAGATGATTGAATAACTTCCATTGAGGTCATTCCTGCCTCCTGCATTATGGGCAACTCATCAAAGTAATATTTTGGTGGTGTAACTGGTGAGCCACAATCTGTTCCCGTTGCTATTTTAACTCCTTGTTTAACCGCTTTTTTAAGCATCTCCATATGAGGAGTTAAAACATATTGAGCTTTTTCATTTGCCCAATCTACCATTCGATCATCAGAAGCTAAACGTTTCATCACAATCATCGTAGGTACAAGGTACATATTTTTTTCCTTCATCAACGAAAGAGCATGCTCATCCGCATATATACCATGCTCAATTGTACTAACTCCAGCTTCAATACAATTTAATATACCTTCCAAGCCATCCGCGTGAGCAGCTACCTTTATTCCTTTTTTATGAGCCTCTTGAGTGGCTGCTTTCATTTCTTCTAATGTGAGTTGTGAAAACCCAGGTTCTTCTCCAAACGTATAAATTCCTCCAGTAGCCATTAACTTTATAAGGTCTGCCCCTTCCTTTAATACTGTCCTTGTAGCCTTTCGAGCTTCGTCTGGACTATCAACTTCTCTACCTAAGTAATAAACATGGCCGCCAGTCATACATATAGGTGAGCCAGAACTGACAATAGTTGGTCCTTGCAAATGCCCTGCATTAATTGCATTGCGTACATGAAGCGTTGTACGATCAGGGGATCCCACATCTCTGACAGTCGTTATTCCATGCTTCAAATAATCCAGAGAATGCTTGTATGCGTTTAATGTAATCGCGTCATTTTCTAAATCATTAATAGCAGATTGTGGATCTGCGCTTCCATCCCATACTAGATGTACATGAGCATCAATTAAGCCTGGCAAGACATATTTATCTGTACAATCAACGACTTCATCTGCAGCATTTGTACGTACATCACCCAATCCAACCTCTTTTATTTTATCATTGTCAACAATCAAATATGCATGCTTACTTGATTCTTCTGAAATCCCATCAATTAAGTTACAGTTCTTTAATATAGTTCTCATTGTAGTCCTCCTCAGATAATATATACACTTATACGTCTATCCTAAAATAGAATATTCAATCTATTATGCGTTTTATAAAGTACAAATTAAATTGCATTTTTATTTATAGGTGCTGCCTCATCATCCTTTTTCTTTTTAAAGGCATTCGCATTTTCAGTATCAGAGTGTTTTGTGAATAAAGATACAATTACTAGTAAGGCTAATGATAATACTCCACCAATGTAAATTGTTGGAATGGAAGAAGGAATACCGAATTCCCAGGTCAGTGTACTAACTAAACCGCCAGCAATTGCAGCTAACGCCCCTTTATTTGTTGCTCCTTTCCAGAAAAATGCAGCTAATATGGGGAAAAATACCCCTGCGCCATAAATGGTATACCCTACAAGCATAAATTCTAGAAATGTATCAAACCATAAGGCTCCTGATAACGCCACAACTCCTAAAAGAACTACACAAATCCGCGTTAATCTTAAAATTTGCTGATCACTAGTAGATGGATTTATAAAACGAACATAGATATCTTTCACAATGTTTGTTGCCGGAGACAACAAATAAGAATCCGCAGTTGAAAGAATAATCGATAACACTGCAATGAGCAAAATCATTCCCAAAAATGGATTTAATAAATCTGTTGCAATCGCATAAACAGCTAAGTCGGGATTTATATTAGGAAACAATACGGCTGATGAAACAGCAATAACAAATACCAGCAGCATTACAAGAGCGCCACCAAATAATCCCCAAATAGCTCCTTTTTTGGCAGTACGACTATCCTTTGCAGAATACATTCTTTGGTATAGATTTTGGTCTACTGTAGCTAACATTAAGAAGGGTAGCCCAACAGCGAGTGCACCAAAAAATCCCAATCCTCCGGTAGGTTCGAAATGCGTTGTAGGCAAGCTTGTCTCCCAACCAGAGAAACCGCCGGCTGAACTAAAAGCAATTGGCGCAGCAATAATTAATCCAATTATTAATAAACCATATTGTACGAGATCCGTATAAGCAACAGAGTACATACCGCCCATTACAGTATAAATTACTACAATTGATGCTCCTATAAAGATAGCAAGATCCCCGTTAAAGTCCACCACAACATCTAAAACATATGCTACCGCTTTCATTTGAGATCCAACTATCCCTGTAAAAGCTATTATAATTGTGATTGATCCAAGAATTCTTGCAGTTGGTCCATATCTTAACTCTAATAAGTCAGGCACTGTATACATCTCAAGCTGACGCAAACGAGTAGCAATTGTAATTATAATTAATATACCAATTACTCCACCAGCTACCCACCATAAGGCTCCATAACCATTGGAATATGAAATAGAAGCATGACCAACAACAGTTCCGGCTCCAAGCCAGCCTGCTACTATAGTTCCCACCAACACAATAATACCTAAACTTCTATTTGCTACTAGATAATGGTCGGAAGACTTGATATTCTTAGCACTGATATAACCAATGGCCAATAAAACTATTAAATAAATAATTAGCCCTATGGCAAAGACATTCATTATAAACTATCCCTCCCTCATAATTCTATAGACTCTCGACATTCACCGAACTAGACGGTACCACTTATTCACCGCTCCATTCACTTTACTTTTCCCCTTTTGACAGAGTGACTTTTTATTTAATCAATACTTCAAGTTGAAAATAAAACTATTAAATATTGACGTTATATGTCATGCCTGAAGACATCCCTACCTGTCCAAATTGGCAAAGAAATGAAACATAACAAATATGTTCACACCCGGCACCACCAAAAATGGAGTTGCTCACTAGCATGTGGGACAGGTAGTTCTTGTGAAAAAATATGTACCGTTAAATATGGAAATCCCGAGAGCCCATAATAAACGATCGTTCAAATACACAATAGTTAAATTACCCCTCCTTTTCACTATTTTCACTCATTATACACAACAAATTATTGTATGTAAAGTAATTTTACAATAAATAGTTGTAATAAGGAGGTTTGTTCCATTTCTACTTGTATAATTTTATTGAGATGCTTCAGAAGGAGACTTCATATGTGCAAATTTAGCGAGCGTTTAAGAGATCTTCGTATAGATTACGGTTATAATCAGGACGAAATTGCATCGAAGCTTAATGTAACTACCAGCGGTTATGGGTACTACGAGCAAGGTCGAAATGAGCCTTCGTTAGAAACGATTAAAAATATGGCTCATATATTTCAAGTATCTACGGATTATTTACTTGGCTTAATAGATACACCTAACCATCCTGTCTACTATTCGATTACCGAAGATCTGTCGTTAAATGAATCAGAGATAGATACATTGAAGAAAATGAAACAGTTACACCTTCTCCGTGAAGTCAGCCAGCAACCAAATGAAAATGTGAAAAGACTGCATCGGTATTGGGAGTTTATCAAGTCTGAACAAGAACTTAATAATCATTAATCCATGAACAAAAACGAAAAGCGCCTGGTTAAAAACGTAAAGATTGGAGCGGCGCAACTGAGATAAAGGTATCACGGTGAGGTAACGAACCGATGATGACTTTCGCCACAGGCATAAGTGCGACTATGGCTCTGCCTGCGCCTGTCGGCTTGTCAGTCGCCAAGTCTTCTTTATCGTAGGGAGCTCTCGTGTTATCTCCTAGTTTTTGGCGCTTGTAGCTGGATGTAGCCATTAATCAATAATACGTTATGCCCAAGCAAATAATTTTATAATTTCCTAGGCATCAAAAAAAGCTGACCAGGAGCAATAAAACAACCTTGTCAGCCTTTTCTCTTGTAAATTAGACTGTCTATCTATTCATTTATAACCTTATACCACAATTGATCTTATTACATAGACGTCTATCGACGATAGCCTAATACACGAGAAGTTTTTTCAGCTGCTTCAGTAATTTTTTTTGCTAAGTTTTCCTTCAAGCTATCGTCATATGCATCATAATAATTGATAGGAATGACACATGTTATACAACCAATCACCTTTTGAGAAGCATCAAAAATTGGAGCAGCGGTTCCGGATGCGCCCTCCAATCTCTCCCCTAACGTTGTTAAAAAGCCTTGATCCCGTACAAGCTGTAATTCTTTTTCAATTATTCTTTGTTCTTCTAAGCTTACATTTTCTTCGTCAAAAACCGCTTGAATTTCTTCAGTTTCCAAGAAAGCAAGCACCGTCTTGCCGCTGGCTGCAAAATGAATTGGTTGTAAAACACCTATTTCTAGCACATATTTCAAAGGATTATGACTATGGATCCCTTCAACAAAGGATATTTTTTTACTTCGTGCATTATAGAGCCCTAAATAGACGGACTCATTAAACATTGTAGAAACCTCCTGCATAAATGGTCTAGCAACATTTTTTATTTCAATGTCAGATGAAATAATTGATGCAATCCGTACAAACTCCGGACCAATTTTATATTTTCCTGTTTGAGCTGATACTTCTAAAATATTTTCTTCCCTTAATGTTTTAAGATTACGATGCAACGAACTTGCGGGTATATCTAAATAGCGCGCTAATTCATTGACTCCCCAATTTAATTTTTCGTCCGCGAATGCCCTTAAAATTGCAAACGTTTTTGATATAACATTCGAATTGTATGCACGAGCTTTCACCACCAACCCCCCCTTCTCTGTATATTCCTATTATATCACAAACTAAATGGCCCCCTCTTTTTTTAATCGTTGAATTTCCTCTAGGGAGAGCCCTAGTTCCTCTTGCAAATATTGTATGGTATGTTCACCTAACAATGGAGGATGATTTTGAACAGATGTCGCCATTTTAGAAAAACGAAGTGGGTTTCTTACTAATTTTACTTTTCCTAAGGTTGGGTGAGGCACCTCTTCAACCATTTGTCTTGCTTTTACTTGCGGATGTTCAAAAACTTCCTTGATATTATTGACCGGACCAGATGGTACACTCTTTTCTGAAAGTAAATCAAACCATTCTTCAGCGTTTTTAGTAACCATGATCGTTTTTATCTTTTCTGAAAGTTCGTCACGATTTTCTACACGGTTCGCATTGGTTCTAAACTTTTCATCTTTACTCCACTCTGGTCGCCCAAGGACCTCACAAAAGGTAGAAAATTGATTATCATTCCCACAAGCTACCATTAAAGGCTTATCTTTGCAGTGAAATACTTGATAAGGAACAATATTGTTATGATTATTTCCCATTCGTTGTGATAAATGCCCTTTCATTAGATAGCTACTTGCTACATTTGCTAAAGAACTAACTTGAACGTCTAATAACGAAATATCAATTTGTTGCCCTTCACCATAAAGATCTCTAGCTCTTATCGCTGATAAAATACTAATAGCGGTATACAGTGAGCTCATAATATCAACAACCGGTAATCCCACTCGTGTCGCTTCTCCATCAGGATCACCAGTCACATCCATCAGGCCTCCTACTGCTTGTAATACCGGATCAAAGCCAGGCTCTTGTGCAAATGGACCTGTTTGGCCGTAACCAGTTACGGAGCACATAATAATTTTTGGATTTATTTTCTGCAATGCAGCGTACCCCAACCCTAACCGATCCATTGTTCCAGTTTTAAAGTTCTCTAACACAACGTCAGCTGTCTTCACAATTTCATAAAAGATCTTTTTACCTGTCTCGCTTTTCAAATTTATAGTAATCGCTCGTTTATTTCGGTTTGCTGACAGATAATACGTACTTTCATTATTAACATATGGTGACCATTCTCTAATACTATCGGTACCTTGGGGAGCTTCCACCCTAATAACATCCGCGCCTAAATCTCCTAATACCATAGAACCGGCTGGACCTGCAAAAACCCGTGATAAATCGATTATTTTTATATCTTCCAGTGCCTGTCTCAAACGTTGATTCCTCCCTTTTCATTCAAGTCACTATTTAGCGAGAATCTCCTCCGAATTTTATGTCTATTCGCATCCTTCATTCCTAACGCATCCTCTGCAATAAGTACTCGTTGAACATTTGGAGCACCTTCCCCTAGATGCAACATGTTTGCATAATTAATATATTTCATAATCGGATATTCATCTGTCAACGCATACCCACCAAATATCTCATAAGCTGCTCTAGATGCTTTGGTTGCAGTAGTAGAGGCAAAATATTTTGAATGCGCACTTTCTCTTGACGCAGTTTCCCCTTTGTCCTTTAAATAAGCACTCTTATAAACAAGCATACGTGCCGCTTCAATTTCAACAGTCATATCTGCAATAAGGTGTTGAATCATCTGGTAATTACCTATGGAGTTACCTTTGAGAACTCGATTATTAGCATATTCAATGGAATGTTCTAGACACCCTTGAGCGATCCCTATAAGCCTGGATGGTACTGTTAGCCTCCCGTAGTCAAGGGCATTCATAGCTATTTTGAACCCTTCCCCTTCTCTCCCTAATAAATTCTCTTTAGGAATTCGATAATTATCTAAAAACACCTCACAACTTCTCATCATATAACCTAGCCCACTCATTTCAATCGGATTCGCTTCGAAACCTGGAAGGTCCGTCTCTACAATAAAGGCTGAAATCCCACGATGGCCGGCAGATGGATCTGTCTTAGCAAATAAAACGCCATAATCAGCCTCATTTGCAAATGTAATAAATACTTTGGAGCCATTAAGTACATACTCATCTCCCTTTAATTCAGCCACTGTTTTCATAGCTCCAGCTGCATCTGAACCTCCACCAGACTCAGTTAAAGCGAACATTCCAATTTTATTAGCAGCTATTAAATCAGGAACGTACTTTTCTATCTGGCTGTCCGTTCCCCAATTTAGAATGGTGAATGGGCAAGTCATGGATTGCATATTAAAAGCATAACCGAGAGCTGGATGGACCTTGGAAATCTCCTCACATATAATAGCCAGATTAACAAATCCAAGTTCCGTACCACCTACGAACTCCGGAAACGTAGTTCCAAAATAGCCCTGATTCCCCATTTTCCTCAAAATGTCCCTAGGAAACTTGCGCTCTTTCTCATATTCTTGAATGACAGGTATAATTTCTTTATTCGCAAAAGCTCTAACTGATTTTTGAATGGCAATATTCTCTTCTGATAAACTAAAATTCATGAAGTAATCGCTCCTTTAATTTGATATACTTGCTTATACTGTTTTCATACTAATTATTCATCGTATTCGGTAACCATGTAGCTAGCCCCGGAACCATCATTAAAATGATCAATATAATTAAATCTGTAATAACAAACCAAAAAACGCCTTTGAAACTCTCCGTTGTTTTGACACCGGCTGCACCTGAAGCGACGAAAACATTCATTCCAACGGGGGGTGTTACCAATCCCACCTCAGCAGCTTTCGTAATAATAATTCCGAACCATATAGGATTGAAACCAAGTGCCATAACAATTGGAAATGTTATCGGTACCATTAAAATAAGAATAGCCATTTGATCAAGAAAGAAGCCGAGTATTAGGAATACGAAGACAATGATGCTGATAATGAAATACTTCGATACATTCAGGTTTTCTACATAAGATACCAAATTTTGTGTTACTCCTGTGATCGTAAGAAAATAGCCAAATATCATTGCTCCGATAATGATGGTTAATATCATCGTTGTTGATTTTAACGTCTGGAGTAACACCTCATTACATGAATCAAATGAGAACCTACGCATTCCTATCGCAATCAAAAGCACAATAAATGCTCCAACTGCACCTGCCTCGGTAGGCGTTACAATACCAGTATAGATAGCTCCAATAACAATAAAGATAAGAAGTAAGACTGGCCAGGTATATTTAATGGAGTCAAAACGAGCTCTCAAGGACGGCTTTTCGGAAATTTTCGGTGCGACGTCCGGCTTTAATTTAATCCATATTAAAATGGTAGCTAAATAACCTACTACTGTAAGAATTCCGGGTATAATACCAGCTATTAATAAAGAAGCGACTCCAACCTCTGAGAGAATCCCATACATGATTAAAATAATACTTGGAGGAATCATAACAGCTAATGTTCCTGAAATACTTACAACACCCATTGCAAAAGGGGTACTATATTTATATCGCTTCATCTCTGGAAAGGCAGCAGACGCCATAGTTGCAGCAGAGGCAGTAGAAGAACCACTTGTTGCTCCCATCCCTGCACCTGCAAAAATCGTTGCAATTCCTAAACCACCCGGTAAATCCCCAAGCCATTTATGTGCTGAAAAGAATAAATCTTTTGTTAATCCACTTACTGTCATAATAGCAGCCATTAATATAAACATTGGTATGGCACTAAGGACAAAACTTTCTATACTATCATATGGCGCTGTCTGTATTATCCCAAAGAAGGCCTCCCAACCTTCATTAAGCACTAAACCAATTGAACCAGAAATACCTAGTGCTAATGCGATAGGCATACCAAATAAAAGGAAGAATATTAGCAATATAATTGGAATAGCAATGGTCATAGTACCCCTTCTTTCTTAGCAGTCTCTGATTCTTCCTTCTTCGAATAAATATTTAACATAGAATTTATAAACTGAAGTATTAATCGAACCGTAAATAAGTAGGCACCAATAGGAACCCATATATATGAAAGCCATACCGGCCAAGGTATCAACCCTGTACTTACAATATTTCTAACCCATGCATCATAAGTCATTACCATCCCTTGATAGCCAATTCCAAATACAAAAGCTGCTCCCAGCAAAAGAAATATTAAATTAAAACTCCTAGCAATTTTCACAGGTAACTTATCAATAACTAAATCAAGTTTTATATGGCCATCTATTTTCGAAACGTAGCTCATACTCAAGAATATTGCAGCTATCATTAAATATCGTTCCGTAAATTCATACACTCCTATAATAGATTGGCTAAATACATACCGGCTGACGGCGTCTACCGTTATTATGATCATCATAACTACAATCGCAAGTTGAGCCAAAATAACAGTATAACGTTCTAACTTATCGAAACCATAGATGACTTTCTTCATTCATTCACCCCTCTACAAAATACAGCTTACAATGAATTAAAAGAGTTAAAACTAGTTCACAACGTCTTGTTTTATATCATTGAATAAATGTAATGTCTTCTTACCGGGATATCCTCTTTCTTCCAGTTTTTGGGCCCATTCGTCCCATGTTGACTGAATATCTCTATTTAAAGTGCTTAACGTCTCATCATCTAGTTCATACATATCCATGCCTTCTTCTTCAAACTCTTTAATCAATTCTTCTACATGTTCATCCAAGAATTTAGAGAAATGCACCATTGTATCTTCTCCAGCCTGGTTCATCGCTTGTTGTATTTCTTCAGGAAGATTTTGATACACCTCTTCATTAATCGAATAATTTGCCACAAAGCTTCCCATATTAGCATTTGTTGTAGAATAATTAGCTGCCTTTTGAAGCTGGTATGGTTTATAACTTGTTTCCGCGATTACTGCGCCTTCTATAGTTCCACGTTCAATCGCGGTGTACATTTCCGGAGCAGCCATCGCTACAGGAGATGCACCTAACGCATTCATTCCTACTTCTATAGGCCCACTGGGAGTCCTTAATTTTAACCCTTTCAGATCTTCTATCGTTGTGACCTTTGTTTCTGTGGTTAATATTTGATAATTCGGAAGCGTCACTGCAAACATGGGACGAACCCCGTTCTTCAAATACTCTTCCTCTAATAAGAATTCTTCGACCAGTTTCCAATATATTTTAGAACCTTCTTCAGAAGAAGGAACAGCTCCCGGAAGCGTAGCTACTTCAGACAAAGGAAGCTTTTCAGAAGCATAAGAAGTATAGGCTATATCCACAGTATTAGCGTTTACTAATTCTAATAAGCTAGTAGATTTTCCAAGTTGTTCGGACGGGAAATATTGGAACTCAACTTTACCATCGGTAAGCTCTTCTACACGATCCATCCAATAAACAATTCCTTCTTGGGAGATAAAATTTGTTGAAGGAACGGAGTCTGCTACTTTCAGTGATATCACTTCGTTTTGTTCTTCGCCAGTTGTATTCGTTTCTGCATCATTACTACAACTACCCATCAATAGTAGACTGAACACCACAAAACCTATAAATATTTTTCGCATGTTTCCTCCCAATAACTAGACATTTCAAATACCAAACAACAGTGATAAAACAATGTGATATCCTTCTTTCAATCTCCGCTTCTGATAACGCTTACATTTATCATTTATGTGAATGGCATTCCATTATAGAGAATATTAACACAGCAGGATTACTTGGTCAATGCAAAATTTTTAAAAATTCACAGTTAATATTTTTTTATATAACGAGGACTAAGCGAAACTCCATTTGACAATTCAACTAAATTTTTTAGAATATAATAAAGTAGATTTTGATTCAAAATTTAAATTAATTACTTTTCAAGGGGCATTAAAATGGATCATACACCTAATATAGATAATCAATTTTCTGGAATTTCGCTTAAAGAACTTTTAAAAATACCGGAAATGGAAAAGTGTAAACTAATAGCAGGAAAAAAAGGGATTTCAAAGTCTATAACGTGGGTTCACTCCTCCGATTTACCTGATATTGGATATTGGCTAAAAGGCGGTGAATTAATTCTTCACTCAGGAACGTTGAATTATGACGTAGATTTATTTCATATATTACGCCAACTGCACCTTGCTAACGCGGGTGGTCTAGGAATTGTTTTACCTAATTCAAATTTGAGCAATGAGGTAAAAAAACTTGCTGACTTTCTAAATATCCCAATTATATATATACCTGATGAAATAAAATTCGTAGATTTAACAACCACAATAATCAATACGTTAATAAATAGTAGTTATCAAATTTCCAATGTTATCGAACAATTTTGGTTTCAAGTTCAACGGGACAACATCTTTTCTTTTAATATTAAGCAATTAATCAATTTTATATCTAATTTCCTAAAAATTCCATTAGCTATTTACGATCAAGAATTAATTTTTACACACACATTAGATAAAGAAAATCAGGATAAGCAATTGACATATTTCCCACAAAAAATAGACAATCTCACCCATAAAAACTTTTTAACCTACCCAATCATGGAAAAAGAAACGGTTAAAAATACATTGGTCTTTCCTATTGAAGGCAGAACCGATCACGAATTAAAAACGTTAGAAAGGTTAGCTCCTCATATTATCTATTTGTTAACTTTTTCATTAAAAAATTCACAGCAGGAAATGGGGGTGCGGAGAGAGTTAACATTTAATTTATTTAAAAATATTATCTATTTAAGTGATAATGATTTCGAAAAAAATAGAGATCAATTTCATATGCAGGCAAGTGATCTGCACATTAATATGACTAAAAAAATGAGAATTTGTACAATGTATATTCATCCTAAGATTTCCTTACCTGAGGTAACTAGAATATTAACAGAGTTTTTCACGTATGAAATTGGCGTATCTTTATTATATGCTCATAAAAATGAACATGTAAGCTTTCTGATACCCGCTTCGTTTAATAGAGGCGAATTAGACCGCATGTTTAAACGCTTAAAGACATTCTTTAAAAATAGTTACTCGGAGGATATTCCGTTATATTTTGGAATTGGCAATATTGAACTTGGAATTAAAGGAATAAGAAAAAGCTTTAATCAATCGCAAATAGCTTTAGACTGTGCAGAAGAAATTGGAGAAGTAGTGTGGTATGAAGATGTCGACTTATGGAAAATTTTAAAATTATGTAATAAGGAAAAACTTCTTTCTAACCTCGAATTACGCTTAGAAGAAGTAAATGATAACAATCTAAGGAAAATCCAACAAACGATAGATGCTTTAATAGAATCAAACTTTAACTATTCAGAGACATCGCGTCTTTTACAGATTCATAGAAATGCATTACGATATCGGATAGAGCAATTTTCAAAGATGACGGGTTATGATTTATTCAGAGTGGAAGAAGTAGTTAGCTTTTGGATATCTCTCAAGATCCATATAAAGGAATAAATGATTTCACGAAAAATCGTGTAATTATACAACAGTGGTATGGCTAAATGGAAAATAAATCCCATCGACTAATGGAGATGGGATTTATTTTATATTCACCACCACTTAGGGAAATCCTTGATTTTCCAATTATAGGGACAAGACGATTTCAAGTTTTTAAGAAAGCTTGACTGCTTTACACTATCTAGCCTAAAAGCTATACATTTTAAATTTTAGTGACAATTTGCACAAATAATTTGTTGTTCATATGTGCAATTCGCAGATTGTTTCTACGCTACAAACACTCTATCATAAATCTATCATTTTAAATTTATTGGAGGAGATTATAAATGGAATACCTGAAGAAAGGAATAGGACAAAATAATAAACAAGAAGATGATACTGGAAAAACCGTGGCAGAAATAATTTCAAATGTCAAAAATGGAGGAGATAAAGAATTAGAGAAATACGAAAAGCAATTAAGTAACTCTACACGTGATAATTTTAGAGTGAGTGAAGAAGAGATAGAAGCAAGTATTAAAAGCTTACCTAAAGAAGTTAAAGAACTTATTGACCGTAACGTAGAACGCATTTCCTCTTTTGCTGAGGCACAACTGAACTGTATTCTACCTTTAGAAAAAGAATTTGGTTCAGGAATCAAAATGGGACATCGAGTTATCCCTATTGCAAAAGTAGGGGCATATATCCCTGGAGGACGCTTCCCCTTACTATCTTCCGGACCAATGGTAGTAGCTCCCGCAAAGGTTGCAGGTGCTGAAAAAATAGTTGCATGTAGTCCTGCCAATTATAAAAACGGGATTCACCCTGCCGTAGTATATGGGTTAATTCGATCAGGTGCGACAGAAATTCACGCAATTGGCGGGGCACAAGCAGTTGCCTCCATGGCATATGGTACGGAAACCGTATCAAATGTCGATATGATAGCTGGTCCAGGAAACCGTTTTGTAGCAGAAGCTAAACGTCAAGTATTTGGAAAAGTGGGAATTGACCTTATTGCCGGCCCAAGTGAAGTATTAGTATTCGCAGATGATACCGCAAATCCTAGATATTGTGCTGCTGATTTGCTTGCCCAGGCAGAACATGATCCAAATGCTAGAGCTATATTGGTATCTATCTCCACAACTTGTGCTAACAAAACAATGGAAGAAGTAGAAAAATTTCTAAATGATTTTTCTCCTGAGTCCCCTGCACATCAATCATGGGAAAATATGGGGGAAGTAATCTATGTAAAGTCGATAGAAGAAGGAATTGAGGTTTGTAATGACTATGCAATCGAACATCTTCACTTACATGTGAAAAATAGCGATGATCTAATCGATGAGTTTTGTAATTATGGCTCTTTGTTTTTGGGAAGTGATAGTTCCGTTGTGTTTTCTGATAAAGTATCCGGGACCAATCATACACTACCTACACAACAAGCTGCTCGTTACACCGGAGGACTTTGGGTTGGTAATTTTGTAAAGGTATTAACTCATCAAAAGATCACTGGCGAAGGAATTAATTATTTGGCCTCGCATGCAACCAAACAATCTGAGATCGAAGGTTTAGAAGGCCATAGACTTTCCGCTGCTTTGCGCCTTTCCAACTGAATATTATCTCAATGCTATAATGCTAAAATTCCACTTTATTGATTCCACTTCATATGAAAAAGTGAGAACTCACGCATGGTAATATTCATTAATAAATAAAACAATAGAATTTTATATAACGATTTTAAATTAGAAAGGGGTTGTAAGCGATGTCAACTAAAAATAATATTCCAAATAATTCCGATAATAAATTCGAAAGAGTCTTATCACGAACCGAAGTTTTTTTTCTGGCTATTGGTTCAATGGTAGGTTGGACATGGGGTGTCTTATCAGGCGAATGGATCCTCTCTGCTGGATCATTAGGAAGTGTAATTGCCTTTGCTATAGGTAGTATTTTAATCATTTTTGTTGGACTCGCTTATGCTGAGTTAGCTTCTGCAATGCCAAAGGTTGGAGGCGAAATTGTATATGTTCATCGAGCTATGGGCTATAAATTGTCTTTTATCGTAGCTTGGATGCTTGTCTTAGGATATCTGTCCGTAGTTGCGTTTGAAGCTGTCGCTCTCCCCAATGTAGTAAATTATATTGTTCCAAATTTTGATTTAGGATATTTATGGACGATAGCAGGATGGGATGTTTATCTTTCATGGGTCATAGTAGGAGTTTTCGGCGCTATTGTAATTACCTTTATTAACTATATAGGTATTAGGCTTGCTGTAATCGTACAAGTTGTCTTTTCTGCAGCTATTCTAGGGGTAGGAATTTTACTTATTTTTGGTTCTGCTATAAATGGCGACCCAGGAAAGCTTCAGCCTCTTGTAGTTGATGGTTTTTCCGGTATTACTGCTGTAATGGTAATGGTTCCTTTTTTATTTGTAGGATTTGATGTAATTCCTCAAGTGGCAGAAGAAATTAATATGCCTTTTAAAAAAATAGGTAAAATCATGATGACAGCGATAGTGATTGTAGTTTTGTTTTATATGTGTATTGCAGTTGGAGTTTCTCTTGCATTAGATCATAATGCACTAATCAGTAGTGAGCTTGTTTCTGCAGATGCGATGACAGCCTTGTTTGGTTCGGATATTTTTGGATATATATTAATTGTTGGTGGTTTAGCTGGAATTATCACAAGTTGGAACGCTTTAGTAATTGGGGCTACTCGAGTCTTATATACGATGGCGCAATCAGGAATGATCCCATCATGGTTTGGAAAGCTACATCCTAAATATAAAACACCCAGTAATGCTATTCTTTTTACAGGAGTGGTAGGCATCATTAGCCCTTTTTTTGGTGACCCTGTTTTAAATTGGGCAGTCAATTCTGGTGGACTCGCAATCGTAATAGCTTTTCTATTAGTTTCCATATCATTTATTATACTTCGAAAAAAAGAACCACATATGGAAAGACCTTATAAAGCAGGAAATAGTAATTTTGTTGGATGGCTTGCATCAATATTTAGTATATTTTTTATTATACTATATTTACCAGGAATGCCATCAGCACTTTCATGGCCAGCTGAATGGATAATAATACTAGGCTGGTTTCTAATAGGATTATATTTTCTTCTTAGACTTGATTCAAATAAGCAACATATAAATAATTCTTAGTGATTCATGGTTATCTGCTGACTAATTGCTGCTTAATATACGATCTTCATTTTCAAAACGCTAGATAATTTCAAGAGATACCGTACACATTATAGTCTTCATGTTATCGTTCAACAAAAATTAGTTCTTTTTCCTTTGACATATAGAATAATAAGTAATGAGCCCGTTTCCTCAAAGCCTTACGTACCACGTGGGCAACTGAGTAGAGAAAAAAGGGCTCATTACTTTTGGCATATACGTTTTGTTATATACAGATTTCATTGCAATAAATTTGCAATGCCTAATGAGCGCTTCTATCTATTGGATGTGTCTCCGTTCATTGCAGTTGACCTTCCAATGGTTCGCAAAAATCGAACCATTTTTTCTAGAAACTATTTTAGTATAAAGGAAAAATCTAAATAATATCCAATGGCATTTTCCTTATCGGCGCAGGAAATTCCGCGTCTATTAACTGCATTTCTTCCTCCGATAACTGAATGGACGTGGCATCAATATTTTCCTGAATATGCTTCTTATCACTGGACTGCGGGATGGAGAGGACATCACCATGCCGAATTGTCCAAGCCAGCATAATTTGAAACACTGTTGCATGATGCTGATTTGCAATTTCTTGAAGTACGTTGTTGTCTATTATGTTATCCCCTCTTGTGTCTCCTTGAGCAATTGGAGAATAGGCAATGACTGGAAGCGACTTTTTCCTTTGCCATGGCAATAAATCATATTCAATCCCTCTGCTGGCTACGTTATACAGTACTTGATTTGCCGCACAATTCTTTCCACCTACTATTTTCCACATTTCCTTCATATCTTTAATGTCAAAATTGGAGACGCCCCAAGAACGTATGCGACCATCCTTTACATACCTTTCAAGGGATTGAATGGTTTCTTCTAGTGGTGTGCTGCTTTTCCAATGTAGCAAATATAAATCTAAATAATCTGTACCTAACAATTGTAGTGAATGCTCCAAGGCTCGTTCCAGTTCTGGTTCCTGCGCATGGAATGGATAGAACTTGGAGATCAAGTACATACCCTCTCTTTTCACATCTTGGATAGCCTCACCAATAAGAGCTTCTGAATTTCCTTCTCCATACATTTCAGCAGTATCGATTACTTCAATACCATTTTCCAGTCCATATCTTAGTGCCTCTATTTCTTGATTTCGTTTTGACGGACTATCTCCCATATGCCAAGTTCCCATGCCAATAGGAAATAGATCTTCTTTTCCTAATTGAACCATTCGATAACACCCCTTTTACTTTCGTTTACTCCTACTTCTTCATTATTCCCTTGTAAAAATGGATATAAACGATAAGCTTGATCGTTTTACTATCCATCTCGAACTGTCAATCGTTTCAATATAGACGACATTAATTGTTACAGGAAATCTGAAGGAACAGCAGTACATATTGATATCATGAAAAAAGAGCATTGATGGAAAGCTTTTTGTGTAGTTTATTGCGCTTTATGTTTCTATATTATTGGGATAGAACGTTATTTATTTTTTGAAGTGCCCAGTCTATTTCTTCTTTATTGATAACCAATGGCGGGGCAAATCGGATGGTGCTATCATGTGTTTCTTTACATAACACGCCTTCTTCCTTTAACTTTTCGCAATACTCTCGAACAGGATGATTGAACTCTACACCGATGAACATACCGCGCGCACGTACTTCCTTTAATTCAGAGTTATTAATTTTTTGTAACGCGCCTGCGAAGTATTCACCCATTTCGCGTGATTTTTGAACTAAGTTTTCCTCTTCAATCACATCTAGTGCTGCTAATGATATAGCGCATGCCAATGGGTTTCCTCCAAAAGTGGAGCCATGAGAACCTGGTGTAAAAATGTCCATGATATCCTTATTAGCAGCTATCGCGGATACCGGGAATACCCCACCTCCTAAGGCTTTCCCCATAACAAAAATATCCGGAACTACATCTTCCCACTCACAGGCAAACATTTTTCCAGTACGCCCTAGACCTGTTTGCACTTCATCTGCTATGAATAACACATTATTTTCATTACAAATACGGCGGATCTCTTTTAAATAACCATCTGGCGGAATAATAATGCCTGCTTCTCCTTGGATTGGTTCCACGATAATAGCAGCTGTGTTAGGCGTAATAGCTTCCTGGATGGCATCAATGTTGCCGTATTCGACCTTGTTTATGTTTGGTACGAACGGACCGTAGTCCTTTTTTGCATCCGGATCATTGGACAGGGAAATCGCGTTTAACGTTCTTCCGTGAAAGTTTCCTTTAGCAGCAATGATTTCTGCTTTATTATCTTCCACACCCTTTACCTGGTATGCCCAACGACGCGCTGCTTTTATTGCTGTTTCAACAGCTTCCACACCTGTATTCATCGGCAGTACTTTATCTTTGGCTGTCAATTCTGCAACTCTTTTTGTCCATGGTCCAAGTATTTTGTTATGGAAAGCGCGAGATGTAAGGGTTACCTTGCCTGCTTGTTTTTCCAACGCAGCAATAATCTTCGGATGGCGGTGTCCTTGGTTCACCGCAGAATAGGCGCTCAACATGTCCATGTATTTATTGCCTTCCGGATCCTTCACCCAAACTCCTTCAGCTTCCTCTACGACAATCGGTAATGGGTGGTAGTTGTGCACACCATATTGCTCTGTTTGTTCAATAACTTGTTGTGATGATAAGTTAGTCATTTTTGGCCTCCTCATGATTTATTGTTACTAAGACTCCCACTCTGCATAGGTTATTAATCTTTTCCCCATTTTAAAATGTTTCAGGAATGTTTTTATTCCTTGGGGCGTATGCGATTTTCCTGCATCATCCCTATACCAAATACGATTTTTCAAACATACTCTCCAATACTTTCCTAAGAACCAATGGCGTCTGAACAAAGGCACTTTTCTTATGCAATCGCTCTGTCAATTTATGCGCATCCTTTCCAAACGGACCTATATTTAATACTGGAGCCTGCAATTCCTGCATTTTCTTAAACGGGATCGTATACAAATAGTTCCACACTGGACTGTTATTTTGATATGCTTTCCAGCCAACATCATGTTTGTCATAATTCACATAGCTTAAATCAGAGATCCCATTAAAATAATGTATCTGTTTTGCTTTCACACCAAATTCATTCTGTAGCGCTTGCCTTGTCAAGCTAATTTTATCCTGTACAAGCGAGTCTTCTGTCGAATTAATTGCTGGATAGTATGGTGGTGCATAGAATAATATCGTTGCCGGAGCAAGCTCTTGGCAGTGCGCCATCAATTGATCGCAAATTTCAATAGAGATCTCCCGCTCATCCAACTCTACTTGTGACATTATTTTTTGTTTAATCCCTTCTACCTTTTCTGCCCCCAGTTTATCCTGGGCATAAGACAATAACTCATGATACTCGAGTACGTCTAATTTAAAATTCAACTCAATATTCTCTCGTTTGCAAATAGCCTCATATTCCCTTTGGCATTCAGACATAGCATCAAGTGCAACTTGGTGAAAAGTATTCATAATGTCTGTTGCATTTTGCTTCATTAAAAAAACATTGTATAATGCCGCAACATGATTCGAAGTTTGTGTGGAATAATCTGATTTCAGGTCATTATTTTTCAAGGTAATCGGTAAGGGTGTACGCTCGCCATATACTGTTTCTTCAAATTCCGGATTAAATTCCATTTTTCTTGTTAAAAAGCTTGCCATGTAATGAGCGTTTATGCCACTTAGCGGTTCACCTGCATGGGTTTCACGACCATAAAATAATGCAGATGGCATGATTTTTCCAATCGTCCCTGAATAAATATAGTATTGTTCATCCTGAGGGTGCATAGAAAAACTTGGTTCACTGTTTAAGAACAAGGCATACTCCAGGTTAAATCGATCACGTATGTCAACAAGCCCATTTACAGCTGCAAGCATCCCACTGGAGCCAACTTCCTCATCTGGTACGGTGAGTAAAATTAAATTGATCGGCCAATTTTCGATACTGGCAGCTTCAAGTAAATGCAAATGCAGTACTAAGCCCATTTTCATATCCATCGTCCCACGACCAAATAAATATTCATCGGATGCAATATCTGCTTGTGCACTCTCTGGTAAGCTATCGATCATTTCTTTAAATCGTTCTGTCAATTGTTGCGGCATGAATGCTAAATCGCCAATAGCACCGAATTCCTCGGTATGTACCGTGTCAAAATGGCTGATTAACACAACGGTTTTTTTCACATTTTCCTTTTTATACAAGGCGGTAACCGCTTTTCGGCCTTTACCTGCATTATGAAATTGAATATGCTCTTCATGATTTTGAAAATAGTCCAATTCCATTAATTTATCTTTTATCTTAGTAGAAAACGCGATTTCGCCATCTGTCCCGGTACGGCTGTCCTGGCTGACGATTTCACATAATAGATCCTTTAATTGTTGCTCGTATTGCCATTTCATATTGTAACCCTCCCTGTCATGAGAATGAATGCTTTCTATTTTTCTTTATTATCGTAATAACTCAGAAAGCGTTTCTCGACGTTATACATGTGAATTCGCATTTTATCCCTGGCCAGAACGACATCTCGTTTTTCGAGTGCTTTAACAATTTCCAAGTGCTCCTCATATGCTTCCTTTGCACTCTTTGGAACTGTGCTTGACAAAATTAAGAAAGCTCGGTTAACACCCGTATTGATGCGGTGAATTATTTTTTTCAGCTCGCTATTATCGTTGTAGGATGCTAAGATCAAATGGAATTCCCGGTCAAGCTCGATAAACTCATTGTATTTATCCTCGTTGATTGCAGTTAGTTGATTTTCCAACTTAGTGTGTAATTCCTTAAGAAGTTCATCAGAAACTTTTGCAATAATTTTCTCGATATTATATATCTCCAATAAGTTACGAAGTTCCATATACTCCAATGAATTTTCTTTTGTAAAACTTGCTACAAGTGCTGGGGCACTTTTTTGTTGGATAATCAAACCTTCCGAGGTCAATCGACCTAAAGCATCCCGTAAAGGAGTTCGGCTTATGCCTAAATCTTTCGCCAGCCTTTCTTCCGGCAATAGTTCGCCATCTTTTAAATCTCCGTTCGTAATCGCTTGTTTAATGATTCGGTAAGCCTGGTCTGCCAAAGTTTCACTTTGAATAACTTTTTTCATCACATCTCACCTCACCTTATTTGTATAC
Organism: Virgibacillus sp. NKC19-3; assembly: GCF_019837165.1. Taxonomy (NCBI): domain Bacteria; kingdom Bacillati; phylum Bacillota; class Bacilli; order Caryophanales; family Bacillaceae; genus Virgibacillus; species Virgibacillus saliphilus. The sequence continues at coordinate 3,342,447 of NZ_JAGYHC010000001.1, forward strand.
TGTATACAAATAGTATAGTATAATACAGCTTTTGTAAACACTTACACCAATAATGATAGAATATTATTGTTTCGTAAACGAATATATGAAATTTGTATAAAGTTTTCTTCACTCCTCCTCCTAAAACTCCAAAACACAGTGGCTCTTTGTGTATGACAAGCATGCACTAAGTATATGGCTATCTAGAACGTAAAGTGGTAAAATTATATTATTAAAATGCCTTACAAAATGATAGATTTATGGATAGATAATTCCATTAATTCCTTGTTTTTAAATTATAGTTGACTTTTAACTCGAAACAAGTTAGTATACAGTATACCATAATGAAGATAAAGAGATAGGGGGTACATATAATTATTAATTAAATTTCAGAAATGAAAGCGTTAACTCTTATGAAAATACCTTTTAACAATAGGGACTGAAGAAAAATAATCAGTTTATGAACTGTTATTTACGTCAAGGTTCAAAAGGATGGTTTAGTTTCATGAAACCGAAAGAAAAAACATTAAACAGGCAGGAGGAATAGAAAATGTTCAAAAATGCTATTGTAAAAAAACCAGGTGAAAGTTACATTAATGGCTTAACTACAAGTGACTTAGGTTCTCCAGACTATGATCTATTATTACAACAACATGAAGCTTATATAAAGGCATTAGAAAAGTGTGACGTTACCATTACAGATTTACCAGCAAATGAGGAATTTCCTGACTCTACATTTGTCGAAGATACAGCAGTATTAACGAAAGAATTTGCAATTATTTGTAATCCAGGGGCATCATCACGAAATAGAGAAACTGAAGAAATGGTACCTGTATTGAAGAATTTTTATAGTTTGTTTCACTATATTCAAGCACCCGGGTATGTTGATGGTGGAGATGTTTTACAAATTGATAATAAATTCTATATTGGTTTATCTGATCGTACCAATCGTCATGGCGCAGAACAATTTAAAGCAATTGTGGAGCAGTATCAATATGAAGCAGTTATTGTTCAATTAGAAGAGTTCTTTCATTTAAAAACAGGTATTGCTTATATAGGAAATGATACCGTTGTTGTTGGGGGAGAATTTATCGATCACCCATTATTCAACGGCTATAAAAAAATAATCGTGCCAAAAGAGGAAGAGTATGCATCTAACTGTATTCGCGTTAATGACTACGTTATTATGCCAGAAGATTTTACGACTACAATCTCTAAAGTTGAAAATGCAGGCTTTAATGTAATTGAGGTGCCAATGTCTGAGTTTCAAAAGCATGATGGTGGCTTAAGTTGTTTATCGTTACGATTCTAACATAAATAAAAAGGGTGAACCAAGATGAGAAAAAATATCTTTCTATTATGCTTTCTATCTCTTATGGTTCTGTTAGTGTCATGTTCTGCTAGTGATAGTAGTGGGGAGGTATCAACAGACGAAGCAGAATTTGTATTACGTTTACCACATATTGTGTCAACTGATAACCCAGCGCATATTGCAGCATTGGATTTTCAAGAAGAAGTTGAGGAAGAATCTGATGGAAGGATAGAAGTACAGATTTTTCCGAATGGGGAACTATATGATTCCGATCGTGAATTAATTGAAGCGTTACAACTCAATAATATTGAGATAAGTTTAGTTGGAGCTCCTTCTTTAGGTAATTTTGATGAGCGTTTTTATGTGCTTGATTTGCCATTTTTATTTGAGGATCGGGAAGCCCCTAGACAAGCATTAGCAGGAGAATTGGGCGAAGAACTATCCAATGGTCTTGAGGACATAAATTTAAAGGTACTTGGATATGGCTACGATGGTTTTCGCCATGTATTAAATAGTCAACATCCAATAGAAACACTTGAAGACATGAATGGGTTACAACTTCGAGTTCAAGAATCTGAAATACAAGAAGAAATGTTTAATGCTCTTGGTGCAAATGCTTCTCCACTAGCATATGGAGAACTATATAGTGCACTTCAGCAAAATGTTTATGATGGAATGGACAGCCCATTGGGATTGGTAGATTCCGGATTATTTTATGAAGTTCAAGATTATTTATCATTAACTTACCATCAATATTCTGGTCTTATCTTTCTAATGAGTCAAGAGCGCTTTAATCAACTTCCAGAAGATTTACAAGATATAGTTGTCACTGCAGCGGCGGATATGGAAGATAATTATTATGATTTGGTCGATGAAGCGGAAGATACAATACGACAAGAAATGGAAGATGATAATTTAATTGAAATCAATGAGATCAGTAAGGGAGAACGTCAAAGACTTATAGAAGCAGTTCAACCAGTTTACGATCAGTTTGCTGAAATTGTTGGTGAGGATTTGGTTGATATGGCAAAAAATACTGATGAGTAAGTATTTTCAGTGGAAGCATTTGCATTCCTTTTCAACAATCCATGAGGAGGCAAGGCATTGAAACTTAAGAAATTAATTGATGTTGAAATTGAAAAATGGCTATTGATCATTAGCTTTATTTTTCTCATATTATTGGTACTCGTCCAAGTGCTTGCACGATATATTTTTAGTGTTCCAGTTGGTTGGAATGCTGAATTATCCAGGTATTTATTAATCTGGATTACTTGGATTAGTGCAAGCTATGCCATTAGAATGCGAGAACATATCCGAATTACATTATTGGTGGACAGGTTTTCGCCAAAAGGCAAGAAAATAACGGAACTGTTTGTCATTTTTGTTTGGTCGGCATTTGCCTTTGCAATGGCTTTTGTCGGAACAGAAGTTGTGTTATCAACGCAAATGCTTGGTCAACAAACGTCCAGTTTGGGGATTCCGATGTGGATTGTCTATATAATCATTCCACTTAGTGGGGTTTTGATGATAATTCGATTGGTACAGCAAGTTTATTTTATCATTAAAGATAAAGTAGAACTAACAAATTAACCTTAATCTATTAAGGAGTAGTTATAAATGACTATGTTACTTTTATTTGGAAGTCTCCTAATACTTATATTGTTAAGTGTACCAATTGGTATAGCAATTGGGATCGCTTCAATGCTTACTATATTAGTATCTGACACGATTAATATGACTATGCTTATTACAAGATTATTTAGCTCTTTAGATTCATTTCCTCTACTTGCGATTCCATTTTTTATGTTTGCGGGTTTGTTAATGGGAAGGGGAGGTATATCAAAGCGAATATTAACCTTGGCTAATCAACTTGTAGGGTGGATGGTTGGTGGTCTTGCTATGGTAACCATCGTTGCCTGTACATTTTTTGCAGCATTATCTGGTTCTGGGCCGGCAACTGTTGCAGCCATTGGATCATTTATGATTCCTGAGATGAAAAAGAAACAATATGATCCTGGTTTTGCTTCTGCTTTGACTGCAGCTGCAGGAAGTATCGGTGTTTTAATTCCACCAAGTATTCCGCTCATCTTATATGGTGTAATTAGTGGAACTTCCATTGGAGAATTATTTAAGGCGGGGATTTTACCGGGATTATTAATTGGTGTCGTATTAATGGTTTTTTCATATATTGCAATTAAAAAAGATGGAACTATAGTGACTGAGAAGACCGATTATTCATTTAAAACACTACTAAGATCAATATATGATGCGAAATGGGCTTTGTTGGCACCTGTTATTATAATAGGTGGAATATACGGAGGGTTTTTTACCCCTACGGAAGCTGCAGTCATTGCAATCGTTTATGCATTTCTTATTGGAACATTTGTACATAAAGACTTAAAGTGGCAAGAAATTAATGAAAGTTTGACCGAAACAATTCATTTAACGGGGGCAACGATGTATATGATAGGTACATCGATTGCATTTGCCTATTTGCTTTCAACTGAGCAAATTCCTATGAAAATTGCCAACATGATTACATCTCTTACATCCAATGAGATTATTATTATATTACTAATTAATTTATTTTTATTACTTGTTGGTGCATTTGTGGATACGATACCAGCTTTGGCAATGCTAACACCGATATTATTACCAATTACAACTGCAATTGGCGTAGATCCAATTCATTTTGGTGTCATTATGGTTATGAACTTAGCACTTGGTTTTATTACACCGCCATTTGGTGTTAATTTATATATAGCATCGTCGGTTGGACAAACCCCTATTGAGAAAATGTTTAAGTCAATGGTACCAATTATTCTATTTATGATTGCAGCGTTATTAATTGTAACATACGTCCCAACCATATCACTTTTATTTACTAATGAATAAGAAAGGATAGATAGAAATGAGACATTTATTAAACAAAAATGTACGAAATATTGAAATGTCTGGTATACGTAAAGTTTCTAATAAGGTAGATCGCTCTCCTGATGTGATTAACTTAACTTTTGGCCAACCCAATTTTGATACACCTGAATATATTAAAGAAGCTGGCATTCAAGCAATTAAAGATGGACATACCGGATACACTGAAACAGCAGGTTTACTGGAATTAAGAGAAGCAGCTTGTCATTATATGAATCGGCAATATAATCTAACTTTTGACCCAAATGAAGAAGTTCTTGTAACAGTAGGTGCAAGTGAAGCTTTAGATATTACCTTCCGTACAATATTAAATGAAGGTTCGGAAGTAATCATTCCAACTCCAGCGTATCCTGGATATGAACCATTAGTGCAAATGTGCAATGGAGTATCTGTTTATGTAGATACGACAAGCAATGAATTTAAACTAACAGCTAACCTTATTGAAAAGCATTTAACAGATAAAACCAGAGCTATTGTCTTACCTTATCCTAATAACCCAATGGGATCATTATTAACAAAATCTGAAATAAGGGATATTGCTGATCTTCTGGCAGGAAAAGAAATATTTATTGTTGCGGACGAAATATATAGTGAATTAAACTTTGAGGAAGATCATATGTCGATTGGGGAAATTGATAAAGTTAAGAATCAATCCATCATTATAAATGGATTATCTAAATCACTTGCTATGACAGGTTGGAGAATCGGGTTTGCTTTTGCACCAAACTATTTAATTGAAGAATTTAATAAAATCAAATCATTTAATACCATATGTGCTCCATCCATAAGTCAATATGCTTCAGTTATAGCATTAAAAAGTGAAAAAAATAATGACGAAGTATTGAGGATGAAAATTGACTATAAAAAAAGAAGAGATTATGTGTATAACCGTATTGTAAAAATGGGATTAGAAGTTATCCCACCTAATGGGGCATTTTATATCTTTCCGTCGATAAAAAAGACAGGTCTTTCCTCTACAGAATTTATGGATGGCCTTTTAGAAGAAGAAAATGTTGCGATCATACCGGGAAATGCTTTTACTGAACATGGTGAAGGATTTATTCGGATTTCATATGCACAATCTTTTGATCAATTAGAAAAAGGATTGGATGGCATCGAACGATTTGTTTCTAAAAAAATCTAAATTATAGGAAGAGAATTATATGAAACCTATGTAACATACTCCGAAATCTATATTTACTGAACAAAGGTGGAAAGATAAATGGAATCATTAAGTTGTAAAAAAGTATGGTTACTTGATGGTGCTGGATTAGACCATTCAAAAGAGATTGAACATTATGAGGCTAATAATATTGACTATCTTATTTCAACTAAAGAGAGTATGAATGAAGATTTCTATAGTTTTGGAAGAGATGCTGATGTTCTTGTGGCAGAAGCGAGTATTTTAATAGACGAAAAACTTATCAATCAACTTTCTTCATGTAAAGGGATTGTGTCATTCGGTACTGGATATAATCATATAAATATTCGAGCAGCTCAGAAAAGAAATATTGTTGTTTGTCATTTAAACTATTGTAGTGAAGAAGTGGCCGATCATACATTATCGCTTATTCTCATGTTACTTCGTAGATTATCTGCTTATGATAAAAATCTTAAATCGGGAATTTGGAATTCAATAAGTGCAAAGCCAATTCATCGTTTTCGCAATGTAACAATTGGATTATTAGGATTTGGAAAAATTGCGCAGAAGGTGGCAACCCGGCTTCTTCCTTTTGGTTTTAAAATTATAGTTCATGATGAATATGTAGACCAAAGCTTATTTCAAAAACATGGTGTAACACCCGTGTCGTTAGACAAATTATTACAACAATCAAATGTCCTTAGCCTGCATGTTCCATTAACAAAAGAAACAAGTAATTTATTGAATAAGGAAAACATGAGAACTTTGCCGGAGAATGCAATAATTGTAAATACTTGCCGTGGAGGAATTATTGACGAGGATGCTCTTGTTCAATTAATAAAAGAGGAACATCTTTCTGGAGCAGGTTTGGATGTTTTCCTTTCCGAACCCCCAGATATGACACAGGAACTATTTTTAATGGATGAAATCATATTAACTCCACATGCTGGGTACTATTCTTTGGAATCCATCGAGGAAATGCAAACACAAAGTGCAGATAGTGCCATCAAAATTATGAAAAATGAAAAACCGGCTTATACAGTTTAATGTATTCATACAAACATGGATGAATCATAACGGAAGCAGCCACCTGGATGAACATGCTCCCTAGGAAAAATTAAACAATTAAACGTTTGCAAAATCTGTTGGTATTAGGCATGGCCTAATACCAATAGATTACAGAAAAAATTTATATATGGTTAGTCAAAGAGTGTTGTATTTATATGACATAAACTCTGTAGGTTTATCACCTTCGAGTTTAGTTACTACTCCATTACCACCAACATTTGTATGAACTTTATGTCCTAAATTATCATGAAAAGATAATTCAGGATTTTGATGAAGATAACGTCTAATTTCTATAATCTCGGGGCTGTCGTATAAATATTCCCACACTTACTCAAAATAAAGTTTCGGACTCTTTCCCTTTCTTTTTTTAAAAATCTTACTAAACTGAGCATAGTTCGGATAACCTACCATGTCCGCCACGATCTTCAATGGGAGCTTTTTCTCATGAATAATCTCAATCGCCCGGTTTAAACGGAAATCAATCAAATAATCCGTAAAGCTTACACCCACTTTTTCCTTAAATAATGTACTTAAGTAAGATCGTGATACGTTCAATATTTCAGTCAAATCATTCAGCGAGATATCCTCCCCATAATGCAAGCTAATATATTTTTGGATAAAATCAATATAATCCTCTTGCGTATGGACCCCATTAATTATTTTTTGAATCAGTTCATTATGTTTTACATCATTTGTCGTTTTAAACGATTGCGTGACCTCTGCGATCAATTGCTCAGCAGGAATTCGCTCAATGGCTGATCCGCCAATATATCCGTCAACCATCGTCCGATCATAGATGAACTGTACATCTTGGGGTTGGTTAAGCGGCCCACCGTACACCATCGTGATAACGTACGGATTCCGTGACTTGCACATTTGTGATATTTCCATAACAGTCCGTTTTGCCCATTGCAGGGACTTTATCTGTTTTCCACCTAACACGCCGCCAGTCGTCAATCCAAGATGAATGCATATGACATCCGCTCCGGCATCCAGCATATCAATAGCCTGCTGTTCGTTAAATACAAATGCAACAGTGAAAAGCCCTTCCTTATTCGCCAATCGAATGGCTTCTACTTCCATTGCATAGGTAATTCCTTCTTCTTCCAAAGCTTCACGAAACTGTCCACCAATCAGCCCAATGGTGGGATAATTATTTACGCCGGCAAATCCTCTTGCCTTAATATCTTTGATATAGTCCTCCAAATCAATCCCCGGATCTGTCGCCGATAAACCAAATATAATAGGAATATGCTTCATTGTAGGAAGTAACTCTTTAGAGGCAAATTCCATCACAACCTGATTGCTACTCGCAATCGGCAAATACCCCGCAAGTGAACTAATTCCTTTCTGTCGAAAAATCCCCGAGCTTAAAGCCAGGATAAAGTCGGCACCACCGCTTTCCGCATACTTTGCCGTTAAGCCTGACCCGGCCGCTACACCAATTAAATGAAGCTGTTTCTTTATTTGCTTTTGAAACTGACCAAGAATGTGCTGCTTATCCATCTCATCATTTCCTTTTTCTCGCCGGGACAAAATGCTCCTTCATTTCTCCCTCTGTTGTAATTTCCAGACAGTTTAATCGGTTCCCCATCGCACAGCCTCCATCAATTCCTATCTTGTCATCAGAAAACCAGACATTCGCTTTCCCGTGGATCTTCGTTGTCATCGTATGACCAAAAATAACTCGTTTACCTACATTGGTGGGATCATTCACAAATAATTCCCGAATAGATAAAAAGTCCTCGAGAGGCTGGGACTTCCAATCAACACTATTTGGATTCAAGCCAGCGTGCACAACAATAAAATGTTCATCTTCATAAAAATACGCTGTCTCATTGATAAAAGCAACGTGGTCGGCATACTTCTCTCGCATAGAAGGTATAATGTCCTTTATAGATTCTTTTTTGGCATCATAACCATAACTTGCAAGCGTCTCCACGCCTCCATAGGATAAAAACAAATCGTAAACATCCAGATTACCATCTTGAATGAGCGTCCGAAACCGCTCATCATGGTTTCCTCTTAAGACAACGACATGTTCATGTTTGGCCAAAAACATGATCCTATCCACCACTTCTCTGCTTTTCGGACCTCGATCCACATAATCTCCTGCTAAAACCAATCGGTCTTTATTCGGCATATAACTCACAATCTCCAGCAAATCCATGAATTCTTCCAAACAACCATGAATATCACTGATCACGAAAGTTCGCACTATCAGCCCTCCTGCATAAAACCGGCATTCTTTAATAATCCTCGAAAACATATTAGAAACCACAATAAAATATTGAATCAATCAATAAAACATTTTAATTTACAAAAAAGGTGCCTCCTTCTATTATAAGGCACCTTCTTTAAACATGTTAGGCTGTCTTACTTTTTAATCGTTTTAAATGTTTCCGTTTGCTCTCGAATTCCTTTTTCCGCAGCAAAACGTTCAATACTGGAAGCACCAAAAAATCCAACAATTCCATCTACGCGTTCAATAACATAAGCAGCATCATCAGGTTCAGCAATCGGCCCGCCGTGGCAAATGGCCATAATGTCAGGATTTACAGAACGTCCGGCATCCACAATCTTTTGGATTCGCTCTACACAATCATCTAACGTTAAAGCTGTTTTCGCTCCAATCGTCCCTTTTGTGGTTAATCCCATATGCGCTACTAAAATATCCGCACCAGCGTCCGCCATTTTCACTGCTTGTTCCTCATCAAATACATATGGGGTGGTTAGCATATCCAATTCATTTGCTTTGCGAATCATATCTACTTCTAAGTCATAACCCATTCCTGTTTCTTCCAAATTTTGACGGAATACCCCGTCGATTAACCCAACAGTCGGGAAGTTTTGTACGCCACTGAATCCTTGGTTTTTTAATTGTTCCAAAAAGACTTCCATGACGCGAAATGGATCCGTACCGTTTACCCCTGCAAGTACAGGTGTATCTTTCACTACAGGCAGAACTTCACTGCCCATTTCCACCACAATTTCATTCGCATCTCCGTAGGATAACAGACCTGCTAATGAACCACGACCAGCCATGCGATATCGGCCGGAGTTGTAAATGATTAACATATCCGCGCCTCCAGCTTCACTGCTTTTAGCCGTAATCCCAGTACCTGCGCCAACACCTAATAAAACATTCCCTTTTTCCACTTCTTCCTTGAAACGATTTACAAATTCCCGTCTGGATAACATAATCATTCTCCTTTCTTATTTTCGATCAATGCAATGAGTTTCTCCGCTGCTGCTTCAGCAAATAATGCATTGTTCACATCCATATCGAATTCAAACACTTCTACTTTACGCTTATCTATTTGTTCTTTTAACGTATCAAATAACACCTTGTTTTCTTCGGGACCATGAAAAGCCTGTCCTTCTACATCCAATCCGGAAAGCCCCTTCAATGGTAACAGCAATGCCGTGGCGCCTTCTGCCATGTTTAATTTCTCTGCCATTTTTTCACCAAATTGCTTATTCTCTTCCATTGTGGTACGCATTAATGTGACGGTTGGATTGTGCTTGTAAAACTGTCGTCCTGCAAATTGTTCCGGTACTGATTCATATGGTCCAAAGTTTACCATATCCAATGCTCCAACAGAAACAACTTGAGGGATATTATTTTTCGCAGCCATTTCTAATCGATGTGGACCGGCATTCAATACGCCTCCCACAATCTCATCTGCCCACTCGGTAGTCGTGATATCCAGGACACCATCTATAAATCCTTGCTCGATTAAATCCTCCATTGCTCGCCCTCCAACACCGGTCGCATGGAAAATAAGCACTTCATAGCCTTTGCTCTCTAAATAGCTTTTTGCATGATTAACGCAAGGAGTCGTCAGTCCAAACATCGTAGCTGCAATCAATGGCTTTTTCTCCACTTCGATGTCACTCTCATAACTTAGCATTCCCGCAATTGCATAAACCGCATTGGAAAATATCTTCGTAGAAATCGTATTTAAACCTGCGACATCGACAATGGAAGGAATCATGACGATATCACTCGTACCAACATAGGGTTTTGTATTTCCGGAAGCCAAAGTGGAAACCATTACTTTCGGCACCCCTACAGGTAATGCCTGCATACCAGGGGTAACAATAGATGTACCACCACTTCCGCCAAAGGATAGTATCCCATCAAACTTACCTGCTTGATACAATTTGGGGACAAGGGTTTTCATTCCTTTTGCTAAGACTTCTGTAGCTTTCGCACGATCTTTTGCCGCAGTAATCTTCTTCCCATCTTCTCCTGCCGCTTCCATAATTTCCTCATTCGATACATCCGGTTCAAATTCTGGTTCAAACACCCCGGTGTTCATGGTAAAGGTGTTAAACCCAAGCGATTCGATTAATTCTTTTACATAAAGATATTCTTTCCCTTTCGTATCCAATGTTCCAGCTAAAGCAATTGTCTTCGCCATATAAATCCTCCTCTTTATTCCATAGAAATAGCGCTATCATTCTATACATTAATGATAACGCTTTCGAAAGGGAAAGTTAATGGCTTTATGTTTGATATTGTTGTGTTTATGTTGTGGATTTATCAACTTAAAGCTCAGCCAAACGTTCATTTAATTTCCGACGCTTGGACGCTTATGGAATAAACGAGAAATCACTGCTAAAAATAATGATTATTATCATCTTAACCCTATTTTATATCATCTTTTGTTATACGACACATACACAAAATAGTACTGCATAATATATATAAAAGAACAAATGAGGATGAGCCCAATGGAAAATAAAACCAACTATATTGCCAGTCGCTATCTTTCAAAGACAAAATCGCCTAATAAAAGGGTTATTAATGGGTACCACATACGTAAAGGAAGGAGAATTGCGCAGCCATTTAGTACATTCTTCCCAGAACAGGCAGACATTAGAAAGAAAACCACTGATTACCATTAATTAATCAGTGGTTTTTAACCTTATACCTTTGTTCATATAATTCATTTATCGTTCGTGCTCTCTTTTTTTTATTGGATTTTTCTATAACTCCATACCTCTTTAAAACATTTTTTTCCTGAGGAGACATCTTCTTTTGCTCATCCTTAACACTACTTGTTTTTGCTAATGACATAGAGATTCCTCCTTTCTTATATTGTACCACATTATTGAAACTTAGTCAGTCTCTATTTCATTATCTTCTGTATACATGCCATTTTCGTGGAAAAGCTGTATCATAATTGCTGTATCAAATAATATGACTGCATAGCCAATAATACTTTCTAAGGTTTCTTGATCATATGTATCAAATGGATAATCATATTCACGCCGAACTACAACAGTCGCCTTGTCCGAGTCCTCTCCAACATTTGCTGTACCCAGCAAAAGATTATCACCTTGTATTAATCGATTCTCATAAGTCGTATTTGCTTTTATGATATTCTGACCATTAATAGCTTGGTATAGTTTTCTTTCTCTTCCCTTAAGTTCGGTTGGCTCTAAAACATCAATTTCCAATGTTAATTCATTATTGTATTGAAGGGAATAGTTTTTATAACTATAAGCAAGGAATTGCAGTACCTGTTTAAGGTCCATTAGTTGGTTATCAATAAGATATTTAACATTTTCTGTATGATTATGCAACATGGTTGATGAATACAGAAATTGATTGGCAATTTGCTTTTCCCTTAACGTATTAGAATTAAATTCCAGTTCCATTTTATAGATCCTCAGTCTTTTAAAAGGAACCATGATTAAGAAATGAGCTAAAAAAGTACCAAACAATAACAAAATTGTAACTGTAAGCAAGCCAATAAATATTGGCTGAGCAAAATGTTCCAGTATGGATAATGGATTTTGAAACATTGGATGCTTCCTATAGTAAAGAAATCTTTCAACACCTATTCCCAGGGAAACTAGAATGAAAACTCCCATTATAATAAAGTATATCTCCTGACGACGGTCATCCATCCAGTTCATGATGCGGAGAATAAATCTAAAGAATTTACTTTTATACATAGTATAGCTAACCTCCACAATGTGTTCCTTTATTCATAACACTTTCATTGACTTAATTCAGATTAATATACAAAACCATCATCTCATATCTTATTATCAAGCATTGATTAAGTATAAAATATACTATAAACCTGTTAAAAGTCAAGAACTTTTGTTCGCTTTATTACTTGTAAAAAATCCTTTATACACCCCTAAATAGTTCCTGAAAATCATTTTTATGAGGCAGGAACCCTTCAAGAATTAAAAAATGACGATACATAACCAGAGAAAATATCTTTTTAGAGCGTGTTAACAGGTACTATCTTTATTAAAATTTCAGTTGTTTTGTCTCAACCAAGATTCCATATTTTTGGTTATAAGTATGTTTATTAACTCAGTATATATGGCAATATAAAGATACATAGCTCTGTGATACAAAAAATTCAAAATAAAAGGGCTTGCGTACCTCAAAAAAATACTCTACTGTTCTTTTGCTTCATGCATATTTTCAGCATTTTATGGTAATGTGTTCAGTAAGCAACCGCTGTAAATACTCAATCATTTACGTACGTTCTTTTGCAGCAGCGTTTCCCTTTTTCTCTTTTTTCAGTACGTTGAAAATCTCCTTGATATAAAAGTATACAGTTGTTGGGTAGATTTCCAAGCTACCTCGATTTACAACAATAGCGCACACAGCAAAACAGACCAGCCTCAACTGATCTGCCTCTTATAAACATGCATATTAAACTTGCATGTTCTCCACTATAGTAGCTATACCCATTCCGCCTGCTATACACAATGTAACCAAGCCATATTTTTTGCCGGTACGCTCCATTTCATGAAGCAATTTTGTCATTAGAATCGCTCCGGTTGCACCGATTGGGTGTCCCATAGCAATGGCTCCGCCGTTTGGGTTCACCATTTCACGATTCAATCCGAGTTCATTTATGCAGGCTATGGATTGGGCTGCAAAGGCTTCATTCAATTCAATAATATCAAGATCCTCAATTGATAAATTAGTTTGTTTTAGTGCTTTACGTGTTGCACAGACAGGACCCATTCCCATCAGTTTGGGATCCACCCCTGCAGATGCTTGTGCTAGAATTCGAGCTTTAGGTCGGTACCCAGAATTCACAGCCTCATCTTCTGACATAACAAGTAAGGCAGATGCGCCATCGTTTCGACCACTTGCATTACCAGCAGTTACAGTGCCATCTTTTTTAAATACAGAGTTTAATTTAGTCAGCTTTTCAATAGTTGTTTCTCTTGGATGTTCATCCACCTTAAACTCAATTTTGCCTTTTCTTGTTTTTACGGAGTAAGGGGAAATCTCATTTTCAAAATAACTATTTTCTATGGCATTTTTGACATTTTGCTGACTTCGTAAAGCAAATTCATCCTGTTCTTGTCTTGAAATATTATATTTTTCAGCTACGTTTTCTGCAGTTAATCCCATATTCAAGTCCCCATAATCTTCTTTTGGTTGAGAACCTGGCTGACTTGCAGTATTAGGATCCCTCATTGAGACATCTCCTGATTTCACTCCAAAACGTACGCCGCTTACATAATAAGGCGCCGTGCTCAAAGACTCAGTTCCACCAGCAATGATAATATCACTTAGCCCGAGCTGAATTTGCTGTGCTGCTGAGTTGATTGATTGGAGGCCAGAGCCACATTGTCTATGCAGTGTATATCCTGGAACTTTTGTAGGGATTCCTGCACGCAACATTGCTACGCGGGCAACATTTGAAGCATCAGAACTCTGTTTTGCCTGTCCTAAAATCACTTCATCCACAGAGCCTTTATCTAAATTCACCCGTTCGGTGAGTGCTTCAATAACATGTGATGCGAGATAGTCCGCTGTTTCATTCACCAGTGTCCCTCCAAGCTTCCCAATGGGAGTACGGATGGAATCAACTATTACTGCTTGTTTCAAATTATCATCCCCTATTTTCTTGTATAACGTTAATTAATTTGTGTTGTCCTCAAATTCCGCATCTGTCTTTTCCTGAATTTCCTCAATACTTGATCCAGGCATGATTTCAATCAGTTTCAGTTTCTTATCAATTACCTCAAATACCGCCAAATCTGTTATAATCATACTAACACTCCGGGTTGACGTGATTGGGTAGGTGCATTCTTTCAAAATTTTACTGGAGCCGTCCTTTGATGTATGGCTCATTGTTACAAACACATTTTTAGCACCAACAAGTAAATCCATTGCGCCTCCAACACCAATAATATTTTTACCGGGGATGGCCCAATTGGCAATAACACCTTGTTGATTCACCTGTAGCGCACCTAAAATGGCTACATCCACATGACCGCCACGAATCATTGCAAACGAATCGGAACTATTAAAAAAGGATGCCCCAACAGCTTCGCCGACTGGCAGTTTTCCTGCATTCACTAGATTAGGATTAATATTTTCTGTCTTCACATCTGTAACTCCAAGTAAACCATTTTCCGTATGAAGATGAATCTCATTATCATCCAAATATTCCGGTATTAGAGTCGGGATACCAATTCCCAAATTCACAATCAATGGACCTTCCAATTCTTTTGCAACCCGCTTAGCAATCATATGCTGCATTTCCTTTTTATCTAAGTTAGCTGTCATTTTGTTACCACACCATCCTTTGTAAGGATTTGCTGCGCATTAATAATCATATCAACATATAAATGTGGGGTAATAACGGCTTCTGGATCTAATTCCCCTGGTTCCACAATCTCGTCCGCCTCCACAATAACTGTTTTTGCTGCGGAAGCCATAAGTGGATTAAAGTTGCGTGCGGTTTTGTAATAAACGACATTACCCAATGTATCTACCTTATGTGCGCGTACCAAAGCCACGTCCCCCGGATCGGTTTTTCAAACACGTACCGGGTGCCATCAATTTCGCGTTCTTCTTTGCCTTTTGCCAAATCTGTGCCAACAGCTGTTGTTGTATAATAACCACCCAAGCCAGCGCCACCTGCACGCAACGACTCAGCCATTGTGCCTTGGGGCTTTAATTCCAGTTCGATTTCGCCTTTTTGGTATTTATTGCCCACATCACGGTTACTTGTAAAATAAGACCCGATACCCCTTTTAATCTTATTCTGATTTAATAGGATTCCAAGTCCCTTTCCGGGCTCACCAAGGTTATTACTGACAATTGTCAGGTCGGACACATCCTTTTTGGTGAGCCCATCTATTAACGTAAGTGGTGCTCCAATCAACCCAAAGCCCCCGACCAGGACAGTATCTCCAGATTTGACACAGGATAATACTTCTTGGACGTCTTGTTTTACTTTTATCATGAGTTCTCCCCCCGTTACATTTATCATTTTTTTCTGTTACAATGCTTCACTGATTTCGAACCATGTCGGTATCCCCGCTGTCAAAATGCAAATATAGCCGAGATTAGCTAGTTCTTCTTCTTTAACACCGATTTTGCGTGCCTTTTCAATCCATGGCAAGGCTGCTTCTCCTCTTAAATCAACAATATAGTTTCCAACCATATTCAGGTACTTTAGCTTATCTGAAACATGGCCGTAATCGAGAATCATTTCCTGAATTTGTCGCTTATCATTTGATTTCACAGCTTCAGACACACTTTCTATAAAACTGGTATCCTCATCCTGAAGCCAATCTAGGATGACTTGGAAAATGCTCTCAATTCTTTGTGGCTTTTGATCTGGAAAATCAACCTTTACACCTTTTAGTTCCAACGCGTACGCAATAGCTTCTATTCCCACGCTTAATGCTTTTATTCCTTTATACCAATAGGCTGTCAAGAAATATTCCACTAGCTCTGGCAAGCTTAGACCATGTTCTATTGCACCCTTGGTATGGTAAACCATGCTGCGTGGGTACAATCGGGCAGCATTTATACTGCCAATTAAAGCATCCTTTTCTTTCCGGGATAAGACCGGGCCATCTTGCATAATCTTCCCGCGTATATCCGTATAATAATCAAGCACTTCTGGGCTATAATCGTGCATTTTCTGCACCCATCCCGGCACCTGATCATAGACTTGTTTAAAATAAGCCAAACCATCGCTCATTAGCTCACCCGCCTTTTTAGAAACGAGTCTATTTCCCTATTAATGTAATCTCGTTTTTCAGAGACCATTGTATAATGATTGCAATCAGAAATAACCGTTTCCAACTGTTTCGTATACTTCCTGGTTTCATTGTAATCTTTCAAGTAAAACAGCGGTGACATCGATCCAATATTGCCTTCTGCATAGACAAGCAACATTGGGCAGTATATTTGAGAACAGACCTGTTCAGGATTAAACGTATAAAAGCTTTCAAAATCAGCGTTAATTGCCGCTTGGTTCGATTTGTTTTCCCAGTGGTTTCCTACCTGTTCCACTTCATATTCAACGGCATTTTTTAAGGGTTCACTCCAAGTGATTCCTAGATTTAAATAAATGTCTTTGATTTCTCCCACGTACTGTTCTTTTGACACGTATAGCTTGCTCAATCTTTCAAGGGACGGTTTAACGATATCCCGTTGACGTTCTGACATCTTCGCAGCACCATCCAGTAAGATAACACCTTTTACAGAATCCATTTTGCTGGCAAATATGGCCGAAATAAAGGCACCCATCGAATGACCCATAAGAATCGGATTGCCAATAGCTAGAA